>NZ_CP035949.1:0-600116 GCF_004214875.1 'Catharanthus roseus' aster yellows phytoplasma
ATGAATAATTATAATAAAATTTGGGAAATAATTTTAAATGAACTATCAAAAATTTACAGTGATGAAGTTTTTAAAGAAACATTTTCGAATATTAAAAAAATAAAACAAATTGAAGAAAAAATTATAATTTCAGTAGAAACTGAATTTATTAAGAATAAAATATATAAAATGTATTTTGAAAAAATCAAAAAAATAACTAAATTAAAATTTGAAGAAAAAATTATAATTGAATTTGTTTCAGAAAAAAATCAAAAAAATAGTAATTTTGATGATGAAAAAAAGCATTTTGAAAATCTTAAAGAAAAATTAGAAAATGAGAATCAAAATTATTTTTCCAAAATTGAAAATAATGAAAATAATGATGAATTCCAAAATAATAAATATTTTGAAACAATTGAAAAAGAACAAATCGAAACTAAAACTGATAATGACACAAATGTTGAAATTGAAAATAGAAAAATAAGTTTTAATAAATACAATTATGGAAATACTAATCCCAAGTATAGTTTTGATAATTTTGTTGTGGGAAAAAGTAATAATTTTGCCTTTAAAATTGCCAAAAAAATTGCTGAAGAAAAAAAAGTAACTACCAATCCGCTATATATTTTTGGAAAAGCAGGAATCGGAAAAACCCATCTAATTCAGGCAATCGGAAATCATATTTTAAAAAAAACACATTCAGCCAAAAAAGTTCTATATGTAAAAGCTGACGGATTTATTGAAGAATTTACCAACCAATTAAGAAAATCCAAAATGGAGGATTTCAACGAAAAATACCGTGATATTGATCTTTTATTAGTTGATGATATCCAAATTATGGCAGGTGCTACAAGAACTCAAATGGAGTTTTTTAAATTATTTGATTATCTTTATTTAAACCAAAAACAAATTGTAATTACAAGTGATAAACAAGCCTCAGAACTAAAAAATATTATGAGTAGATTAACTTCACGTTTTGAAGCTGGTCTTATGGTTGATATTCAAAGTCCTGATTTTAATCATCGTCTCAATATTTTGAAAAAGAAAATATTAGAATTTGAACCACAAAATCCTTTGAAAATAAAAAAAGATGTCCTTGATTTGATTGCTTCTTCTTTTGTTAATAATGTTCGCGAAATGGAAGGAGCTTTATTAAGATTGTTGAATTATGCCCAAACTTTTGGCTATGATATTGATATTAATATTGCCAATGAAGCTTTAGAACTTTTGATTAAAAGCAAAAAAAGTGTTTCTTATGATGAGGATGTTTTGGAAAAAATCAAATCAGTTGTTAGCAATTTTTTCAATATTTCAGTTCGTGATTTAATGAGTAAAAAAAGACAACAAAAATATACTTTACCGCGTCATATTGCTATGTATTTAATCAAAGAATTAAAAGATATTCCTTATAATATTGTTGGTAGTTTTTTCAAAAGAAACCATTCTGCAGTTTTTAAAGCTTATCAAAAAATTAAAAAAAATTCTCAAAGTGATTATGAATTAAAAAAATCCTTAGAACTTATTTTGAAAAAAATTAATTCTTAATAAATGAATTAAATAATAAATGAATTGAATAAAATTGAATTAAAAATGAATTAATAAATTATCTATATTTTAAAAAAGTATCTTTTAATTATTCGATGATTTTTAACTTATTTTAGTCTGTTTTTGAAATTGTAATATAAATATTAAAAGTAAGTTAAACATCAATTAAAATAACTTTAAACGTGTTTAAATGCCATTATATAAAATATTAATAATAAAATTAATAAAGATATAAAATAAATAATAAAGATATAAAATAATTACTACAACAAAAAGATAAATGAGGTTTAATAAATGTATTTAGAAATTAATAAAGATATTTTTTTGGAACAACTTTTAAAAATACAAAAAATTTTACCCCAAAAAAATTTTTTCCCTATTTTTAATGCTCTCAAAATCCAAACACAAGAAAATAACTTAATTTTAGAAGCTAATAATGGCAATATTGCAATTAAAATAGAAATTAAAGATGAAAGTTTAAAAATTAAAAAACAAGGTAAAATTGCTTGTTTAGGGAGATATTTTATTGAAATAATTAAAAAAATTAGTGATTCTTTAATTAAAATTACTGTAATGGAAAATAATTTTTTAGTAATTAAAACTAGTTTTTGTGAATATAAATTAAAATTAATGGATGTTTGTGATTTTTTAGAACTTGATTTTTCTTTCCAAAAATTAGATTCTTTTCAAATTGAAACTCATTTTTTAAAAAATATGATTAAAGAAATAAATATTTCTACTTCTAAAAATGAAAAAAGACCTATTTTAATGGGACTTAACTTGATTTATCAAAACAACCTTTTAAAAGCTTGTGCTACTGATTCTTTTCGAATGAGTCAAAAAAAAATCAATCTAGATATTGAATATCACAATTTTAATATTGTTATTCCTAATAAAAGTTTAGAAGAATTAAGTAAAATATTAGAACATTGTCAAAGTAAATATTTAAAAATTTATTCTGATACTCAAAAAATCTTTTTAGAAATTGATAATTTATGGTTTCAAACTTCACTTTTAGAAGGAAATTATCCCCAAATTCAAGAAATTAAACTTACAAATTTTCTTTTTTCTATTCATTTAAATAAAGATGATTTAATGAAAGCCTTAGAAAGAGTTTCATTGTTGTTTTCCAAAGAACAAATAAATACCAATGTTATTAAATTTATTTTAACTAAACAAAATTCAATTGAAATTTCTTCTTCTAGTGAAAGTTTGGGAACTGCTTTGGAAAAAATTATTCCTTTAAAAGTTAGTGCAAATAGTTTCCAAATTGCTTTTAATGCTAAATATTTAGAAGATGTTTTAAAAGTTTTATCAGTTAAAGAAGTAGTTTTTTATTTTGATAATCCCTTAAAACCATTTATTATTACTACTTTGGAAAAAGATAGTTCTATTCATTTAATTCTGCCTATTCCTTTGGAAAATGATTGATATTGTTATATAATGGTAAGATAATAAAAAGAACAGTGTTAATCTTAATTGTCTAAATAAATGAAACAGTTATTTATTAATTACTACAAATGATTTAATATTTAAACCAATATATTTCTTTTAGTTCTTTTTCAATTTCTTTTTTAAGGTTTTTAATGCATTGTTGTAATATATTTTGTTTATTTTGTTGGTTATAATTTTCGTTATCTTCTGTTACTTTTTCTTTGCTCCAAGTTAAAAATGAACTATACTCTCTTTCAATGTTTGGAAATATGTTTTTTTCATTTCTTGTTTCATATTTAGCTACACAATTATCCCATGACATGCTTTTTAAATCATTTAATATTTCTTCAACAATTCTATCAAATTGAATTTGGGTAATCTCTTTGCGATTACTTTCAAATGTATTTAATGTATTTGTATTTTGTTTTGTTTCTGGTTTTGGATCTTTCCAAAAAGTTGTTATCTCTAAACTAGAAGATGATGGTTTATTTTTTGATGGTTTTTGTTCAGATGGTTTGATTGGTGTTGTTTTTATTTGGGATGGCACTTTGTTTGGTTTTTTAAAATATTGATATAAAAGAAAACTGCAAACACTCAAAAAGCAGCAATAAATAAAAATAGTTAATATTTTTTTACATTTTGATTCATATTATTTTATTCCTTGCTTCCTTTTGAAAATTGTTTTCTTTTTTAAAAAATATTTTATCCCTTACTTTTGTTTTACTTGTTTTTTTTGCAAGAAAAATAAAAGTAATTATAATTTTATTAAGTAAATTTATTTATATAAATATTAATAGTAATAATAAAAAATGGTATAATTATCATAAAGGTTATAAATTATCTTTTTATTTTTATTATAATTATATTTATAAAAAACAAAATAGGAGCAAATATGAAGTTTAAATTAAATTTTAAAGTAAAAGATATTAAATCCAAAATAACTCCTTTTAGTATTGTGTTTATTTGTAGTGATTATTTTTTTAGGAGTTTCATATTTTAAATTTACACAACAAAATAAAAGAGATACAGAACAAGAATCAGATCAAAAAGTAAATTTATTTATTAGATGAAAAAAAATTAGCGATTTAGAAAAATATTTAGAAAAAGAACAATTAAAAAATTTAGATTTTAGTAGAGATGAATTATTAAAAAGTGGTCTTTTTAGCAAAGAACAATTAAAAGATTATGATGAAGAAAGGAAATAATAAAATTAAAAGAAACTAAATATATAATATATTCTTTTATCGTTTTAAATATTATTTTATTTTTAGGTGGATTTTTGTTAATTGTAAAAACATATAAAATTAAACAATTTAAAGATAAAGAAGTAGAAATAAAAGTAAAATAAAAAAAGTAGGATATACTTTAAAACATTTAATTGAAAAAAGGTCTTTCTTATAAACAAATTTTAGAACAATTAAAACCATTTTTTGGTGCTTTTGATCTTAAATATATTAAAAATAATGAAGGAAAACAAATATATACTATAAGTTATTTAAGACAAAAAGGGGATTATGAAGACAAAGAATTGGTAAAAGAAGGTTTTAATGTAGAAGATTTTAAAGAAATTGGTTACCAACTTCCTCAATTAATAGAAAATTTAGTTTAAAAAAATTAAATAAATCAGGTTATAGTTTGGAAGAAATAAAAAATTTAGATCCTCAAACAGAAAGTTTTTTTATTTAAAACAATTTAGTGCAAGAGATTTAAAAGATAAAGTTGGTTTTACTTTGCAAGAAATGCAATTATATAATTATAATCTGAAAGATTTTGCCAAAGGTGGCATTAGCATACAAGAAATAAAAGAAACACCAATATATATAAATCCTCCTAAATTAAAAGAAACAGGTTTTACTTTTCAACAAATTAAAGAAGCGGGATATACACTTGATGATTTAGGATACAAATATGAAACACCAAATCCATTGCAAAATAAAACATTTATTCCTTTTCAAGAATTAAAAGATGCAGGTTATGATAAAAAAGATTTTAAAAATGCTAAATATCCAGCACAATATTTGAAAAATAATGGTTTTTCTTTGAAAGAATTAATGAATGCTGAATATAGATCATTTGATTTGAAAATAGCTGGATATATATTATAAGAAATTAAAGAGTGTTTGACAAACCATCCAAATTCTTATTATAATATACAAAATATAGAACAAAATTATTATACTGAAAATGTTCATAATTAGATTTTAATTATATAATCCGTACTATCTTGTTTTTTATCATGTTATAACGGTGGTAATAAATAATTTTGGTTTTTCCAAAACCAAAACTTTAATTCTTTTATCTGTGTATTTTATTAGAAACTAAGCATTATAACTTTTTTTGTAAAAAAGTGCTCAGCAATTCTAAATTTATTTCTATTTTGGTTATTATAGGTAATTTATTGACAAAAAAATTATCTTAATTGATAGTCTTTTTTAATGTTATTCATTTTTTTACCAACTAAAAAGAAGGTAGTTTCTACTAAAATAATTGCAATTATTCCATCCATTATATAATGTTGTTTTAAAACAAAAGTAGAAATAAAAACTAAAATAGCACAAAATAATTGTCCATAATTTAATATTTTAGGGATTTTCTTTTTATTTTTTTGGCGAAAACCAATATAACATAACCAACTTAAACTAACATGAAAACTTGGTAAATTATTAAGATGAAGATAATCATATTTATATAAATTTTGAATTAAAAAATCTACAAAACTTTTGTTTTCCTTAAATAAAAACTTATCCAACATTTGAACTGGGAAAACAAAAAATAAAATAAAACTAATAGCTAAAATTATAAAATAAGAAATGAATAATTGAAATATTATTTTTTTATCTAAATGTTTATATATCAAATAAGGAGCAATTAAAAACCACCACCAGCAGCTTATTATATAAATATAAATAAAATATTTAGAAAATTCCCAACTAGGGAATCCACTGCTTCCATTAATATTTAAATTTAATATTTTTACCCAATAATTATTAGTTTCTTCATTACCATCTTCTTTAATTCGAATAATTGTTTTAAAAAAACCATTTTTATTCTTTTCAATTATATATAAAGAACCAAACCAAGTTATGTGTTGAATTAAAACAATAAATAAAAACCATAATATATATTTTTTAAGATATTTATTTTTATTATTTGTTTCTTTTTTTTCTAAATTGTTTCTTTGTAAAGTTTGTTTTTCCATTTTTAATAATTTAAACTCCTGTTGTTTTTGTTATTTATAATATTGGATTTTATAATGATAATTTATTAAGAATTAAAAAAACGATATAAAAAAATAATAAAAATAAATTATTTTATAAAATTAAAGAAAACAAAAAAAGAAAGAACCAAAATACTTAAAAAATAAAACCACCTTTTATATTTTTTGATAACTACAATATCATTATTTTTGATGATTTTATTTTTTAAAATAATTGTATAGAAACTAATTATTAATATCATTATAGAAGTTAGAAAAGCATAAAACAATAACATAAACTCGTTAATTTCATATTTTGTTATTTCTCTCGAATAAGGATTTAACTTTTCATTATCAATTTTTATAAGTATAAACATTATTAAAAAATAAATCAAAGGATATATTATTCCTACATAATTTTTTTTTAATTTTATTATGCTTTTGTTTCGGAAAAAATAATAAAATATAAACATCAAAGATAAAATTTTGTGTTCAAAAAAATAATTAATTTGCAAAGTACCTGTTTTTGTTTCAATTAAACAAAAAAACATCACTATTAAACAATTAATAAAACAAACAAAACTTAAATAAAGGTAATATTTTGATTTTTTAAATTTATTATTTAAAGATAAGAGTAAAAAGATATTCACTGATAATGTGTTTTGTCTTGTGAATAAACCTAAAGTAAAAAAATTTCTTTTATTTTTATCATATGAAATTGTATAAATAGCCAAAAGAGAAGTGATACAAGAAATAATTAAAGGCACATAAACTAAAAACTTTTTTGAAAAAACATTTTTTGCTTTTCCGTTTGTATTTGTATCTAAATTATTTTTATACATAAACATAAAAAATCCTTTATAATATTGTTTTTTAATTTTTAGATAAATAATATTTGATTAATTTAGAAAAACTTTTACTTATTTTTTTAATCCTTTTTTATTTTTAATAATTTTTTTATTTCTTGTTAGTATAATGTTGTTTCTAAAAAATTATTTAAAATTATAACAGTAAAATTATAACAGTATAACAGTAATATTATAACATTTTTATATTTTTGAAAGTTTCTTTTTTTAAAATATGATTTTTATTGACTCTAACTATTTTATTTATTTAGTCAAATTAATATTTTTTTTTTGCTTACTTTATTTTACTAAGTAATAATTTATCCTTATTTTGCCTTTGAACCTTATTTTTGCAATATTTTTTGTGGTATAATAAACTTGTATTTACAATTTTAATTTATTATGTAGTTCAAAATAAGTTAATAAAAAACTAATAAAAATAAATTTACAATAGATATTAAAAATTCAAAAAAATAAAAAAATTTAAAAAACACCTTAAACAAATACATTCTATCAAACATTTAGTAATTTTAAAAATTTAATAATATCAAAGAAATCCTAAATATAAATAAATGCAGACAAACGGAAAATAAAAATGATTACTGAAATAAATAACATAAAAGAAGCTATTTTGTGGATTGAAAAAAGAGAAATTTTAGGCATGCGTTTAGGACTTTTGCGTGTTTTGGCTTTGTTAAAATTATTACATCATCCTGAAAAAAAATTAGCTATGATTCATATTGCAGGTACTAACGGCAAAGGTTCAACTGTTAATTATTTAAGTTCTTTATTGCAACAAAGTTGTTCCAAAGTAGGAACTTTTATTTCTCCTCATATTCAAAATTACAATGAAAGAATTAAAATTAATGGCGAGACTATTTCTTGTAATGATTTAATAATTTGGGTTCGTAAAATTAAAAAGTTAGTAGACCAAGCAAGTCCCAATTCTGCTTTATTTAGCATTACTCCGTTTGAAATTATCACCGCTATTGCTTTTGATTATTTTTATCATAAAAAAGTTGATGTTTGTGTAATTGAAGTAGGTTTGGGAGGTCTTTTAGACAGTACCAATGTTATTTATCCCATCCTAACTGGAATTACTACCATTGGCAAAGATCACGAACATATTTTAGGAAAAACTCTTAAAGAAATTGCTTTTCAAAAAGCAGGAATTATTAAACCCAAAATTCCCTTAGTTACAGGAAATATTTCTCAAAAAGCTTTGTTAGTTATTGAACAACAAGCCATAAAAAACAAAACTCCCATTTATAAATTCAAAAAAGATTACAACATAACTTATTTAGGAATGCAAACTTGGCAAGAATGTTTTAATTTTAAAACAAAACAAATCACAATAAAAGCCATCAAAACTCCTTTAATAGGAAAATATCAACCTGAAAATGCTGCAATGGCAATCAAACTTTATTATTTATTTTGTCAGCTAAAAAAATTTCCTTTCTTAGAACAAAATGTTTTTACAGGCATTAGCAAAACTCAAATTCCAGCCAGAATGCAAAAACTAAATTCAACTCCTTTAATTATTTTAGATGGTGCTCACAATGTGCATGCCATAAGAAAATTAGTCCAAACAACAATCAAACAATTTAGTAACTACCGCATTTCTATTTTATTTTCTGCTTTGGAAAACAAAAATGTAGTTTCTATGTTGTACCAATTATTAAAAATTCCCAAATCCCACATTTATTTAACAACTTTTAATCATCCAAATAGTATTGAATTAGTACAAAAATATTTGTTTATTGCTCCACAAAGAATTACAAAAGTTTTTGATTGGCAAGACAAATTGAAGGATTTTTTACAACAAAACCAAACTCAAAATTGTAAAGATTTATTGTTAATTATAGGGTCTCTATATTTTGCCTCAGAAGTAATTCATTTTTTTGATATTTAAATATTTTTAATATTTTAAAAACATCAAATTTAATTTACACAACTTTAAAAAACTTAAAGAGGGGTCAAAAATGAAAATAGGTTTTTTTACTGATACATACTTACCAATTATTGGAGGTATTCCTATCTCTGTTAAATCTCATAAAGATAGTTTAGAAAAATTAGGACATAAAGTTTATATAATTACTCCTCAAGGACCTAAGAATTATGAAGAAAAAGATGCTTCAATAATAAGAATTAAAGGAATACCAATACCTTTTAAAGGTATTGAAGGTCATCGTGTAGTATTGAGGTTCAAAAAATATTTATCTCTTGTAAAAGATCTTAATTTAGATATTATCCATATTCACACTGAATTTCCTATGGGTAAATTAGGTATTTATGCTTCTCAAAAATTAAATATACCATCCGTTTATACTATGAACACCATGCACGAATATTTTTTTAATAAAAGCAAAAATATTGGAATAAAAATATTTAAATTATTTTTTATATTAGCTAATAGAAAAGCTTTAAAAAAATTTATTTCCAAAACACATTCTACAATTGTTCCTACTCATAAAATTTTAACTTTATTAGAAAAAGATTACAATATCAAAGGAAAATATAATGTTGTTCCTACAGGAATCAATTTAGAACAATTTTATTCCCAAAACCACTCTTTAGAAGAAATTCAAGCTTTAAAAGTTAAATTTAATTTAGTAAATGATTTTGTTTGTCTTTATGTAGGTAGGTTGTCGCCTGAAAAAGACATTTCTTATTTGATTAGTGCTTTTGCTTCTTTTTGTCAAAATCATCCTCAAAGTAAATTTGTGATTGTTGGCGATGGTCCTGAAAAAAAAGCTCTTCAAAAACAAGTAAAACAATTACAAATCGAAAATAATGTTTTGTTTTTGGGATTTGTTCCTTATGATAATTTAGGAATTTATTATCAATTGGGAAATTGTTTTTTGAGTGCTTCTTTATTTGAGACTCAAGGTTTAACTTTTGTAGAAGCGATGGCATCTTCTTTGGTTTTGTTAGCTAGACACGATCAAGCATTAGATGGTTTAATTGATAATGGAAATAATGGTTTTTTTTATCATCAAAAAGAAGAATTAATCAATTATTTAAGTCTTTTATACAATGATAATAAAAAAACTAAAACAATGTCTATGAATGCCAAAAACTCAATACTTAATTATGATCAAACAAGTTTTGCTTCTAAAATGATCCAAATTTATAAAGAAGCGATAAAAACTAATAAAGAAAACAATAACCAAAACAATAACCATAATTAATTATTTTTTTACCCTTTTTATTATTTTTCCTTATTCCCTAATTATTTCAACTTTTTAGTTATTAAAAAATATAAATTTATTTTTTATTTTTGTTGTTATTACTATTACAATTTGCTATGTTTTCATTAAGATAAAAAAGTATGACAATGACAATAATAAGGAGGTTTTTTGCTTGAAAATAGGAATTTTTACCGATTCATATAAACCTTTAATTAGTGGTGTTGTTGTTTCTTGTGATTCTCTAAGAGAAGGTTTAGAAGCTTTGGGACATGAAGTCTATATTATTACAACTAACTGTCCAAAAGTCAAACAAGAAAAAGACTCTCGCGTAATAAGAATTAAAGGAATGCCATTGCCTTTTAAAATTTTTAAAGATCATCGTTGGGTTTTAAGTTATAAAAAACATCTTTTTAAAATCAAAGCCCTTAATTTAGATGTAATTCATGTTCATACTGAATTTGGGGTAGGTTCTTTAGGGCTTTTAGCTAAACAAAAATTAAATTTGCCTTTAGTTTATACAGCACACACAATGTATGTTGCCTTTTTTGATACTCAAAAATCTTTTATTGTTAAATGTTTTAAAAAACCCATTTTAAAATATGTAGACTATCTTTTTACTAAATTTATTTTTAATAGTGATGTCAATATTTTACCTACTAAAAAAGTGTTGTATTTTTTAGAAAATCGCTATTATAATAAAGTTAATGATACTTCTAAAATCAATTATCAAATTGTTCCAACAGGTTTTAATTTAGAAAAATTTTATTGTCACAATCATTCATCAGAAAAAGTTTTTTCATTAAAACAACAATTAGGACTTAAAGATTCGTTTGTATGTCTTTATGTAGGAAGAATATCTGCTGAAAAAGAAATTGATTATTTGATGGATGCTTTTACTTCTTTTCACCTTCAAAATCCCAAAAGTAAATTTTTAATTATTGGTGATGGACCTGAAAGAAAAAATTTAGAAAAAAAAGCCAAAAAACTTAATTTAGATGATAAAATCATTTTTTTAGGATTTGTTGCTTATGATAAGTTAGGAATTTATTATCAATTAGGAAATGTCTTTATTAATGCATCTTTATTTGAAACTCAAGGACTTACATATATTGAAGCACTAGCTGCTTCTTTGCCTTGTGTAGTGCGTTTTGATCAAGCATTAGAAGGAGTAATTAAACATGAACAAAATGGATTTTTTTATCATAACCAAGAACAATTAATTACAATTCTTACTTCCTTATATCAAAATCCAGATAATTTTAAACAATTATCATATCAAGCTCAAAAATCAGTTAATTTATATACTCAAAAGACTTTTGTAACTAATGTTTTAGAAGTTTATAATCAAGCTATTGATAATCATAAATTAAAAAAACAAAAATTAATTCAACATCAAAAAGAAACTTCAGATAAGATTTAATTATAAAGAACAAAAAAAGATCAAATTATTTATTTTTAATAAGTAATTTGATCTTTTAATATTTTATTTATTATTATGTTATTTTGAAAGTTTTCAAAAAATTATTTTACTATTTTGAGAATCTAAATATATTTCTACTAATTGAGATACAATAAAAACACTTATCCAAAACCATTTTTTATTTGATAAAGTTATTTTATCATACCAATTTTCTTTATAAGTTCCTTTTGTTTTTATTTTTGAATAAACTTTTATTTTAACTAAAAAACAAAACTTAATAAAACAACAAATTATTTATTTTTCATCAATTTTATTCACATCTTATTTTATTTTTACAAAAATTCCCAACTTTAAAATTACTTTTTTTATTTTTTTATTACCTTATCCAACTAAAAAACCTATAAATATTAAAGTTTTGTCATCTAATTAACTCAAAAAAATATTTTTTTGTTATAATATTAATGTCTTATAAATTATAAAATAAAATGCTTATTCCTTGTCTTTACAATTTAGAGATAAAGACCGCGTAGGCCATAAGGAGAAAAAAATGAAAAAATACGAAATAATGTATATTTTACGCCCCAATTTAGACAGCAAAGACGTTAAAAAAATTAATGACACTTTGCAAAATGTTTTTTTACAAGCCCCAAATCAAATTTTGGAACAAAACGAAATAGGATTAAAAGACCTAGCTTATCTTATTGATAATCATAAAAAAGGATATTACAATTGGTTAATGGTAAAAGCAGATAATGATGCTGTTTTAGAATTTAATCGTATTGTTAAAATTACTGAAGAAATTATTAGATTTATCTTTATCAAAGATAAAGAATAAGGAGTTTAATTCATATGATTAATAAAGTTATTTTAGTAGGTCGCATTACCAAAGACCCAGAACTAAAAAATACTAATAGTGGCACTTATGTTGTTAAATTTACTTTGGCAGTTAATAGAATTGTAAGTGCTTCTAGCGAAAAAAAAACTGATTTTATCAATTGTACTGTTTTTGGTAAACAAGCTGAAAATTTAGAAAAATATATTTCTAAAGGTGCTTTAATAGGTGTTGAAGGAAACATTAGAGTAGAAACTTGGGAAAAAGACGGTGTAACTAATTGGCAAACTAGTGTTGTTTGTAACAATGTCCAATTCTTAGAATCTAAAAAAAATCCTGATAATGCTTATGACAATTTCTAAAATTAAAAACAATTCTTAAATTAACTGATATAAAATAATAAACAAATATCACAATCAAATCTTAAAACAAAAACATTAAATACAAGCGAACCAAACCAAACAACAATAAATATTTTCAATTTCAAAAGGAGCTACAAATGAAATTCAATAATAAAAAAAATACTTTTAAAAAACGTCGCAAAGTTTGTTTTTTTACTGAAAACAAAGTAACTAAAATTGATTTTAAAGACATAGAGCTTTTACAAAGATTTATTACTGACCGTGGAAGAATTCTTTCTAGAAGAGTAACAAATACTTCTGCTAAATGGCAACGTCAATTGGCAATTGCTATTAAAAGAGCTCGCCATATGGCTTTAATTCCTTTTATCCAACAATAAAAACAGGTGTTGCATCCTGTTTTTTTTATTAATTGAAAATATTAAAAACCAAATTTATCTAATTATTTAAATGCAAATGAGGGCAAAAAAATTATGTTTTCTAAAAATAAACATAACACAAAATTTATTGTAATTGCTTGTGTAATTGTTGTTTTAATTTTAATTCTTTTTTGTTTGGATTTCCAAAATATCCAAGAAATTATCGAAACAATTAATCAATTAACCAACAATCAAAACCCAAGCCAAAATACTGCCAGCGAAATGAGTGGTATGCGTCGTAAAATCATTTTTTTCATTTTTAACTTTTTTGGAAAAATCATTTTAGCATCCTTTGTTATCAGTTTTTTGCTTCACATTAAAAAAAACGCCCAAATTAAAAGATTAAAAAACAAACTTTCTTTATGGTCTAAATTATCTTTTCACGTAAGTCAAATTGGAGAAGAAGTACTTAATGAACTTCCTATTGGTATTGTTTTAATTGATATTTCTAGTCAAGAAATTCAGTGGCTCAATCCTTACGCCAGTTTTATTTTGAAAAATCCTGAAATCAATTCGCCCTTAGCTCAAATTAATGAAAATATGGCACAACTAATAAGCACTTCTGATGCAATCCCCAAAACTATTATCACTTTGGAAAACCAAAAATTTGAATGTTTTTATAAAAAAGATTTAAATGTTTTTTACTTGTTTGATGCTACCGAAAAAGAACAAATCAAACATTTATTTTTACAAAAAACCTTAGCTCTTGCCATGATTGCTTTTGATAATTTAGCAGAATCCTTAATTCGTTATGATCTTTCAGAACAATCACAAATACAAGGTGAATATTTAAGTGCTTTATCTGATTACATTGAACCTTATGAAGGTTATTTAAAACAATTGATAGACGACCGTTTTTTACTTCTTCTTAACCGCCAAAACTTAGATAAAATGTTAGAAAATAAATTTAGTATTTTGGATACCATCCGCAACATTTCTTACAAATATCAATTAAAAGTTACTCTTTCTATGGGAATTGCTTGTTGGAATTTGTCATATGAAAAATTGGCTACCTACAGTCAAAATGCAATCGAATTAGCCCAAAAAAGGGGTGGCGATCAAGTAGTTGTTAATATTGAAAATGAAAAAATTAAATATTTTGGTGCCAAAATTGCTTCTTTAAGTAAACAATCCAAAGTTCATGCCCGTATTAATGCCCAAAATTTGGTCGATATTTTGAAAAAACACCCCCATTGTTTTATCATGGGACACACTCACACCGACCTTGATGCTTTGGGTTCTGTCATTGCTTTTTACAAAATTGCAACCACTATCCATCCTGAAAGCAACAATTATATTATCCTTGATGAAGAAAAATTAGACAAAAGCCTCATTCCTGTTTATCATCAATTAATTAAAACTGAGGCAAAAACATCTCTAAATATTATTACAACCCAACAATCCTCCAAAATGATTAAAGACAATTCCTTAATTGCAGTTTTGGATACTCAAACTAAAGATATGGTAAATAGTCCCGAACTTTTGTCACTAACGTCCAATATTTTAGTTGTTGATCACCACCGCGCTACCGAAGAAATTATTCCTTCTATTTTTTCTTACGTCGAATCATCTGCTTCTTCAACTGTTGAATTGCTTGTTGAAGTTATGGGATTTTTGGAAAAAGAAGTCCACATTACTGCTTTTGAAGCAAGCATTATGTATGCAGGTATTTTAATTGATACTAACGCTTTTATTTATCGTACAAGTTCTAGAACTTTTGAAGTAGCTTCCAAATTAAAAGATTTAGGCGCTGATGCAATTGAGGTTAAAAGTTGGTTACGTAAAGACTTTGATAAAGTTTTAGAAATTAATAAACTGATTTCTGAAATGGAAATTTTTATGGATAGATTTGCTATTATTCAAAGTTCTGAAATTTATGAAAATCGTTCTTTTTTAGCTCAAGTGGCAGAAAGTGTTCTAAACATTCGCAACGTTGATGCTGCCTTTATGATAGCTCAAATAGCAGATAATAAAATAGCAATTAGTGCTCGTTCTTACAATGAAATTAACGTTCAAACTATCATGGAACAAATGGAAGGTGGAGGACATCTCAATAGCGCTGCTACTCAATTAGAAGGAACTAATATCAAAACAGTTACAGACACTTTAAAACATTTTTTAAAATTAGAATATGAAAAAGGTGAAAAGAATATGGAAATTATTTTGTTAACTGACATTCCTAATAAAGGAAAAAAACACGCAATTATTAAAGTTAATAATGGTTATGGCAATTTTTTAATTCAAAATAAAAAAGCTCTTTTAGCAGACAAAACCAATTTAGCTGCAATTAAACAATCCCAAATGTTAGAACAAGAACAAAAACGTAATCACGAACTTTTAATGCATAAATTAAAAAAAGAAATTGATGACAAAAAAATTACTCTAGATATTCAATTAGGACCTAAAGGAAAAATTTATGGAAAAATTACTCTCAAACAAATTGCTGAAGAATTTTTAAAAGTTTATAATATTACTCTTGACCGTAAAAAAATATCTTTAGAAGGCGAAATCATTGCTATTGGTATTTATCCTGTTGATGTTTTTCTAACTGATCAAATTAAGGCTACTTTTTTCCTTAATGTGACTGAAAGAAAAAGCAAATGACCAATTATTCTAAAAATACTCCTTCAAGTCCTGAAGCAGAACGTGCTTTGTTAGGAGCTTTACTTTTAAACCCTGAAAAAATAGCTTTTACCTTAGATATGATTGCAGAAACTGACTTTTACAGCTCTCATCACCAACATATTTTTAGAGCAATGAAAACTTTGCATGAAACTAACAAACAAATTGATTATTATTCAGTAAGTGCTATTTTAGACAATGAAAAATTATTACAACAAATAGGAAATATCGATTATTTAAATGAATTATCTGATTTGATGCCTTCTACTCAACATATAGAAACCTATATTGATTTAATTAAGGAAACTGCTTTAAAAAGAGAAATTATCGAAACTGTCACTTCATTAGCACAAAAAGGATACGAAAACATTGATGTCCAAGAATATTTGGATTTTTCAGAAGAAAAAATCTTTAATTTAACTAAAAACAAAAAAACCAGTGAATTATTAAAATTAAAAATTTTGTTAAAAGACACTAAAGAAAAAAATATTCTTGCCAAACGCCATAAAGATTTAGTAGGTCTTTCCACTGGATATGATAATCTCAACAATATTACTTTAGGTTTTAAGCCCGAAGAATTTATTATTTTAGCTGCTCGTCCTTCCATGGGAAAAAGTACTTTTATGCTTAATTTAGCTCTCAGAATTGCAAATCCCAAACATAATTATCAATCCCCTCATATTGCTATTTTTAGTTTAGAAATGTCAAACGAACAATTAGCTATGCGCATGTTAAGCACTCAATCAAAAATACAGCACAAAAAAATTCAATTGGGTAACACAAACAGAGAAGAAAAATTTTTGTTAGAAATATCAATGGAAAAAATGGATGATCTAAATATTTATTTTGATGATTCAGCTACAGTAAATATTTTAGATATTAAAGCTAAATGTCGCAAACTTAAAAGTCAAAACAAACTTGATATTGTAATGATAGATTATTTGCAACTTATCCGCAAAACTAATAAACAAAACCGTCAAGAAGAAGTAGCAGAAATTTCTCAAAGTTTAAAACAAATGGCACGTGAATTAAAAATTCCTGTTATCGCCCTTTCACAATTATCAAGGGATGTAGAAAAAAGAGAAGACAAACGTCCCATTTTGGCTGACCTCAGAGATTCAGGTTCAATTGAACAAGACGCCGATATTGTAATGTTTTTGTACCGAGAAGGTTATTATGAAAAGGACAAAAAACCCAATTCTTCTGGACACACCCAAGTTATTATTGCCAAAAATCGTCAAGGATCAATTGGTATTAGAGAATTTATACTTGATTTTGATCATATGTTTTTTTCAGAAATCGAACCTAATATAAATGAATAAAAAAGCATTTTGATTGATTAAAATATTTTTTTAACCCCCCATTCTTTTTTAAAAAACAAAGAGGTAAATATGCTTGACAGATTAAAAATAATAAAACAAAAATATCAAGATTTACAAAAACTTTTGTTAAACGAACAAAACATAAACCAAAAAATTGACATTTTAAAAAATTTATCAAAATTAGAACCCACAGTAGAACTTTTTAACCGATACTTAAATTTAGAAACCGAATTTACTCAAATACAGACCATTTTAGAAACCCAACAAGATCAAGAATTATTGCTTTTAGCACACCAAGAAAAAGATAATATTTTGTCAGAAAAAAAAACTACCTTAGATAAATTAAAAATTTTGCTCTTACCCCAAGATCCTTTTGATAAAAAAAATGTTGTCTTAGAAATTAAAGGTGCAGCTGGTGGCAACGAAGCGAATCTTTTTGCAGCTGATTTATTACGAACCTATGTTAAATACGCAGAAAGCAAAAAATGGAAAGTCGAAATCCTCAATCTAAATCCCAGCATTAAAGGCGGTCTTTCTTCCGTAGAACTTTTAATTTCTGGACAAAATATTTATTCTTTTTTAAAATATGAATCAGGTGTGCATCGCGTCCAACGTGTTCCTGCTACCGAAGCTCAAGGGCGAATTCACACTTCTACTGCTGTTGTTTTGGTAGTTCCCGAAGCAGAAGAATTAGAATTAAAAATTGATTGGCATGACATTCGCACCGACACTTTTAATTCTAGCGGACCTGGTGGACAATCAGTAAACACTACTAAATCAGCTGTTAGACTTACTCATATACCTTCGGGAATTAGTGTTGCTTGTCAAGAAGGAAAAAGCCAGCACGAAAACAAAGATAAAGCATTTACCCTTTTAAAAACACGCATTTATAATCAAATGTTAACCGCTAAACAAGAAGAAGAAAACAAACACAGAAAAAATTTAGTAGGAACTGGTGAAAGAAGCGAAAAAATAAGAACATACAATTACCCCCAAAATCGTATAACAGATCACAGAATTGGACTTACTTTACAAAAATTAGATATTATTATGGAAGGTAAACTCGATTTAGTTATTGAACCTTTGATTCATGAAGCCCAAAAAGAACAACTTGCCCAAAGTTAGTTTTGATGCAATTTCTTTTAAAAAACCAAAATCAAAACAATTCAATTAAAAAAACCAGTTTAAGATAAATAAAGATAAATAAAGGAATTATTTTGAAACCAAAAGATATTATTATTTTTCCAACCGATACAGTTTATGGTATGGGCGCTAAATTATATGATAAAAAAGGACTCAATTGCATTTATCAAATTAAAAAAAGACCTTTAAATAAAAGTATTGTTGTTTTGTGTGCATCTTTACAACAAGCAAAAAAATTGGTCCAATTTAGTCCCCAAAGCCTTAAATTAGCTCTGCATTTTTGGCCAGGCCCTTTAACTTTAATTCTGCCTACCACTTTGAAATATTTTTCTAAAACAAAGGCAAAAACTTTAGGAGTAAGAATCCCCAATCATCCTTTAGCTTTGGAAATTTTAAAAAAAAATGGTCCTTTAAAGACCACTTCTGTTAATCAAAGCAATCATCCTCCACTAAATGATTACCAAACTATTTTTAATATTTATCACAATAAAGTCGCCTTAATTTATCAAAACTATCACCCGATTTTAAAAACATCTTCAACTGTTGTTGATCTAACCACCTTTCAACCAGTTATTTTAAGGCAAGGAACAATTACTCAAGAAGAAATTTTACAAATCTTAAAACCTTTGTGATCGTCAAAAAATTGTAAGTTATATGCTTAGTTTTCAAATTACAAAAAAACCTTTTGCTTACCCAATAAAAACATTTCCAAACCGATATCTTTATTTACAGCACCCATTTTAATTTGATATTCTAATTCTATTAAATCTAAAAACAGTGTATTTAATTTTTGCTTTTCAATCAATTTTGCTTCTTTCATTAAAAAAAATACTTTGCCTTGTGAAACTGGCAAAACTTTTTGCACTTCTTCTGGGCTTTTTTTTTGTTGCAACATTTCTTTTACCAATAACAATTCTTTAATTTTATGAGTTAATTGATTTATAACATGAAAAGCATTGATTTTTTGCGTTTTTAAGGTTTGATACATTTGATAAGCATCAATATAATTTTGTTTTAAAAAAAGATTAATTAATCCAAAAATATTGTCATTTTCTTTAAAAGCATTGATTTTTTGCACCAATTGCCAAGTTATATTTTTATCATTTGATTGAAATAATTTGATTTTTGTTATTTCTTGATGCAATAAATAAAGATTATAGTTAGTTTTACTCACTAATTCTTGTATAGCTTTGGTATCAATTTGAAAACCATCTTTTTGAAAAACTTCCATGATATATTTAAAAAAATCTTTTTTCTCCAAACTGTTTGTCGTTTTGCAAAGACAATATTTTTCCCAAATTTTTTGAACTTCAGATGCTTTAGTTGTTTTTTCTGCAAAAAAATATAAATCTAAATTGTTGTAAGGATTTTGTAAATAAGAAATTAAAAAAGCCATTTCTTGAGGTTTTTTTTGAAATAAAATTTCACTGTGATCCACCAAAACTACTTTTTTCCATGCGCTTTCAATCAAAGAAGTGGTTTGTAGTTCTTTTTGCAGCTCTGTTACAAGATCTTTTTGCATACAATAATAAACTACATCTAATTGTTTTTGTTTGCAAATATTAATTATTTTTTTTATTTTTTTTTCTAGAAAAAACCTTTGTTTTCCCCAAATTAAATGTATGTTATTTGTTTGTTCCAAATTAAAAACCTCATTTTGCTCTTTTATTATTAATTAATTGTTTGTTTTTTAAATGTTGTGCAAAAGATCAATTCAACATTATTATCATTATCACTATTGTTATTTTATCAAAAAAATATTATTATAAAACGATATCACAAAATATAAAGCAACAAAAATAATAATTTGCTATAATAATATTTGTAAACTACCTTCAAAAATTTCCCAAAATTACCAATCGCAAACAATTATAGACAAAAGCAAAGAAAAGGAAAAACCAAAATGATTAAAAAAGCCACTTTTGTGCGTAGTATTGTCCATTTTAAAGATATTCCTTTGAAAAAACAACCCGAAATTGTTTTAATGGGCAGAAGCAACGTTGGCAAAAGCACTTTCATCAATGCTTTAACTCAAAGAAAAAAATTAGCTAAAATTTCTCAAACACCTGGCAAAACCATCACCCTAAACTACTATGACATTAACGAATCTTTTTATTTGATCGATACTCCTGGATACGGTTATGCTAAAAAAAGTAAAGAAATTCAAAAGCAGTTATTGCCGATGATTATTTCTTTTTTGGAACAAACTTCTCATCTCAAAGCAGTCTTTCAGCTAATTGATTTTAAAGTGGGTGCTACCCAAGAAGACGATAGAATCCATCAAGCTCTTTTGAAAGTGGGTTTTGAGGTCGTCTTGTTATTTGTTAAAAAGGATAAAGTTAAAAAAAATCTTGTGCCCAAACAATTAAAAATGCTTGTTAATCACTTTCCCCAGATTAAATATTTTTTTTTGATTTCTTCAAAACAACAAGAAGGGCTGGAAGAATTAAAACTGTTTTTAAGTCAATTAATAGATCCAAATGCCAATGATTAAAAAAGGAGTCCCTTATTTTTTGGCTCTTTTATTTTTAGTTTTTCCAACTTTTTCACTTTGCAAAAAAAATTTGTAATTTTTTTTATTTCCTCCAATCCATTTAAACATTTTCAAAACCCCAAACATAACCCCCAAAAAACTTTTAAAACCCAAAAACTTCAACCCTAAAAAAAGAAAATAGAAAGAAGCTAGCTTTTATGCAAACTAAATATGATTTTAAAAAAGTAGAACATCAAAGATACCAACAATGGTTAGAAAAAAAATATTTTTGTGCCAATCCAAACGCCAACAAAAAAACTTTTACTGTTGTAATTCCGCCTCCCAATGTAACAGGAAAACTGCATTTGGGACACGCTTGGAATAACACCATTCAAGATATTATTATAAGATTTAAAAAAATGCAAGGCTTTGATGTGCTCTTTTTGCCTGGGATGGATCATGCAGGAATTGCCACTCAAAATAAAGTTAAAGAACAATTAAAACAAGAAGGGCTTTTGACCAAAACTTTAAGTAAAGAAACTTTTTTAAAATATGCGTGGCAGTGGAAAGAAAAACATGCCCAAAATATTAGGCAACAATGGCAAGTTTTAGGGCTGCATCTAGATTATAATTTTGAAAAATTTACCCTTGATCCTGATTTGAGCCAAACAGTTCAAGAAGTTTTTGTCAAATTATACCAACAAAAATTAATTTACAGAGATTATAAAATTATTAATTGGGACCCCGAAACTAAAACAGCCCTTTCTAATGTAGAAGTAAATTACCATGAAACTGAAGGAAAATTATATTATATTAAATATTTTTTGGTTGATTTTCCAACTAATTCCAATTTGTCTGACGCTTCTTTGGTTCCTTCTTTTTTAGAAATTGCAACCACTCGCCCCGAAACCATGTTTGCTGATCAAGCTTTAATGGTAAATCCTAACGACCCTAGATATCAATCTTTTATTGGCAAAAAAGTTTTTATTCCTGATACTAACATCCAAATTCCTGTTATTAGTGATAATTACGTAGATATTAATTTTGGTACAGGAGTTGTAAAAGTGACACCTGGACATGATATTAATGATTTTGAAGTAGCTAAAAGACATCAATTAAAAGCTTTATTATGCATGAACGAAGATGGCACTATGAACAACTTAGCCTTGCAATATCAAGGATTAGACCGCTTTTTTTGTCGTCAAAAGTTATTGCAAACTCTTAAACAAAAAGGATTTTTTACAAAAACCGAAAATCACCTTCATAAAGTAGGATATTCAAGTATTTCGGATGCCATCATCGAACCGCGGCTTTCTTTACAATGGTTTTTAAAAACCAAAGCCATCGCCCAAATTGCTTTAAAAACGAACAAAATCAATTTTTTTCCGCTTCGTTTTGAAAATATTTTTAATAATTGGCTCCAAAATATCGAAGACTGGTGTATTTCGCGTCAATTATGGTGGGGTCATCAAATTCCTGCTTGGCATAAAGGACAAGAAATTAAAGTTCAAATAGAAAGTCCTGGTCCAGAATGGAGCCTTGATTGTGATGTTTTGGATACTTGGTTTTCTTCTGCTTTGTGGCCTTTTAGCACTTTGGGATGGCCTAATTGCAATGCCCCTTTATTTCAAAATCGTTTTCCTACTGATGTTTTAGTAACAGGCTATGACATTTTAACTTTTTGGGTATCAAAAATGGTTTTTCAAAGTATTTTATTAACCCACAAGGACCCTTTTAAAGATGTTTTATTACATGGTTTAGTAAGAGATAACAAAGGACAAAAAATGTCTAAATCAAAAGGTAATGGTGTTGATCCTTTGGAAGTTGTTGCCAAATATGGTACCGATGCTCTTAGATGGTTTTTAATTACTAACGCTGCTCCTGGGTTTGATTTATTCTATGATGAGACTAAAGTTGCTTCATCTTGGAATTTTATTAATAAATTGTGGAATATTAGTCGTTTTGTAAAATTAAATACCAGCACCTTAGACACTGATTTTGATATCAATCTTTTGACTTTGACCCAAAAAGCCCTTTTAACACAATTGCATTTAACAACTCAAAAAGTAACAACTTTATATCAAAAATATGAATTAAAAGAAATTGGAAAAATTTTATATCACTTTGTTTGGGAAGATTTTGCTAATTGGCATTTAGAATTTGCCAAACATGATTTAGATCAGAATAACTCCAATTTAACAAAATTGCACAACAGTCAAAAATTTTTAGTTTATATGATGAAACATATTTTGCAACTCTTACATCCTTTTATTCCTTTTGTAACTGATGCTCTTTATGAAAATTTTGACAATAAAACGAACATTACTCAAACCACTTTGCAAAAAACTTCTTATTGTAATTTAGATGCCTTATCTGATTTTGAAAATCTTAAAAACTTAATTATTAAAACACGTCATTTAAGACAAGAATCCAATATCAATTGTAAATTAAATTTAGAATTAGAAGTTGCATCTCAATTTTCAACTATCCTACAAGATTTCGTAAATTTGCAACAAGCTTTAGAAAAATTTTTCAAAACTTTACAAATTAAAATTACTAACAAAGTTACCAATTCAAAAAAAACTATTTGGTTAATTGAAAAAAATTTAAGTCTTTATATTGACCTCAAAACCCTAAACGAACTTAATGAAACCAAAATTGAAAGTAATTTTTTACAACAAAAAAATACCCTTCTTAAAGAAATTAAAAGAAGTGAAACCATTTTAAATAATCCATCTTTCTTGCAAAAAGCCGCAAGTGCCAAAATTGAAATTGAAAAAAAGAAATATGAAAGTTATTGTAAGCAATATCAAAAATTGTTAGAAAGTAAAAACAATTCTAATCCGCTAAATCCCAACAAAAAATAAAAAATTTAAATAAAATTATAAATGAATAATTTAAGCTTTGAAATTAAAAAACATTACAAGCAAAACCCCAACCCACTAATATTTTCAAAACCCAAACCATTTATTAAAGGAACTAACCAATGTCAAAAGATGATTCTATTAAAAAAACTGTTACTATAGGACTGAGTGCTGCGATATTTTTTGTTTTAAGTTGTTTTGCCTCTATTCCTGTGGGATTTAATGTAAGTATTGAAACTTCAGTCGCTTTTTTAGCTTTCATTGCTGTTGCTTTTGGTCCTGCGGTTGGTTTTTATTTAGGACTTATAGGACACACCATTAAAGATTTTATTTTGTTTGGAAATGTTTCTTGGAATTGGGTTTTATGCTCTGCTCTTATTGGATTTATTTACGGATTGCCGCATAAAATAATTGATCTTAAATATCAAGTGTTTACCAAGAAAAAAATTGTTTACTTTTGGCTTTATCAGGTTGCTTGTAATTTTATAATTTGGGGTTTTTTTGCTCCTCAAAGTGATTTATTGATTTACGGACAACCACCTAAACTAGTTTATTTACAAAGTTTTTTAATAGTAATTTCTAATATTTTAGCTTATAGTGTAGTAGGAATTAAATTAATGTCTATGTATTCTTGTCATTACACTAAACAAGCTACTTTAATTAAAATTAATAATTCTTAAATATTTTTAAACATCCTTAATCAATTTTTTTATTTTATAACTTCAAAGAGGAACTTTATGCCAAAACCATTAATCATTTTTAAAGATTTTAGTTTTCAATATTATAGCCAACAAACGCCAACTCTAAATCAAATTAATTTAACTATTTATGAAGGACAAAAAGTTTTGATTGTGGGCAAAAATGGTAGCGGTAAATCTACTTTTTTAAAATGTATTAATGGTTTGATTCCTCATAGTTATCAAGGAAAAATTACAGGTACTGCTATTATTAAGGATAAAGTCTTGACACAAACCAATATCTTTGATCTATCTTTGGATGTGGGTACCATTATGCAAGATACAGATAATCAATTTGTAGGTTTAACAGTAGCAGAAGATATAGCTTTTGCCTTGGAAAATGATGATTTGCCTCAAAGTGAAATATATCAAAAAGTAAATATGTGGGCACAAGATTTAGGATTGCAATCCTTTTTAGATTACAAACCACAAGAACTTTCTGAAGGTCACAAGCAATTAGCATTGATGGCAGGAGTTTTAATTTATAATCCTTCTATTTTGTTATTTGATGAATCTCTATCCAATCTTGATCCTGTTTCAAGATCCAAAATGACTGCTTTAATAAAAACTATTCATCAAAAATACCATTCGACTATTTTAGTTATCGAACATTATTTAGAAGATATTTTAGATGATTCTTTTGATAGGGTAATAGTATTTGAAGATGAAAAAATTATTTATGACAATTCTCCCCAAAAATTAATTTTAGAAAATATTTTAACTAAACAAGGTATCCAAGAACCAACTTATATTAGTGCTTTGAAAAAGGTTGGTATCAATTTGGGAAGCCTTCCTTATTTATTAAATTTGCCTGCCTTACAATCCTTAGATTTTGTTCAATATTTTTCCAATCAATTAACAAATTTAAAAAAATGTGCTATTTCTCAAAACGACCCAACTCAATTATTGCCTTTTTTCCCCAAACATTTTGCCCCAATTTGCCCTATTTTGCAATTAAAAAATATTTCTTATCACTATGAATCCAAACAACCCAATATTTTAAATGACATTTCTTTGGATTTATTTCCAGGAAAAATGATTAGTATTGTTGGTAAAAATGGTAGTGGTAAATCTACTTTAGCCAAAGTTATTTGTGGTTTTTGTAATCCTCAAGCAGGAACTATTTTATTAAATAATCAAGATTTAACACATTTGTCTTTACAACAAAGATCAGAAAAAATTGGTTTTGTCATGCAAAATCCCCACCATATGATTTCTCAAAAAACTGTTTTTGAAGAAGTATCATTGGGGCTTTTAGGCAAACAACTTTCATTAACTGAAATAAAAACCAAAGTGCATGCCATTTTGAAAACTTGTAATTTGGATTGTTTTGTTAACTGGCCTATTTCTGCTCTTAGTTTTGGACAAAAAAAAAGACTTACCATTGCTTCTATTTTAGTGATGCAACCCCAAATTCTTATTTTGGATGAACCTACCATAGGACAAGATTTAAAACATCACACACAAATTATGACTTTTTTACAAAAGTTAAATAATAAAGGAATTACCATTATAATTATTACTCATGATATGTCTTTAATGCTTAATTATACTCAAAGAACTTTGGTTTTGGAACAAGGAAAAATTATTGCAAATACTACTCCTTTAAAAATTTTTACAGATATGTCTTTAATGCAAAAAACTTCTCTCAATCCTATCAGCTTGATTGTTCTTATCAATAAATTGCCATTTACATCAGAACAAAAAAATGTTTTGTTAACTCAAATGTTGGCTTTTTTAAGGGAGGATTGTTGTTATGGCAAATAGTATGTTACAATATTTACCAGGTAATACTTTCATTTATAAAATCCAAGGAGCAACTAAGTTATTGTTTTTAATTTTGGTTTCAGTTGCTTGTATGATGGTCTATCATGTATGGTTTTTGTTAGGACTTGTCTTTTTTTCTTTGTTTTTGTTTTGGTGTGCTCAAATTAAATGGCAGCAAGTAGCGTTTGTAGTTAAAGGAACTTTCTTTTTTTTGTTTGTAAACAATATTATTATTTTTTTTTGTTTTAGAAATTATGGTACTCAAATATATAACTCCAAAACCCCCATTCCTTTATTTTTTAATCTTTTAACCCAAGAACAATTATTTTATCAATTTAATGTGTTGTTAAAATATTGTTGTATTATTCCTTTATTTTTAATCTTTATTATAACTACTAATCCCAGTCAATTAGCTGCTAGTTTAAATAAATTAGGGGTTAGTTATAAAATTAGTTATGCTTTTGCCCTTACTATTCGTTATATTCCTGAAATTCAAAAAGATTTTAAAAATATTTCTCTCAATCAACAAGTACGAGGTATTAAAGTTGTTAAAAAAACTCATTTTTTGGCTCGTATTATTGCAGATATTAAAAGAATTGCTCTTATTATTCCTCCTTTGATTTTCTTTAATTTAGATAAAATTGATGTAATTACTAATGCTATGCAATTGAGGCGTTTTGGTAAATACAAAACAAGAACTTGGTATTATGAAAAATCTTTTAGTATTCTTGATTTGTTTACTTTTTTATTGGGATTGGCACTTCTTTTGCTTGGTGTGTGGCTTTTGTGCCTTTATGATAGGTTTTATTATCCTTTTGCCTAAAACCCTTTTTGATAAAATATTGCCAAATTATTAACATCAAACAATTAAATATTTTGAAAAATTATAAGATCAACTCTAAAAAGTTGGTTTTTTTTGTTATATAAAATTGCAAGAAAAAAACTCATTATATAAAGATGAGTGAGCAAAAAATTCCTTTTTTTTGTGATAAAATGATGTTAATAGCAATATTTTTATTTTTAAATTGCTGTTGTAAAAAAAGATAAAGGAGTGAAAAAGTGTTAGGTGGTTAATAAAAAAATGTCAATATACTTTTAAAGTATTTTTGATGCAATTTAGCAAAAAAATTGTATTTTTGTATTTTTATTGTATTTTTAATTTTTTAAGTTTTTAAATATTGAGTTTTTTTGTTTTTAAAATATATTTTTATTTTGTAGTTTTATTTTTTAATTGTTAAATATTTTTGTTATAAATCTCAGTTTATATCAAAATAATACTAAATATTTATTTTTAATTTTAAAAAAACTTAACTTATTTGGTGTCATATGTTATATTTTTAAAATATTAAAATACTTGATACAATATTTAAATACCAAAATTACTGCAATTTTACTATTTATATAAAACAATATTAGAAAGTATTTTTTTCAATATTATATAAAATATAAAATCATATAAAAAGAAAAGGAAATAAAGGAAAAATAAATGTCAAAGAAAAATAAAGGAGTTCCAAAAGCCAATCAAGCAAATCGGAAATCAAAAGTAAAGAATTTTTTTAGTGCGTTAAAAAAATATTTTTTTACAGATTTTACCAAAAAAAGGTTGTTACATGGACAGTACTTGCATTATTAGTAGTAGGTGGTGTACTTGGTTATCTTTTATGGCCTAAATCACAAGTTTTAAAAGTGAAATTTTATAATCAAGAAGGAAAAGTTGTCAAAGAGTTTAAAGTTGATAAAAATACTAAACTTTTAGATAAAGATACTAATAAACAAGATTTTGAACCACTTGGTAATAAATTTAGATGGTGTTTGGAATCTGATAAAAATAAACAAGTAGATTCAAACCGAGTTAAAGATTTTCAACCTTTATATGAAAAAGTAACTCAAAGTTTAAATTTATATCCGTTAGTTTTACCAGATGATAAAAAACTAGTTACTTTTAATTTTAAAAAAGGTAATAAAGTTAATGCTTTGTTAGTTGATAAAGGTGCTGATAGTGCTGATGTAAAGACCAAAGTAGATCAATTAGAAAAACCTGCAAATGATAACTTTAATTTTTGTGGTTGGTTTCGTTTTGGATATGGTGGTGAATCATTTTTAGAACCGTATCAATTTGGAACAAAAGAAGAACAAAGAACAAAAGATTAAAAAGCCTCTAATCAAGTAAATGATGATTTAGTTTTACATGCTTATTTAGAACCTAAAGATTCTAAAGCTGTAACTTATAGTGATTATGAAACTTTTAAAAGCAATATGAAAACAAATGTAGAACACATCAATCCTTTTACTTGGGAAAAAGGTACGCAAATTGATTTTTTAAAACTTTTATCTTCTTCTTTTGTAGATACAGAAGAAATAGATTGGGACAAAGCTGTTCGAGATGGACACGCTTCTTATGCACATGATTTTTCTAAATTTTCACAAGAACCTAATGGTCCAGGAAAAGTTCAAGAAGGCACAACTGAGACTTTATCAACAAAGGTTTAAAAAAGAAATTTATGCCTGGTTTATTACAAGATTTACCATTTCATGAAGAATTAAAAGATCTTTCGGGTAATGAGTATTATGAAAAATCAAAAGAAGTAACTGCTACTAAGTTTACATTTAAGTTTAAAGAAGATTTAAAATTTGAAAATGGAGAACCTATTAATGCAGAAACTCTAAAAATATACTCTTAAAAGAAGAATAGATCCAAATTGTAAAAATAAACAAGCAGAATATATATATATATATATATGATGAAAAATATTTAGAATTGAAAAATGCTAAAAAGTATTATGAACAAAAATCAGAAACTAAAGTTGATTTTGAAGAAGTAGGTGTTAAAGCAGTTCAAGGGGATCCTTTTTAACATTTGAATTACATTTCGATCAACCCAAAAGTTTATTCAAAGTAGTAAATAGTTTAAATATGGTTATTTTAGTTCCTCCCAAAAGTTATGATGCTGCTTTTTTTCAAAATGATGCTCAAACCCAAACTTCTTATGGAACTGTTAACTTCACTTTCCAATCTTACGGACCTTATGTAGTGAAAGAATGGAGTAATAATCAAAAATTTTTTTTAATAAAAATTATAATTATTTTGATAAAAATAAAGTTGCTTATAAATCAATTGTTAAAAGAGTTGTTATGGAAAATAATGTATTTGAATTTATGTTTGAAGAGAAAAAAATTAACGCATTACCTTTAATGAATGATCCGATGTATCACAAATATAAACAACATCCTTTATTAAAAATGAGTCCTGTTGATAAAAGACAAACATTATGTTTTAATAATTGAAAAAGAGGAGATAAAAAAGCAACTCCTAAATTATTAGAAGATCTAGATTTTAAAAAAGCAGTTTTATTTGCTCTTAATAGAAGTGATGTAGGAGAAAGTGTGGATGTATTTAGTGATGGAGAGTTGGCTGTTGTTCCTAAAATAACTTCTTTTTTAGAAGAACCTTTAATGTATAATGAAAGCGAAGAACACAAAGCAAATATTCAAGATTTTGAACCTGAAAATAAAGGTTATAATCCAACTAAAGCTTATGAATTATTTAAAAAAGCTTATAATCATTTATTTGATGCAGATAAACAAAAAACAGTTGAAATAGAATTTTTAGTTGCTAAAACACAAGAAGAAAGAGTTAACTTAGCTCGTTTTGTAAAAAACCAATTAAAAAATTGTTTTAATCAAGAAGGAAAAAAAGTAGAAATAAAAGTTAATGTGGTTGCTGAATGGAATAATTTTGTTAACCAACTATTGCTGCCTTATAATTATGATATGGTATTTGAACCTGTATCAGGTAGCTCTAATGGATACATATTTTTTCAACATGCTAGAACTTAGCCCTAAAAAATGGAGTTTTGGAGTAGGATTTGAATTAGATAAAAAAGTCCTTGATCTAGATTTTGTAGAATTAAAAAAAGATCTAGATGCTTCTTCCAACAAACCAGCTTGGTACAAACAATTTACCCAAGGTCTAGATAGAGTTGTAGAAAAACAAAAAGTTAAAGTTTTAGATGGAACTGGCCAACCTCAAAAAGGTTCAGACGGTAAAGAAGTTTATCAAGAGCAAAAAGATGCAAATGGCGAAACTTTAAAAGATGAAAACGGAAATGTTATGTATGTAGAAAAAGAAGTTGAAATAGAACCTAAAGTGCCAGGAGTAAACGAACAAGGAAAATGGCAAGGAACTGTTTCACAATTTAAAACTTTTTTACTAAAACATTAAATGATTCTGCCAATTATTCTCAATATAAACAAAAAAACATTACTTTATGTTTTTGGAAAGTTAGAAAAAGTTTTTTGATAATTTAGTTGATGTGCCTTTGTCTACTGTAAGAGGTGGATAAGTATACAATGATATGAAATTTTTATGGCCTAATTTTAGTGCTGAATGGAGTTGAGGACCTGATTATTATAAACATTTAACAAGTGATCTAGATTATAAACTTTAATTATGTTAAAATATATTATTAAAAGATTGCTTTTAGCTATTTCTTGCTTTTTGTTAATTATTTTTTGTTGTTTTATTCTTACTAAAATATCAATTACAAAACCTTTACAACCTCTTTTAATGTCTGATTTAGCATGGAAAGATATGTGTGAAAAAGAAGGTTATGACAAACCAGCCCTAACTCAGTTTTGGAAATGGTTTAGTCATGTTTGTAAAGGAGATTTTGGTTTTTCAACTAAATTAAATCAAAATATTTATGATGTTGTTAAAAGTAAAATCTCATTTACTTTTAAGATGAATATCATTCATACTTTATTATCAGTTCCATTAGGGATTTTATTAGCAATATTAGCTACTATTAAAAAAATTCTTGGATAGATTATAGCATTATTTTTTTTGCTATTATTGTTATGACTTTAGGAACTTTAGTAATTGCCATTATGGAACAATATCTTTTTGTTCATGTGTGGCATTTATTTCCTTATCAAGTAGCAACTTCGATGGAATGGAAAGAAAAAGGCTTTTAGGTTGGAGTTAATTCTTATTTACTTCCCTTAGCATTTATGACTTTGTTAAGTATGGTTTTTTACATTAGAAAAATTAGAGCCGAGTTAATTGAACAAAACAATCAAAATTATTTTTTGTTAGCTCACTCTAAGGGGCTAACTTTTGGCCAAACTATTAATCGTCATGCCTTAAAAAATTCCTTAGTACCTTATGCTCCTGTCTTTTTTGATGAATTCGTGGGTTTAATTACAGGCAGTTTTTTAATTGAAAGAATTTTTTCTATTGATGGTGCAGGAAGACTTATGATAGAAGCATTCCAAACTCAAGATCAACCTTTATTAATGTTTTGTTTTGGGTTTTATACCTTCATTAGTTTAATTACTAATATTTTAGTTGATTTATCATATCGCTTATTAGATCCAAGAATTAAGATAGGGAGCAAAAAAGATGAAAGTGCTTGATCCTAAATATTTTGTTCTGATAAATCAAACTTTGCTTGATAAAAATATTACTTCTGAAAATAAAATTGTTGGTTATTATCGCAATACTTTTAAAAAATTATGGAAAAATAAAAGTACCAAATCAGCTTTATTTATGATTTTGGTAGTCTTATTTTTTACTGCTGTAGGACCTTTTATTAATACTCTTCCTAAAACTACTCAAGAAAAAGAAAAATCTTGGATTGCTTTATTACCTCCAAAAATCCCTTTTTTAGAAAAATTTGGTATTTGTGATGGTACTAAAAAAGTAGATTTATATTTAGATGAAATTGAACAAATTAAAAAATTTAATCCTAATATTATCAAAAAACAACAAACCATTAAGGACAACAAACAAACAGTTATTTTAGATGCTTATCTTTATTGTGAATATGAAAAGTCATCTATTAATTTAACTTTTACCCAAAAAGAATATGATCTTGCCAAACAAAATAAAAGCCTTATTTAATAGTACTCCTTTGCAAAATGGATTGTATAGAGTAAAAATTCGTTTGTTTAAATATGTATTTAACAAAACGTCTGGAAAAACTTATTTTTATTTTGGTACTACTCATGAAGGAAATGATTTGTTTACTCAAATATGGAAAGGTTATTTTATTTCTCTTTCCTTTGCTTTTATTTTTTCGGTTTGTACTTTAATTATTGGTACTATTATTGGAGCTATTTGTGGTTATTATGGTGGCTTAGTTGATTTGATTGTTAATAGTATTGTTGATTTTTTAAGCTATTTGCCCTTTATGACTTTGGTGTTGGTGTTAATGCTAAAAGTAGGTATTTCTTTTTGGACTATTATTGGTGTTTTTCTAATTAAAGGTTGGATTGGATCTTTTTATTATTCACGCGCTTCTTTTTATCTTTATAAAAATAAAGAATATATTATTTCTGCAAGAATGCTTGGAGCCTCTAATTTGCGTATTATGTTTAAACATATTTTTCCCAACATCATAGGACTAATGATAACTAGTTTTACTCTTGCTATTCCAGGATTTATTTTAACTGAGGCAGTTTATAGTTTTGTAGGAGTTATTAAATATCCTGAAGTATTTATTAGTATTGGTGAATTGCTTGATAAAAGTTTTGATAAAATTGGGTCTTTTTCTTATTTATTAATTTTTCCGATGAGTTATTTAATTTATTTAATGTTTGCTTTTGATTTGTTGGGAAAAAACCTTAGAGAAGTTTTTAATCCTGCTTCTAATTAGTTAAAATGGTGCATTTTATTTGTAAATATTTGATACAGTTTTGATATAATTAAATTTAATAAACAATTAAAATAAAAAAATATCCAAAATAATAAAAGAGGTTAGATAATGGTTGATTTTAAAAAAAGAAGTTTTAAAAAGAAAAAATGCTTTAATCGAGACTTTTCAAAAATTATTAAGAATCAACACTAAACTTACCACCTTTGATTCTCATAGAAAAGTAGATCCTTTTGGCGAAGGCAACCAACAAGCCCTTAATTTTATGCTGGATTTAGGTAACCAAAGTGGTTCAAAACTCTTAATTTAGAAGGTTACGCAGGTCACATGGAATATGGAGAGCAAAAAGAATGGGTTGGTATGATTGGTCATTTGGATGTTGTTCCTGCAGGAACTGGTTGGACTTATCCTCCTTATGAAGCTTTAATTGTGGATGATAAAATTTATGGTAGAGGTTCGCAAGATAACAAAGGGCCTGTGATAGCTTCTTATTTTGCTTTAAAAATATCAAAAGAACTCAATTTGCCTTTATCAAAAAGAATTAAATTTATTTTAGGTGTTGATGAAGAAACAGGATTTCGTTGTATGAAACACTATTTTACCAAATTACCTAAAATGCCTGTATCTGGTTTTGTTCCTGATAGTCATTTTCCTGCTGTTTATTGTGAAAAAGGACTTGCATTTTTTAATTTTGAAGGTGAATTTTCAGATAACAAAATTGTAAGTATCCAAAGCGGGCAAGCCTCTAATGTAGTTCCTAATTTGGCAGAAGCACTTTTAGTTTATGATCCTGTTTATAAAACTTTATTTGATGAATATATGCAAAAAAGTGATATGAAAGTATCTTTAAAAAAATATTCTAATTTGTGGAAATTAACTGTTTATGGCAAATCAACTCATGGTTCTACTCCTGAAAAAGGAAAAAACGCTCTTTATGATTTGATGAAAATGCTAAAAGTATTAGGAATCAACAATAATTTAGTTAATTTTTATGATAAATATTTAGTAGATAGTTTAGATGGTAAAAAATTAGGGATTGATAATTATGATGAAGAAACTTATAATATGGTTTGTTTTTCTGGAGTTTGTAAATTAGAAAAAAATAAAACTTCATTTGCTCTTAATTTGAGATATCCTAAAGGAATTATGTTTGAAAAAATCCTTTTTCAATTAGAAAAGGCAGCTAAAGAGAATAATTTTCTTTTAAAACAAGGGCTTCATTATCCTATTATGTATGTTGATCCCAAAAGTGATTTAATGAAACATTAGTAAAAGTTTATCAAAAACATACTCTTTATTTTACTTCTAAGCCTATGTGTATAGGAGGTGGTTCTTATTCAAAATGCGATCCTAATTTAGTTCCTTTTGTACCTGCCTTTATTGACTTAAAAAAATTAGCTCATCAAGTGGATGAATTCTTTACAATTGATCAATTACTTACTTTAACTACAATTTATACTGAATCCTTATATCTTTTATCTAAATAAACAACCAAAAAACATCTAAATAAACAACCAAAAAACATCTAATAAACAATCAATCCCCCAACTAAAATATATTTATATACAAATTAAACAAATATATAAAGGAGTTATTTTTGAAAAAAGAAATACTTAAAATATGTGATCTAAATCTTAATTTTCTTGTTAAAAAACATTTAATCTATGCACTAAGAGGGATTAATTTGTCTCTTGGTGAAGGCGAAATTTTGGGGTTAGTAGGAGAATCGGGGAGTGGTAAAAGTGTTATTTCTAAAGCTTTAATGGGACTTTTACCTGATAATGCTTTAATACAAAAAGGTTCTATCCTTTATAAAGACCTAGATTTAGCCCAAATGAAAGATAAATAATTTAATAAAATTAGAGGAAATGAGATTTCTATTATTTTTCAAAATCCTCTTTCAAGTCTTAATCCTTTAATTAAAGTTGGTAAACAAATCTATGAAATCCTACAATTAAAAAAGACTAAAAGCACTCATCAACAACGCAAAAATCAAGTATTAAAATTGATGGAAGAAGTATGAATTCCCGAACCTATGAAGTGTTTCAATCAATATCCTCATCAACTTTCAGGTGGGATGTGTCAAAGAATTGTAATTGCTATTGCTCTAGCTAATGAAGCCAAAATTTTAATTTGTGATGAACCTACTACAGCTTTGGATTTAAGTGTGCAAAAAAAGATTTTGTATTTGATTAAAAAATTACAACAAGAAAAAAAGTTTTCCATTATTTTTATTACTCATGATTTAGAAGTAGTTAAATATGTAGCTGATAGAATAGCTGTTATTTATGCTGGTAGGATTTTTGAATATGGGACTACTCATGAAGTTTTTATAATAGTAAACATCCCTATACTTGGGCTTTTTTGCAATCTATGCCTGTTTTTGCCAAGAAAGGCAACAAGTTAAAAAGTATTCAAAGAAATCCTCATCTGCTTACTGCTCCTATTTTGGGGGATGCTTTTGCTCCTCGTAATCCTTATGCTTTAAAAATTGATTTTGAAAAAGAACCTCCCATGTTTAAAATCTCTGCTACTCATTATGCAAGTGGTTGGTTATTACACAAGTTTGCTCCCCGAATTGAAGTCCCTGATTTAATTTTGGATTTGCAAAAGAAAGGAGGATATTGTAATTAAAAACAATAAAGTTATTTTGGACGTTAGTAATGTTTCTAAAATTTTTCCTAATAAATTTCAAGGATTAAAAGATGTTTCTCTAACTATTTATAAAGGTGAATGTTTTGGATTAGTAGGACAATCAGGTTCAGGCAAAATTACTTTAGGACGCATTATGGCAGGTATTATTCATGCTACTGCAGGAACAGTTTTATTTAGTGGTAGTATGGATAAAAAAACATATTTAGTTCAACAAGGTTTTAAAAAATCCCCAAAATCTTAAAGATAAACAAAAATTAAAAGAGATTCAAATGATATTTCAAGATCCTGATCGAGCTCTTAATCCAAGAATGATTGTAAGAGATTTAGTAGAAGAAGGTTTGATTTGTCAAGGAATTAAAGATAAAAATAAAAGAAAAGTACAAGTTTTGGAAATGATTAAATTAGTAGGATTGCAAGAAAGTGATTTGGCGCGTTATCCTCATGAATTTTCAGGAGGACAAAAACAAAGAATTGTAATTGCTAGAGCCTTAATTGTAAAACCTACTTTAATTATTGCTGATGAACCTGTTTCTGATTTGGATGTTTTCATTCAGGCACAAATTCTTAATCTTTTAAATGAATTGAAAGAAAAATTAAAACTTACTATTGTCTTTATTTCTCATGATTTATCCATAGTTAAGTATTTTTGTGATAGATGTGCTGTAATGTATCATGGTAATGTAGTAGAAATGGCAAATGTTAAAGATATTTTTGTCTTTCCTCAACATCAATATACTAAAACTTTATTGAAAGATGCTAATTTAAGTTAAGTTGAAGTGTGGGAAAATAAATCAATATACTAAAAACAAGATATTAAGATAAAAAGAGACTTTTTAAGTCTCTTTTTTTTATTTAGTTCTAAAAAGACAAAAAATATTGTAATTTATATGCAATACTGTATTTATCTTTAAAACTTTTGATATATATTATTACAAAAACTATAATGCAAATAAAAGTCCATATTAAAAATATTGCTATTTTTGCATTAGTAATGTTTAGTATTTTATTTGGGAAAATATTATTTTTGGGAAATGTAATAAAAGGAAATTGACTTTTGTGTAGATGATAAATATCTTGTTGAGAGCAAATATTAATTAGATTTCCTTGAGAATCAAAGGCAAACCAATTATTATAATAAAGGCTTTCTTCTAAGTTAAAATAATTTTCTAAAAAAGTACTATCTATTGTAATTGCTTGGCTGTTTGGGTTATCTAGTAATGCTAAATGGCTTTGAAAAATATGAGGCGCTAAGGCTTTATCAGAGATGTTATTATGATTACTAATTAAATATATTTTTTCTCCTAATAAAAGTTTTTTATCAGGAACAAAGGTACAAACAGGATAATTTGTTCTAGATTCAAAAGTTATGTAGCTAAAAGGATTATTGTAGGTGGCTATGGTTTTGTATTTTCCTTTTTCATCTTGTAAGCCAAAAGGTGTTTGGATAGTTATTTTAACATTTTCATTACAAATATTTTGAAAAGCATCTAAGAGATAAGAAGTGTCTAGGTTTGTTCTATTTTTTTGTAAAATGACAGTATATATAAAAGTATTATCGGAATTATTTACAGTTTTTTTGTCAATGATAACTCCTAAGTTGATATTTTGGGAATTGTAATAATCTTGGCATAAAACTATAGTTTTTAACATATCTTCTTTAATTATTTGTTCTTTGTTATCAAAAAGATTATAAAAAGTATTTGGTTTTTTGGGGCTTTGGAAGGTGGTTTTTGCCAATTTGATATTAGTTTCTAAAATCTTTTTTTGGTTTTCTAAAATGTTGTTATAAGAAAAAGTTTGTTTAGTAAATGATAAAAACATTTTATCTATGTCAATTTTAGGTATTTGAATTATTTCTTCATAACTTTTTTTATTGTTATAATCAAAAATTTGAATTTGTAAAGAGATACTAAATTGATTAGTGTTTGCTAAACTAATTTCTAATTGCTTGTATTTGTGAGTATCAAAATTAACTAATTGTATTGTTTCCAAACCATGACAATTTATTGTAAGTAGAGTTTCTTGGTTGTCTTTATTTTGAAAAATTATTTTTTGTTCGGGTTGTTCTTTTATATAAGTATGGAGGTCTTCTAAAAAGATGTTGGTTTGGATGTGGTTTTTTTTTTCGTTTAGTTTTTCATTTTGTAAGATGTTAAGTTCGTTTGCAATATGATTTGTATTAGTGTTAGTCGTTTGGAATGCAATATTATTTGGGTTGTTATTTGCTATGTTTTCTTTTTTGAATTTGAGTAAAGTATAGAATTGTTGTTTGATGTAGTTAATGTTAATTGATTGAGAAATACGCAAAATTTTATGATAACTCCTATTTATGCCTATTAATTTTCCTTCAGCATTAAAAAGAGGTCCTCCGCTATTGCCTGAATCTAAGGTCATATCAGAGTTAATTTCTTTTTCATTGAGAAAAGCAATAACTCCTGTTTTAAATAAATTTTGTCTAAATTGAGGTCTTTGGTGAGGCATTAGGTCAAAATACCATTGTTCCCATTTTAGTTTTGTTGGTTTTTGAAATTGGTTAGTTTGTAAGCCTTTTTGGCAACCTAATACCCAAACTTGTTCTCCTTGATGTATAGGTATTTGTATATCTTTATCAAAATTAATGTATTTGGCAAGAACTTCATCTAATTTTTTAGTAGTATCGGAGTTAGGAATAGTAAAAGTTATGATAGCTATATCGTCGTATTCACGATTGTTATTAATAAAAGCATATAGTTTTGCTTGCTTGTTTAATCCTTGATTGTTTTTGATTGTTATTTGTTTTTGGTGATTTGATGTATGATAAAAACTTTCAATTACATGACGATTAGTTAGTGCATAATATATGGTGTGGTTATTTATTTGTTCTTTGTAAACAATTATTCCTGTTCCTAGGCTATAACCAGTATTGATAAATAAAGTAATTAAATTGATGTCTTTTAGTATTTGGTTGTTGGGCGGTTCTTTTTCCTTTGTCTTTGTCTTTGTTTCTGTATCTTTATCTACTATATTATTTATATTATTGGGGTTGATAATTGCATTGATAAGTTTTATTATTGGAGGTTCGTCATTTATTATAGGTTTATTAAAATTTATGGAAGGAATCACTTTAATATATTTAATTCCTTTTTCTTTTTTTATTTCAGGAGTTATTAAAAAACCAATTAAATTGCCTTTTTCAGTCCAAAACATAGTTTGTTTATTGTTGGAATTACAACGACTAGAAATAGCAATAAATATTTCATCTAATTCATTGTTAACTTCAATATCTTCACTTATATGACTTTGTTGAAAGGCAATTGCTTGTGGTATAGTTGTAGAAAAAGAATGAATTGGCTGTCCTTGGTGATATTTGTTTTGTCTTTGTAAAGGAGTAATTATATATTGTTTGTGAGATTTAAAAGTGATAATATCAAAATCTTTTAATAAGGGAGTAAAAATATTATATTGAGTTAATACTTGATTTTGAATAGTGCCCCATTCTTCTCCTTGGGGATTTGATAATTTTATAATGCTGTTTGGTTGTATGATATTTTTAGGAGTAAGAGCAAAATATATTTTTTTTTCTGAATTGTTAATTGATGTTGTTTTTTCATTTTCATTGTCATTATTGTTTGTGATTTTGAAACTATAAAAAATAATTCCCAAAGCAGTTTTATCATTTGTATGTATTTGCCAAATTTGGTCTTTGTTGGTTTGTATTTGATTAGTATTTTTAATTTGTTCTTCCTTAATATCTTTTTTAATGTTTTCTTTTAAAATGTCTTTTTCTTGTTCCAAAGCTTTAATAGTTTGTTTAATAGTTTTAGTTTGTTTATTTTCATGTAGTTTATCAAAATATAAGGAATTATTCATAAATTGAATAGTATAAGAGTAATTTTGTAATTGAATAAAACTTAGCCAAAAAAGAATAGATATGTTAAAAAATAAGATAAATTTACGATAAAAATTAATTCTTTTCATAAAACTCTTTTCTAATTATGAGCGATGTTAAATAAAATATAAATAAAAGTATTTTTTTTCTTTTGGGATTTATTTCAAATTTAAAACACCCTTCATTATTATTTTACCCTAAAATTTATTTATTAGTTTGTAAAAAAAATAGCAATAATGTATTGACAGTGCCAAAAATTTTTGTTAAAATAAAATTGAGCTTAAAGGATTAAATGTTTTATACATATTATAAAAAATAAAATAAATATAAGAGATTATCAAAAAAGATAGTAAAGATTTATATTTTCATCTAAAATCGCTTTAAGTTCAAATGAACAAATTATAGAAAATCGTTTTTTCATTTTTTAAGTTAGAAAGAAGAAAAAAGGAGTGATAAAAATGCTATTTAGTTTAATTAATCAAAATCAAGATTTATTAGAAAATTTATTTGAAGATTTTAAAACAAATTCTTTAACTAACAACAACAATATTATGAAAACTGATATTCAAGAACAAGATAATCAATACCTTATTACTATTGAATTACCAGGTTTTCAAAAAGAAGATGTTAAAGTTGCTTTGGAAGAAGGTTATTTAGTAGTTGAGGCTAAAAATTCTAAAAAAAATGAAATTAAAGAAGCTAATTTTATACGTAAAGAAAGATTTCAAGGATTTTTGAGACGTAGTTTTTATTTAGGTGATGATTTTCTTTTAGAAGATATTAAAGGTTCTTTGGAACAAGGTTTATTAAAATTAAGTGTTCCTAAAAAAGAAGTTAAACCCAAAGAAAAACGTTATATAAAATTAAATTAAGATATAATAAAAACAAGTTAATTACTTAACTTGTTTTTATTATATATATGATTAATATTATTAAAAGAAATAACCTCTTATTTATAAGAGGTTATTATGAAATGCTTCAATTATGAAAATAATCATTGGTAGTTGTATTCGTAGGTACAATAATCAGATTTTGTGCCATTGGATTTATATTCTTGTTTTTTTGATTAGTTTTCCTTGTGGAGTTTGGGTTTTAGTTGGTTGAGAGTTTGTAAGTTTGTGTGGGCGGTTTAAATGTTTCTTCTTTTGTTTGTTCTTGTTTAGATTTTAAAACCCAACAAACACCTAAAATTAATCCTAACATTAATACTGTAAATGATATTGTAAGTACAATAAAGTTTTTATTGTCTTTTTGTGGTTGTTGCATATTTTTTGTCTCCTTTATCATTTCCTTTTATTTTTATAGGGAACAAAAAACATTTCCCTTACTTTTATTTTACTCTTTTTTTTGCGTAAAGAACGCTCAATAATAGTTAAAAAAGTAGTTTTATGAGTTTAGGAGACTTAATAATTATATTAATAAACAAAAAAAAGACCTCTAAAAAAGAGGTCTTTTATAAATTATTTCATTGTAAGTATTAGTTTATTTTTGATTGTTTTTGGTTCTTAAATACAAATACTTTTTTCCAGATAGTATCAAATAATAACATAACTAAAGGACATAATAATAAACATAAATAATGAGATATATTAATATCCTTAGTATGGAATATATCACTTAAAGAACTAAATTTAGTAATTAATACAAAGAATAATACTTCAATTATAATACCATAGTACAATATTTTATTAGGTTTTTTTATAGTTTGCCAAAAGTAAAGTTTGTTAGAACGACAAGCAAATGCGTTTCCTACTTGAGCAAAGATAACAACTCCAAATGCCATAGTAGAAGCTAGGAAGAAGTTGTCTTTTGTATTAAAATTGTAAACTGCACAAAAAAATGCTAAAGACATTAAACCTTCAACTATTCCTAAAAAGCCATAACTACGTTTTAATACTTTAGCGTCCATTAGATGGTCGTTTTTAGTACGTGGTTTTTGGACTAATAAACTTGGGTCAGTTTCTTCAGCTCCTAGAGCAATAGCAGGAATTAAGTCAGTTAAAAGATCAATTGCTAAAATTTGTAAAACATATAAGTAAGGTTCTGTAACTCCTAAAAAAGCAATAGCGATGAAAGGAAAGATTTGAGGGATATTAGAAGCAAAGACATAAGTCATGAATTTTTTGATGTTTTCATAAATACAACGTCCTTCTAAAACAGCTTTGGAAATAGTTGCAAAATTATCATCTAATAAAATCATATCAGCAGCATTACGAGCAACATCAGTGCCTGCTTTTCCCATAGCAATTCCTATGTGAGCTGCTTTAAGGGCTAAAATGTCATTAACTCCGTCGCCAGTAACTCCTACTACTTCTCCATTTTTGCGGTATGCTTGAACAATTTTTAATTTATGTTTGGGAGTAGTGCGCGAAAAGACAACTGGATGAGGGCTTTTGAGGACTTCTTGTAATTGTTCTAAAGACATTTTGTCAAGGTCACAACCGTCTAAACCAACGAACTTGTCTTGGATGATTCCTACTTGTTTACCAATGGCAGCAGCAGTAAGACTGTAATCTCCTGTAATAATAGTAATTTTTAGTCCTGCTTGAGTTAAGTTTTTAACTGCTTCTTTAACTTCTTCTCTTGGTGGGTCGTAATTAACTGCAAAACCTAAGAAAACCATATCTTCTTCTAGGGGAGGATTTTGTTCAATTTTTTTGTAAGCAAGAGCAAGAACGCGGTATCCTTGGCTTGCAAATTGGTCGTTTTGTTTAAGGAAAGATTCTTTTTCATGAGGGCTAAAAGGACTTACTTGAGAACCTTTGTATTGCATTTGACATTGTTCAAGGACAATATTAGGAGCTCCTTTAATAAAGAGATATTGTGAATTGGTGTCATATGCAGGTTCTTGGTTGTTTTTAACTAAGACACTCATTTTTTTACGTTCTGAAGTAAATGGGTTTAATTGGATGATTTCTAAGTTGTTTTTTACTTCTTCAATGTTGTAACCGTATTTTTTAGCAGCAATTAATAAAGCTCCTTCAGTAGGATTACCGATTAATTCAAATTGGTGGGGTTTAGTTGGCGTAGGAACTAATTTAGCCTCAGAGCATAGAACTGATGCAATTAAGAATTTTTCAATTCCTTTTTTGGAGGCAGTATTGTTTGGGCAAACACTAAATGTTTGTTCGTCGTTATAGCCAGAACCTTTTAATTTGATAGTGCCATCAGGAGTTACAATTTTTCTTACTGTAAGTTGGTTTTGAGTTAGAGTTCCTGTTTTATCAGTACAAATAACAGTAGTAGAACTGAGGGTTTCTAGGGAAGAGATTTTTTTAACTAAAGCGTTTTGTTTAGCCATTCTTTGAGAACCAACTGCTAAACTTAGATTAACGGTAGGAAGTAAGCCTTCAGGAATGTTTGCAACTAACATACCAACTGCACAAACAATTGCTGCTCTAAAAGAATCTATATTATATTTTTCTGCTTTGAAAAAACAAATCATAAAGACAAATAAAGCTGCACAAGAAGCAATAATACTTACTTTTTTAACAATATGGTGCATTTCTTGGTCTAGAAGGCTTTTGCCTTTTTCAATGCTTTGAGCAATGCTTGAAACTTCTCCAATTTGGGTGTTATTTCCAATAGCATAAACAACTGCAAAACAACTACCTTGAGTAACTGTAGTACCTGCATAAACTAAATTAGGCATTTCAGCAATGGAATGATTATCTTCGAGGTTTGGCATTTCAGTACGGTTTAAAGGAATGGTTTCGCCTGATAACATTGAGTTGTCAACAAAAAAGCTATTAGATTGAATAATACGTGCATCTACTGGAACTTGGGTTCCTGTTTCTAAAAAGATGACATCTCCAATGGTAAGTTCAATAACATCCATTAATTCTATTTTTTTGTTGCGGTAAACTTGAACTTTTTTAGGAATCATTTTACCTAAGGAAGACAACATTTTATCAGCTTTGTATTCTTGGGAAAAAGAAAATAAGCCATTTACAATGATAACTAAAATAATAGAAATACCGATGGCTGCTTCTTTGGGATTAATTACAAAAATCATTAATGCTGCTATCCATAATAAAATAGCCATTATCGAGGTGAATTGTTTGATGAATTGTTGCCAAAAAGGAAAAGATTCGCCTTGTTTGATAATATTTTTACCGTAGAGAGTTTGTCTTTCTTGGGCTTGTTTGTCAGTAAGTCCGCAAGCATCGGTGTTTAGATGTTTGACAACAGCATCTTTATCAAGACGACTGATTTGCAAAATTTCTTCTTTTTTATTCATATAAAGTTGTTTCCTTTGACTAAATTTTATATTTTAGTATTTTGTTAACTGATATATAAAAAATATTTGCAAGGCTATAATGGTGGATAAAATTAAATGGAATAAAGGAATTCAAAATAATAAGGATGCTAATTGAGTAAGATAATTTTTAGTTGGGGGAGTTTGGTTGGGGTTTTGAGTTATGTGGTTTATGTGGTTTGTTAGTCTTGTTTGTGTGCAAAGTCATTTTTATGTTTTTTTTGCCTTCTTGCTCTTGACTTTTTGTTTTGCATTTGCAAGTTTAATAAATTAGTTATATTGTTTTTATAACTACTAAAAATAAATCAGAAAAGTGCCACAACCAAAGTTATAAAGTATTATCTTGGGTCAATTTTGCAAAATTAAATTATTTTTTAGTTCGTTTATTCTAGTCATCTTTCTTTTGATGATCAATTATTTTTTATAAGCCTGATTAAATTATAACAAAACAAAAAATAAAAGCTAATAATAAATGTTAAAAAAAATGCATTATTTTGGGAATTTAGAACCAAAAACCGTTATTTTGGGAATTATTTGGGTGGAATTGGGTGAATTTTGAAAAAAATTGTTATTTTTTTGTATCCGTTTTAGTTAATTTTTGGCAGTTGTTGTGATTTGGGATTGGATGAAACAAAATAATAAATTTTTAAGGATGGAATTAGTTATAAAATTTTTTGAAAGTGGTTTTATTAAATATATAAATCACCCAAATGCATTCAAATTTATAATTCTTAAATCCATATTATAAAATATAATAATATATGATGTAGAATTTTAATATTTGTTTATTTGTAGTATATTATTTTGATAACTAATTATCAAGTATAAAATTTATCATCCATTAATAAAGCACATTATTTATTATTTGCTATATGATTTTATTTTATATCATCCAAAAAACTTTATTATTTCAAATAATATTAATCACTTTATTATGTTATTTTTTTATGTTAAATTTTAATTTAACTTTTTTAATTTTAAGGAGATAAAAAACTAAATATGATTTCTAAAATCCCAAAATTATTTTGGACAAAAATTGCTATTATTATTTTTGTAATAATTGGGATAAAAGAATTTATAGATTTGCCAAAAAAATTGTCAATTGATTTAAATACTAACCCAACCCATATTATTTGTGATGTTGTTCCTGTAGGGGCTTGTTTTACAAAACCTTCTATCAATATGTCATTAAAAAAACACCATTTATCTTCTGCAAAACCTCATTATAATATTTATACGGATGAAAAATATATTCCTTTAATGCCTGAACTTTTGGAAACTCAGTTAATGAAAGAAGGCAAAGAACACCGCGATAATAAAGTGATGCAAATTGCCATACAAGCCAAAGAGCACCAAAATAAAAAGTTTAATTGTTCTATTTTCCAAGAAGAAAAAAAATTTTTAAGAGAAATCCAACCAAATGGCATAATTATTGAAGGTTTTTTAGACTCTTGTTTGCTTACACAAGTGATTTTACCAAGTGGATCTATTTTTAAATATTATATGCCAACACAAGACAATATACAAACTATTAAAGAAATTTGGTGTGCTAATGGACAAATCCTAAAACCTGATTTTTCTCATATTTTGCATTTTTCTATGATGCAAACACCAACACCCCTTACTCCTAGTCAACTAACAGCTTATCATGAAGCAGGACATGCCTTAATAGTTTTGCAATTTCCTTTTGCATTATGTTCGGTTGCCAAAATTTATATTCAAGAAACAACTACTGATTTGACCGCTGATTCGATGTTTTTTTTTGGACAAACAGTTGTTAGGCATCCAAAATTAAATCAAGGTTGGCAAAGATTAGTTTTACAAGCTTTTGGAGGTGTAGCTGCGCAACAGTATTTAGCTAATCAAGGCAAAATTCCAAAAGAAAAAATATTTTCAGGAATTGATGATGATTTTCAATTTATAGAAAAACTTTTAATGGAAAATAATCAATTAAATAAAGTAGATTTGAATAAATTATTTCAACAAGCTTATAATATTGTTGCAAATAATAAAGATTTATTAGATATTATTGCCCAAGAAATAGACCAAAAGAAACTTTTACAACAAATAGATATAGAAAGAATTATTAAAGATAATCATATGTTGGTTGCTAAATTAAGAATTGGATAAATAATTTTAATTTATTTTTTTGTTAATTTTATCGATTTGTTTTTGTTTTTTTTATCAACTTAGAATTAAAATTATTGAATAATTAAAATATTTTGCCAAAATAAATCTAAATCCCAAAAATAGGCTTTTTTAAAGTCTCTTTTTTTATTTATAAAATTGCAAGAAAACTATCAGAATATAAGGATTAGTGAGTAAATTTTATCGTTTTTTTTTGATAAAATGACATTAATAGCAGTTTTTTTAATCACTGCTGCTAATTTTTAAAAGAGGAGCAAAAAGGATGTAAAAAATTTACCATGAAGAAAACAACAATTATTTTATTTTAACATTATCTTTTTTTAGTTTTTAGTTTTGCAATTGCAATTAGCTCATTTTATTTTAACATTTTTTAAAAAAGAAATAAATAGAAAGAAAAAATATTGAAATTTATAAAAAATAATCTTGACAAATAAACCTAATTTCAAAGAAAATAAGACAAATTAACTATGAAAATTAAAATATTGAAAAAGGAAAGAAATGTATGTGTATGGTTAGGAATTTTGTTGGTTTTAATTCTAATAGAAAGTAGCGTTTTTGGGTTTTTAATATTAACAGACAAACTTCAATATAATGTTAAAAAATCTGAAGAACACACACAACCTAACTTTTCTAAAAATTTAGATTTTAATAATCTTGATTATAACCAAATTGATTAAAAAATGCTCAAAACAGCAGTACACGAAGTAGGACATACAGTTGTTGCTTTGAGTGTAGGCAGAATTATTAATTCAGTTTCTGCCCAAACTTTGATTAATTATAATGCTGATGGTGGAATTTCTTATTATCGACTAGATGATAGCATTATGAAAGAAAAAGATTATTTAGATGAAGTTATTATTAATCTTAGCGGGCGTGCTGCTGAAGTACTTTTATTTCAAAAGGATGGCGTTTCAAAGAATTATGTAGATGATGCGTTTCAAGCTAAAAGAGAAATTGAAAAAATGTTTCACAAATTCCCAAATAATCACTATTTACAACAAAGGGATGGCAATAAAACAAAAGCAACAAAAGATGTTTTAGATTATTGTTATAATGAAATTAAAAAAATTAATCAATCATAAATTAATATGGAAAATAATAATTCAAATGTTATTGTATAAGCAAACTTTGGATCAAAATGACAATTTGCTCACTGATTCTATGAAAAATCTAGATAGACAACTTAATTCTTTATCTTGAATTTGGTAATAATTAATCTTTAATCATGCCAAATTAAAGCTGTATGAAGTTAAAATAAATATTTATCATTAAGAATAACTTTTTAAAAATTTATAAAATTTATAACATTTTTTATCAATTAAAAAAATACTATTTAAATTTCAAAAAATATTTATAAAATAAAAGAAAAAGGGAAGGCCTTAAAGAATATGAACGATAATTTAAAACAACTTTAGATGAAAAAGAAAAAATTATTTTTAGTTACACTACTATTATTTTGTGTTGTTTCTTTGTGTTTAGGAGTTTATTTATATAAAAAATATGCCAAAACACCAACAAATAACCAAACTCAAACAGCAAATAATTTACAAGAAGTTAATCAAGATTTGATGAGAGTTGCTTTTCCTAAAGAATTAAGTCAGTTATGTCCTTTATATCCATTAGGTGCACACAATGCTGATCCTAGGCGAACAAGGATTTCATAAAAATATTTACAAATTATTGACGCAACCCTTTTTTAAAGAAAAAATGAAAAATGAAAATAGCGTTTTCTGCCTAATTTAGTTGTTAGTGTTAAAAGTTGCAATGAACAACAACAACAAGAACATATCATGGGAAATTCCGAACAAGTACAAGCTGCTAAAACAGTTTTAAGTGAAAATTATCTTTTTGAATTAAAACAAGGATTAAAATTTGAAAATGATGAAGAAATTAATTGTGATGTGGTATAAAATACCATTGAAAAATATATTAAATATTATGATAACTATTATTCTAATTCCAATACACAAGATCAAACAGTGCAATTCAAAAACAAAGTTAAAGGATTAAAAAACCTTGGTCTAGATCTGAAAGAAGATCAAAATTTAACACAAGTACAACAATTAAATCAATGTTTTGAAAAAGTAGATAATTATAAATTAAAATAAAATATCAAAGTCCTAAATCTTTGTTAAAAGTATTAAAAAAGTTAATAATTTAGTTCTTTTATCTCCTCAAAATTTTCAAGATTCATGTGTAGGAAGCGATGTTAAGTTGCGGTACGCGTTTGTATCTTATGGTCCTTATAAAGTCCAAGAAGGTTATAATCCTAAAAAATGGGTTTTTGTTAAAAATAAAAATGATTTTACTTATGATAATCCTCAAACTAATTTACCAAAAACAGTAGAGGTTTTAATTGCTCCTTTAGAAGAACACAAAACATTATTAAAACAACATAAATTGAGTTTTGTAGTTCCCTTTATGCCAAGAGAATTTAATTATTTAGATATTTATACAAATCATCCAGGTTTAAAACCAATTTTTTCTTCTGATTTTATATCTTTATTTCGAGTTAATATAGAAAATGATGAAAACGATTATTTAAAAAAGGTTCTGGGTTATTAAAAGATCTTAATTTTAGAAAAGCTTTATTTTATGGTATGGCACGTCAAAAATTAGACAACAATCCTATTATTAATTTATCTTCTGATAAAGCTAAAGTGTCTAAAACTGCTTCTTATTATAATTTAACCCAACAACATAAAGATAATGTTAATCAATTATTACAAGAAGATGGTGTTCTAAATGCCAATAACCAAACTAATTTAGATTATATGAAAGTATTAAAGTCCCAACAAACTTATGAGGTTGCAAAATAATTATAAAAAACATCTTATAATAACTTTTTACAACAATTCTATAATAATGAAACTCCTCAGACATTAGAAATTCAAATAAATTTTGAAGGCGGCTTTAATTGTGATAAAGTGCAGAAAATGGCTGAACTTTGGGAAAAATTATTTAAAGATGCTTTGGGTCCAAATAAAATAAAATTCAAACTTAATATAGTGAGCATGGATGATATGACACCAGAAGAAGAGGCGGCTTTTTTTGAAAATTTGGATACAGCAAGCAATTATTTAGTTTTTGCATATCAGGATAAAGATGATCCAGATACTATTCTTTATCAGTTATTACCTGATAAAAACAAAGACAAAGAAATAAATTTCAATTTAAAATCATTTAGAGATTATTTAGTAAATCAATTTCAAAATGATTTAGCAAAACCTGAATGGTATGATAAATTAATTAATACAGGTGGCGAAATGGAAATTTTAGATTTAACCGATTCCAAAGCTTTCCAGAATTTTTTCTCACTGCCTTCTAATACTACTATTGCACAAACTAAGGAACAAGGAACAATAAATACAAAAACAGTAAACTTTCCAAAAATTGAAGAAAATGGTGTTTGGAAAGGAAATGCAAACCAAATAATAGGTATTGTAAGTACTTGTTTATTACAAGTTCAAAATATTGATGCTAAGACTAAAGAAGAGTTTTTTACTTATATAGCTCAAACTTTAGAAAAAGATTTATATCAAAGTTTTTATCGTATTCCTTTAACAACTATTCAAAAATATCTTGTTTTTGATGATGTTAATCGTGATTATCCTAATTATTTACAACTTTTTGATTTTTAAAATTATATATTATTTATGCTAAATATTTAAACAATATTAACAACAAAATTCATTTTAGATAAAAAAGGCAAATCCATATTTATTCAAATTAAAAAAATTTAAAAATCAGTTTAATTATTTTAACAATATTGATTATTATTATTGGTAATTTTTTAGGTATAGGGCAGTTTAAACCCAAAGGACAAATAATTACTGAACATGAACTTTGGAAAAAATTAGAATCTCGTAAAATTAAATCTGTGCGTTATAGTAAAGGCGGCACTCGCCAAATGAAAAGTTTTAGCACTTATCATAATGTAGAAATCCAAGATATTGATGATAATTTTTTTAAAACCAAATTATATCATGTGGATATGATTTATTTAATTAAACAAGTTCCTTCGCAAAAGGTTTTTCATTTGAATGTTATTGTGCTTTTATTTGATATATTAGTTCCTGCTCAAGTTATTATTTTTGTAGTTTATATTTTGCGACAAAATAATTTATTAGGTGGGAATATGTCAGGTAAAACTAAAATTTCTGCTTCACAAAAATCTCTTTTACTTTCTAAGATGTGGCATGAAACGAAGAAGAAAAAGAAGAACTCAAAGAACTAGTGGACTTCTTACAAAATCCTAAAAAATATGAATATGCAGGAGACTCAATTCCTAAAGGAGTGTTATTATCAGGTCCTCCAGGAACAGGAAAAACCTTACTTGCAAAAGCACTTGCAGGAGAGGCAAAAGTACCTTATGCCGCTTCTGGCTCGGAGTTTGATGGCATTTTATTAGGTTTAGGCGCTAGAAAAATCCAAAAATTGTTTACTACAATTAAATATAATGCTCCTTGTATTTTATTTATTGATGAAATAGATACTTTAGGCAAAAAGCGTGGTGGACTAGATAACAAACATGAACAAACCCTAAATCAACTTTTAACAGAGATGGACGGATTTACTAAATCATTAGGAGTAATTATCATTGGAGCAACCAATAGAGTTGATATGTTAGATTCTGCCTTACTTCGTCCAGGAAGATTTGATAGACAATTTAATGTAGGCTTACCCGACATAAAAGCAAGACAAGCTATTTTAAAAGTACACGCCAGAAACAAAAAAATTGCTCCAAGTGTTGATTTTTATCAAATAGCAAAACAAAATCCAGGAATGAGTGGCGCTCAACTTGCAGCTGTCCTCAATGAAGCCTCAATTTTAGTTGTAAGAAATCAAAAAGAATTAATTACTAAACAAGAATTAGAAGAAGCAATCGACCGTGTTTTGATGGGTCCTGCCAAAAAATCAATTAAATACAACGAAGAAGAACGAAAAATGGTAGCTTATCATGAAGCAGGACACGCTATTATAGGAATTAAGTTGGAACATGCCCAAAAGGTGCAAAAAAATAACTATTATTCCGTGTGGGAATTCGGGCGGTTATAATTTAATGACACCAGAAACAGAAACTTTCTTTTCATCTAAAAAACGTATGCTTACCCAAATTACATCTTATTTAGGGGGACGTGTGGCTGAAGAATTAATTTTTGATGATGTTTCTTCTGGTGCTTATGATGATTTTAAACAAGCCACTAAAATAGCTCGCTTAATGGTTACTAAATACGGCATGAGCGACCTTGGAGTAAGCCAAGATTCAGAGTTTTCTGATAAAACATTAATTGATCAAGAAATTAAAAAAATAATTGATAATTGTTATTTACAAGCCAAAGAAATTATTTCCCAAAATAAATCCTTGCTTGATAAAATAACTAATTTATTGTTAGAACAAGAAACAATTACCAAAGAACAAATAGATAAATTAGTTTAGACATGCAAGAAAATTACATTCAATCAAAAACTAAATAATTCAAAGGATAATATTTATCATGAAAATCAAACAATTTTTAGACAAAAATAAAAAAATAATCTTATTTATAGTAGGATTTTTGGCAATATTGATTATTGCTTTTGTAGTTGCTATAAACTGGAAAAAATTTCAAAAAGACCCAATTTTGCAATCAACAAATGAAAAAACACAAGAATTGCAAGTTATAAATGATAAAGTATATCAAAAAAGTCTTCTAGAAGAAAACATCCCCTCCTTACATCCATTTAGTGAAGGAAATTCAGCACAAAAAGAAATGTTTGCTCTTTTAAAAACTAATTTTATTAATACTGAACCTAACTGGCATTTGGCTATACAAGAAGGTTTGGCTTCCAAAGAAAATGATTTTTCTAAATTGATTCAAAATAATAAATTTCAAGTAGCTAAATTCAAACCACAATATACTTTAGTTTTGTTAAAAGCATTCTCTTTATATTTTGATGATAAAAAAATGATTTTGTAGCCACTTCTTTTTTGAAAGAAGAACATTATCATGAGACCAAAGAAAGATATATTAAGTCTAAAAAGTTCAAATGTGTTTTAAAAGATGGTTTAAAGTTTGAAAATGAAAAACCCATTAATGCTGATGTAATTGCATATTGTTTGGAAAAACATCAACAAATAATTAAAGAAACTCTAGAATCAAATGAAGACAATATTTATTCATGTGATAAAAATAATGTTTTGTTAAAAGATATTGTTTTTGAAAAAATAAATGATACTTCTTTTATAATAACTTATCCTGAAACCCAACATTTATTAACTTTATTTAAGAACTTAAATATTTTAACTTTATTTCCACAACAAGAATTTGAAGCTGCTTATTTTACAAACAAAGAAGAAGAAATACAATCTCAATATGCAACCAAACAACATCCTTTTATCTCTTATGGAGTTTATTGTTTATCACAAGGATATAATGAAAAATGTTGGGAATTTGTTAAAAACAAACATCATTTTAATGTTGATAAATATCCATTAGAAAAAGTTGTTTATAAAATAGTGTCAAATGTAGATGATCAAAATCAATTATGGCAAACTAATTCATTGAATGAAACACATATAATGGAAGAAAAAGATTTTTTTGCTTTGGCACAAACAAATCCTATAAACCCAAATAATATTTTAATGTTTGATTCAGTAGAACAAGTAAATATATTTTTAGAAAAACGAGTTTCAGAGGACAACCCTAAATTTAATTTTTTATAAATCATCCTAAATTTAGAAAAGTATTATTTTATGCAATTAATAGAAATGCATTAGCTAAAAAAATAAACTTTTTTATGATCCTAGTTTGTCTTATGTAAGTCAAGTAGCCTTAATAACTGACAATACTACTTATAATAATACCCAACAACATTGTGATGTTTTAAAAGTTTTTTTTAGGACTTGATAATTATAATTTTGATGAAGCTTTGAACAAAAGTTTTGATCCAACCAAAGCTAGACAATTATTTAATGAAGTGCAAGAAGAATACAAAGAAAAAAATCCACAAGCAAACCATGAAGCACAAATAAAATTGTTATTGCCAAAACCAGAAAAAGAAATTGAAAATATGGTCTATTCATATTTAAAACAATCTTTGGAAAGTGTTTTTACCAATTCCAATTTGGAAATTATCATTAGTGATGAAGAGTACTGTGATTTTATTTTAAATATAGGTGATGTGTATTATAATAATGTAACTAATAGATTAGCTTTTATTTTTAATTTAGAAAAAGTAAATGAAGAATCAAGAAATATAGTAATTGATTTAAATAATGATCCTTTAGTAGAAGTTTTTAGGAAAAAATATGCTAATAATGATGATTGGAAAACTTATTTTTTTGACAAAATAACTTCTAATAATGAATTAATTTTTAATATTGGGGAATTTGTAGATTTTATAGAAAAAACTTATTTAGTTGTTTCTTCTGACCAAACCCTACAAGAAAATCAATTTTTTCTTAAGATTTTGAAACAAATTGAAATGGATAATTTTCAAAATATGAATTTGATTCCTTTATTAAATAAAAATAAAGTTAGGGTTTATAGTGACTTGAATAAAGATTTTACTAATAGTTTTTTGTTAGGTTTTTTTCACTAATGAGCAATTAATTAAGTCATTAAGTTTTTAAGTCATTAAGTTTTTAAGTAATTAAATAATTATAAATACCAAAAATATTATAATTTACAATAACAAATAATAAGTAACGATTTTAAAGAATATATTTTTACCAGAAAAAAAATAAGATATGATCAAGTGTTTCAAAAACTGGAAAATAAAAAAGTAAAATAAATTCAATTATTTTATAAACAAAATAGTTTTTATAATGCCAATAATCAAGAATACTATCTTATAGTAATTAAAGATCAAAATGGCAATTGGTTTAATAGTATTTTGACTTACGAATTAAAAAAATATTTTTTTAACAGTTCTATATTAAAAAATAGTAATCTATTAGATAATATGACAGAAAAAAAATTTAGTTTTAATCCTTTAGAAATTATTTTAAGTTTATTTAAGAATTTATATATTTTTTTGTTTGGCATCTATATTATGTATTCTATTAAAACTCTTACAAATAATTCATCTAAAAAAAATCAAATTTCTAATAAAAAAAATTTCTTTTTAACTTTGAAGATGTAGCAGGAAATAGAGAAGAACAAGAAGAGCTCAAAGAGTTAGTTGATTTTTTAAAGCATCCTAAAAAATATGAAAAAATGGGAGCATCAATTCCTAAAGGTGTTATTCTTTCGGGTCCTCCAGGAACAGAAAAAACCTTACTTGCAAAAGCTTTAGCAGGAGAAGCAGGAGTGCCTTTTTATGCTGTTTCTGGTTCTGAAATGGTAGATCCTTATTTTGGTGTAGGAGCTAAAAAGATTAGAAATTTATTTAAAGAAGTAAGAAATAATGCTCCTTGTGTTTTGTTTATTGATGAAATAGATACTATTGGTAAAAAAAGAGGTGCTATTCAAAATGATGATGGCTCTATTATTAATCAATTACTTACCGAAATGGACGGTTTTACTAAATCATTGGGAGTAATTATTATTGCTGCTACTAATAGAATAGACGTTCTAGATCCTGCCTTACTACGTCCAGGACGCTTTTATAGACAAGTAATAGTAGGATTCCCCGATCTTAAAACAAGAGAGTCTATTTTGAAAGTACATGCTAGAAATAAAAAAAATAGATCCTTTATTTGATTTGTTTTGTATTGCTAAAATGACACCTGAAATGAGTGGAGCTCAACTGGAAGCTGTTCTTAATGAAACTTCTATTTTGACTGTTAGAAATAATAAAGATTTAATTACTAAACAATAATTAGAAGAAGCAATTGACCGTGTTTTAATGGGTCCTGCAAAAAAATCAGTGAAATACAATGAAGAAGAAAGGAAAATGGTAGCTTATCACGAAGTAGGACATGCTATTATAGGGTTGAAATTGCCTTTTTCTCAAAAGGTGCAAAAAATAACTATTATTCCGTGGGGAACTGCGGGTGGTTATAATCTATATTAACTTTAAAGTTCCCTTCTATGTTTGCTATACATAAAATTTGTATTCAAAAAACCACTTCTGATGGATCAACAACTTTGGGTTATAATTCATTGACAAATATTCAAGCACAAGGTATTTGTAAACCTATGACTTTGTTATATTGGGGTGGGGCTGCAGCTCAACAAATATTGGCTAATCAAGGCAAAATTTCAAAAGAACAAATATTTTCTGGCATTGATGATGATTATACAAATGGTATTGAAAAAAATTGATGGAAAATAATAGTTTTGACCAAGTAGATATTCAAGCATTATACAAACAAGCTTGCACCATTATAGAAAATAATAAAGAACTTTAGGGAAAAATAGCTCAAGAATTATATAATAAAAAAACTTTATATCCAAATGATATAAATAGGATTTTGCTCAATAATAAAGAGTTAGTGGATAAGTTGCGTTCATATTTTTTAACTGTTTCAAAACTTTCTAACTGTTTCATTTATTTAGACAACTTAATATTTTTTAATAATATAAAGACCAACTTTTGAGTTGGTCTTTTTTTAAAGAGTTTTCTTGCATTTCTAAAAGCCCATTTGCATGTTTTATCCCCTCCTACATTCATCTTTTTCTTACTTTTTTTCATTTTGCATCTGCTCAATTACCTAAATAATTTGGTAGCTTAAATATTTATTCTATACTGGGACGAATTATTTTGACGAATAAGCCTTTTCTAAAATATGTTTTTTAAGCCATTTAATGCCGCTATATTTTTTTCTTTTGATATAATATTAATATAAAATACATATTATTAGAATAATAATATAATGCATGCAAATTTAATTTATTATTTAAAATACGTAATATATTTGACAGTAAGCTAACTTATTCCAAACAATTTTAACTTTTTCATGTATTAAATTAACTGAAATGCATTATTGAAATGCAAATATGAATTAAATCAAACTACAAAAAAAAATCACAAAAAAAGCCAAAGAAGCAAAAGGAGTTTTTAATGCCAGCCTTATTTCCCAAAAAAATTAAAGTTATTTATGATGGTCTCTTGCAAGGTCAAGTTTATGAAATGGCTCAAAGTCTAGACTTTTCCTTTCAACATATCCAAGATGCCCTTTTCAAATTAACCGATGAAAACGTTTTTTTACTTACTCGCAGTGTGAAATTTGGACAAGTATCTGATGATGCCAAAACTTTTTTAGACAAAAACGCTACCAAAGTAATAGGTGTTGCTGTGTCTGGCAATAAAAATTGGGGCAAAAACTATGGCAAAGCAGGCGACACCATCGCTTCTACTTACAATGTGCCTTTGGTTCTCAAATTCGAAGGTTCGGGCATGCCAGAAGAAAGAGCTTTTTTAAAAAAATGGCTTGCTTGCTATTGTAACGACCAAAAATTGCCTTCTTATCAATCCCAAACGCAAGCACAACTTCAAACACTCACCCAAAAAAAAAACGTCTTGCCACCTTGGATTACACTCAACAATCAAATTATTGACGAACAAGGAAACATCAAAGACCTCAATAAAGATAAAGAAGCTTTACAAAGTTTTTTGCAAGAAGGAGTTTTGCCCAAACTAAAACGTTTTGCCACTTTGCAAGAAAAATTAACTTTTTTACAAGAAAACGAATATTATGAAAGTGCTTTTTTGCAAAAATACACCCACTCGCAAATTAAAGAAATCTACCAAATTGCCTACCAAAAGAATTTCACTTTCCCAACTTTTATGGGAGCTTTCAAATTTTACCACGATTACGCCCTTAAAACTCGTGACAAACAACACTATTTAGAAACCTACGAAGACCGCTTGTCAGTAAACGCCCTTTATCATGCCAAAGGTGACTTTGAAATTGCCAAACGCCTCATTGTATCCTTAATCAACCAAGACTTTACTCCTGCAACTCCCACTTTGCTCAACACAGGCAAAAAACATCGTGGCGAATTTGTCTCTTGCTTTTTGTTAGAAGCTGGTGACTCTTTAAACGACATTGCCCGCATTAATGAATTTTCGATGCAACTTTCCAAAATTGGCGGTGGCGTTTCGATTAACATCACTAATTTGCGTGCCAAAGGTGAATCTATCAAAGGCATCAAAGGCGTGTGTAAAGGTGTTGTAGGTGTGTGCAAATTATTAGACCACAGTTTCCGTTATGCTGATCAAATGGGACAACGTACAGGTGCTGGCGCTGTTTATTTGAACGTTTTTCACTCCGATATCATTGATTTTTTAAGTACGAAAAAATTAAGCGCTGACGAGGATGTTCGTGTTAAAACTTTATCTTTGGGCGTTGTAGTTCCTAATAAAATGATTGAACTTGCCCGCAACAAAGAAGTTATGTATACCTTTTTCCCGCACACTGTTTTCTTAGAATACGGCAAAAATTTTGCTGACATCGCAGTTGATATGGACTATTGGTACGATATTCTAGTTGCCAATCCCAAAGTGCAAAAAAAAGCCATCAATCCACGCCAACTCTTAGAACTTATTGCCCACATGCAAGGCGAATCAGGCTATCCTTACTTAATGTTTTGCGACAACACCAATCAAGCAAACACTTCCGATCTGAAAGTCAAGTTTTCTAATTTATGTACTGAAATCCTCCAACCCACTATCACTTCACATTACAAAGATTACCATCAAACCCAACAAGACGAAATTGGTATGGACGTTTCATGCAATCTAGCATCAGGACACATGGGAAACATGATTACTAACAATACCATTCAAGAAACTGTTTTTATGGCGATGGAAGTAATGAACTGTGTTTCTGAAAACACTAACATTAGTTATGTGCCAGCTGTTGCCAAAGCTAATTTTCTTAACCGCAGTGTAGGTTTTGGAATTATGGGTCATCACGGTTTTTTAGCTCAAAATTACATTGCTTTTGGAAGTGAAGAAAACAAAGATTTAATTGATGTTTTTTTCAATGCCGTTAATTTTTACAGCCTTCTTCATTCTTGCAATAAAGCTAAAACCACAGGTAAAAAGTTTTATCGTTTTGAACAATCCAAATACGCTGATGGTAGTTATTTTGACAATCGCGGTGAAATTTTACCCAAAACTGCCAAAATCAAAAAAATGTTCCAAAACATCACCTTGCCCACGCAAAACGATTGGCACCAACTCAAACAAGATGTTATGCAATTTGGGCTCTACAATTCTCATCGCCTCGCAGTGGCTCCAAACGGCTCAATTGGATACATTATGGGAGCAACTCCTTCTTTGACTCCTGTAAAACAATTAGTAGAGGAACGAACCTATGGCAACTCCAAAACTTACTGTCCAATGCCTGCCTTAAAACAAGCTTCCTTTATGTACACCACTGCTTATAAAATGAACAAATACGACCTCATTGATGTTATTGCCATTGCCCAAAAGCACGTTGATCAAGGTATTTCGTTTGAACTTGGTATTACATCTGATATTACTACGCGTGAATTACAAAAATACTATCTTTATGCTCATCATAAAAAGATAAAAACCCTTTATTACACACGAACCCAAAAGCTAAAAATTGATGAATGTGAGGCTTGTGGTGTTTAAAAACACCCTATAAAACCGAATAAAAAATAATTAATGGAATAAAACTTTCATTAATACACTATATTTATAAATCTCAGGCAAGTTTGATTGCTTCTCGTACTTGGTTTTTTGTGATTTTGTTTTTTCTAAAATAAGGCTATCAAATGGATAGTCTTTTTTTATTCTTAACAAAGATTATTTCTTGCCTCAACCTCTTTTATATCAAAATAAATACCTTCATTATTTTCCAAATTACAATCCCAAATCACAACCCTTTCAATTTTATCCCAATTAATTTATACTGAAAAATTCAAAAACCCTAAAAGAAAAAAGGAGCAAATCAATGAAAACCAAAAATTCACAACCCCACCCAACTTCTAAAAGACCTTTTCAAGGAGCTAACTGGAATGTGTTAGAAGACAAATATACCCATTTTTTTTATGAACAAAATTTAAGCCAATTTTGGCGTCCTGAAGATATCAGTTTGCAAGGTGATCTTGCTGCTTGGAGTGAACTTACCTTAGAAGAAAAAACTGCTTATTCCCGCAATCTTTTAGTTCTTACTTTTTTAGATACTTATCAAGGTGATTTGGGTATGCCTGTTATTGCTCGTTCGTTAGAAGAACATGAACACCAAAAAAAAGCTACCCTTAATTTTATGGGAGCTATGGAAAATGCAGTACATGCTAAAAGTTATTCTAATATTTTTATGAGTTATTTAACTAACAAAGAAATTAATCAACTTTTTTTGTGGGGCAACCAGCAAACAAGCCTTCAAACTATGATGCAAGTAATTGTAAAAGTTTATGAGGCTTTGGAAGACCAAATTTATTTGAAAAAACAATCCTCCTTACAATTTAGTGAATTGGAATTTAAAAAAACTCAGTGGCAAGCTATGGCAGTATCGGTTTTTTTAGAAACTTGGTTGTTTTACAGTGGTTTTTACTATTCTTTATATTTTTATGGTCAAGGTAAATTAATGCAATCAGGAGAAATTATTAATTTAATTATTCGTGATGAAAGTATTCATGGTGTTTATGTGGGGCGTCTTGCAACTGAAATTTATCAACTGTTTGATAAGCCTACCCAACAAACTTTAAAAACATGGTTAGATGATTTGATGCAACAACTCTATCAAACCCAAACTTCCTTAGTTCATGCCATTTATCATAAACTAAATTTAGAAGATGATGTTAATAAATTTGTGCGTTATAATGCCAATAAAGCTTTAATGAATTTGGGATTTGATGCTTTTTTTCCATCCGAAAATGTAAATCCTGTTATCATTAATGGACTTAATACTGAGACTAAAACTATGGATAACTTTTCTATGAAGGGAAATGGTTATCAAAAAATGCGCTCTGAGGCGTTGCAAGATGAAGATTTTTATTTTTAAGACACAATCAACAATAAACAAAAAGACTAGTTTTTAAACTAGCTTTTTTTTGTTTTTAAAAACATTTATTTTTATCATAATTCCTTTCTTTTTATACTAAAATAAGTATTTTTGTGTTGAAACTTTATTTTTAGTGGTAAAATAAAATTAATTCATTGGCGTTTTTTTGGGAAGAAAAAAACATATCAATGAGGGAAAGATTAAAAAGGAGGTTATAAAACATGTTACAAAAAAATAAAACATGTGAATGTACTTAATAATTTGCTGTTTTTTTTGTTTCTTGCGTGTTTTATAATTTTGCAATTTATCATTTCTAACAAAAAATTAATTCATAATTTATTATATTTATTGTTATAAATATTTATCATTATTCTTATCCTTTATTTTGTTGCACTAATCTATACCAAAGAAAATAACTTATTTTATTCCAAATATATAACTTTCAAATCAAACCCAAAACTAAATCATTTTCGCCATAAATTATTTTAGAAAACAAACAACTTATAAATTCTAAAAAAGAGGTATTTAATATGGGTTTTGAACACTTAATTAATCCTTCTAAAAGAGTAAAAAAATATTAAAACCACGTAATCCTGATGACGATATTACTTTTTTAGTACAAGAAAAAATTGAAGAAATTAAAAATCAAAAAAAATTACCAATTAAGTAAAAAAATCAAATTAGTAACTCATAATACTGTTTTTATTAATTTTTTTATTTTATTATGTGTTTTTGTATTTGGTGGCTTATCTGTTTATCTTTTTTTCAAAACCGAATCTAATATTTATAAATATTTAGAATTTATTAAATCTTTAAAATTAAAAATTTATATTATTGATATCTCTGCATTTTGTCAATTTGCTATTGATGATTTATTAAAAGTAAATAATATAGATGCTAAAATAAAACTTTATTTTGGTATCTTAATGGTGCCCTGGGGTTTGATTTTTAGCAATTTCATCATTTCTTGTAGGCATTGGGTTTTATCTTTTCAATCCTTTATTAAAATTTGGGATTTCATTATTTGCTTTAGTTTCAGGTTTTATTTTTATAGGTTTTGTCCCTACTCTCTTGGAATTAAATAATGATCCTTTTTTAAAATCTTTGTCTTTGGTTTTGATAATAATCCCTATTATAGCAACTTCCTTAATTGTTGCTTTTGCCACTTATTTATATAATATTAAAAAAACTCAATTTCGTTTGCAAACCAAAATCCTTTTTATGGTTTCTTTTTTTTGGTACAATATTATTAGCTTTATTTGGTTTGGGTATCAATTTACAAAATCCATGGACTATTTTTTGCTTCTTTATTGTGGTCTTTTTTTAATTTAATTATAGGTATTTTAATGTGGACTATTACTTTAGAAAATCTCGATCTTTTTGTAAAAGAACAAATTCCTAAAAAATATGAATGGTTTATTATATATCTTTTGTTTGGTAGTTTTTTTCAAATTTTTCTTTCTGTTTTTAAAATTTTAACATGCTTTGCATTTTTATTTAAAGAAAAATAACTTTTGCCACTAAAATTAAATATTTTATATTATTAAATATTTATATAAATACACTATAAACATGATATAATAAAAATAATTCATTACGATAATGTATAAAGAAATTATGGACGATTATATTATGTGTTGTGAACTAGATAATTATTTGATATTGATTTATATATTTTTATTAAATTCAATAAAATGGTGGTGTTTTATATGAAAGTAATCAATCTTTTTTAATTAATATTTTAATTATGCTAAATATAAAATACATAATAAAATAAAATTTAAAAAGAGGTTATATTGTTTTTATTAAAAAAACTTTATTTTAAGAAATTACAATTATTTAGTTTTTTATTTTTAATATTATTTTATTCATTTACAAGTTCTAAAGTTATGGCTTTTAATCCTGATGATTATGAACCAGATTATTCTCAAAAACATAATGTACTTGATTGGCGTCATTCCGATGGGCATACTTTTTCAGATAATGCTAGAGTTTTTTATGGTCTTTCAGGAATCAAACCCATTCCTTTTCATTCATATAAAGAATTTGTAAATGCAAATCATTTAATAAAAAATACTGCTTTAATAGCAAGTAATTTTATCCCAATTCCTGGTTTTAAAAAAGTAGTTAGCTTTGGGTTTGATGCTAAAGATGAATTTTTGCCAAGTTCTAAAATTGCTATGTTTAACGATATGCTAGATTATCATTTGAATTAAAATGTAGAACAAGGTTTTTTCTTTTTTGATCTTTCTCAATTAGACGAAATTAAACAAGTAGAACTTACTTTTTTTGATTGTCCTACAGATTCTACCCTTTTAAAAATAGCTAAAGATTTTTTTGAAGGAATAATAGATAACAATTTCGAAGCAACCCCTCAACAAATTGAGAAATTTGGCAAAGATATTGTTAAAACATTGCCACATTCTATAAAAACAGAAATAGTTAAAAAAAGAATTAAAGAATATATTAAGAAAAAGATTAATCAAAAAGTATGACATGCTATTGCTAAAACAACTTTGAAAAAAAGTACTAAAAAAGCAGTAGGTAGTTTTTGGGGCAAAGTATTTTTTCCTGAGGTTTTTGAAGCAGCTGAGGCAGCAGAAAGAAAATACAAATCTTATGCGTATATAAATAAAAAAATTATTTTTGATATAACAAATAATTATTATAAAAAAACAATTCGATTTTCAGTTCATTTTCCTTCTGAAGATGTTATATAAGTTTATGAATTATTTTTAGATAATAACAAAAGATCTTATAGGTTAGTCCAAAAAAGTGAAATTTCTAATTCTTCGCATGTTTTAATTAATATTTTAAAACCTAAACACGGGTTCGGTCCTCAATATTTAAATATTTATTGTGGTAAAAGAACAAACTAAAATTATAAGGAGGATTGATAAATATGAAGTTCTTAGATTTCATTTTTGATAATCCTGAGTATTTTAATAAATTGTTAAAAAAATCTCATAATCATAAAAATCAAAAAATAAATAAATTAATGCAAAAACATGTTTCTAATAAAACTGATAAAATAGTTTCTTATAAGATGGTTTTTATAAAATTTTTTTATCCTTAATTTATTTTGTTTATTATCAGGATTAATTATTTATCAGTTATTAAGCCACTATCACAGTACATTATATTCTTTTTTACAAACCAAAATAACAAATATAAAGGAATTGATTTTATTTTTAATTGGCTTTAAATTAATCATTATTTTGATATGTTGTTTTTATAAATTAAGTCTTTATTATTGGAATTGTTTTTTGCCGATAGCTCTTCATTTGATGGTTGTTATATTAGTAGGTTTTTGTATGCTGCTTTATTTTGCTTTTACCGCTTTTATGGGAAATAATATTTGGACTTCCCCCATTTTATTCAACGTTTAATTCCTTTAGTTCCTTTAATATCTTTGTTAATTACTATTTTGATTTTAGTTTTTATTACTGTTTTATATAAAATAAATAAAATTAAAGTTTATCCTGGATTCATTAAAGTTTTAAAAATATTTTTTCTTATTAGTTTTATTGGTGAAATTATTTGTTTTTCTTTATACTGCTATCATAATTATTTTTCTAACTTCTTTTTTCTTATTATCCTTATATTTTTTATCCTTAATAACTTTTATCATAGGTATTTTAAGATGGGTTTATGTTTTACATCAATTAGATAACTTTGCTAAAAATAAAGTGCTTGCCAAAGAATGTGAATGGATTTTAGTTAATTTTTTATGGCTTTCTAGTATAGAAGTATTTTGTATTATATTTGAACCTTTTATATATGTTATTACTTATTTAGGTAATATAAAAAATGATAAAAGATAAAAATTTAAGTATTTATATTAAATTGGAAAGAGGTATTTAATATTATTATAATTATTTTTTCGTTTATTTAAGGGTAAAAAATAAATTCATTAACTACAAATAAAACATAATTCATAATTATAACCTCAAACTATTTACTTAGTTTGAGGTTTTTATATTTTGCAATAATTATTAAAAAACAAACTTATGTTTTACAATCAATTAATAGTTTAAAGAAATGTTTGAAAGAAACCCAAAAACAAGAACAAAAGGGAAAAAGATTAATTGAAATTCAAATTTTTGAATGGTCTAGATTAGTTGGCAGCATTTCTTATTTGTTTGCTCTTTTTTTATTTTATTATGGTATAAATAAAGAATTAGGTTAATTATATAAAATATTTAATATTGTGTGTTTCTTTCCTTTTTTAATATCTAGTTTATTAATAGATTATAGAACTTTTAATATTTTTTTAATATTTTAGTTAATTTTGTTTATAATATAAAGAACAAAAGAAAAAACCTCACTGAACCCCAAACACTTATAATTAAATATTTTTTAGATATTTTGCTATTTTTATAATTAAAAAATGTTATAATACAAATGTAAAAAACCCTTTTATTTAAAGTGTTAAAAGTTGGTTTTTTATTGGTTGGTCTTTTGATTTTAAAGTATTGTTTTGCGTTTTTCTTTTTGAGTTTTGCAATAATTTAATTTCAACCCATTTAAAAAAACATCCCATTTTTGATTTTTCAAATTATTTTTTCATATTTGTTATTTATTAAAATTGTTTTATAAAAATATTAAAATCTAAAATTTTAAAGAGTTTTGAATCCTTTTTTTGACTTTTGTTATTCCTTTATTTTGATACAATAACTAAAATAATTACAAAACCTATCTTTAATTTTTTATTAAAAAGGAGTTTTTAAATGATAGAAAATTATAATTTTACCTCTAAATCTTTGAAATTTGCTAAAGGTTTTAAAGCTTTTATTGCTCGTGGTAATGTCATTAATTTAGCTGTTGCAGTTGTAATAGGACAACTTTTTGCCAAAATTGTAAGTTCTTTGGTAGCAGATATTATTATGCCTCTTTTTTCTTTGTTGTTTAATTATACTGGGGCTTTAAAAGATTTGCAATTGGAAATTAAAGCTAATACTTATCTTGGTTATGGTAATTTTTTGCAAACTATTTTAGAGTTTTTGTTGCTTTCTTTTATTATTTATACTATTTTAACTTTAATGTCATGGAAAAATCCTTTGCAAAAGGATAAAGTCGATAAGAATATGTTACTTTTACAACAAAGTCTTGATAAAGAAATTGCTTTATTAGAAGAAATTAAAGATATTTTGAAATCAAATAAGTAATTGCAAGTTAGTATTAACAATAAATATTATTTAGTTGTTATTAAAATAATTATAAGGGACTATTTTTAATAGTCTTTTTTTATTACGTTTTATTATTTTTATTTTAATTTATATTTTCACCCTTTTTATCCTTATTTTTAACCATTATTACTTGAAAGAAATTGCAACAAAAAAATTAACCATATAAACAAAGGAATTGTGAGTTTAGACTAATGAAAATTATTTGGAAATATTTATTCAAATACAAAATGTTGCTGTTATTAAATTTAATTGCTGTTTTGTTTGTTTGTTGTAGTGAATTGGGAATTCCTTTTATAATTGGTAAATTTATTATTGATTATAATAAAAATCAAATTGATCCTTTCGCACTTTTAGGGCTTTTAGCTTTATGTGCTTGTTGTGGTTTTATAGGAAATCTAATTCTTAATTATTGTGCTTCCAAAGTATCATCCTTGCTTTTTCAAGATTTAAGCGTCGATATTTTTAAAAAAGTACAAACTTTTTCGCCCACTGAGATGAAACAATTAGGGATTTCTTCTATCCTTAACTATACTACTTTGGATGTTTTTCAAATAATGAATTTCATTTCTGTTTTTTACCGTACTGCTGTTGTGTCTCCTATTATGCTTGTAGTTAGTGTTGTTGCTATTTTTTATGTAGCTTCTTTTTTGCTTTTAGGAATCCTTTTTGTTGCTCCTTTTTTAGTTTTAACCTTATTTATTATTCTTAAAAAATCTTATATTTTATCACAGCAACAACAAAAAAAATTAGATGAATTAAATGTTATTACTCGCGAAAATTTAATTGGGATTAAATCTATTCGTGCTTTTCGCCAAAGTCAATATGAAACTTCTCGTTTTTCTAAAGTAAATCATAAATATAGTTTTTTTTCTATTAAATTATTTAATTTTATGGTTTCTATTGATCCTATCTTTTATTTGTTTTTAAATTGTTCTATTTTGATTAATGTTGGAGTAGGAGTATATTATTTAACTCAAAGTCATCCTGATTTTACTACGGGAAAACTTCTTTCATGTATTGATTATCAATTTCATGTTTTATTTGCTATTTTAGATTTTTTATTACTCTTTATGATGTTTCCTAAAACTTTGGTATCTGTTAGAAGAATTGAAAATGTTTTAAATATTACCCCTAAAATTAAAAATGTTTGTAAACCTTTAAAACCGCAAATGCCTTTTCAAACTTTGTCTTTTGAAAATGTCACTTTTACTTATCCTGATGCTACACAACCCGTGTTAGAAAAGATTAATTTTAGTATGAAACAAGGACAAATTGTAGCTTTTGTAGGTGCTACTGGTTCAGGAAAATCAACCCTAATAGGGCTTATTCCTCGCCTTTATGATGTGTGCGAAGGTGCTATTAAAATTAATGATATTGATATTAAAGAATATGATCTTAATTATTTGCGTAATAAAATTAGTTTTATTTCTCAAAAAAATGTTTTATTTAAAGGAACTATTAGAAGTAATTTAGCTTTTGGCAAACAAAATCCTCAAGAAAATCAAATGACAGAAGCATTGCAACTTGCTCAAGCTTATCAAATTGTACAAAATAAAAATCATAAATTTAATGAAAGAGTAAGTGAATTAGGTACTAATTTTTCAGGGGGTCAAAAACAAAGGCTTTCTATGGCAAGAGGATTTCTTAAAAAACCTGATATCTATATTTTTGATGATTCTTTTTCAGCTCTTGATTATAAAACTGAATATGAAATTAGAAAAGCTTTTTTTGAAATGAAAGATCAAGCCTTAGTGTTAATTGTTGCTCAAAGACTCACTTCTGTTATTAATGCTGATAAAATTATTGTTTTAGAAGAAGGAAAAATGAAAGCTATAGGAACTCATCAAGAATTAATGAAAAATTGTCTTCTTTATCAAGAAATTGCCAAATCCCAAAATTTAGAGGTTGTTGTATGAAAAGAATTTTGAGATATTTAAAACCTTTTAAAAAACAAATTAATTTAGGGCTTTTCTTAATTTTTGTAGCTTCCCTTTTTAATGTTTTTTTGTTTTATTTTGAAGGTAGATTTATTACTGATAAAATTCAAAATTATTATAAAGATAAAAATTCCTTTTCTGTTCCTTTTTTTGGCAATGATATTATGTCTTATATTATCTTTATTTTATGTATTAATTTATTTTTATATTTTGTTGTTGTTATGTGTCGTGTCTTTTTTAATAAAATGTTAATTTCATCTATTCATCAAGGGATGAGAGATTTGCGTCAAGATGTGCAAAAAAAAATTCACCTTTTACCTATTAAATACTTTGATTCTAATACTTTAGGAAATATTATGAGTCGGATGACAAATGATATTGAAGTTATTTCTAATGCCTTGCAACAATCTTTTTCTATTATGTTAGCTGCTTTTTTAATGATTGTAATGATTGTTTTTTTTATGTTTGTTTTACATCTTTTTTTAGGTATTATTGTCTTTATGATGATTCCTTTTTCCTTTTATGCTATTTATAAAGTGTTTACTAAATCACAGAAAATCTTTATTCAAAGGTTTGATGCATCAGGGAATCATCATGGTTTTTTACAAGAAAAATATACTGGATATAAAGAAATTATTTTATATAATCAACAAAATACAGTTATTGAAGAGTTTAGTTATCAAAGTAAGTATTTAGAAAAGTTAGTTTTGAAATCTAATTTTTTGTCTGGATTAACTTCGCCAATTGTATGTTTGTTTACTCATTTTACTTTAATTGCAGTTAGTATGATGGGATTTTTTTTGATTGAAGGACATAATATACCTCTTTTTTTAACTAAATTAGGAGTAGGAGTTATTGGAATAGGACTTTTTAGATGTTTTTTACAATTTGTGTGGCGTTTAGGAAATCCCATTATTGAAATAGGTCATATGTCAGTTTTATTACAATCTGCTAATGCTGCTTCTAGAAGAGTATTTGCTTTTTTAAATGAAATTGAAGAAGCTCCTGAAGTGCTAAAACCTCAAGTTATTGCCAATCCTCAAGGAGAAGTTGTTTTTGAAAATGTCTCTTTTGGTTATAATAAAAGAGATATGTTATTAAGGAATATTAATTTTGTTGCCAAGCCAGGACAAACCATAGCTATTGTAGGTCCTACAGGTTCAGGTAAATCTACTTTAATTAATCTTTTAATGCGTTTTTATGATATTAATGCAGGGTCTATTAAAGTTGATGGAGTTGATATTCGCGAGTTAAAGAAAGATAATTTAAGAACTATTTTTGGAATGGTATTACAAGATACTTGGTTTTTTAAAGATACTATTTGGCAAAATATTAAATATGGTAAACAAGATGCAACTGATGAAGAAATAATACAAGCAGCCAAACAAGCTCAAGTTAATTATTTTATTAATACTAAGCCTAATGGTTATCAGATGCAAATTAATGAAGAAGCAGATAACTTATCACAAGGAGAAAAACAATTAATTACTATTGCAAGGACTATTTTAAGTAATCCTAAAATATTAATTTTGGATGAGGCTACTTCTAATGTAGATACTAGAATTGAAATTTTGTTACAACAAGCCATTCAAAAGTTAATTCAAAATAAAACTGCTTTTGTTATTGCTCATAGATTATCTACTATTGTTAATGCTGATAAGATATTAGTGCTTCATAGAGGGGCTATTATTGAACAAGGAACACATCAAGAATTATTAAATTATAAAGGATTTTATTATAAACTATATCAAAGTCAATTTCAAAAATAAGATATAATATTAATATTAAATATAAAGACCAACTATAAAAATAGTTGGTCTTTTCCTTATTTGTAAGTTATTATTTTATTATTTAAAGATTGTTTATTGTTGTTGTTGGTTTTAGGTGATATGTTATAATAAGAATAATCAATTGCGATAATGTATAAAAAAATTATGGGAGATTATATTTGTGTTGTAAACTGGATAATTATTTGATTGATTTATTTTCAAAACTATAAATTATTATAGAGTGAATATTTTGAGATCATAACCGAATTTAAAAAGGAGTAAAAAAATGAAACAAATTAAATCTTCATATATTATATATACTTTTGTTATAATTATTTTTATTGCCATAATTACTTTTCTTTTTATTCGTGAATATAATAAAAGAAATCAAAAAACAGGTTATCATGATGCAAATGAAATTGCTGATTTTGATCCTTTAGCTAAAATGAGTGGACAAATTCATAAAAATGATAAGGGACAAATATATAAAATAACTTACCCTAAAGGCGGCTATGTTGAATATAATCCAGAAACCAAAAAAGAAAAAAGTTTTAGAAACATATGAGGATTCTCGTATTCCTTCTAATTATATTGAACAACTTTTACTTTTTAATGAAGATGGTAAAATATATAAGATGATTTCAGAAGGAACTATTGATGAAATAGAACCCATAAATCCGCCCTTAACTAACAAAAAAATAATGATTAATAAAAGGATTTTGCGAAATCAAAAAATTATTTTGAATTGCACAAACAATCTCCTTAAGCAAGAAATCCTACGTATAAACAACTCTGATTACCCTGGACTAAATCAAGCCCAAAAAATAACCAATGAAAAAAATCAAATTACACATATTATTTTTCCTAATGGAGCTATTGAGGAATACAACCCCGAAAATAAAATGCTTATCCGAACTGTTTACCACAAAGAAGGTATAACAATTCTTAATAGTTTATTTACAATAAAAGTAGATAAAGAATATAATCATTCCACAAATATACCTAATTGCCAAAAAAATATTTCATTATTATCTTTTGAAGATACAAATTTTTCCTCAAACTCCCAAGATATCACAAAATATGTTGAATCAAAATTAAATAAACAAGAAATAACAAAAACATTTTCAAATGGCAAACCTAATAAAATAATTACTACTTATTATTATAGCGGCAACGAATGTAAAAATGAATACGATGAAAATGAAAAATTAATTTCAAAAACTATGAAATTTGACCCAGATAGAATAATAAAATATTTAGATAATGAAGTAGATCAAGTTAAAATAGAAATAATTTAAAAACAAAGCGAGAAAAAAATGATAAACCTACAGAAACATATCCATATGAAGGAAAATGCCAATATTGCACTCAAATCCTTAAACCTGATGACAAAATTTTATTAATTAAATGAAAAAATATTATATTAAATTTGTGATGTTTTTTAGTAACTTAAAACGTTCCAATAATTCGCCCCCAGTAAAGAATGCATATTTTATCCCCAAAATATTTAATTAGTTTGGGTTTTTTTGCATTCCAACGAAAAACAAAATAAAAATTATTAAAAAATAATTTCAATATTTTTAATTATTTATTGAATTGCAATTTATTAATTTTTTTGCGTAAAAAACGTCAAAAATAATGTCATTATTGAATTTTTTTATTATTTTATTAGTATATTTTTGATAAATATAGGGTTATTATAGAGTTATTTTTAAGATTTAGAGTATTAAATTGTTATTAAATTAATAAAGTTTGAGCTTCAAAAACCCACCCTTATTTTTTTTATGTTATAATAGACATGGTTGTTATAATATTTTATAACAAGAATCTTTAAAATTTATTTAATATTTTTTTAAAAAAAGAAAACACAAAACAATAATAAATTATTTATTATTTCTTTCTAAAAACTTTTTTTCATTTTTAAATTAATTTATTTTTTAATAACAATAATTACAATGATCCCTCTTTTGTTAGTGTTTGCAAAAAATTTATTATGTTTTAAAATATTATTGTTTTAAGAAAGGGTTACTTTTTGTGAAAAAAGCCAAAATTATAAATCAAAAAAAATATCTTTCAAATATTTTTAGGTACTTTTTTTTAATTATAGTAGTTACTTTTTTTTGTAGTACCAATGGATCTAGTTTTAGGAGATCCATCGTTTTTAACTAAATCTATTTGGAAAATATCAGTCCAGAAGGAAGTAAAAGATTCCGACGTTAAAAACTATATTTATGCTTTTCAAATATTTACCTTTATTTTAGGTATTTTATTTATGGGCGTGATTTTTTTATTAAAGCTATCTTTGCAACTGTTTTATTTATTTTAGGTGTTAAGTTGTTTGATAACTTTTGTACCAAAGACCAATTAAAATGGATAGTTACTTTCATTAATAAACAACCTTACGCCTTGAAAGTGTTTTTAAAATACTTTTTAGTTCCTTGTATTTTGAGTTTATGCCAAAGTATAGGAATTACTTTAATTATGAAAAATAATGCTACTATTGGTGGGAATAATGTTATTCAGCTTATTTTAAAAAACAAATTAAAAGTTCCTTTTATCTCTACTTTATTGTTAACAGATGGATTGATTATTTTACTTTGTTTTATTTTGGAATTTTTTCAACCCGAAGTAATAAAACTTACACCAGAAAAAATTTATTTAAAATATCTTAATTCCATTATTACTTTTTTGATGATTATCTTTTTAATTTATAAATTGTCATCTAAAATGCCAATTCCACCAAGTAAGAACAACAAATCTAAGAAAACTAACAAACCTTATAAAGCTAAAATAAAAAAAGTAAAAAAAACGTAATTATAATAAGAATAAAAATGTTAGGTTTAATAATATAGAGTATCAAAATAGAAACATTTTAATTAAACACACACACATGTTAAATCCTAAAGATAGTTTTTTGAATAGATTAGCAAATGTGAGGTATACAGCCAATAAAAGCAATACATGTTTTTCTTTGTGTGCCTTTTTAACATTTGTCCTTATAAGCTCATATTTGTTTGTATATATTTATAATTTGTATTTTAATCCTTGCATTTATCATGACAGACCTTTCTTTTTGGGTTTTGTTTTTGCCCTAGCTATTGCATCTTTGATGGCAGTAGTTAGTTTTCCTTTGTTGTTGGTGCCTAATCACTCATTTATTTTTATTAATTAAACATAAAGATAGTTATTGACCAAAAGTCTATAATTTAAATTTATATTTACATTCCAAAATCTAGAACCAAAACAAAAAGAATCGCCCCATATTTAATATTTTTTTTGCAATTACAACATTAATTATATTCTTTATAATTGTCATCTATATTTAAGTAATGAATCCAATCAATCAGCAATCAATTTTATCATTTTAAAGATTAAATAGTTATTTAATTAATATCATTATCAAATAGAATGTAGTGCTTCTGCATCTAAAATTAAAATATTGCGTAAAGATAAATTAGGTAATAATGTTGCTGTTTTAGATGCTGATTTGATGAATAAAAAATTTGTTATTGTTGAAAATGATAAACAAATATTTAGTAATTAATTATAATATATAAGTTAATATTATAATAAGAAAAGACCTCTATTTTATTATAGAGGTCTTTATTGTTTTAAGGTTGATTGGGGTAGTTTGCTAGTTCTTGTTCTTTTTGTGCAAGGAGTTCTTTGTTGTCGGAAAGGGTGGATTGGATCAAATCTTTCATATCTTTTACAAAAAGTGCGGTTTTGTCGTCTTGATTGATGAGACTTAATGTTTTGAGGTCATCAGGGTCAAATTTGGTACCTTCCATTAAATAACGTGATAAATGGGAAGCTTTGAGGAGCATAACCTAATTTAAAATGTTTTATTATGTCATTGTCAAATCCTCTTTTTTCTAAATAATTGAGGACTTGCTTGTTGTGTTTTAATTGATGGGAATAAAAATCTGCTGCTTCTTGCATGATGTTGTAGAATTTTTGGTATTGATGGGTGCTTTGTTGGGGGAGTTGGCAGCTTCTTCTTTATTTTCTGTGTAAGTTCCTTTATTGGGGGTATAGTTAGGTTTTGTAAGAGGTTGCGGTTTGTATTTGTTCTTCTTGGGGCTCTTTTGTGTTTTTAAATGCTACTGCAACAACTACACAAACAACTCCAGTAGAAATAAAAATAAGTAATAAAATAGTCCATAAAGTATAATTAGGTTGTTTTTTATTTTGATACATTTTTGTCTCCTTTGGGTTTAATAGGGCACAAAAAAATCTCCCTTACCTTTTTTTACTATTTTTTTTTGAGTAAAAAACGTTAAAAAATAATGTAATTATTGATTTTTTTGTTATTTTTTTAATGTATTAAATTTAAATATTTAAATAAATGTTAAAAAAGTAAAAAAAATATTAATTATTTTATTAAATAAGGTATAAAATATAGACGGATGATTATTTTTGGTAATAATTTCAAGATCAAATCACCCTTCAAATATAAATATATATAAAATACATAAAGAAATATAAAAGGAGATTTTCAGTTAAATGAACATCAAAGAAAAAGCATTAGAAATACATGAAAAAAATAAAGGTAAAGTAGGTATTGTAAGTAAAGTAAAAGTACAAAACTTAGATGATTTAGCATTAGCTTATACTCCAGGAGTAGCAGAGCCTTGTTTAAAAATTAAGGAAAATCCTAGTGATGTTTATCGTTATACTATGAAAGGTAATATGGTAGGTGTTGTTACAAATGGGACTGCAGTTTTAGGATTGGGTAATATTGGTCCGAAAGCTTCTTTGCCAGTAATGGAAGGAAAAGCTATTTTGTTTAAGGAATTAGCAGGGATTGATTCTTTTCCTATTTGTATTGATTCTACTGATTCTCAAGAAATAGTAAATATTGTTTCTAAAATTTCAACTGTTTTTGGAGCAATTAATTTAGAAGATATTAAGTCGCCTCAATGTATTGAAGTTGAAGATGCTCTTGAAGCTAAACTTGATATTCCTGTTTTTCATGATGATCAACATGGTACTGCTATTGTAGTTGCTGCAGGAATTCTAAATGCTTTAAAAGTAGTTAAAAAATCTATTGAAGATGTTCAAGTAGTTATTAATGGAGCAGGTTCTGCAGGGATGGCAATTGCTAAAATGTTGTTGTTATTAAAAGTTAACAATATTGTTTTAGTTGATAAAACAGGAGCTTTATATAAAGGAGTAGCCAATCTTAATGAGCCGCAAAAAAAATTAGTTGAAGTAACTAATAAATACCAAGAAAAAGGAACTTTGAAAGAAGTACTTAAAGGAAAAGATATTTTTGTTGGTGTATCTGCTCCTGGTATTGTTACAGCTGAAATGGTATCTACTATGGCAAAAGATGCAATTGTTTTTGCTCTAGCTAATCCAGTACCAGAAATTATGCCAGATGAAGCTAAAAAAGGTGGGGCTAGAATTGTTGCTACTGGGAGATCTGATTTTCCTAATCAAGTAAATAATTGTCTTGCTTTTCCAGGTGTTTTCCGTGGGGCATTAGATGCTAAAGCAACTAAAATTACCGAAGAGATGAAAAAAGCTGCTATTTATGCTCTAAAAAACATCATTAAAGAACAAGATTTAAATGAAAATAATATTTTACCAACTGCCTTTAATAAAGAAGTAGTTAAACAAATTGCTTTGGCAGTTTGTAAAGTAGCTAAAGAAACTGGAGTAGTAAGAAAATGAGTATAGAACAGGAACAAAGTTCCCCAGATAATAAAGAAAATAATAATAAAGATAATAAAGACTCTAAAAAAGTTAATAGTATTTTTGTTCCTCAAAAAACTATTTTAGGGTTTAGTGTACCTCTTTTTTGTTTGATGAGTTTAGTAGTTTTTGTGCAAGTTTTTGTTTTGGGATTTGTAAGTTTTCAAACTACTAAGAAATTTAATCCTGCATTTCATCCATTAATTACCCCTTTATTAATAGCTATGCTTTTAGCTGCTGTTTTACAAAAAATAGGTGCTAAAACTCCCCTCTTAAAAGATATTGGAGGTGGTTCTATTTTATGTATTTTAGTACCTTCTATTTTGTTTACTTATCCTTTTTTTAAAGATGATTCTATCTTTTTTCAAATGCAAAAGTTTATGCAAAGTATTATGAAACATTTAAATGCTGAGTCTATAATAATAAAAGAAACTCAATATACTTATAAAGCTATTGGTTTTGCTAATTTTTTCGTTTCTGCTTTGATTATTGGTAGTTTTTTAAGTATGGATAAAAAGTTATTAAAAAGTTCTTTTAAAAAATTTATTCCTTTAATATTAGTATCTTTGCTTACTGGTGCTTTAGTTGTAGGAACTTTGGGGGCTTTATTAAATCCTATTGGAGGTTTAGAAAATGCCTCTCAAACTTCTAAAGGGGGCTTTTTAGATGCTGTCTTTTATATTTTTGCTCCTTTAGCAAGTGGTGGTATGTCATCTGGAGTTACTCCTTTAAAAAATGCTTATGCTGGGCAGAATCTAGATTGGCAAGAACCTTTTATGTCTCATATGACTCCTGCTTTATTAGTAGGAGGAATCTTTAGTATTTTTGCTTCTGGGATTATTAAGAAATTTTTGAAAACTACTAAATATAGTGGTTATGGTAAATTGGAAGTTAAAGAAACTCCAAAAAATCCAGATAAAAATACTTCTAAATCAGTTCCTGAAAAATTAAGTTATCCTCAAGTAACTACAGGTTTAATTGCTATTTTTACTTTATATTTATTTAGTGTTTTAATAAAGGAATCCTTAATTTTATTATTACCAAATATTAAAAAATACCTACCAGAATATATTGTTTTTTTAGTGTTTGTAGTTGTTTTGATGAAATTATTTAATGTAGTATCTGATTATTATAATAATTGTATTAATCAAGCTTCTAAATTTGTTACTACTAATTTTACATCTGCTTTTTTAGTAATTTTAGGTTCTAGTATTCCAATGGAAGTTATGTTAAAACAATTAAATGTTAAATTTGTCTTTACATGTATAATGTGTGTATTATCAGTTGCTTTAGTAGCAGGGTATTTAGGCAAAAAGTTAGGTTATTATCCAGTAGAATCATCAATTACTGCAGGGCTTTGTACCAATAGTATTGGAGGTGCTGGTAATGTTGCTATTTTATCAGCTTCTGATTTGATGGGATTAATGCCTTTTGCTCAAATAGCTACTCGTATTGGTGGAGCTTTAGTAGTAGTAGTAGCTAGTATTTCTTATCCTTTGTTATATTAATTATATTTTATATATATAAATATGAAAAATATTTATCATAAGTATTTATGATTATTTAATATTATTTTAGTATTTTATTATTAGTTGATTTGATTGAAATTATTGCAATGCAAAATAGCTAACATATTTATATCAAAATTATAAAACATTTTTAACTATTGCGGTGCCCTTCGATTTGTTTATGCTAATAGTTGGGTGCCGTGAGATTTTTAAACACAAAAAACTATATAAAACATTTTGCTAATTTATTTGTATTATAAATATTTAAAAATTAAGTTAAATATGTTTTCTTTATACAAAATTTATTTATAAATGTAGAACAAATTTAATTTACTTTTTAAATGTAGATAAATGTAGAGTTTTTGTAATGTATCTTTTAATTGTAATAATTACTCAAAATAATAACAATTATGTTAATGTATATAAAAACACTTACTAAAAACATTTATCAATAATGTTATAATAATAGTATATAAGAGTTTTTGAAAATCTTATTTTTTTTCCTTAAACATTTACTATTTTTATTTTTTGATATTCAAATAAATGATTTGTCTTTTTCAACCATATTTAATTAAACAAAAATATGAGTTTTTTTACAAAATTACTACAGGAGTAATGTATGTTTCCTTTGTTGGCTAATTTAATTACTGTTTTTAGGATTGTTTTAGTGTTTGTGCTTTTGCCTTTGATGTGTGTAAGTGAAAGTGAGCCTGAATTTGCTAATGTTTTGACTTTTCAAATTATCTTTATAGTGGCTGCTATTACTGATTATTTGGATGGTTATATAGCTAAAAAATATCAACAACAAACTGTTTTTGGTAAGTTTTTTGATCCTATTGCCGATAAATTATTAGTTATTATCACACTTTTTTATATTTGTCAATGTCGTTTGTCTGCTACGCAAGGAACTTTTTTATTTGCAGATACTCAAATGCCTAAAAAATTTTTTACTGCTGTTATTATGATTATAGTGATTAGAGAATTTTTAGTAACAGGAATAAGATTGGTAGCTTCTAATAAAGAAGGAGTTGTTATTAGTGCATCTTTTTGGGGCAAAGCCAAAACCGTTTTTACATTCGTTGCCATCATTTGCCTTTTTTTTGGGTTGTATACTTCTTCTACTTTTGCTTGTGATGCAAATTTAAAAAAATGGTTTGGATATCTAAGTAATATAGGTGATATTTGCCTGCTTGTTTCAGTTGTTTTAACTATTTTTTCTGGTTTTGATTATTTTTTTAAAAATTATAAAATTATTCGTAAAAATTTTGCTCCTGAGTAATTCATTTTTTTGATCCTCACTGTACCCTATTTTTTTAAAACATTTATTGTCTAGTTTTTGGGGTTCAGTGATATCTTTATTTTGTTACTGTTGTTTTTATTATATTTTAAAATCTGTCTTTTATATATGTTTCTAAATTTTTACATTTATCTTTAATAATTATTTTCATCTTACTCTTTTATCTTTATTATTTTACTTACAATATTTAAAAATTATATTTCATCAAAACTAAAATAAAAAACCAAAGGAAAATTATTTATGCAAAATACACAAAACAAAAACGATTTATAAGACACTATTAAGGATATTGAAAAAAAGTTTGGTAAAGGTAGCATTATGCAATTCAACTCCAAAACTCATAAAGGAATTGAATCTATTTCTACTGGTTCTTTGTCGTTGGATATTGCCTTAGAAATTGTTGTTTATGCTAAAGGAAGAATTATTGAAATTTATGGTCCTGAAAGTTCAGGCAAAACTACTTTAACTTTGCATGCCATTTCAGAGGCTCAAAAAAAGGGAGGTAATGTTGCTTTTATTGATACAGAACATGCCTTAGACCCAGGTTATGCAAAGGCCTATTGGAGTAAATCTTGATAAACTTTTAATCTCACAACCTGATTCAGGTGAAAAAACTTTAGATATTGCTTGTAGATTAATTGCAAGTGGCAAAATTAGTCTTTTGGTAGTTGATTCTGTAGTAGCATTAGTTCCTGAGGCAGAATTAGTAGGCAATATGGTTAATATGGCTATGGGTTTGCAAGCACGAATGATGGGGCAAGCCATGCGTAAACAGTCAGGAATCATTAATAAAACTGATACAGTTTTTATCTATATTAATCAACTTAGAGAAAAAACAGGGATGGTTTTTGGTAATCCTGAAGTAACTCCAGGTGGTAAAGCCTTAAAATTTTTTGCTTCTTTGCGTTTAGACATTAAAAGAGCAGAAACCCTTAAACAAGGGTACCAAGTTATAGGGATTCGTTCCAAAGTAAAAGTAGTTAAATCCAAACTTTCATCTCCTCTTAAAACTGCTACTATTGATATTATTTATGGTAAAGGTATTGCTAAAATGATAGAAGTAATTGATTTAACAACTAACCTTAATTTGATTTAAAAAAGTGGTTCTTGGTATAGTTTTAAAGATGAAAAAATTGGTCAAGGAACAGAAAATGTTAAAAAATATTTAACTAATAATCCTAAAATTTATAATCATTTGGTTGCTGAAATTAAAAAAAGATATAATATTAGCAATTAATCTAAATTATTAATTGAAATTAATTGATTTTTTATTTTTATTTTAAATTATGCAAATATAAGAAAAAGCTAGCTTGTTGAAGCTAGCTTTTTTGTTATTATTAAATTATTATTTTGTTAATTTATTAGTTTTTAATCTTTTTTGTTAAGAATTAAAGTTTTGTTTTGGAAACGAATATTAGTTTTGCTTTTCATTTGATTCCAAAAACGACTTGCTACTTCAAAAATAGTTTCGTGAGTTAAGTGTTTGATATTGCCAATATTTTTGCCATAAATTTGGAAATGGTCTTTTAATAATTTTAATAATATTGGAGGATTAATATTGTCTTTTTTGCCTAAATTAATAACTACTTCTATAAAGTTGCTATTTGCTCTTTGGTAAGAGTTATTGCCGTAAGAGTTGTTAGAACTATAAGAACCAAATCTAGATTCGCCACCAAAACGTGATCTGGTAAAAGAATTGTTAGTAGTCATTTTTGGAGGAAGGATGTCAGTGTAATTTCTTTCTTTTGGTAAAAAGTTTTTCAATAATCCTTGGATAATTTGTTCAGAAGAAAAAGTTTCTAATAACTTTTGTGCTAATGGATTTGGAGTAGCGTCTTTGTTGTTTTTTTCAATGATGTTTAATAGCTTTTTTTCTAAATCTTTGGCATTTTGTAATTTTATGCTTTGAACAGAAGGAATATCTAGTAAAGTAATTTTTTCTTTTAAGTAGTATTCTAATTTTTTAAGTTGGCTTACTTTTCTTGGGCTAATTAAACTGTAAGCTAAACCTTTTTTGCCAGCTCTTCCAGTTCTTCCGATACGGTGAACATAAACTTCGTCTTCGTGTGGTAAGTCATAATTAATTACCATTTTGATGTCAGAAATGTCAAGTCCTCTTGCAGCTACATCAGTTGCAATTAAGATTTTGATTTTGCCTTTACGGAAATTATTCATTACATATTGTCTTTGATTTTGTTTTAAATCGCCGTGAACTGCATCAGCTAAAAAGCCTTTGTCTTGAAGGTAGGTTGTAATTTCGTCAACATCTTTTTTAGTGTTTGCAAATAAGATAGCTGAATAATCTTTTTTTAAGTCTAGTAAACGTACTAATAATTTAGCTTTGTCAACTTCTTTTACTAAAAAGTAATTTTGTTCGATTGCATTAACTGCAATGTTTTTAACAGGAACTTGTAGGATTTTAGTGTCTTTTTGGTATTTGCTTGCTATTTTTTTAATAAATGGAGGTAGAGTTGCTGAGAATAAAACAGTTTGTCTTTCTTCTGGAATCTTTTTTAAGATTGTTTCTAAGGCTTCTTGGAATCCCATTTTTAACATTTCATCTGCTTCGTCAAGAGTTAGAATTTTTAGTGCTGAGAGGTCGATTTTACCTCTTTCTAGATGGTCAATTGCACGTCCAGGAGTAGCAATAATTAAATGAGGTTTAGCTTCTAGGGCTCTAAATTGTTTGGTGTAAGATTCACCACCATAAACAACAGCGATTCTTATTTCTTGATAAAATCTTAGTAATTTTTTTAATTCTTCGTATACTTGGAGAGTTAATTCTCTAGTAGGGCATAAAATTAAACTTTGAGTTTTTTGGATTTTTGGTTCAATTTTTTCGATAATGGGAATACCAAAAGCAAAAGTTTTTCCTGTTCCTGTTTGAGCTTGTCCAATTACGTCATGTCCTTTTATAATTTCTGGAATTACTAAGGCCTGAATTGGAGTAGCATCAATAAAATTGAGTTCTTTTAAAGCTTTTTTAGTTTGCTCTAAAATAGGTAATTGTTCGAATAAAGTATTCATAAATTCCTCATCTTTCTTTTTAATTTAAAAATTAAATTATACAGATATAAATATAAAATGTTTGCTAAGTGCACAAAAACACTAAACCCTTTTTATAAGATATTTTTAAACCCTTTATAATTTCAAGTTATTGTTTGGAGTTGCTAAATAATTAATAATCTTGAAAAAAAAGAATCATTTTAAAAACTATCAACTGTTTATTTGCTGTCATTTTTACTTTAAGTAAAAAAAGTTGTAAGACTTAATATTTTTAGTTAAGACCCCAATAAAAAGTATTTTGGTATTTTGCTTTTATAACAATTATGGTTGGAGTAATAATTTTATTTGTGAAATAAAGTTAAATAATTGTTCAAAAGTAAAAAGTTACACTAATTTATAATAGTTTTTTGATTTGTAACATTTAATAATTTTTTACTGCATCTTTAATATTATACTTTATTATACTTGTAAATTAATAAAAAAACAACTATGTTGGAATTAAAAGTGTTCTTTTGTTGCTTTTATTATGTATTTGTTGAAATATTGGAGGTAATAAATAAAAATAAGACTCTCATTTATTGAGAGTCTTATTTAGTATATTTGATTATAAAAGTTTATCTATTTCTTCTTTAGTGATTGTTTCTTGTTCTAATGATAAATTAGTAATTTGATCTAATAAGTCTTTATTTTGTGAAATAATTTCTTTTGCTTTAGTATAACATTTTGCAATAATTTTTTTGATTTCTAAATCTATTGCTGTTTTATAGGAAAACTCAGAATCCTGGCTCACTCCTAAACTACTAATACTATATTTAGTAACCATTAAACGAGCTATTTTTGTTACTTGTCTAAAATCATCATAAGCCCCATTAGAAACTTCATTAAAAATTATTTCTTCAGCTACACGTCCGCCCAAATAAGATTTAATTTGAGCTAGCATTTTTTTATCAGAAGTAAAAAAAGTTTCTTTTTCTGGCATTATTAAATTATAGCCACCAGAAGAGCCTCGAGGAATAATAGTTATTTTTTGTACCTTTTGTGCGTATTTAAGTTTTAATCCAATAACGGCATGTCCTGCTTCATGATAAGCTACCATTTTTCGTTCTTCTTCGTTGTATTTGATTGATTTTTTGGCAGGACCCATCAAAACCGGTCAATTGCTTCTTCTAATTCTTCTAAAGTAATTACATTTTTTTTATTTCTTACAGACAAAATTGAAGCCTCATTTAGAACAGCTCCAAGTTGTGCTCCTGACATGCCTGGAGTTTGTTTAGCAATAGAAGTAAAATCAATGTTAACATCAATTTTTTTATTTCTGGCGTGAACTTGTAAAATTGCTTTTCTTGCTTTTACATCATGAAGACCTACAATAAATTGTCTTTCAAATCTTCCTGGACGAAGTAAGGTAGAATCTAGCATATCAGCTCTATTAGTTGCAGCCACCACAATAATACCTTGTGATTTAGTAAACCCATCCATCTCATTTAATAATTGGTTGAGAGTTTGATCTTTTTCTTGCCCTCCTCTAGAATCATGACCCCTTTTGCCTCCTAAAACATCTATTTCATCAATAAATAAAACACAAGGAGCATTATATTTAGCTTCTTTAAATAATTCTCTTACACGAGAAGCCCAATTCCTACATATCTTTCTACAAATTCAGAACCAGATACTGCATAAAATGGTACTCCTGCTTCTCCTGCAAGAGCTTTTGCAAGTAAGGCTTTGCCAGTACCAAGAGGACCCGATAATAATACTCCTTTAGGAATGCAAACTCCCATAACAGCATATTTTTGGGGTTGTTTTAAAAAATCAATCAATTCTTTCATTTCTTCTTTTTCTTCTTCATTTCCTGCAACATCTTTAAAACTAAATAAAGATTTTTGTGAAGAAGAAATTTTAGACTTAGATTTTAATTTTCCAGAATTTCTACGTAGTCCATGAATAATATAAAATATAAAAATCATAGAATGTAGATATACTATAGGACCAAATAAAACCCTTAATAAATTAGTTTTTTGTAGTATTCAAAAGGGATTTTAATTTTGTTTTCTTCTAAAAAATCTTTCTTTTTGTTAAAAAAACGGTCATCTGTAATTAAATAATAAGTGTCATTTTGTTTTATAATTTCTATTTTATAAATAGGTTCTGAATGAATAAAATCATTTTCTTTTTTGATAAAATTAATTTTACTAATTTCATTGTTTTTTATTTTTTTGTATTTTTATCTGTTATTTTTTCTAAAATAATTAAATTTGCTTTTGATAATTCATTGGATTGTGGATTTACAGAAAAGCTTATATTTGAATCTAAAGCAGTTTGAAGATTTTTTTTATCTTCTTGCGATATATCGCTATTTTCAATGATTTGCAATAAATTTTCTTTTTCAGAAAAATTAATTTGTTTTTTGGTTTTAAGTTTGGTTAATGCTTCTTGCACCATTTTATAGCTTTTTAAATTTTGTATTTCTTCATCAATGTATTCATCTATAGTATTATGACTTATCTTAGTTCCTGAACTTTTAAAAACAACATCACTTAAAAAAACAGGAGCAATTGATAATAAAAGAAATATAAACCAAATGCTACAAAACATAATTACTATAAGTAATGTTTTTTTAGTATTAAATTTTTTCAAAATGTTCATATTATTATTTATCCTTGATTATGTTTTTTTGATTTGGTCTATATCATTAAAAGTTTGAAATAAGATTGAAAAAAATTAGTTTCTAATTTATTAGAAGGGTTTTGATAATTTTTTATTTTTTTAAAATTCATTAACATATTTTCTAAAGTGTTTATAGATTCTTGTTCATTACAATTGTCTATATGGAATCCACTATTAAAACCATTATATGTTTCTTTAAAAGTTGCAAATATATCTAAAATATTATTTGAAGGTAAAGCTTCAGGAACTATATAATAAGGATTAAAAATTGATTCTAAATTATTTAATTTTCCTTTGATTAAATTTATAAATTGCTCTTTGCTCATTGCATTTTGTGTTTGATTTGGGTTGATTGGCTCAGGAATTAATATAATTTCTTTTTTATTATTTTGCAAAAAACTATTTATTTTATCTAATAAAAGTTGGAATTTTAATTTTATTGTGTTTTTATTGAATGCGAATTGAGCTTCTCTTTTGATAGGCAAATTTGAGCAAACATCTTTGAATTCATTACAATCTTTAATTGCGTTAATACTTTTATAAAGGTTTGACAAGAAAACATTATAATGTAAACTTTGATTTGTTAACAATGAGTCAAATAATTCTTTAATGTTTTGTGCTCCTTTTTTAACTTCATCATTATTATCTTGTTCTTTTTCTATTATTTTTTGGGGTGGTGTATTGTTAATTCTAAATGTTTCAAATTAATTAAATCATTAATTAATTTTATTTGTTCTTCTTTGTGGAATAAGTTTGCACAATCAATGTTATTGGTATAAATTGTTTCCCAAGTGGAAGGCATTTCAGCTTTTAAGTCTTCTGTAATTTGTTTATTTTTTATAAAATCCAGGATTAAAAAATTGAGTATTTGATTTTAGGGTTTCTGTTATTTCAAAAGGATTTTATGCATCTGTTAAAGAAAGTGATAAACTTTCAAATAAATCTTTAAGTTTATTAATTAAATTAATTTCTACTTGATTTGGGTAATTTGATTCTTCAGATTGTATTCTTGGATTTGTGTTTTGTGTTTTTGCTTCTTTTATTTGGGGATCGTTTTCAGAAATAAAAATATTAATTTTAGAAATAATATTTTTTATTTTTTGATGTGGTTTGCTAAGTTCTTTATATTTTGTTGTTTGGGGTGTTTTTTGGTTTTGGGTTTCATTTTTATTTAAGTCTTTATTTAAATGTTTGTATGTAAAATAAAAAGCAAAACCAGTTAATAAAGATAATATTAAAATAAATAATATAATTTTAATTTGTTGTTTAGAAAAATTCATATAGTATAAAATAACCTTTCATATTTTTTTTGATTCATAAATTTATTTTTTTAAAATATATTGAAATTTATTCTTATATGACATATTTATTTTCAGGGTCTACAATATTATTTGTTAAATTATAGATAATAAAAGTTCGGATATCATATTTTTTATCCTCTTTAGGGATATTTAATTTTTTCATAAAATTAATAAAATCATTTTGGTTGTATTTAAAATTTAAATAAGGAACTTTTTATTCGTAGCATTTTAAATCTATATCAAAAATGGGCATATTATTATTTTGTGCCCTAGTAAGTCTATCTTTGGCTCTTGTTATAAATTCTTTTGTTCTTTCGGTGTACCATTGGTGCCCTTCTTGCTTTTGTTTTATTTTTTCTTGAGCTTTGATTGCATTTTCTTGGGATTGTAATGTTTTTTCTTGAGTTTGGGAAGTAAATTGAAGTTCATCTTTAAATGTTTCACAAATTAATCTTAACCAATCAAAATTAATTTCTAAATTTTTAGTTATAAAGCGTATATAAGGTGTTTTAGAATATATATTGCTATTTTTCAATATTTTTTTATATCAATATTATTGACTGTGTTTATAAAAGAATATTTTTCATTATAGTAATTATCATTATTGTTACAATTTGTATTTAATAATTCATCAGTGGCATCTGGTTTGCTAGTTTGTATTAATGAATAGTCAGCTTTAGAAATTTGACAACCATATTTTTCTTTAGGTTTTGCATTTTTTTATTCTAAATTATATAAATTATTTTTACCTTCAGTCCAAATGATATAATATGATGGCAAAATTTTACTTAATGTTTCAAAATCTTTTTTTCAAAGAAATTTATTTTTCCATTAATATCTTTTTGAGTGGGATTCATTCCTTCAAAAAAACAATACTCTCTTATGATATTGTTTTATAAATCTGGATAAATTAAATAAAGGGCAACAGTTATTTTATTAATATTATATTTTTTTAATTGGGATGGATTTTGTTTCGGCATTTCGAAATTTATAATTTGTTCTTTTATATTTGGAGGTTTTTCAAAAAAAAGAATTAAATGCAAGTTCATTTTTATTTTCTAATTTTTGATTTTCTTCTTTGATTTTTATTTTGTGTTTTGCGTCCAAATATGTCCAAATAATTATTAAAATAGATAAAAAAGTAATTATGGATATTGTAATAGTAATATTTTTTTATTTAGTTTTTTTCATTTTTTAGTTACCTTTCATTATAAATTTACCTTCTTACCTTTATTTTACTCTTTTTTTTGCGTAAAAATCGCTCAAAAACAGTTAAAAAAGTGAAAAAAAAGATACTTTTTGCCATATTAAAGGAGGTGATTTCAATTATATAATAAAAAAAAAGACTCTCATTTATTGAGAGTCTTATTGATTTGGATTAATTTTTAATATTGTATATTTCTTTTAAAGCATTTTGGTAAGGTTGGATGTCTATTTGACTAAATTTATTTTTAGTTTGTAAATTTTGAAATAAATCGTTATGCCTTGTAATTGCTAAAGTTTGATCTTTTTCTAATTGTTTGTTTTGTTGACTTAATTGTTGTAATGTATCACCAATACGATTAGTTTTATCTTTTATTTTTTGTTTTTCTTGTTCGTTTGCTGCTTCGTATTGTCTTTCTAAAACTTTTACATCTTTATTTATTTTTTTTGTGCTCAATGATATGTCATCAATTTTGCTATTTATTTTTAAAATATTTTCGTATGATTTTTTTTCGTCTTTAGACATGAAAGACATTTGTTGTTGTTGGTATTGTTTGCGTAGTTCTTTTTCTTTTTCTTTTATAGGTAGAATTTGTGGTAGTTCTTTAAGTTCATTATTGGTAATATATTTTAGTCTTTTGTTAAAATTTTCTTGTGAGACTTCTATTTTATTATTTATTTCAGTTTTGTTGTTATTTTGTGATGAGGTTTTTAATAACATCGCATCAGAAGTGAATAATTGAGGTGTTACAAAGAAATAAAAAATTGTAATTCCAATTAAAATTAAAAAGATAGTTGTAATAAGTATATATTTTTTGTTGCGGGTCATTTAGTTTGCTTTCTATTTTAAAAAGTGCTATTGTGTTAATTTTGGTTCTTAATTTTATTTTATCATTTTTTTATTATTTTAATAATTTATTATTTTAAAAGTTTTTTTATATTATAAAGTTTTTCGGGTTGTAAAAAGATGAGTTAATGTTTTAAAATATGGGTTTGTCAGTAATTAAATAAATGTCTGATAATTGTAAATTTAGTATAAAATTTAGTTCTTTGGTGTGTATTTCTAACATTTTTTCTTGAAATTGTTGAGTATAATGGATTTTATCTATTGTGTGTTTTTGATTTTTTTGGATATTTAAATAACTATTATAAATAGAGCCTAATCCTTGTTTTTCAAAAAGTGGAGTTGTAGGATGATTACTATATTTGCTTTTACAATCTTTCCAAGTTTTAGTTAATAAATCATGGAGTATTTCATTTTTTATTAAGTCATAATTGTTTCTTGTTGTCTTTATTAAAATATTAGAATTTATTTGAGGATGATATTTTAGTTCTTTTTCTTTGGATAGTTGTAAATTGAGTTTTTTGGGTTCTTCTTGGTTTATTTCTAATGTTATTTCTTGTTGTATATGTGGATATAGAATTAAACCTAATAACAATATACTTATAATTACTAAGAATAATAAAACTTTAATATTTATTTTCAAATTATTTATTTCCAAATTATTTATTTTCTTTTATATATTGAAGGGACAAGTGTTTCCCCACATTTATATTATAACTATTATTATGTAAAAAGTCATTATATAAACAAAAAAAGACTATCATTTAAGATAATCTTAATATTTTTTAAGTAATTTTTTGTTAGTTTGGTATGGGGGATTGTGTTTAAATTCATTGTTATACCTCCTTTCTTTTATATTTTAGGTATATTGGTTGGTTGGGGGGTGGGTTTTATGCCTAAAATATGTTGGGAGGGTAAAATATTTTGGGTATGTTTTAGTTTTTGAGTAGTTCGTTTATTTTGGATAGTTTGTTTTGGTAGTCGGAAAGGGATTTTGGAGACGATCTATTGTTCTATTAAATTGTGTTTCAAACATTTCAACTGATTTAATTTGCCCATCTAATATACCAATTTCGCGCTCTAAACTTTCAATTTCAATTTTGGATTCGGCAAGTTGTAATTCAATTGCCATTTTTTGTTCGGGGGTTAGGTTTGGTTTGCTTTTTTGTGTTTGTTAGTTTGGTTTTATGTTCTTTTAAATGTGTTGTTTTTTCATCTCTTTGTTGTTGTGGTTTTATTTGGGTGTTTTTTTCTTTTTCAGTTTGATAATTTTTAATTGAATATTGGGTGGTTTTAATACTTGCTTCAATAGTGGTTTTAAAGTTAAGGACCATTTCTAAATCATAAAGTTCTCCTTCGTATTCGTATTTCTTTTCGTTTGTTGTTTGTGGTTGTGATGTGGGTGTAAATGTTTGAGAAGGTAAGTAAGGATTTTGGTTGATTTGACTTCCTGTATAAATTCCTTCGTTATTACTGTAATCAGGTTTGTAAGATTGTGTGGGTTTTGGGGGATGTTGGTGTGTCATCAGGTTTAGTTTTTTGATTAAATAAAACTAAAACTTACCCCCATTTAAGGATGTTTTTTTCTTTTTTATATTATTATTATTAATTATTTATAATCACATTAAAATTAATACAAAATACATAATTATTAATATAAAATTAATAAAAATATAACAAAATGAAAATATAGGGTTGACATTCAACAAAAAAAGTAATACAATATTATTGGCAATCGTTAATGTGAGTGCCAAGAGGTGATGAATATGCTTTCAGATAGAAAAAAATTAATCTTAAAGGCTGTAGTGGAAAACTATTCACAAAAAGGACAACCTGTAGGTTCTAAACTGCTTACCCATTTGCCTTATCTTAAATTTGCAAGTGCTACTATTCGTTATGATATGGTGCAATTGGAAAAAGAAGGGTTTTTACAAAAAAATCATACTTCTAGTGGTAGAGTGCCTTCTTTTAAGGGCTATACTTACTATCTAAACCATTTATTAACACGTGATCATGATGTTGCTTGTATGTTTGAAAGCATTGACAAAGTGATTCAAAAAAAGCGTTTTTGTAAAGGACAAGTAATTAAAGAAGCTCTTAATTTGTTAAATAATTTAACTAATTATACTGCTATGGCAATTGGTTCTGATATTTTTAATAATAGTAAAATTACTAAAATTGATTTTATTCCTTTAAATAGTACTCAAGCTGTTATTTTGATTATTACTGATAAAGGAAATGTACAACATCAAAATATTTCTTTGGATCAAACAAAAGAAATTAGCATTTATGACCTTAAAGATGTAGTGCAAGTAGCAAATGATTTGTTGACAGATAAGTTTTTATCAGAAGCAGCCAATATTATTCAAAGTGATTTTTTTAAACAAACTATTGCTAAATATATTTGTTTTCAAGAACAATTAATTGCTTTGTTTATGGAAGCTTTTAGTAGTTTTGCCTCAGAGAATCTTTATTTTTCGGGGGTTTCTAAAATGCTTGAAAAACCTGAATTAAGTAATCCTGAAATTATTAAAAAATTTATGGGTCTTTTAGAGCGTAAAGAATTATTAAAAATTATGTTAAATCAAGATAGTTTGTCTTTTAAATTTTCTGATGGCTTGCAACTTACCCCTTTAAAAGATTGTATGATTCTTTCTATTCCTTTTGATGTAAATCCTAATGAGAAAGGAAGAATTGCAGTTGTAGGACCTTCGTGGATGAAATATCCTAAAGTTATTCCTATTTTGGAATATTTGGCAGTTCATTTATCTAAATTAAACGATCAAGAATAACAAATAAAAGAATAAATAATACAATAAATAATTGTAAGATAAAATATAAGCAATAATTACAATTACAACAAATAACAAATAATAATTAATAAGTAATAATGAAATAATTTATAATTTATTAAAAAAATAACTAAACAGGCTGCCAAAATACTTGTAAGTAACGTAATAAAAACATAATTATATCAAGAAAAGAGGTTTTAAGATGTTTTTAGAAAAAGACCAAGATAACTTAGATAATTTAGAAACACAAGCAAAAGAATTGCATAAAGATTGTAAAGAATGCAAAAATTGTCAAAAAGAAGAAACTAAAACAACAAATAAAGACAACCAAAAGGAAGATGAAACTGTTAAAAATCAATCAAATAAATCAAATCAAACTAAACAAACAAATACCAAACAACAAAAACATCAATCAAAAGAAAACAGTCATCTGCAAATTACTAAATTACAAACTCAAATTAAAGAATTACAACAACAACTTACCCAACAAAAAAAAGCCTTTGATGAAGAGTTGTTAAAAAATCAAGCAGAATTGATTAACTTTAAGAAAAGAGCCCAAACTCAAAAAGCAAATGAATTAAAATATGCATCAAGTAATTTTATTACCAATTTATTAATGCCCTTGGAACAATTAGAAAAAGTCATTGATATGCCTACACAAAATGAATTGTTGCAAAAATATTTATTAGGATTTAAGTTGTTACAACAACAAATAAAAAAAGTGTTGCAAGATGAAGGAGTAGAAGAAATTGAGGCTCTTAATAAGCCTTTTGATCCCGCTTTGCACCATGCTTTAGAAACAGTGTGCGACCCTAAAAAACCTGATAAAACTAATTTAGCAGTTTTACAAAAAGGTTATTTATATAAAAAAAGAATTTTAAGACCAACATTGGTTAAAGTAAATGAATGGAGTGATAAAAATGACAAAAACGAATAAAATTATAGGTATTGATTTAGGAACAACTAACTCTTGTGTTGCTGTAATGGAAGGTGGCGAGGCAAAAGTTATTCCTAATGCTGAAGGTGGAAGAACAACTCCGTCTGTAGTTTCTTTTAAAGGTGATGAAATTATGGTAGGAGAAATTGCCAAACGTCAAGTAATTACTAATCCTAATACTATTAGTTCTATCAAAAGACACATGGGAGAAGCTAATTATACTGTTAATGTGGGTGGTAAAAAATACACTCCGCAAGAAATTAGTGCAATGATTTTGGCAAATTTGAAAAAAACTGCTGAAGATTATTTAGGAGCTCAAGTAAGTGAGGCAGTAATTACTGTTCCTGCTTATTTTAATGACGCTCAAAGACAAGCTACCAAAGATGCAGGTAAAATTGCAGGCTTAAATGTTAAACGTATTATTAATGAACCAACTGCAGCTGCTCTTTCTTATGGCGTTGACAAAGGTGATAAAGAACAGACCATTTTAGTGTTTGACTTAGGAGGAGGAACTTTTGATGTTTCTATTCTAACTTTGGTTGATGGTACTTTTGAAGTGCTTTCTACTTCTGGAGACAATGCTTTGGGAGGCGATGATTTTGACTTACGTATAGTAGATTTCTTAGTGCAAGAATTCAAAAAAGAAAATAGTGTTGATCTTTCCAAAGATAAAATGGCAATGCAAAGATTAAAAGATGCTGCTGAAAAAGCTAAAAAAGAATTAAGTGGTGTTACTTCTTCACAAATTTCTTTGCCTTTCTTAACAATGAGTGAAGCAGGTCCACTTCATTTAGAATACAATATGACTCGTGCTAAATTCAATGAACTTACTAAAGATTTAATTGATCGTTGTTTGGCTCCTGTAAAACGTGCTTTAAGTGATGCCAAATTAGATATTGAAAAAATTGATCAAGTGCTTTTAGTGGGTGGTTCTACTCGTATTCCTGCAGTACAAGATTTAGTTAAAAATGAATTGAAAAAAACTCCTAATAAGAGTATTAATCCTGATGAAGTAGTTGCTATTGGAGCTGCTATTCAAGGAGGAATTCTATCAGGAGACGTTAAAGATATTTTACTGTTAGACGTAACTCCGCTTTCTTTAGGAATTGAGACTTTGGGTAATGTCTTTACTAAATTAATTGAAAGAAACACTACCATTCCAACTTCCAAAAAACAAGTTTTTTCAACTGCTGCAGATAATCAACCAGCAGTAGATATTCATGTTTTACAAGGAGAACGCCCTTTAGCAGCTGATAATAAAACTTTGGGAAGATTCCAATTAACAGATATTCCACCAGCACCGCGCGGAATTCCTCAAATTGAAGTTACTTTTGACCTTGATGCAAACGGAATTGTATCAGTTAAAGCCAAAGATTTAGGTACTAACAAAGAACAAAAAATTACTATTTCAGGAAGTGGTGCCCTTAAAGAAGAAGAAATTCAAAGAATGATTAGAGAAGCTGAAGAAAATGCTGAGGTAGATCGTGTTAAAAAAGAAAGTATTGATGCGCGTAATGAAGCAGAAAATATGATTTTCCACACTAAAAAATCTTTAGAAGATCTAAAAGCTGACGTTAAACCAGAAGAAAAAGACAAAGTTGAGACTCAAATTAAAGAATTAGAAGAAGCTCTAAAAGGAGACGATACTGCTTTAATTAAAGAAAAAACTGCAAACCTTACTAAAGAATCTCAAGAAATTGCAATGAAAGCTTACCAAAAAGCTCAAGAAAAACAAGCACAAGAAAAAGGTACGCAAGAAAACACTACTGCTAAAAATGAAAAACCTCAAGACGAAGTAGTAGACGCTGATTTTGAAGAACAAAAATAATCAATAATAAAAACAAAACTAAACAAAAACAACCATAAAAACAAACAAAAAATATACAAAAAAATATACAAATACAAAAACAACCACAAAAAACAAACTATAAAGAATAATGAAATCAAAGAAACCCCCCCTTAGTTTTATTATTAGGAGAAGTTAGCTAAAATGACAAAAAAAGATTATTATCATATTTTGGGTCTAGATAAAGACGCAAGTCCTGAGGACATCAAAAAAGCTTATCGTAGTCTTGCTAAAAAATATCATCCTGATATTTCCAAAGAAGCTAACGCCGAGAGCAAATTTAAAGAAATTCAAGAAGCTTATAGTGTTTTAGGAGATGCTTCTAAAAAAAGTAATTATGATCGTTTTGGTGATGCTTCTGATAACGGTTTTTCTGGTTTTGGTGGCGGTGGTTTTGATGGTTTTGATTCTTTTGGAGATTCTTTTTTTAGTTCCTTTGGAGATATTTTTGGTAATCAACAAACTAAAAAAACTTCTTATGATAAAAAAGTAGAAATGACTATAAGTTTTATGGATGCTGTTTTAGGAGCTAACAAAACTATTGAAATTACTGTAGAAGCTGATTGTAGAGTTTGTCATGGTAAAGGAGCAGTTTCCAATCAAGATGTTATTACTTGTAAACGTTGTGGCGGAACTGGACAAATTATTACTGAGCAAAGAACTTTTTTAGGTAATATTCGTTCTCGTCAAGTTTGTCCTAATTGTAGTGGTAAAGGACAAGAAATTAAAAATAAATGTTATGCTTGTCACGGACAAAAACGTCAAAAAGTTAAGCAATCAGCTACCTTTAATATTCCTGCAGGGATTCAAGAAGGAATGTCTTTGCAAGTTCCTGGGAAAGGAAATTTTATTCCTTTAAGTAATAATCAAAAAGCAGGAGATCTATATATTACTTTTAAAGTGCGTCCTCATGAATCTTTTGTAAGACGTGAATATGATATTATTTTAGAAATCTTTATTACTTTTCCAGAAGCTGTTTTAGGAACTAATATTTTGATTCCTACTATTTATGGTGAAGTAGCTTTAAAAATTCCTGCAGGGATTCAATCAGGCAATAAATTAAGAATGAAAAATAAAGGAGTTGCACATCTTAATTCTTCTTATCGTAAAGGTGATCAGTATGTTGTTGTTCATATTAAAACTCCTAACCAATTAAGTTTAGAAGAAAAAAGATTATATCAAAAATTATTAGATTTGCAATATCGTAGTTAATATAAGTAATAATATAAGTAAATAAATATTAATACAAATAATACAATATTAATAGTAAATAATAAAATAATAAAGAGACCAACTTAAAAGTTGGTTTTTTTGTTATGTAGCAATTTAATGTTTAAGTTTTTAGAGTTTTACATAGTTAATTTTAATTGTATTATGATGAATAATAAATTAATATTTTTTAATATAAATGTTGAATTGTAATATAGTTTTTATGTTATATTATAACTAATAGTAGATAAATAGTTTTGTTATTTGCTATTTTATTAATATTTATCATATTAAATTAACTACTCATTAAATATTTGAGTTATAATAAAGGCATAAAGTCTTTTATTATATTTAAGTTAGAGGCTTTAGAACTTTAACAAATTTAATTTGATAATTCAATTTAATAAAGAGGTGAAATAACATGTTTTTATTAGATAATCTTAAAGAAAAAATTAAAGATAATAAAAAATTAAGTTCGGTTGCGGTTTATCGTAGAGTAAACCATAAAAGAGTTATTCAAAAAACTTTATTATGGATTAGTTTAATGCTTTTATTTTTGGCACTTTCTTATGCAGTTGTATGGCATGAATTAGCTTTTTGCCCAAATTTAGGTGAAATAAAAAAACAATTATTTTTAAATATTTGTATCTGCCTGCTATTATAAGTATTATTGCTTTTGTATTTACTTGTTTTTCTTTAAGTATAGCACGATTAACAGCTCCTGTTTGTCTTATTGCTTTGGGGATATTTTTAGGGATGTTTATGGGTTATTTATATGTTCTTTTGAATATATCACATACATTCGATTTGACTAATAAATTACTAATACATAAACATTTATGCCTAACTATGTTGCTTTCGTTTATTTTTATTTTGATGAGTAATTTTGCAATTACTATTTTACTTTATTATAAAAAGTTTAAAAAAACAAAACGACCAAAAATTAATTCATAAATTTGCTTTTGTATTTTTTAATTTCTTTGTAATTACTATGTTTTATGTTGTTTTATTTTATGGGTTGATTTCCTTTGGTTGGCATCAGTTTCGCAATTAAGTCAAATTTCATCCTTATTTGACCCTTATTTTATGTTAGGGCTCCTATTTATAAGTCTATTTATTTCATGGGATTCTGTTTATATTGCAGGAGCTTTAGTTGTCTTTAATTATATTATTGAAAAACAAGTAGATAAAAAATATGAAGCATCTAATGGCTTTTGCTTTATGTCTGTTAGTTTTTTGGCCTCTTATTAAAGCTTTATGGAACTTTTGTAAAAAGGAGGATTAATAATTAATATTATTTATAAATTTAGAACAGGAATTAATTTTTAATTTCTGTTTTTTTGTTTTTATGAAGTATTTATTATTTATAATATTGTAATTAGTCAATTTTGGAATTTGAAATAAAATTTGTTAATTGGGGTTATAATAAAATTCTTTTTATTGTTTGTTTTGGTTTTTTTAATTTATCCTTAAATATTTTATGATAACAAAATCCCCAAACCCTAAAAAACTCAATCAAAAAGCAAGTATTTTAGTTATAATAATTGGGTATAAGTTTTTTATTTTGATACCTTAATTACTTTCAAAAAGGAGAGTTTATAAATGTTTAAATGGTTGAAAAGTAAATTTTTTAAAAATAAAAATAATGATAAATATCAACTAGGTCTTAAAAAAACCAAAGCTAGTTTTCTAGATTTTCAAACTCTTTTGAAACAATCTAACAATATCGAAAAAACCCTATTACAAGCATTAGAAAGTTTGTTAATTCAAGCTGATTTTGGTACTAAAACCACTCTTTTTTTGATGCAAGCTATCAAAGATGAAATTAATCAATTTCAAATTAAAAATCCTCAAAAGCTTCCTTCTGTTGTTGTTTCTAAAATGTTTGATTTGTATCAAAATATGAAAGGTATGAAAGGCATATTAGAAAGTCCGCAAGAACAAGAAAAAGAACAAGAAAAACAAAATCAAGATTCCAATCCAACAAATCCCAAAGACACTTTTCAATCTCAAAATAACTTGCCTCAAATGTATTTGTTTACAGGAGTTAACGGAGTAGGAAAAACAACTACTATTGGAAAAATTGCTGAAGCATTGAAAAAAGAAGGCAAAAAAGTATTATTGATTGCTGCTGATACTTTTCGTGCAGGTGCAGTAGAACAACTCCAAATTTGGGCAAAAAGAGTAGGTGTTGAAGTTTTTTGCAAGCCTCTGCCAGCTCATCCTGCAAGTGTTATTTTTGAAGGCATCGAACTTGCTAAAAGTCAAAATTATGATATTATTTTGTGTGATACTGCTGGAAGATTACAAAACAAAACTAATTTAATGCAAGAATTAGCAAAAATTAATCGTGTTATTTGCAAACATTTGCCCGCCTCCAATTTACAAACTTTTTTAGTTTTGGATGCTACTACAGGGCAAAATGCTATTAATCAAGTTGATTTGTTCAATCAAGCAACTCCACTTTCAGGAGCCATTTTAACCAAGCTTGACGGCACTTCCAAAGGAGGGATTGTTTTTGCAATTAAATATTTATACAATTTGCCCACTAAATATATTGGTGTAGGCGAAAAATCCCAAGATTTAATTACTTTTGATGTTAAAAATTATCTTTTTAATTTATTTGAAGGTTTTTTTACTTCTGAAGATATTTTATAATTGCTAATTATAAAGAAAAAAAACAAATAACAAATAACGAAAAACAAACACAAAAAAACATAAAAATTATTATATCAAAAATAAAGAATTCAAAAATATTTAAAAAACATTGCCCCAACAAAAAATTAAACCCCACAAAAACAAATTTCACAACATCAAAAAGGAGATAAAAATATGAGTATATTAGGTGAAGGCTTACAAAAAGTTATTAACAAAATTAGAGGAAAAAAAATCCTAGAACAACAAGACATTCAAAACATTATGCAAGATATTAAAGTTTCTTTGGTAGAAGCTGATGTTCATTTGCAAGTTATTGATAAGTTTAATGAAATTATTGAAAAAAAGACTTTGAAACAAGAAGTTTTAAAAGGACTGAACCCCAAAGAACATATTATTAAAATCGTAAACGAAACCCTAATTCAAATTTTGGGTTCTACTCGTGCAGATCTTACTTTTAAGCCTAATTGTAATTTGGATACTTTAATGTTAATTGGGTTGCAAGGAAGCGGTAAAACGACTACTGTAGGAAAATTAGCTCTTTGGTTGCGTAAAAAAAATAGTAAAAAAGTTTTACTTGTAGCTTGTGATATTTATCGTCCAGGAGCAGTAGAACAATTAAAAGTTATTGGTAAACAAATCAATATTGATGTTTTTTCTAAACCTGACACTGCTGTTTTAGATATTGTAGATGCAGGATTAAAACATGCTTTGCAAGAAGGATATGATGCAGTAATTATTGATACTGCGGGGCGCCTTGATATTGATGAGACAATGATGCAAGAATTGCAACAAATTAAAGCCAAAGCCAATCCTTCAGAAATTTTGTTAGTTGTGGATTGTCTTTCAGGACAACAATCTGCTAATACTGCTCAGTCGTTTCATAATCAAGTAGGAGTAACTGGAGTTATTTTGACCAAAATGGATGCAGATACTAAAGGAGGAGCTGCTTTATCAGTAAGAGCAATGACAGATCTGCCTTTAAAATTTGTTTCTTCTTCAGAGACAATTGACAGTTTAGAGCCCTTTAATCCTGATAGAATGGCATCTCGTCTTTTAGGAATGGGAGATATTTTAACTTTAATTGAGACAGTTACCGATAAAATTGATCCTCATCAAAGTAAACAAATGATGGAAAAATTATTTGATGATAGTTATAATTATTATGATTTTCAAAAACAATTAAAAACATTAAAAAAAATGGGTTCTTTCAGCAAATTATTAAGTTTTATTCCTGGATTAGGTGGTAAGATGAAACAATTTTCTGCCAGTTTAGGTGATGATGGATTTAATAAATTTGAAGTTTTAATTCAAAGTATGACTAAACAAGAAAAGAAAAATCCTCAATTAATTGCTTTGAGCAGTAGACGTAGACAAAGAATTGCCAAAGGTTCTGGTAATCAATTAAGTGATGTTAACAAGCTAATTACCCTTTTAGAAAAACAAAAAAAATTAGCTAAGCAAATGCAACATTTTGATGATCAAGATCTTGATAAATTACAAAATGATCCGATGGCTTTTTTTCGTGATATGTATGAATAATAAATAATTAAAATTATAAAATCTTTTTATTAAGTATTTTTGTATCCTTTAATATTTTTATAAAATCAACTTTAATTTATCATTAATTAAAACAAAATGAATAATTATTTGTGTTATATTAAATAATAAATAAATTACATTTTTTATTAAAAATTGCTGCATTTTTATAAAATCCAAAAGGAATACAAATATAAACCTATTAACTTAAAAGTAAAGAAAACTTTTTTAAAATTTTTATTGGCACTTTATTATTTATTTTAACAACCACTTTAACAATTTATTTTTCATATAACTTATATCATCAATACAAACAACAAAAATTTAAAGAATATCAAAAACAAATGGAACAATATGATGCCAATAAACCTCTTACTAAATTTAGCGCACATCCTTTAGTATCCCAACGTTGTAAAGAAACAAATGATGATATAGTAAACAATATAAGTTTTGCAAACATAATTGGCATGGAAACTGAAAAAGAAACTTGTAATCGCATTTTAGCAATGGTATCTCATCCTGAATGGTTCCAAAAAGCAGGAAAAATCAATAAACCCAAAAGACTCCTACTACACGGAGTCCCAGGAACAGGTAAAACATTATTAGCAATAGCATTTATGTCACAAGCAAGACAAACCTCCCCTTCCACCGATGCAGGCTGTTTTGAATTTACCCCCTCCGACTTTATCACCAAAACCCGCGAATAAAGAATCGAAATTATAAGAGCGATGTTTGATTTCATTAGAGCTTAATGGCATCTAAACAAAAATAATGGTATGGGAGTAATTTTCATCGATGAATGCGACCAAGTACGAAAAAATCGAACTTATCAACCAAGAAGACCAAAAAATGAAAGACATCTTAAACACCTTCAAAGCCGAAATTACTTCATTAAGAAACCACTGCCCCCACAACCCTGATTCTTTTATTTTCGTAATTGGAGCTACTAATCACTTAGATCAAATAGACGATGCCATCAAATCGCGCCTCAACTACCACATAGAAGTTAAATCCTTAGATACAAATGGTAGAAAAAAATTCTTAGAATTCTTAATTGAAAAAAGAAAAACACCAATCACCTCAACTGCAAAAGAATATTTATTAACAACAATTAATGATGCATTGGAAAAATTAACTGATAAATCCAAAACAGGATAACGCACTATGGAATATCTTTTAGATGATGCAATTATCAATTCTCGCTACGAAACCCAAGGGCAAAGTGACATTAGAATTGAAGACTTAAAAAAATCTTTTAAAGTTATTTATGGATTTGATTTGCCTTAAAGATTTCATTAAAAAACTCATTATAATTAAAATTATAAAATCTTTTTATAAACGCAATAAAATAAAAACCCAAACAAAACCTTGTATTCTAAGAAAGTTTTTACAAACTTTCTTTTTTTAATATTATATTAATTATTTTCCTTTTGTACCTTATAAATAAAACAATCATTATTAACTTATAATCCAATTTTGGCTATTAGCTAAACGATAAAATAAATAGGAGAAACAATGAAACATTTAGTTTTAGTTGATGGCAATTCGCTTTTATTTCGAGCATATCACGCAACTGCAAGCAAATATAAACCCCTTTTGCAAAATAAAAAAGGGATCTACACTAATGCTCTTTTGTCTTTTATTAGAATGTTTGAAAAAATTTTAGAAGAAACGAAAGGTTATATTTTAGTAGCTTTTGATACTCATAAACCTACCAAAAGACACCAATTATACGATGCTTACAAACAAGGAAGACCAGAAACACCTTCTGCATTGATTAGTCAAATTCCTTTGATTAAACAATATTTAGACCTAATCGGCGTTAAATATCATGTCCAAGACGAATACGAAGCCGATGATATTATAGGTACTTTAGCCAAAGAAGCAAGCAATCAAAATAAGACAGTATCTATTTATTCAAGTGATAAGGATTTATTGCAATTAGTAGATGAAAAAATTACTGTTTGTTTGCTTAAAAAAGGATTGCGTGAAATTAAATGCTATACACCTCTTACTTTGTTTGAAGAATACGGTCTTAAAGAATATCAAATGATTGATTATAAAAGTTTAATTGGTGATCCTTCTGATAACATTAAAGGAGTATTGGGAATAGGACCTAAAACTGCTCAAAAGTTATTACAAGAATACGATTCCCTAGATAATTTGATGCAAAATTTAGACAACATTAAACCTATTTTAAAAACCAAAATCCAAAATTCCCAAGCTGATTTAGAACTTAGCAAAATACTTACCGCAATTGACCTTAAAGTTCCCTTGCCCTTTGATTGTATGCAAACAGAAATACAAATACGTTTGGCGCAAAACCTTAAAAATTTTTATGAAGAAATGGATTTTAGACGCTTAGCTATTACCAAATATGCAAGAATTGAAAAAGAACCAAATACCACAAATACAAATGCAAATTATAATAAGGAAGCATCCCCCAAATCCAAAGAAGTGCAAGAAGTAGAAAAAGATAGCAATTTAGAAAATGATAATAATTTAAACCAAACAAATCCAAACAGACCTATCAACAACAACACCACTAAAAATAATGACAATAACGCTCCAAAAGTTCAAGAACAAGGCGCCAACCCACCTCAAAACAATTTTCATTTTCAAATTATCAAAGACCAAAACTCTCTAAATGCTTTTTTGGCTCAAATCCAACCACACCAAATTTGGGCTTGTTTTTTTGAGTTAGAAAAAGAAAATGATTCAAATACTTTTTTGCAAGGAATTGGTTTTTCCAATGAAAATACACATTTTTTTATAGATGCTAATTTGGCTTTTGATAATAATAACTTTTGCAATTATCTAAAAGATGCTAATTTTTATAAAATTGTTTTTCACAATCAAGCAACACAACTTTTTTTAAAAACAAAACATCAAGAACTCAACGGAGTTATCTTTGATTTAGTTTGTGCTTCTTATCTTTTATTTCCTTTGAAAAATCTTGAATTTATTCATATTATAGCCAAAATAGATATTTTGAATAACACAAATTATGTAAGCCAATTATCTCAAAACATTTTTATTTTAGAGCAAAAAGTAGCTTTTAAAGCTTTTTTATTACACGCCATCAAAAATAGCGTTTTGCATCATTTAAAAGCTCAAAACCAATTATTTTTGTTTCAAGAAATAGAACTTCCCTTATCAAATATTTTAGCCCAATTAGAATATGAAACTAATTTAGTACAACAAAAACAAATAATAGAAGCACAGCCAATAGAAAAAAATACGGATGAAAAAATAGAGACACAACAAGAAAAAATACCAAAAACAAATCAAGGGCAAGAACAAGAACAAGAAAAAGATGCAGATCAAAACCAAGACACAAACATAAAGCTCAAAAATAATCAAGAACAAGAACAAGAAACTCACATCAACCAATTAAAATCATTCAAAGATGTTTTTGGGTATCAAAATAGTTGTTTTTTAAATATAATAAACAATAAAAAATCTTATAATTATTTAATTAATGATAATTTTTTTTGCTTTTCGTTAAAAATTTTAGCTACTTTAGGAAATATTCAAAAAATTAAAAATTACTTTAAAATTGAAAACAATCATCTTTTAAATGATGAACAAACCTTACAATTTTTTGTAAATGCGCCCAAATCAGAAATCAAAAAGGACTCTCAAAAACTTTCTGAAACAACGAATTTTGATGTGGATGTGTGGATAAAAGCAATTATCCCTGAATTAAATATTTCTTCGAATTGTGCCCAAGATTTTATCCATCAATATTTAAGTTTGGATGATGAAATTATAAATTATTATCAAAGTTTATTACAACAAATCAAAGAAAAAAAATATGCATTAACTTTATTGAAAAGAAAAGTTTTTTTTGGTAATCAAAAATTAACTCCGAATTTTGATTTAGAAACATTATATGTTTTTTTACAAGAAAATATTTTAGATATGAAAAAAATTGTCATATTGCAATTATTGCGCCATTTAGAACGAAACAATGAAACTGCCAAAATTACTTATTTTGCTTTAAATGATTATTTGCAACAAAACATAGATTTAATTTCTAAACATTTGAATTATTTTTTTATTTTAGATAATGGTAATATTTAATTGGACAAATCTTATTATTTATAATTTATTTATAAAATAGAAATGTTAAATATCCAAACCAATAAAAAAGCAAAAGAAAAAACATAAGAACAATTGCAATCCAAAAACAAAGATAAAAAAGGAGCAAATGCATGCCAGAATTACCTGAAGTCCAAATTATTGTAGATTTTTTAAAAACACAGTTAATAGGAAAAAAAATTATTGCAACTAAGGTATTTTATGAGCCTGCTGTTAAAAATACCAAAGAATTTCAAAAAATTGAACAAACTACCATTTTGGATATTCAAAGAAAAGGTAAATTTTTATTATTTTTTTTAACTCAAGAATTAGTTTTAATAGGGCATTTAAGAATGGAAGGAAAATTATTTATCAAACCTTGCGATGAGCCTAAACACAAATACGAACATTTTGCAATTATTTTGGAGGATAAAAGTTCTTTAAGATATTATGATTTTAGGAAATTTGGTAGATTTGAAGTTAAGAATCAGAACATTTTTTTAACCCAAACTACCTTGCATCAACTAGCCTTAGATCCTTTTGAAATCAATCCAGTTGTTTTGTATCAAAAAATATTAAAGACCAAAAGCGCTTTGAAAAAAGTTTTATTAAATCAAAAAATAATTTCTGGATTAGGCAATATTTATGTTAATGAAGTTTTGTTTTTAGTAAAATTGCATCCTGAAACTAAAGCTTGCGAACTGTCTTTGGAACAAGTGCAAGAAATTGTAACAATTTCCCAAAAAGTACTTACCAAAGCCATTAAACTGGGGGGAACTACTGTAAGTACTTTTGAATCTCAGCCAGGCATTATAGGCTATTTTCAAAACAAATTACAAGTGCATGGCAAAGTTAATAAGCCTTGTATTAACTGTCAAACTAAAATTATCAAAATCAAAGTTGGCGGCAGAGGTACTTATCTTTGTCCTGTTTGTCAAAATCATAATCCTAATAAAGAATTATAATTGATTTATTTTCAACTATAAAATAGATCAATATTTTTAAAAAAGAGGTTTTTATGCTTAGTCATCTAAATTTATTTCAAATTAAAAATTCAGTTTTTTTGTCGCTTGAAGACCATCAAAGCCTAAGTTTGCTTTATCAACCACTAATAGGCACTCATGCGCTTGGTATTTATCATATTTTAGCAACTCTAAAACCTAATATTTTTTATCAACATCAATTTTTATTTGATTTGAGTGCGGTTTCAAAAAATGATTTTTTAGAAGCACAAGAAAAATTAGAAGCTCTTAATTTGCTCCAAACTTTTTGCAATTCCGAAACCCAAGAAAGAATTTATTGGCTTAATTTGCCATGCAGATCTCAAGAGTTTTTTAAAGACCCTCTTTTTAGTAATTTTTTATTAAGTGAAGTGGGAGAGGCTACTTTTTTGAGTTTGCAAAATCATTTTAGTAAAGAAGTTTCCACTAAAAAAAATAATTGGGACGCTTTTCAAGACATTAGTAAAAAATTTGATGATTTGTTTCAAGTGCAAAAAATGGATTTACCAACTGATTTTACTTGTCCCAATAACCAAACAAATTCTTCTCCAAGACAGTTTTTAAATAACGCTTTTGATTATAAATTATTTTTGCAAAAATTGCCCCAACGTTTCAAAAAACCATCTTTAACTTGCAATCAAACAAGTGATTTTATTCAAAAATTAAGCTTAGTTTATAATTTAGATGAAGCTACACTTTCGGAAATATATCAAAAAACTTTTCCAAAGCCCAGCGAAATCGAATTATCCAAATTAAGCCTAGGTGTAAAAAGATATTATCAGATGCATACTCAAAATCAAAATTTGGTTTTTGCGAAAAAAACGCAATATAATGAACAAGATACGATTGCTTTGCTCAAACGTAAAGATTCTACTCAAAGAATTATTATAAATCATTGTCCTAAAAATATGCAAGCCACTGCGGCTGATACTGTTTTTCAATTTATGGAAAGAAACAATTTAGAACCGGGGCTAGTCAATGTGCTTTTAACTTATATTTTGGAACGAAAAGGCTTTGTGCCCTCGGTGGTTTATTTGGAAAAAATCTTAAAATCTTGGGAGCAAAAAGGGATTTTTGATACTGAAACAGCATATGATTTTTATATGGAACAAGAAAAAAACCAATCTCAAACTAAGTTTAGATCTAATTTAAAAAAACCACAAATTTCTCCTAAATGGTTAGAAGATTTTAAAAAGAAAAAACAGTCATAATTTTTTGGATGATTTATTATTACAAGGAATCAATTCAATTTGATAACATTTTACAAAAGCAAAAGAGGTGAAAAATTAATTTATGGAATTTTCAGATATAAAAATAAAAATTAGGAAAATGATTGCACAGTGCGAAGAAACCAAAAATTTAGATATCTCTGATGATGAACTGCCAGTTATTTATCATTATTTGCTCACCAAAGATCAAGAAAATGAATATGGGAATCGCCAAGAAATAAAAACCAATCCTTTAAGAGTTGTTTGGGTTCCTACTGTTAAATCTCAAGCTCTTTATTTTAAGGAACATTGGCAATCGCAAAATGAATTGTTTGATAGTAGCATTAATTTTGATGCTCATTTAGTGAGGCAATTTGTAGTGGATAATGATTCTAAGCAAAAAGCGTTAAAAGAGATGAAACAAATTATTAAACATTTTGAAAAATCTACCAAAGGTTTTTATTTGTCGGGTTCTTTTAATACTGGAAAAACTATTTTTTTGAAAAAAATAGCTTATGAATTAATTCAAAAACAAATTTCTGTTATTTTTCTTTTTATGCCTGATATAACTAGAAAATTTAGAAATTTTTTGTATAATAATACTTTAGAAACAAGGTTGCAACAATTAAAAAATGTTAAGTGTTTGATTTTGGATGACCTAGGTTCAGAAAATATGACACCTTGGTTTCGTGATGAAATTTTGCTTCCTTTGTTGTATGATAGAGCTGAAAAAAAGTTGCCCCTTTTTATTAGTAGTAATTTGCCCTTTAATGAACTGCACAATTATTTATTGCATTTGCATGGAGCTGAAAATGCTAATAGTGAAGTTAAGGTATACAAAATTATTGAAAAAATTCGTATCCTTACTCACTTTTATGATTTTTCCGAAAAACAAGATTCCTAATAAGACAGTTTTAACTTGGTCAAGGATTAAAAATATTCTTTTTTGGAAAAACGTAATAATACAAGCAAATAATTTATAATTTATTTTGGTGGAGATGATGGGAGTCGAACCCATGTACAAAATCACTTTAATTTATATATTCTACATATTTAGTTTATTTTGTAAGTTCGCAATTTATGAAAAAACAAACAAAATCCATAAATTACTAGTCTTTTTGATATTTGCTAAAAGAGCAAAGACAAACCCAATTAGCAAAACTTACCTTATTGCCTTCCTTAAATCGTAAGTTAATTTAAGTGCGGGTTTTGCTTATTTATTTAAGCAAAAGCTAATTGTGAAGAAAAACTGTTTGCAAAATTCATTTGATAAACTGGAGTTTGTCCAGCAAAATCTTGTGTATTTGTTACAGTTTGTTTGTTATTTCCGGTTATTATAACCTCGACGTTTTTACTTGCGTAACCAAGATATGCTATATAAATTTCGTTGACCTTGGCAAATCCAAAACATCCCCATATTTTTATTTTAACTCAAAAAACCTTTTTTAAATCAAGTTATTTTTAGATTTGTTATTTGTGTTTTGGAATGGATCATATTTTGATTAATTTATTCTTTTTGCCTACTCAAAAATTATAACCAATAAATTTAAAATTTTGTAAAAGCGCCAAAGATAAAATTATCTAAATTAAACTAAACTCAAATCAAAATTACACAAGCAAACAAAAAGCTCAATATCAATATATATAACAAAAAAGGGATTTGCATCCCTTCCTTTGTTCGATTATTAATGAAATTATTCGTTAACTACAACAACATCTACAGCTTGAGCTCCGAGGTCGCCTTCTTTAACAGTGAATTCAACCTTGTCGTTTTCATTAAGTGTTTTTCTTCCAAAGACTTCAGTTTGAATAGAACTGTAATGTACGAAAATATCTTTCCCATCAGCTGAAACGATAAATCCGTAGCCTTTGTCTTTAGAAAACCATCTACATGTTCCCTGTTGTTTTTTGTCTTGCATTATTAATAATACTCCTTCTTTTAAATTATTTCGGTTTCATAACCTATTATCTATTATAACTCATTTATTTTTAGAGTCAAACATTTTTACACACTTTTTTTTATTTTTTTTACTTTTTTGACGTTTTTTGGTAAAATTTTCATTTTTTTCGTCAAAAATTTGCATTTTGATATTTTTTTTGATATAATAAAATATGTTAAGCCCTTATAGTTTAACGGCAGAACGTAGCAATGGTAATGCTGAAATACAAGTTCAATTCTTGTTAAGGGCACCAAAACCAAAATTAAGATGATGTGGGCGTCGTATAGTGGTTATTATACGTGCTTGCCAAGCATGAGACGGGGGTTCGATTCCCCTCGCCCGCTCCATACATTATATAATTTAGATGTATTATATTTGTTTATTAAAAAACTTTATTATTTAGCTTTTTTTTCCCCAATAACAGCGTTTAATTGTTAAATTAATATAATATATTATAGATATCATAAAAGTGGGAATAATTTCAGTATAAAATATAAATATAATAAAATATCTTTGCAATTGTTTTTTATTAAAATTATATATAATATAGGCAAGTTATGTAATTTTAGATAACAATAATAAAATGATATTAAATATTTTAAATACATAAGAAAATTGATTTTCAAATGAAACAAATAAACAAACATTTTATCTATATTACTGTAATTATTGTATCTTTTATTATTGTTTTTATATTTCTTAATAACATGAAATCTAATAAGAAAACCCCCTTAATAAAAAGGGGGTTTTTAATATAATATAATGATTTTAATTAAAATAAATAAATTAATGGTGCGGATAGTGAGATTTGAACTCACACAAGATATTTCTTACATGCCCCTCAAGCATGCACGTCTACCGTTCCGTCATATCCGCTTAAAAATGATCTTATAGATCACTTTTGTTATTCTAATGAAACAATGTAAGGAATGTTGTTATTTTGGCTTTCTAAGGTTTCTAATTCAATGTGGTCGTAATTAGTTTCTAAGAAAGTTTCTAGTTTTTCTAATTCTTTTTCATCAGTACATGAAGGATTATAAAAAACAGTTAAAAAGGTTTGATTAGGTTTAATCATTTTTTGGAGTAATGTTTTTAATGCTTGATATTTATCTTTATTAGTAGCTATTATTTTTTCTTCCCAAACAGATAAATATTCTTTTTCTAAAAGAGTTTGATTGGATATGTTTTTAGCATCTTTTTTATTAGCATAGATAATTTTTCCTGTTTGGATGTTTTTGATAGTTTCTTCCATGATAGTTTTGTTTTGTACTAAATCCAATGATTTATCAAAAGCTAAAAGAGCACTGTATCCTTGAGCGATGTTTTTAGTTTGTAAAAGGACAATTTCTTGATTGGTTCCTTGTAATTGTTTTAGTTGGGTTGTAAGCTTTTCTAAAAGAGATGTGTCATTAGGTAGGATAATGATGTTTTGGGAAGTATTTGTTTGAAGAAGTTTTTCAAAAGTAGTAGGGTTAAAATTAGATTGTTTTATAATGTGATTTACTTTAAGGTCAGCAAAGACTTTTTGGCTTTTGGTATCATTTGCAAATGCAATAAAAAAATATTTTTGATCTTTATTTGAGTTAGGTAAGTTTGAAGGTGACTTTGGGTCTGGGGTAGATTCTTGTTGTAGGGTAAATGTGTCGTGTTTTTGATCTAAAATTGATTGATGTTGTTCTTTCATGTTGTCAATTTTGCTTACCTTTAATGTGCCATAAGTTAAGAGTTTTTCTAAAACTTGTCCTGGTTTGTTGGTATGGATATGTATTTTTAGAATTTCTTGGTCTTTAACTAAAACTAAAGAATCTCCTATTTGTAATAAAGCTTGTTTAAGTTGTTTCATATCAAGGTTTTTTTCTTGGGATTCTTTGATTTGAAAAATGTATTCAGTGCAATAAGTATATTTAATATTAACTTGTCCCAACTTTTGTATTTTATCAGGATTTGTGTGTGTTTGGGTATTTTGGTTTACTTGAAGTAGTTTTTGGTCTTGTAAAAATAATAACATTCCTTTAAGGATTTCAACAAAGCCAGCCCCTCCACTATCAACTACTCCTGATTTTTTTAAGACTTCTAATAATTCAGTTGTTTGGGAAAGAGTTTTTTGGGCGTTTTGTAAGAAATTGGATAAAACATCTTCAATAGTACTAAATTGGGATTTAGCTTTGAGAGTTTGTTTAACAGCTTTACGAAAAACAGTTAAAATAGTGCCTTCTTGAGGTTCTATAATAGCTTGGTAAGCTTTTTTGTAGCCTCCTTCAAGTGAATGGATAAAATCATTAATATTTATAGTTTCTTTATTGAGTTTTTGGTAAGTTTGTGCCATTCCTGCAAAAAATTGGGATAAAATAACTCCTGAATTGCCTTTGGCACCCATTAATAATGCTTTTGATAAAACTTGGGATACTTCTACTATGGAACGAGTTTCTAAATTGCTAATTTCTTTAACGCCTGACATCATAGTAATTTTCATATTAGTTCCTGTATCTCTATCTGGTACGGGAAAAACATTTAAATTATCAATGGTTTGGTAGTTGTTTTGTAAATTGATAGCTCCGTTAGTAATCATGTTTTTAAATAATTGTCCGTCAATAAATTGAATAACTTTATCTTTATTCATCTTGGTTGCCTTTCTTCGAAAAAATTTCTTTAATATAATTAGATAATAATAAGGAATGGAATATTTTTTTCTTAATTTAGTATGATTAGGAAAGATTTTTTATTTAAGGTAAATAAAAACCTATTTTAATTATAACATATTTTAATTTTTCTCTTATAAAACAAATAAGTTAAGGGAGCAAAAATTTAGTTTTTTATGACTTATAAGTAAAATTATGAGATTATTGATAGAATTATTTAGTTTGTTATTTGTTTTATTTAAATTTGCTTTATTTTTTTTGAAAGAGATATAATAGAGATAATCAAATAATTATTAATTGTTAAAAAAGTTTTGTTTGTGATAATCAATTCATTAAAATAAAAACTAATTCATTTATAAAGTTTTAGGCAAGTTATAAAAATAGTGATTTATAAATTTGATATAACAATATAATTGTTTGATTTATTAACAACCAACTAACTTTTAAAAATAACAAAATAAAACGAAAGTGAGAAATTATCTTATGGATAATCAAGAAAAAGATCTCAATTTAAATTTTTTGAATAAATCATTTAAAATCGAAACTGCTATTACTTTAATTGCTTTTTCTTTAGTTGCAATAGCTTTAATTTTAGCTTTTAGACCTCAATTTCAACCACAACCAACGAACAACTCCACCTACCATAACACAAACTCCATCTTTATCTGAAAAATCACCTTCAACTCCCAAATGGAGTGTTATAGATGCACTCCATGCGCCAGTTCAATTTGAATTAAACAATTTTAATCCTAACAAAAAATATATGGATGATTTATTTGGAATGAAAGAAGAAAAATTGGCAGCTCAAAAAGTACTAGATTTTGTTACAAATGCCAAAATGTTTGAAGGTAAAGGTAAAATAGATCCTCCCAAAGGAATGTTATTATATGGAGTTCCTGGCACTGGATTTTTTTTTGCTAATTGTTTTATGAAAGATACTCATTTTAAATATGTTGCTAAATGTACTGTTGCTGATTTTGCTCAAAAATATGTAGGAGAAAGTGTAAAGGCAGTACATTCTTTATTTGATAGTGCAAGAAAAATTGCTGATGAACACGGTGGTGCTATCATTTTTGTTGATGAATGTGAAGAGGTTTTTGTTGATCTTACACAAATACGTGAGCATCATAAAGGACAAAGAAGTGAAGCTGTTACGGCTTTCAAAGAAGAATTAACTATCGAAAAAAATAACCTAACTAAGCCCATATTTTTAATTGCAGCTACAAATTATTTAAATAAAATGGATGATGCCATTAAATCAAGATTTACTTACAAAATTGAAGTTAAAACCCTCGAAAAAGAACCACGCAAAGACTTTATGAAATTCTTAGTTAAAAATATCTGTAAAAACCCAATTTCTGATGATGCACTAAATTATCTCACCCAAAATGTTAATGATGCAATTGAAAATGACATTATGAAGTGTTCTAATCTTACCATCGAAACACTTGTTAATGATACTTGTATTAATATGTGTAGAAACAAACAAACACAAATTGAAGTTCAAGACTTAAAAGAAGTTTGTTTATCAGTTTTAGGTTTTATCCCACAATAAAATAATATATATAATAATTTATAAAGCATTACAACAAAGAAATGTTAATAAAAATTAAGTATATTTTTATCTATTTTGCGATATAATAATTTTACATAGTATTTAATACTATTACAATTATAAAAAACAAAATAAGAGATAATTGTATAATTAAAATAAATAATAGCAATTTTTTCAAGTTGGAATTATTTATAATTGCCATATTAGAAAAGAGTTTTTTTACAAAGTGAATAATTTAGAACAACCCAAGCATTTTTTATTGGCTAAGGTGTGCTTGTTGTTATTGGCATTATGGATTTTTATTTTATTATTAGGAAATATAATTACAGTTTGGGCAAATAATCCATTAAAAGAAAATTTAGCTATTAGAATTATAGAAAAAAGAAAATATTTAGAAGAAAGCACGCAAGATAATAAATTAGTTGATTGGCAAAATCCTGATACTTATGATGCAATTTATGATACCAACGGAAATCAAATAGCACAAAGACATTACAAATTAGAAAGCACGCAAGATAATAAATTAGTTGATTGGCAAAATCCTGATACTTGGGATGCTACTTATGATAAAAATGGTAGACAAACATCTAAAAGATATTTTTTAGCTCAAAGCACCGAAAATAATAAATTAGTTAATTACAAACATCATGATACTTGGGATAAAACCTATGATAAAAATGGTAATCAATTATTAGAAAGGCATTATTTGCAAGGAAGTAATGAAAAAGATAAATTAGTGGATTGGAAAAATAATGATACTTGGGATGCTACTTATGATGCAAACCAAAAGCAAACTTCTAAAAGACATTATTTAGAAACAAGTACCGAAAATAATAAAGTAGTTGATTGGCAACATTATGACACTTGGGATGCTACTTATGATAAAAATGGTAGACAAACATCCCAAAGACATTATTTAGAAACAAGTACCGAAAATAATAAAGTAGTTGATTGGCAACATCGTTATACTTGGGGTAAAAGTAGTAATGTAGAACCAATATTGCCTCTTACAAATGTTTTAGTGAATAAAAATACTCAAAAAAATAAAGTTTATTTGCACCACACCAATAATAAAGTAGCTGATGTGGGTGATTTACAATCTCAAACTTATGACACACACATTTACAATATAAAAATATTTGCCTATATATTATTTATTTTGTTGTTGGCTGTTTTTATTATTTCAATTTATCTTTATATAAAAAAAATTGAAAAAAATAATTGATTGAATACCAAATTAGTTTTAATTGTTTCATTTATAAAGGAAAAACCAACTTAAAAGTTGGTTTTTTTAATATTAATTGATTAATATTTGGGGTTAGAACAAATTATATTAAAGTTTTTATTTTTTGGGGTATTGGTCTAAACGTAATTTATTTTTGAATTTATGATGGAAATATGTGATAAAAATAGCTAAAAAAATGAAAAAACTTAAGATAAATAGCCAATAATCTTTTTGGCTGGGAAAAGCAATAATGTCGTTCCAATAAGTATTGATGGTTTTTTGGGTGGTTTGGTCGTATTTGTAAACTTCATCGTTACCTTTGATTTCTATTTGGGGAATTCCTGGAAAAGTTTCTAATCCAACATAAGGAGAATTATATTTAGTAAAAGCTAAATTGTTTTTGTAATTTTCTTTTTGTCTTAAAAAATTGATGAACTTATAAGCTAGGGTTTTTTTGCTTCCTTTAGGCATTACCAAAGCATCAACCCAAACATTGGTTCCTTCTGTAGGTGAAAAATAATCTAGATTATTATTTTGTTCTTTTAAAAAATTAGCATCTCCTGAATAAGCAATAACTATATCATAGTATTCGTTATTTTTATTTTTCATGCGGTCCATTAATTGGTCGTTTATAAAAGCTAAGTTAGGTTTTTGTTCTTTTAGTTCTAAGAGCCATTTTTTGGCTTCATTTAATTCATCTGGGGAAGGGTTTGCAATTTTTCCTTCAGTACCTTTTAGACCTACCATTAAACCGTCGCGAGCGTTATTGCATAAAGCTACTTTTAAATTGGTGTCTTTTAAATATTTAAAACCTTTATTTTGATCTTTGAGTTCATTAATTTGGTCTTGAGTTATTTTGTTTTTATTATAAAGAATAACTACTTTTCCCCAAAAATAAGGAACGGCGTAATTGTTAAATTCAGAAGGGAGTTTGTCTTGGAGGTCTTTGTTTAATTCATAATAATGTTTATCATCTTTTATTAATTCACCATCATCTATTGTTTCTAACATTTTGCTTTGTCTTAATTGATCAATTGCATATTCACTTAAAATAGCTAGATCATATTGGTTTTTACTTTTAATTTTGGTAACTGCAAGTTCGTTAGAAGAAAAAAGAACTTGTTTAACTTTGATGTGAGTTTCTTTTTCAAACTTTTCAATAATGCTAGGTTCTAAGTATTCGCCCCAATTAAATAATGTTAATGTTTGTTCTTCTTGGTGTTGGGGAAGTATATTTTTGTTTTTAAGATTAAGAATAATAAGAATAACAAAAGTTGTTGTTAAAACGAAAAGCAATGTTGTTGCTACAGTTTTAATTGTCTTTTTCATTTGGTATTAAATTCGTTTTCATTGGTGTTTGTCTTTGTGCTTGTTTTTGTTTTAGTGGTTGTGGTTTTGTTTGTAGTTATTGTTGTAGCTCCATTTTTACTTTCATTTTCATTGTTATTTACCTCTGCTTCTATTTTGGAATTTTTCCTTTGGTTTTGTTTTTGGTTGTTGTATTTGATGAAATTAAGGATAATTTTAGAACTAGCAATAATAATTAAAATAGTAGATAAAGCATTTACAGTTGGGTTAATAGTTCCTTTGAGGCTGTAGATATAAGCAGAAATATTTTGGCATTCAGAACCACCTACAAAATAAGAAATCATAAAGTCATCAAAAGAAAGACTAAAAGCAAGAGTGGCTCCTAAAAGCATAGCTCCTTTAAGTTGAGGTAGTATTACTTTGGTTAAAGCTTTGAGTGGGGTTGCTCCTAAATCATAGGCTGCTTCTAAAGAATGAGGGTCAAGATTTATTACTTTAGGATAGACAGTAATAACTACAAAAGGAGTGCAAAAAGATATGTGGGCTAAAAGCATTTTCCAAAAACCAGATTCCAAACCCATAAAACCAAAGACAACAAATAATGCTAAAGCAGTAATAATTTCAGGAATAACAATAGAAAAATTACTTACATTAAGAACAATGTTGCGCCATTTTTTGTTAAGACTTTGAGCAAGACTAATAGCTGCAAAAGTACCTAAAAAAGTAGAAATTAAAGTAGTTAGGCAAGCAATGTATAAAGTTATTTTGATAGCAGTTTTAACTGTTTGGTCAGTCCAAAGTTTAGAATACCATTGAAAACTAAAACCTTGCCAATTAACTAAAGATGCAATTCTGCCTTCGCTTTTGTTAAAAGAAAAAATAATTAAAGATAAAATAGGAATATAAATAAAACTTAACACTAAAATGATATATAAGGTGTTAGTAATGGTTTTTTTGGGTTTTTTTGGGATTTTGGTAGAAGCAGTTTGGGGGGGGTTTGCCCCAGATAATTTAATTGACATCTTTGCTTTCTCCTAAACTTAATTTTTTAAACATTTGAAAAATCAAAAACATTGTTAAAGAAAGATGAATAGCAATTGCACAAGCTTGTTTGATTTCGCCACTTAATAAAGCTTTGTTTTCGATTAATTCAGCAATAGTAATTTGGGTAGTTGCTCCGAGATAACGTGGAGCTACAATATTAGTTGCTGTTTGTAAAAAGACAAGACAAATGCCTGCAAGTACTCCTGAAAGTGATAAGGGCCAAATAATTTTTTGCAATATTTGCCATTCGTTTGCTCCTAGATCTTTGGAGGCTTGAATAAGTTGGGGATTTATTTTGATAATTGCAGTGTAGATAGGCAAAAACATAAATGGTAAAAATAAATAAATAAGTCCTACAATCATAGCAAAATTAGTTTCTAAAAGATTGATATTAAAAGTTTTTTGTAATAAATGAAATATTTGGACTAATGCTTGAGTTTTGATAATCATATTAATCCACATAGTGCCATTGATGATAATGACAAGAAAACTTTGCCATTTCATTTTGAGGCGAGAAATCATATAGGCTAGAGGATAGACAATGATAAAGACACAAAAAGTAACAATAATAGAAATTGCAATTGATCTAGCAAGGACGTATAAAAATGATTGATTGGATAAAAATTCTTGATGGTGTTGTAAAGTAAAACGGGTTGCAAAAAATGCGTTTTGTTGGTTAGTATCTTGAAAAGAATCAAATAAAATAAAACCCATAGGTAAAATAATTAATCCTAATAAAATAATATAATAAGGCGAAATTAATAGTCTGTATAGTTTTTGATTGTCCTTGCAAGTGTAGGTTTTTTTCATTACCAAATCTCCATTACATGAATATCTTCAGGATTAAAAGTAATATCTACTTGTTTGTTTAATTCAACATGGTCAGTAGTATGAATAGTGTAGGTTCTTTGGGCAGTTTTAACATCAATTTCCCAGTGAACGCCTTTAAAAATAATTGATTGTACTATACCTGTAATTAAGCCTTTTCCTTGGGAGACAATATCAATGTCTTCGGGACGAATAACAATATCTACATTTTCTTCTTTGCGAAAACCCTTATCTACACAATTAAAAGTTTGATTGTCAAAATGAACTAAAAAATCATCTTTCATCACTCCTTTAATTAAGTTGGATTCTCCTACAAATTGAGCTACAAAACGATTAGCAGGTTCGTTGTAAATATCTTCAGGACTTCCTATTTGTTGAATTTCGCCATGATTCATGACAACTACTTTATCGCTCATAGTAAATGCTTCTTCTTGGTCATGAGTGACAAATAAAAAAGTAATTCCTGAGTTTTTTTGGATTTCTTTAAGTTCGTATTGCATTTCTTGTTTTAATTTTAAATCTAGATTAGATAAAGGCTCATCAAGTAATAAAACTTGGGGTTTGTTAATTAAAGCTCTTGCAATTGCTACTCGTTGTTGTTGTCCGCCTGATAATTGTTCAATGGTTCTTTTTTCAAGTCCTTGTAAACCCATAATTTTAAGGTATTTTAATACTTCTTTTTGGATTTGTTCTTCTTGCTCTTTCTTGTTTATTTTTTTGCATTTAAGAGCAGTTTGTTTTGCTTCAAAATCTTTGGTTAAAGTTTCAATTTGATTGTTAAAGTTATGTGTAATTTGGGTAGTTTTTTCTTGTGTTAAATCTTTGGTTAATTCTTGATGAAAAGTTTTTGATAAATTGGCTTTGTTAGTTTGATAATGATTTTTATTAAGAGCTAAATTAGCTTTAATCTTGGAGTTAAAATCTTTTAAACGTAAGCCAAAAGCTACATTTTCAAAGACATTTAAATGAGGGAATAAAGCGTATTTTTGAAAAACAGTATTAATTGGTCTTTTGTGAGCAGCTACATTTAAAATGCTTTTTTCTTGAAATAAAACCTCTCCGCTACTAGGGTTTTCAAAACCGCCTAAAATACGTAAAATAGTAGTTTTTCCACAACCTGAAGGACCTAATAAAGTGACAAATTCATTTTGTTTAATTTCTAAATTTATGCCTCTTAAAATTAATTGATTGTCAAATACTTTGGTTAAATCTTTTAAAATAATTAATGTTTTCATGGTTTGATACCTATCTTTTTTGGAGAAATAAAGTTAATAATTATAATTATAATCGTAATTGCAATTGTAATTTGTAATTAAGTTTATAATTTATAAGTTTAAGTTGTAAATTGTTGTTTAATTAGCAATTATCAAATATAAAAAAATAGTCGATAAACTAAATGCAATAAGTTAGTCAATAAAATAATTATAAAGCAAAATAATCAATTTATAACAAAATAAAAAAGGAGTAATTAAAATTACAACAATAAACAATCAAAAAGGAACAAAATCTCTTAATATTTCAAATTTATTTATTGCTAATTTTAGCTTATCATAAAATTAATAAATTGCAATCATAAAGAGTGCTTTTTTTGCTTATATTGTTATAATATCTATAAATTTTTGTTAAAATAAATGTGTTAAGAAAATTATAGTAAAATGATTTTTTGCAAATATTGATTCAAATAATTAAAAATTGTTGGATAAATGCTTATAAAGATTCTTATTATGTTTATTTTTTGGTATTTGTCAATTTGTTTATTTTCATTAAAATTTTATGTTGGATTTTTTTTATCATTTCAAATTAATTTACTAAAAAAATGCACTAAAAAAATGCACTAAAAAAATAAACCCAATTAAACTAACTAATTAATATATAAAAATATAAAGGAAGGTATATTATGAAATGGGAACCGCAAAGATTTGAATATCCTGAACCAGATAATCAACCGCAAAATCCGCCAAATTATCCAATTCCGCCCAAAAAACCTAAAAATTATTTTGCAATTGCTACTAATGTAAGTGCTATTATTGTAAATATTATGGTGATTTTCTTTATGTTTATTTTAATTAAAGGATCTGAAAATCTTTCTAAGACTATGGGAAAAGACACCCAAGAAGATACTATGTGGGCACAAGAAAAAGAATACAGACCCAAAGGCAATCTTAATATTGATAGCTTTTATGGATATGATGAAGTCAAAGATGAGTTAAGAGAATATATTTCAGCAGTAAATGATGATGCAAATGAAATGAACCCTTTGCCTCGTAAAGATTTACCAAGAGGAGTTTTATTGTACGGTCCTCCAGGAACAGGAAAAACTTATTTAGCTAAATGTTTAGTGGGTTCTGTTAAAGATAAAGCTCCTTTTTTTGTTACTACTGGCTCTGATTTTGTCGAAAAATATATAGGAGTTGGAGCATCTCGTGTAAGAGAATTGTTTAAAGTAGCTCAAGAAACTGCCAAACAACGTGGACAGAGTTATTATTTTATCTTTATTGATGAAATTGATGCTATTGGAGCTGAAAGAAGCAAAGAAAAAAGCGCTCAAGAACATTCAGGTACTCTTAATGCTTTGTTAACTCAACTTGATGGAGTAGATTCAGATGAAAAAACTCCGCAAGCTATTGTTATTGGAGCAACTAATCGTAAAGATTTTTTAGATGATGCCTTAATTAGAGAAGGGCGTTTAGGGAAGCACATTTATTTAGGCACTCCAGATTTAAAAACAACCCAAGCCTTACTTATAGCTTTTATGAAACGCGAAAACATTGAAAAAACAAATTATCCTTCAGATGATGAATTAAAACAAGTGGCAAAAACTTTGCACGGATCTAAATTTACTCCTGCAGATATTAATTCTTTAGTGAAAGAAGCTAAAAAGATAGCCTCCAAAGATACTAATTCCCCAAACAAAATTACACCTTTGCATATCTATGATGCTATGGATTTAATTTTAATGGGTCCTGAATTAAAACAAAGTATCTCTAAAGCAGATAAAAAAAGAGTTATTAATCATGAATTAGGACATGCCATAGTAGCTCATGCTCTAGGGTTTAATGTGCATCGTGTAACTTCTAAACCAAGAGGACAAGCAGCAGGATATACTATCTTTTTTTCTGCTAGTAATGAAGGCGAACAAGCCGATCAACTTTTAACTAAACAAGATTTATTAAAACAAATGATTACTGCTTTGGCAGGACGTGCAGCTGAAGAAGCATTTGAAACAAGTGTTAGTTTTGGTTGTTGTGATGATTTGCAAAAGGTGCGCACTATTGCTACTAAAATGGTAAAAGAGTTTGGAATGTCATTAGGTTCGGAAAGTATGGATTTTAGTTTGGATAATGATACTCAAACTAAAGAAATTAATGCAATTATTCAAGCTAGTTATAATGCAGCTAAAGAAATTATTGAAAAATATAAAGAAGATCCAAATGATAAAGATAACAAAACTCCTAATTTACAATGGAAAAATTTAAGTGAAAAACTTGCTACACAAAATTTAGGAAAAGATGCTTTTGTTGCTGAAGAAAGTAAATATTTTTATACAACAACAATTTCAATTGATGAAGTTCAAGAAACACAATCAAATAATAAAAAAGAATACAAAATAAAATTAGAAGATAAAAAATTTACTCAAAGACCTGAAGAAACTCCAACTCCACAACCAACTTCCCCTAGTGATAATAATCAATAATTACATTACAAAAAACAAATCTTTTATATACTTTTTACAATTTAATACCCTAATAAACCTGTCTTAATTGATGGGTTTTTTATTTTGTTTACTTTATATTTTTTATTTTTTTATATCCCTTAAAACTGCATAATTAATTAATATTTGCAAAAAGACAAAAATTATTGTATAATATCTAGTAATAAATACTTTGATGATTTTTATAAATAACAATAATCATTTATTTTAAAAACAATTTCAAAAATATTTATCTTTTTTGATACATTTATCATAATTATGACAACAAAACCCCCAACAATCGCTTATATGATATTAAAAAGCTTTAGGGAGCAATAAATTGTGTAAAAACATTAAATTCAAAATCTTTTTATCAATGATTAATTATCGATTATACGGTCTTATAAATTAATTATTAGATAATTATATAAATTCTTTGTTTAGTAAGTAATTATTTATAATTATGATACTATTTTAATAAAGCCCAAAAGCCATTTATCAATTGGCTATTTTTATAACATTTATTTATAATATCAATTTATTTTATTTAATTTTTTTATTTTAATGTTGATTTTCATTATTTGCATTTTTTTACTTATTTTGGGAAAGCTAAATATTTATTCATTTATTATTTCATTTCACAATCTTTTTTATATTTACAAATGTTTTATTTTTAATTTATTAGATTTTTAATTATTTTTTATATTTTTTCCTAACTTACTTTTTTGTTCATTTTTCCAATTTTTCATTTTGCCTATTTTAGTTTTATTTTAAAAACTATTTAACAAAACCATTTATTTGTTGTCGTTGTTATGCTATTTTTTTTATCTATAAATAAATACCAACCCAAAAACACAAGAAAAAAAGAAAACCAACATAGCAATATAGCAAAAAGAAAATTATTAATAGTTATTTAAAATGATTTTATATTTAAAAATATAAAGATATTTTCAAAACATAAAAAAACATATAAAAAAAATATAAAACCGTATAAAAGGAGATAATTAACTTGACTTATGATTAGCGATATTAGTGATATTTGTATTAATTTTTTTAATAAGGTAAAATTTTTTTTGTCGAAAGTAAAGCAATATTTAATTAAAAATAAGGTATTTTGGCATTTTAATTATTTTTTGGTAGCTGTTTGTATTTTTTTTTTATTGTGGTTGCATATTAAAGTTTTTGCTAAGAAACATTCCAATCCTAATGCTCTTAAAGGAGGTATTTTTGTAGGAATGGGTCCTGTTTGTTTGCAATCTGATGAGGATGCTTCGGTTTCAGATAGTCATCTTACTTTAGAAGATGAACGTTTAACTGGATTTGAAGTTTTGTTATTGAAAGAAATTGCCAAACAACAAGGTAAAGAATTAGAATTAACAATTAATACTTTTGCAGGATTATTAGGCGATATTGAAACAGGTAAAGCCGATATAACTGCTTCATGTCTTGCTATTACTGAGGATAGAAAAGCCAAAGTTGATTTTAGTATTGCATATAATGTTCCTATGAATGGATTTGTAGTAAGAAGGGACAATAAAGATTTTGAATCTAATCTTTTTGCACACAACGCAAGAGTCAAAGATAAAGATTTATTTGCTCACTTAGACAATTTATATGAAAATGCCAAAAAGGAAGGCAAAGAAAAATCATTTACTTTTATAGCTGTTACTGCTAGTGCTACTGATACAGATTTTTTAGATAAAGGTTATATTAAAAAATTATTAAACAATAGAGATATTATCAAAAAAGAAACTTCTTCAGATAATATTGGACCTAATTTAGAATTTATTAGAAATAATAAAGCAGATATTTTTGTAGTTGATGATGTAATAGCACATTATAATACTGAAGGAGACAAAGATTTAAAGTATTTTATTCTTGATTCAACTGATCCTCAATTGCAATCAGGTCCTAATGGTGTAGGAGTTGTTGTTAAAAAAGGTGATACCAAAAGACAAAAAGAAGTTAATGATGCTTTGAGGAAAATATTTAATTTAGAATATGTAAAAGACAAAGATGGAAAAGATACAGATGTTATTGAAGATCTTAAATATATTCTTACAAGATTGCATGAATTAAAGAAAGAGAAAAGAACAAAGGACCAAGAAACTAGATACAAAGATTTAAAAGGCAAAAATACAAGAAAACCAGAAGAAGAAAAAAAATTTATTACTTTATTTAAAGTTTTAGATAAATTTATTCTTGGAAATCTACAAAAAATTGATGAAGCCCAAGAAAGATTTGATGCATTAAAAGAGATTAAATTAGAATTTGATACTTTGGAAAAATGTTTAGACGGCAAAAGACAAGAAATAAAAGAAGAACACGACCAATTAAAAAATAAAAAGGCATATAATTCTAAAACTCAAAAAAACAATCAAAACTTAAACCAAAGAACCCAAGAAGAAGAACAAAAATTTAGAGTTTTAAAAAAATGTGCCTTTGCTTTTGAAGATGATACAGAAAAAGAAAAAACCATAGCCGCACACATTTCATTAAAAAAACAATTTGAAGAAATAAAATTAGAATTTGATACTTTGGAACAATGTTTAGATAAAGACCAAACCAAATTACAAAATGTTAAAGATAGATACACAAAATTACAAGAAAAAAACACAAGAACCCAAGAAGAAGAAAAAGAATTTAATAATTTAGAAACAACTACAAGAAGTAGCAACGAACAAGACAATACAAAAGAAACAAGCGAAATAATTCGTTTAGAAAAAAAACTTAATAGCATTAGAGACAAATTAAAAGAATTTGAAGATAGAGTTTATAATGCTACTTATAAAATGAGAAATATTAAAAATTTAGGTTTGTGGCAAAAAATGTGTTATAATTTCCCATCTTATAAAAAAGGGTTATATAATACCTTATTAATTAGTATTGATGGTTTATTAATAGGTTTTTTATTAGCTTTATTTTTAGTAGGCACAAAGACTAAAGTAACAAATACAAGAACCAATAACACTTTTGTAAAAGCATGTTATAAAATGATTTCTAAATGTGTTGATACTTATATTTGGTTATTAAAAGGAGTGCCAATTGCAGCTCAAGCAATGTTAGTATGGTTTTCTACTAGTTTGTGGTGGCCTAGTAAAGGCCTTATGCCTGATTTATTTCCTGATGGATTCCCCCAAATTAACCAAATAAATGCTGCATTATTTGTAATTACCCTTAATGCTGGTGCAAGTCTTACTATGATTTTAATGCAAAATATTAAATTTGTTGATAAAGGACAAATTGAGGCTGCTTTTTCTTTGGGAATGACTCAAAGACAAACTTTTTACAATATTATTTTTCCGCAAGCATTAAAAAAATCAGTTCCTTTTGTTATAACTCAATTTATTACCAATATTAAAGATTGTACCTTTTTTGCTTTTATTGGGCTTGTTGAAATGGGCTGGATTGCTAACCGAAATATGGGAATTACTGCTGATGTCATAACTCCTTTTGTCCTTCTTTCCATAATTTATTTGGTTTTAATTCAGTGTAATAATACTTTGGCTAAATATTTAGAAAAAAAATTAAACCCTTCTTTTAGACCTGTGACTAGTGTTTAAATTTTTAAATGATGATAAAATAATTATAAATTAAATATAATATTTAATAATATTAAAATTACAAGTTGCAAAACAAATATTCTTATCATTACAAAATTGAGATTTTTGTCAATTTTCAAAAAATAGACCCGCTTTTTAGTGGGTCTTCATTATTTGAGTCAAAATTGTAACAAATAAACAAATAGTAATTACGCACTTTATTGACGTTTTTACTACATAAATAATTTCTTTTGTCAACTTTAAGGCAAAAATGCGTTTTTAAAAATTATTTTTTTAGTATAATATAGGTATATTAGATAATATTTAGTATTTTGATTGGGTGTTTAAATTTTTAAATCAAAAATAATGATTCAAATCAAAAGCAATAATTCAGCTTATTTTAAAAACCAAATTAATACTAACAATAATATTAAAATTAACTTGTAAAAAATTTATAATCTAGATTTTAATATCAAATCTAAATCTAAAACTAAATATTTGCAAAAAATTTATTTTTTACAACCCGCCTCAAAATCAATTTCTTTGGCAAAAAAAATATAAGCCAAGTTTAAAAATTATAAATAATTCAAAAAACTGTTTACCCCAAAGTCAATTATTTTTTCAATTATTTATGATTTTGAAAATTATTAAAAATATTTATCAATAAAAAATTGCTTTTGGAGATTTTCATATCCAATAAAAAATGCAATATTTGAAAAAACCAAAGAAAACTGAAAAAATATTTTTTGTTAATAATTTAAAATTATTATCAAATTGCCCAAAACCATTAATAATCCACCTAATATTTTTTATTATATTTCTTTTCTTTTTCCTTTCTGGATAATATTTTAATTATTCAAAATTTGATTTTGACTCTTATAAAATACTTTTAACCTAATAAATAACATTTTTGCTACAATAAAATACAAGCAAGTTTCCTAAAAATTTTCGTGCATTTGTTGCAAGTCTTTTATTGCATTTAATTTATTGAATTGCAATTGCTGTTTGATTTTTATTTTGGGCATTTTGCAAGTCTTTTATTGATAAATTAAATAAATGCAGCATTATCGTATCCCAATCCCGCTTTTGCAAAAACATCTAAATTGACAAAACGAAAAAATATTTACTAAATAATTCAACAATGCCAACAATAACCAAAAACCAAACCTAAATATATTTTTCAATGCTCAATTCCGGATTTGCAATCCCAATTCAATCCCAATTTTTATTTTTTTAATTTTTAATTTTCAAAACATTTCAAGAAATTATTTTCATCTTTAATTATGAATAATTTCCAAATTACAAACTGGAGGTTCCAAGTGAATGACATTAAATTTTTTGCTTTAGGAGGACTGGGCGAAAGTGGAAAAAATTTTTACGTCTTGCAAATTAACGAATCTTATTTTTTACTTGATGCTGGACTAAAATATCCCAATACCGCTCTTTATGGCATCGATTCTATGATTGCTGATTATTACAAATTACAAGATATCAAAGACAAGATTAAAGGCGTTTTTTTATCATCAGCTTTTGAAACCAATTTGGGTGCCTTGCCTTACTTGATGAAAGATTTTGATATCCCTGTTTATGCTTCTTATTTTACGATGCAAGTTCTAAAAGCGCATTTTCAAAGTCATAAAATTAATTACCGCAATTTTAATCTACAAATCGTTAAAAGCGATGAAAGACTTATTTTTGATGATGTGGCAGTGGCTTTTTTTGCTACATCGCAATTGATTCCTGAAACATTGGGAATGGTTTTTCAAACTAAACGAGGTAGCATCGTTTACTCTGGCGACCTTAAATTATTGCATTCTAAAAATAAATTTTTTCAAACTAATTTTACAAGATTAGCTCAATTAGCACAACCCAAAGTACTTGCCTTTTTGCCTTCTTGTCGTGGGGCTTTTAGCACATCTTCGCATAATAATGATGCATCGAGTTTTGAGCACAAATTGAATAACTATTTTAGCAATCACTTGCTTAAATCCGAAGGAATTATTGTTATTCCTTCTTTGATGCCTGATTTGTTAAAAATTCAATCCATAGTGGATTTGGCATGTAGACTTAATTTTAAAATAACTTTTTTAGGTAGAAAAAGTGAAAAAATTATTGATATTGCTTTGAAAAAAGGTTTTTTAAAAGTGCCTTCCTTCAATTTAGTGGAATTAAAAACACTAGAAGACTCCAAAAAACATCCAAAATTAGTTGTCTTTGTGCTAGGTAAACATTTTGAATCTTTGTTTCATTTGCAAAAAATGTGTCAAAAAACAGACACTTTAATTCATTTAACGCCCCAAGATTTAGTGTTGTTAATGTCCAAAGAAATGGCAGGAATTGCCAAAATGCAATCTCAAACCCTAGATCTTTTGTCACGCCACAATATTCAAGCCCATGTTTTGGTAAAAGACTTAGACGCTTGTTCCAATGATTATGAAAAAACCCTCAAATTGATGCTTAATTTTTTAAAACCTCAATACATTATTCCTGTTATGGGTGAATATCGTCATCAATATCAAGTGCAAAAAATTGCCCAAAGTTTAGGATTCAAACTCAACCAAACTTTCTTGTTAGAAAATGGCAGTATTTGGCATTGTGACCCACAAAAAGATGCCTTTGCCGAATCTAATACTGGCGTTCTTACAGAAATTTTAATTGATGGTACTCCCGTTATTGGTGGGCAAGATTTTATTATGAAAGACCGTGAACTTTTAGCAGCGGATGGAGTTGTAATTGTTGTTGCCAATGTTAATGCTAAACACAAAAAAATAGTAGGTGCTCCACAATTAGTAAGTAAAGGCTTTTTGGCAGATTCTGAAACTAGTTATATTTTTCCTAAGTTAAAAGCTATTTTTGATGAAAAAAGTGAAATTTTTTTGAAAAAAAAGTATCTTAAATGGAATGATTTCAAAAAAAATATTAGAGAATCATTAGTTAAATTTTTATTCAAAGAAACTAAAAAAAGACCTATTGTTATTCCTATTTTCATTAGTGTTAAAAGTGAATAAAACGAATAATAAATACAAATAAATAAGATACAAAATAATAAGAAAGTTGTTAAAAAACAATAATTCAATATAAAAAAGTTAATTTATTGTTGTTGTGCCTTCCTTTTGTTTTTTTGTTCTTTTGTTTTTCCAATTTAACCAATCTGACAATTTATTTTTGTATTTTTCATTTTTGCACTACTTCACCCCAAATAAACCCTAATTACAACCAACTAACATCTATTTTTAATACCAATTTCTTTTGATATTTTAATTATATTCCAAATTATTTTTCATTACCAAAAACCTTTATATGGCAAATAATTGGCATCCCTAAAGCAAATTAAAGGAGAATGATGTGAAAATAAAAGTTGCAACCACTTCTACTAGTTGTCTCGATTATTACTCGCATTCTTGTGATATTGACATTTTTAGAATCAAAATTTTAATCGACGATCAAGAATATATTGATGGTAAAACCATGAAATACGATCAATTTTATCAAATGTTTAAAAACAACCCTGATTTTATGCCTAAAACTTCGCAAGTATCAGTTGGCGAAATGGTAGTTTATTTTGAAAAGTTAGCTTTACAAGGTTATCAAAAAGTTTTTGTAACTACGCTATCTTCTGCTTTAAGCGGCACTTATAATGCTATTATTCAAGCAGGAAAAATGGTATCAGATAAAATTGAGGTACACTGTTATGACACTAAAACTGTCTGTTTTTGTGAAGGTTTTTTTGCCCTAGAAGCTTATCGTTTATTTGCAGAAGGCAAATCCCTAGAACAAGTTGTTAAGCATTTAGATTTCATTAAAGAAAATAATACCATTTTTTTTATGACCAAAAAGCTTACACAATTAATTAAAAATGGACGTTTAGTAGGAGTAAAAAGTTTTTTGGGGCGCCTTTTGAGAATAAATCCCATTTTGCAAGTTCAACAAGATGGCAAAATTGCCTTAATTAAAAAGACTTTAAGTTCCCACAAAGCACTTTTAGCCATAACTTCTAAAATCAAAGAATATACCCAAAATCATGATTATCAAATCCATTTAATTTTTACAGGGCACCCTGAATTAAAAAACGAGTTTCAACAAGTTTTAGAAACCCAATTAGGCTTAAAAAATTTAGTACAAATCCCTTTAACTCCTGTTGTTGGGTGTCATGTAGGAGACAGCGCTATTGGAGTAGGGATTATTAGAAAACCTAAATTTCAAAAATAGTACCATTTTCCATTATTATAGTTTTTGCAAAATTGAAAAATAGTATAAATATTAATTCTTGCTCCTTAATTCTTGCAAAATGTATTTTTTGGATTCCTGCACGACTGTATTTCTAAACCAAAATATCGCAATAATACATATTTTGGAAATATTTGTCATAAAACAATTTTATTATTTGACTTTTTGGCTAAATGTTGGTATAATAATTATTGGTTAAAATTAAAAAAACTTTTGAATAACTTATTTTATTTTGATGCCACTTTAAGAGATTATTTTTATTTGTGCTTTATGATTTATTCCAAGGTATAAATAAAAAATATTAGGCCCGTTGGAGAAACGGTTAACTCACATGCCTTTCACGCATGCATTCACGGGTTCAAATCCCGTACGGGTCACCAATTTGATAAAAAAGCACCCATAGCTCAATTGGATAGAGCATCTGACTACGGATCAGAAGGCTAGGGGTTCAAATCCTCTTGGGTGTGCCATTAAAACATCATAAATGAAATTAACGGGAAGTAGCTTAGCTTGGTATAGCGCCTGGTTTGGGACCAGGAGGTCGCGGGTTCAAATCCTGCCTTCCCGACCATTCCTTAATTAACTATTTATGTGGGCGTCGTATAATGGCCATTACCTTAGCCTTCCAAGCTAAAGACGTGGGTTCGATTCCCATCGCCCGCTCCATTTATTATTCCCCATAATAAATATAAAATAAAACTATAAACTAAAAAGTTAAACCGCTTATTGATGAGATAAGCGGTTTAACTTTTATTATATATTAACACAACAAAAAAAGCTGCAACAAATTGTTACAACTTTTCTTTCAAACTATTAAATTATTTTTTTAGTCTTAAAAAAATCATACATGCGGTCTTCATCAATATGAGGGCTTACAAAATTAGCAATATTTTTTAAATCTTCTATTTTGGTATTTCCCATAGTAATTGCCACATCAGCTAATTTAAGCATTTCAAAGTCGTTGGGACCGTCTCCCATACAAATTAATTGATGATCGGGATAAAGATCCTTAATTTGCTTAATTCCGTATGATTTGTCTATTTTTTGATACATTATATCAACAAAACCACTATCCCAAAAGTAAGCTTTTAATTGGGGCATATTTTTTAAAAATTGTTGTATCTTTTCTTTATCGTTTTCTTTTTCATGTAATAATACCATTTGATAAACTTTTTGTTGCTCAAAAAAAGCATCATTTAGAACTAGTTTTTGTTCCCCTTTAAAACTGCTAATATTGTTGAGTGTTTGGTCGTTTTGTAAATTTATGGCAAAAATTTTGTCCAAGGTAAAAAGAGTTAAAGCAATTCCATTTGTAGCAGCTGCTTTTTTTACTTGCATAACATCTTTTTGTTCAAAACAAACCTCATTAAGGACTTTTTCTTCTTGCGTCTTTTTTGCTTGCATTGTAAGAGCGCCGTTGCACAAAACCAAATATTTAAATAAAGGTCTTAATTCTTTTAAAACTCCTAATCTAGCATAACTTCTGCCTGTAGCAATTCCTAAAACTACATTAGTATCTTGTGAAAGCTCTTTGATTAACGCTTTTGTCTGAGGCAAAATAGCTTTATTTTTATTACTTCTTAAAGTGCCGTCAATATCAAAAAAAATTAGTTTTTTCATAAACTTTATTACCTATTTTCTTTATGAATATAATTTATAATGTCTTTTTTGCTAAAAATATCAATTTTATACAATAATTAATTACAATTATTGCTTATATTATACTATAATATAGGTAGTAATAATCGTTAAAATAGGAAATCTTAACAGTTTTTTATTGATTTTAATGAGATTTAAAGGAGAATAATTTTTATGAATAATTTAGACCCAAAGATTAATAACTATAATTCCGATGTTTCTTTCTTTGCTTTGGGAGGGCTTGGCGAAGTTGGGAAAAACATGTATGTTTTTGAAATTCACAAGCAAATTTTTATTGTAGATTCAGGGATTTTGTTTTCAGATGATTTTTTGTTAGGAGTCAATTACGTCATCCCCGATTATGATTATTTATTGAAAAACGAATCGCGTATTGTAGGGCTTTTTGTTACTCACGGACATGAAGATCATATTGGAGGCATTCCTTATTTGCTTAAAAAAGTGCGTATTCCTAAAATTTTTGTCTCAGGGATTGCATATTATTTGTTAGAACATAAATTAGCAGAGCATAAAGAAATTGGCGCCCTGCCCAAAATAGAAAAATACAGCCATGATACCAAATATGAATTTAGTCATCAAGTAAATGTGTCTTTCATCAGACTTAACCACTCTATTCCTGACACTTTTGGGATCGTTTTTAACACCAAATACGGCAATATTTTTTATACTGGGGATTTTAAAATTGATTATACTCCAGTAGGTCCAGAAGCGCAATATGATAAATTAATCAAAATTAAACAAGAAGGCGTTTTGTGCCTTCTTTCTGATTCTACTAATGCCGAGCAATCTGGGTTGGTCCAATCCGAAAGTACTATTGGGGCTTCCATTAATGAACTTTTTGTAAATATTGCAGACCGCATCATTATTGTTACTTTTGCTTCTAATTTTTACCGCATCAAACAAATTGTAGAAGCTGCTATTCAGACTAAAAGAAAAGTTGCAGTGTTTGGGCGCAGCATGGAAAAAGCTTTGGAAATTGGCAAAAAACATGGCTATCTTAACATTCCTGAAGGAACCCTTGTCACAAGTAATAACATTCACAAATATCGCGATATTATCTTGCTTTGCACCGGCTCACAAGGAGAGCCCTTAGCAGCTTTAAGCAGAATTGCTAACAACACTCACAGACAAATTAAGTTAAGTCCCAAAGATACTATCATTTTTTCTTCTTCTCCCATTCCTGGCAACCAAGAAAACATTAATAAAATCTTTGATTTACTTTTCAAAAAAAATGTCAACGTCATCACTCACGGACCTTTAATTAACACTCACGTATCAGGACACGGTAACCAAAATGACCTGAAATTGATGCTTTCGCTTACCAAGCCTAAATATTTTATTCCAGTTCACGGCGAACATCGCATGTTAATTGCACACAAAAATTTAGCTCTAGAATGTGGCATTCCAGAAAGTAATATTTTTATTTTGGAAAACGGACAAATGGTAAACTTAGCTCCTGAAAAAGCTGCCATTACCGAAAAAATGAATGTAGGCAACGTCTTTATCGATGCTTCTGGAATAGACGATGTGGGCAATGCCATCCTAAAAGAACGTCGTAGTCTGAGTGAAAAAGGCTTATTTTCTGTTGTTATGAGTATTGATTTAAAAAGAAAAAAAGTCCTTAATTTGCCCACAATTGTTTCTCGTGGCTTTATTTATATGAAAGATAATCAAGAAATGATTAAACAAATTTCTTATGATATTAAAAATAGTATTGAAACTGCTATTAAAAAAGATGAAGTGCAAAAAGAGACTTTAAACAAAATTATCGTTGATTATCTTGCCTCTAAAATATACGGAATTACTTTAAGAAATCCAATTATTATTCCTATTATTTTGACATTTTAAAAGTAGTTTATAGCATTTTTTCATTATTTTCTTATTTCCATTATTTTAAAAAACCATTTTCAAAACTATTTGATTTTTTACAATGATATCTTTTTTTTGCAAATAGTGCACCAAATTTATTTTATTATTTATCAAATTATTTTTTTATTCCAAATTTATTTCGATTTTTATATTAACACCGTTTTTAATATTAAAATTTTTTATTGAACCACAATAAATAACTTTTTTAAAAAATAAAACGGTCTTTTTTTTTAAATATTGTGGGACCATTTTAATAACTTTTTACCCTTTTTATTCTTTTTTCTTTTCTTGCATTGATTTTCCTTTTGTTTTTCCTTTTAGGATATGCAGATGTTGCATTAAAAAAACATTTTGCCTTTGGATTTGCCTTAGGATTATAAATATTTTTCAAAATTAAACCATTATTTAACTAAAAATAAAAAACCTTCTACATTTTATAACTCAAATTAATTATAATTTAAAATTTTTAATAGCACTATTACATTTTAAAAATAAAATATAATATTTTTAATATATGAATATCGCATTTTTGCACGCCAAAAATTCATTCATTAATTTATTTTATCAAAGGAGAATTACATAAATAATGAAGAGCAATATTTTTGTTGCAAAAAGTCTCTTATCATTTGAAAAGTTTCTTTTATCATAAACAAACTCAAGTTTAAAAACAATATTTGCCCCTTTCCATTTATAAATTGGCTATTTATAAAAGATGTAATTAAAAAAAATAAACTAAGTTGCAAGACTTTCAAAAAGCAATTTTAATCAAAAATAATTTTGCAAAAATGATTTTCAATTCAAAGTTAGAATGTTTTTCAAATATTCTATTTTTTTTATATAAATTGCAAATATTAGCTTGTTATTTTATCTTTTTTCAGTTTATTGTGATATATAATAAAAGAAGTGATGACAAATTTTGGTCTTTTTTGCAAAACCAAAGACAACAAAAACTGCCAAAATGCAAGAAATATTAAGGAGGTATTAAGTGATGTCAAATTATAGTTTCAAATTGAACAACAATCAAGTAGCAACAATTAAAAAATTCTACTACAAACAATTAAAATTATCACCTAATAAAACGGTTGCTTTTGTTATAGATGAATCTTTGGCTAAAATAACAGTTTATAATAACGGAACTTTGTTAGTGCAAGGAAAAAATACCTTATCTATCGTTGCTTTTATTAAAAAAATATTGCAAATGAAAACAGTTAGCGATAATAGCGAAACAAAAGAAGTTAGCCATTCATCAGTCAAACAAGTCCCAACGTTAAAAACTAAAAGCAATGCAGGGACAAATGCATTTTTGCCACTTTATAACAAAAAAACTTATTATCTTCCATCCATTGGTTCTGATGAAGTAGGTACAGGAGATGTTTTTGGTCCTGTTATTGTTTGTTGTGTTTACTTGACTGCTAAAAATATTGTTTTTTTGCAAAAATTAGGAACTATTGCCGAATCCAAAAAAATCCCAGATGAAAAAATAATGCAGCTAGCTCCTTTAATTATGAAAGAAGTTATTTATTCTGTTAAAATAATGATGCCTTTAGAATACAATCAAACAATCAAACAATGTAATCTCAACAAAATTAAGGCTTTAATGCATAACGAAGCAATTAAGCAAACCGTTTTAAAAGTTTCTCCAAATGTTCCTGTCATTTTGGATCAGTTTTGTTTTCCTAAAAATTATTTTAATTATTTGCAAGACCAAAAAGCCCAAAATGAGATTTATACAAAGATTATTTTTGAAACTAAGGCTGATAGTTCTTATTTTAGTGTTGCTGTGGCTTCTGTTATTGCTAGATATCTTTTTTTAATACAAATAGCAAAACTTTCTAAGCAAATTAATTCCAAATTGCAATTAGGAGCAGGCAAATTGGTAGATTTGCAAATTGATTTGATAGTAAAACAACACGGATTAGAGATTTTGCCTCAAATTGCTAAGTGTAATTTTAAAAATATTGTGCGCAAAATGGAATAAATTTATAATATTGGTGCTTAATTGCAAGTTTATTTATCCAAAAACACATTTAAAGGAGTTTTTATGTCAACTATTTTTACTAAAATTATCAAAAAACAAGTTCCTGGTTATCTACTTTATGAGGATAATTTAGTAGTTGCTTTTTTAGATATTACCCAAGCGACCAAAGGACACACTTTGGTGGTTCCTAAACAAGAATATCGTGATATTTTGATGATGCCCGAAGATGTTTTTGTCCATTTGTTTAAAGTAGTACATCAAATAAGCAAAGTATTAATGGATGTTTTTCAAGCTCAGGGAATCAATTTATTAAATAATAATGGCAAAGTAGCAGGGCAGACTGTTTTTCATTATCATGTGCATTTGATTCCTCGTTTTGATGAAAAAGAAATTAATTTGGTTTTTAAAAATAATGCTTCTTTGATGTTTCCTCAAGATTATGAAAAAGTTCAAAAAGCTATTTTAGCGCATTTGAATAAATAAAAAATATATTGTTAAGGAAACATAAAATAAATATATTGCTGTCTTGCTTTTTTTGATGATAAAACCTTTACAAAATATTTATATGGGTTTTTATCGGTCTTTTCTAACTGTTTCATTTATTTAGACAACTTAATATTTTAATATAACATTTAAGACCAGCTTAATCGTTGGTCTTTTTTGTTTATAAAATGGCACAATTATTAATTTATAATAAAAAAACCAAACTATTAAAATAGTTTGGTTTAATCATAGATATGTAATTGGAAGCAAAATTAGCTTTTGCGAGTTACTTTTAAGAAATGATAAAAAAATTTGTCAAATAAATGATATTCTTCTAAAATTTGAAAATCGTTTTTTAATAGCCATTCTTGAAGATAATCTTGATTGCTTTGTGATCCTAATATAAAATGTTTGCTTTTATCAGGACTTTTTTCAAGTATTTTAGTAATAGCATAAGTTCCCATACCACAAATTAGGGCAAGATCAAAATCTTGGCAAATGTTTTGGAATCCGTCACTTAAACAAAAAGTAACTGGATAGTAAGCAAGGTTTTTTTGGGCTTGAAATAAAGGTTTTAATCTTATATCTGCTGCAATTGCTTGTTTGATATAGCCTTGTTGAAAAGCCTTTTTGAGTACTAAACCATGATCTGTTCCGATGTCTACAACGGTGTCATAATTTTTAGTAAGAGATGCAATAAAAAGGATTCGTTTCATTTTATTTGTGGTTGTGGTACAAACTTTTTAATTTGCTTTGTTTAGCTGGAGTTCTGAGTCGTCTTAGAGCTTTGGATTCAATTTGGCGGATTCTTTCTCTAGTAACTCCAAATAAAGTGCCTACTTCTTCTAAAGTGTGGGTTTTGCCATCTAAAAGACCATAGCGCATTTTTAATACTTTTTCCTCGCGGTCAGTTAAGGTATTTTCTAGGACTTCATCTAAAAGCTTTTGAGTTACTTCTTTCATCATGTATTCGTGGGGGGATAAAATGTTGGGATCTGAGATAAAATCCCCCAAAGAAGTTTCGTCTTCTTCGTTTTCTCTTGCGGGAGCTTCCAAAGAGATGGGTTTTTTTTCAATATATTGGATGCTGCGAATTTTTTCAGCAGAAATATTCATTTTGTCGGCTAACTCTTCAACTGTAGGTTTTTTCTTAAGTTTTTGAGTTAATTTGCGAGTGCAAAGTGCCATTTTATTAATAGTTTCTACGATGTGGACAGGAATTCGGATAGTTCTTGCTTGATCGGCAATCGCTCTTGTAATGGCTTGTCTAATCCACCAAGTGGCATAGGTAGAAAATTTAAATCCTTTTTGATAATCGAATTTATCTACTGCACGCATTAAGCCCATGTTGCCTTCTTGGATTAAATCAAGAAACAAAATGCCTCTTCCAATATATCGTTTGGCAATGGAAACTACTAATCTATAATTGGATTCTACCAAAATATCTTTGGCGCGCCTTGCTTGTTCGATTTGGTCATGTGCTTCTTGGAGTTGTTCTTCGGATAATTCAATTTCTTTGGTTTTGTGCTTGGCAAGCTTTTGTTTGGCTTGTTTCCCTAAAAAAACTAAAATGGATTTTTTTTGTTCTTCTGCTAGCGAAAGCAAAGGGATTTGACCAATTTCTTTTAAATACATGCGAACTGAGTCATCCATTTTAATATCAGAATGGATTTTAGAAATTTCTTCTTTAGAAATTTTTTCATCTTCGTCTTCTTCTAATTCTATGAGTTTTTCATCTGATATTAAGTCCTCTTCAGAAATGTCAAAATCTTGGATGTCTTCTTCTGAGTCTTGTGTGTTGTCTTCATCTTTGTTGTCATCTGTGTTTTCTAAGTTTGCATTTATTAATTCGGAATCAAGGTCAGTAAAATCATCATTGGTGGTGTTTGTTTGGGGGTGCGTATCATTTTGATTGGGGTTTTCATTTAGAGATGGAGCTGCTTGTGTTTCGCAAGAAATAATTTGAATCCCTTGTTCTTTTAGGTTTTGTGCTATTTGTTGATATGGTATTTTTATGTTTTGATTTTGCAAAAAAGACATAATTAATTGAGATGTTAGTTTTTGTTCGCTTCCAGCTTGCTCATTTAAAGTTTTGATTATGTTATCGAATTCCATTTATTAACTCCCTTTTTTCTTTTTTTAATTAAAATTTGGCTATGAACTTGTTTTGATTTTGGTTTTTTGGATGATTTGTTTTTAACAAAATATATCATTTACTAATTCGCCTAATTGTTGTTGTAATTGTCTTCTTTCTTTTTTGAGTTTGTCTTTCTTTTTTTGTAATTTGTTTTTTTCAGTGTTATCTATTGGAAGTAATTTATCATTTAACTCATTTATTTTTTGTTGTTTGTGTTCTATTTTGTCGCGGATTTCTAATTCTTTTATATAATTGTTAAATATTTTGCCTTCTTTATCTTGTAAAAGAGGGCGCTTTTCCATTTTAAAAAAATGATGTTTTTCGATAGATGTCAATAAATCATCAATATTTTCTTTAAATGTGGTGTTTTTGATTTCTTCCCAAGGGATACAAGTTTGTTTAGGATTTTTCTTGTAATAATTTTTAATATAGTTTAGCAGACAACTGCATTGCAAGTCATCAAAACCGGGGGTTTTTTTGATGGTGGCAAATGTTTTGGGGTTTTGGGTTTTGAAAAAAGCAGCATTTAAAAGCAATTCTATGATGATTTCTATTTTAATGTCAAATTTGGTTACATTTAATTGTTGTTTGGTGTGAGCAATGTAAGGAGGTTTTGGGGCTTTGTTAATGGAGACTTGAGAATTAAGGTTAACTGTTAGTTGATATGTTTTTTGTAAGTATTCTTGATAAAGCATTTTGATTTCAAAACTTGAGGATTGGAATAGTTCTTGTAATTCTTTTTTGGTTTTGGCTTGGTTGTAAGAATCCATTTGTTGGCAAATCAAATCCACTTTCAAAGCTAAAAAATCCTTTAAATTATCAGTTATAAGGTGTTGGTATTTTTCGGGTCCTTCAGTTTTGATGTATTCATCGGGGTCTAGATTATTGGGAAAATCTACTATTTGGACTTTGAAGTGGTTTTTTTGGAGAAAGGTTCCAATTTCTAAAGTAGCGGTTTTTCCTGCTTTGTCGCCGTCATAGGCAATAATTATTTTGTCGGTGAGTTTTTTTAATAGTTTGGCATGATCCAAAGTAAGGTTGGTTCCCATGGTAGCAACTACGTTTTTGAATTGGGCTTTGAAAGATGCCATAACATCAAAAAAACCTTCATGCAAAATGACTGTTTGTTTTTTTCTGATTTCAGCTTGGGCTTCGTAGTATTGATACAAAGTTTCGCCTTTTTTGAAAATTATTGTTTCGGGACTGTTGAGATATTTAGGCATTTGATCATCTAGACTGCGGCTGGAAAAAGCAACAATTTGGCCTGATTTGTTAGTAATGGGAAAAATGAGTCGGTTTTTGAAAAAATCATAAAAGTTGCCGGTTTTTTCGTCTTGATTGATGAGACTTAATTTTTTGAGGTCATCAGGGTCAAATTTGGTACCTTCCATTAAATAACGTGATAAATGGGAAGCTTTGGGAGCATAACCTAATTTAAAATGTTTTATTATGTCATTGTCAAAGCCTCTTTTTTCTAAATAATTGAGGACTTGCTTGTTGTGTTTTAATTGATGGGAATAAAAATCTGCTGCTTCTTGCATGATGTTGTAGAATTTTTGGTATTGATGGGTGCTTTGTTGGGGCAGGGAAGTAACAATGCCCAAGCGGGTTGCCAGTTCAAAAATGGCTTGATTTAAAGGGATGTTTTTGATGCTTTTGTAAAAAAAAACAGGATTACCGCCTTTTTTACAAGACATACAAACTCCTATATTTCTTTCAGGAGACACAGAAAAAGAAGGCGTTTTTTCATCGTGAAAAGGGCACAACCCCATGTAATTTTTGCCTGATTTTTTTAATTGTACAAATTCTTGAACTAAATCAAGGATAGGCATTTTTTCATTGATTTGATCAATTAATTGTTTGTTATCTTGCATTTTGATCCGTTATTTTAAAATAATTTTTTCTTGGATGTATTGTTTGGCTTCTGCTAGTAAAAAGGTTTGTTGTTGGGCGGTGTCACGGTTTCTTAAAGTCACTGTGTTGTGGGTAAGGGTTTGGTCGTCTACAGTGAGACAAAAAGGAGTACCAATCATATCTTGTCTGCGGTATCTTTTTCCAATACTTTGGGTCTCATCGTAACAAACATCAAAATGTTTGGCTAAATACTGGTGGATTTCTTGGGCTTTGGCGCTGTGTGTGTTTTTGATTAATGGTAAAACAGCTACTTTGTAAGGTGCTAAAAAAGGGTGAAAAGTAAGGATTTTCCTTGTTTCGTTGGAGGTGCTTTCTTCGTGGTAATTGTTAATTAGAAAAGCAAAAAATAGTCTTTCTATTCCTAAAGAAGGTTCGATAACGTAGGGTAAAATTTTTTGTTTGGTAGTTTCGTCAAAATAAGTAAGATCTTTTTTGGAGTGTTGTTGGTGGGTTTTCAAGTCGAAGTTTGTTCTGGAAGCAATCCCCCAAAGTTCATCAAAACCCCAAGGAAATTTGAATAAAATATCGCAAGTTTGTTGTGAATAATGGCTGAGGTTTTCTTTTTTGTGATCTTTAAATGTTAAATTTTGTGGGTTCATACCCAAAGCAATTAAAAAATCATACATTAAGTTTTTCCAGTGGTTAAACCAATGGGCTTCGGTGCCTGGTTGGCAAAAAAATTCTAGTTCCATTTGTTCAAATTCACAAGTACGGAAAATAAAGTTGCCAGGTGTCACTTCATTGCGGAATACTTTTCCAATTTGGCAGACTCCAAAGGGAAGTTTTTTTCTGGTAGTTTTTAAAATGTTTTTAAATTGGATAAAAATTCCTTGTGCTGTTTCAGGTCTTAAATATAGAGGTTTGGAGTTTTCCAAAATGACTCCTTGATGGGTTTTAAAAAGCATGTTAAAAGGTCTGATGGGTGTCCAGTTGGAAGTTCCTAAGACTTGGTTTTTGACTAAATAGTCATGCATTTGTTCGTAGGACCAACCGCTAATATCTAACTTTGGATTGTGGCTTTCGATGAGTTTATCAGCACGAAATCTCTTGTTGGTGTCTTGGTTTTCGGTAAGGGGATCCGAAAAAGAATCCAGATGACCTGAGGCTTTCCATACGGTAGAATTAAGTAAAATGGATCCATCTAACAAAACATTATTAGGTTGTTCTTGGACAAATTTTTGAAACCAAGCTTTTTTAATGTTGTTTTTTAATAAACTGCCTAAAGGACCATAATCCCAACTATTGGCAAGTCCTCCATAAATTTCACTGCCTGCAAATACAAATCCTGTTTGTTTGGCTAATGAAATAACTTTGTCTAAATGTTGCATCCCAAAGCTCCTTTTTGTTGTTGGTGTTGATGTTTTGATTTTTGCGTTGTTTTTTTTGATTTTGTTTTTTTGAGTTTTTTCAATTATAATTATTTAATATCCAAAGCGACTTAATAAATCTTTTTGGTTGCGCCAATTAGGATACACCTTGACCCATAAATTAATGTGAGTTTTGATTTGCAAATGGCAATTGAGGTCTTGGCGAACATGTGTTCCTATTTGTTTGAGTTTGGAACCTGCCTTGCCAATTAAGATTTGTTTTTGAGAGCTTCTTTCTACCAAAATCAAGCCCCAAATTTCTAATAAATGGTCTTTTTGTTCCATTTTTTCAATTATTACAGCTGAGGCGTGAGGGATTTCTTCGTGGACATAATAAAGGACTTTTTCGCGGATTATTTCTGCTATCCAAAGTTCTTTTTTTTGATCAGTAATCATGTCTTGCGGATAGTAAGCGACCCCTGGTTTGATATTTTGATAGATATTTTCTTTTAAAAAAGTGGTGTTTTTGGCTTTGATAGCAGAAAGTGGGATTACTGTTTGAAAAGAAAAATGGTTTAAATAGCTTAAAATAATAGCATCAATTTGGCTTTTGCTCTTTAAACGGTCAATTTTGTTGATGACTAAAAAAACTGGTTTTTTGGTTTGGAAAATCATTTTTAACAAAGTTTCTTCTTTGGGATGATAAAAGGAATCTGTTAAAAAGAGAATTAAATCAACGTCTTTGATGCTTTGAAAAGCGATGTTGTTCATTTTTTGGTTCAATAAATATTTATATTGGTTAATTCCTGGGGTGTCTACAAAAATATATTGGGCGTTAGGTTCGTGGCAAATGCCAATAATTTTGTGGCGTGTTGTTTGGGGTTTTGCGCTTGTGATGGCAACTTTTTGTTGGGTTAATGCGTTTAGAAGAGTTGATTTGCCGACGTTTGGGCGTCCCAAAATAGCAATAAAACCAGATTTAAAATCCATGTAAGTCCTCAATTTCTTAGTTATTTTTTTGTTTTTCTTTTTCCTTGTTGGTGTTTGTGCGGGTGTTTTTATTTTGGTTTGTTTCTTTTTGTTTGGTTTTTATGGGATTTGGGGCTGCTGCTTTATGTGGTTTTGTCTAAATTTAGACCTACGTTTTGTAAAATTTTTTCTTGTAAAGCAAGCATTATTTGAAACTCTTCTTCAGTGCGGTGTTGATAACCCTTAAGATGCAAAAAACCATGCACTGCTAAAAAAGCAATTTCGCGTTCTAAACTGTGCTTGGCTTTTTGTGCTTGGACTTGGGCTTTGGAAAAAGAAATAAAAACATCGCCTAAAGAATTGTCTTCTAAGCCTGCAAAAAAAGTTAAATCATTAGGAAAAGACAAAACATCTGTGGGATAATTTTTTTGGCGATAAAAGGAATTAAGTTCTTGAATTTTTTCGTTGGTAACAAAAATGAGATGCATTAATTTTTTTTCTTTGATGGGTAAAAACATTTTAATTAATAAAGATTTAAAAGGTGTGATGCAAAAAGAAGTTTGATTGTGGATTTTAATGATCATTTAGCATTTCCTATTTGGGGTTTGGGTGGTGGTTGTAGTTTTGGTTGCAATTGAGTTGTTTTTTTGGTAATTTTTAATAATGAGATTATTTTTTGATGATTTGAGCGAACATTTGAACGAATAAAACAAAAAGACATTTGCAAAAAAACTTAAGCAAATATAAGAAAATATAAAATAAAAAAAGCAACTTATTTCAAGTAGCTTTTAATTGATTAAAACATTAACGCTTTTTACTACGCATATTTTTTTGGCGATTTTTCTTTTGTACGCTTGGTTTAATATAATGTTCTTTGCGACGCGCTTCTGCTAAGACACCAGATTTAGAAACTTCTCTTTTAAAACGACGTAGCGTTTCTTCGATAGTTTCTCCTTTACGAAAAACAGTTTTTGGCATTAATATCTCCTTTCCGTAATCTCAAATTAAAAATTAGCAATACTACTTATATTGTATCTCTTTTTTTGTTGTTTGTCAATAAGAAAAAGCAAAAAAATAATTAAATATTTTTGTAAGTGGTTTTGTCTTTTGTTTATGGTCGTTTTTTATGGTGAAATTTGTCATAAATACGGTTAAATGAAATGCAATAGTAATAATGTATTTTTATATTTATATAAATGAGTAATTTTAAATTTGAAGTTGTTTTTGTAATTGTTTAGTTTTTAAGTATAATTGAAAAAAATGACTGCACTGTTCAAGCATGTTTGTGATAAAATTCGGGTCTTCTTTGACTTCGATATTTTTGTTGGTTTGGTCGTTTTGATAGACTAAAAAGTAAGCTTTAATTGATTGAGAACAATAAATTTGGGCTTGGAGTTGGGCATAATAGATATTAGGGATTTTTCCTTCATTTAAAAAGGATTGCCAAGTATAAGAGGCAAAAGAAATGGGGCATTTGATTTCTAAGAGGCTTTGGGATTGGGCGTCCCATCCATCCAAAGAAGCAGACATGAAATCTTTGACAAAGACTTTTGGTTCGAATTGCATTTTTTGTGTTTGGTTGAAAAAATTTCTTGCTTGGGGTTCCAAAATTCGTCCGCGTTTCATTGCTTCGTTGTCTTCGATTGGAGTGCCAAAAACTTTTCTTTTTAATAATTGCTCTTTGGTTTCAAATGGATTTAAGCCCATGATAGCTGCTACTTCGGAAGCATTAATGTATTTTTTGCGATGATTATGCCAAGCTAAGGTATTTTGTTCTAATTGCATATGGCATCAACTATTGTTGGCACCAAAAGGAAAGTCCAAAAAAAGCCATGGTTAAAACAGTAAGAAAGCAGTTTAAGAAGAATTGTTCGCCTTTGATTTTGCGTCCTTGTTTTTGTTCGGAAAAAGAATTTCCCAAAGAAAAACTGTCGTTGTTATCTACTAAAAATAAAGTACTTAAAACGATAAAAGTACAAATAGTTACAAAAAAAACGGTATAATTCATAAAAATCTCCTTTGATTTTAGTAATTTGATTTTGTTGTTTTGTTGTTTTTAAATTTCTAATCGATTTAATAAAATAATGATTGATGATTCATTTTTTTGATAAATGTTTAAAATTTACTTACTCTTTTATTTTAGCAAGAAAAGCAGTTGTATTTTCAAATATTTTTATATTTTTGGAATTTATAAAGCGTACTTGGATTAAATCTTGCATGATGGCTTCCACTACGCCCAAGCCGAGAGTTTTGTGTTTGACTTTGTCTCCTTTTTGAAAAAAGCCATTTTCATTAGTGCAAGATACTTGGTTTGATTGGTTTGGTTGAAATAAATGTGGGGAAAAATAATTTGGTCTTGGGGTTTCTTTTGGGAAAAAGCCCATTTCTTGTAAAAAGCGTGAAGGTTGACTGTCTATTTGTTTGCCATATGAAACTCTTTGATAAGCCCCAGTTAAAAATAACTTTTCTTCGGCTCTTGTAATTGCTACATAAGCTAGACGTCTTGATTCTTCTAAATCGCTTTTTTCTTTTTGGTTGCAATCAAAAAAAATATCTTCAAAAGCAGCTATAAAAACCACTCTAAATTCTAAACCTTTGACTTTGTGAATAGTAGAAAGTTTAACGCGATCGTTTTTGCTTGGGGTTTTGGGGTCTTGTTCGGTTTGTTCGTTAATTTCGCTATACAAAGATATTTGATCTAAAAGTTGGGTTAGTTTTTCAAAAATGTTTCCTTCCAAATTTTTTTCTGCTTGCATAAAAACTGATTTTAATTCTTCGATGTAATGTAAAGCAGGCTCAGAATCTTTTATTGATTGCATTTTGTAAGTTTCATCTTTTTTGTGACAATACTTAATTTTTTCATCAATATGAGTAATTATATCACTAAGACAGTCAAAAGAATCATTAATTAGTTCTTGGCGTAAAGCTGTAATTAATTTTTGGAATTCGTTTAGTTTAGTTTTGGTATTTGGTTGAATTGGAGTTTGGTCTAGGTAGTTAAGGGCGTCAAAAAGAGCTAAGTTTTTTTCTTGGGCAAGTTGTTCTAGATGTGCAAGTGAAGTTGTTCCAATTCCTCTTTTAGGGGTGTTAATGATGCGTTTGAAATCAAAATCTTGTGAGGGATTTGCAATAACATTGAGATAAGCTAAAAAATCTTTGACTACTTTGCTTTTGTAAAATGAAATACCTCCAAAAACTTGATAAGGAATGCTGTTTGCTAAGAATTTTTCTTCCAAAGGGCGTCCCAAAATGTTAGTACGATATAAAATAGTAAAATCTTGATAGCTGCAAATACCTTGTAAAACAAGGTTTTGGATGGTTTTTGTGATGTAGTCTGTCTCTTCTTTATAATCTGAAAAAAACTTGTAAATAACAGGTTCGCCTCCGCTTTTAGTGCTTTTGAGATTTTTTTTAAAAGGATGGTCTTCGTTGTGTTTAATCAAAAGGTTGGCTTTGTCTAGGATGTTTTTAGAAGAACGGTAATTTTGTTCCAAAAAAGCTACTTGAGGACTAAATTTATTTAAGAACAATTGGCTGTTTTCAAATCTGGCTCCTCGAAAAGAATAAATGTTTTGGTCAGGGTCTCCTACTACAAAAATATTTTGGTGGTTTTGGGCTAAAAGAGTCAAAATTTGGTATTGTAAAAAATCAGTATCTTGGAATTCATCAACTAATAAATATTGGAATTTTTGTTGATAAAAATCCCTTACATCGGCATTTTCTTGGAGCAGTTGGTGCGTATATAAAATAAGGTCATCAAAATCAACTAAATTATTGTTTTGCAAAAAAATTTGATATTTAGCTTTGATTGGCATTTCGAATTCGTATCTGTTTTCACGTTGCAAATTGTGTTCTTTTTGGGTTGCGTGTTGCAAAGTGTCTTTGTTTTGTGGTTCGTGTTTTCTTTTGATAGCAGAAATGTTTTTTCTTAATTCGCTAATTTTTATTCTTTTGGGGTCGATATTCATTTCTTTTAAAATTTCTTTGATGATTTTTTTGCAGTCGTTGTCATCTAAAATTTTAAAATTGGTGCGATATGAAAATGGTAAAAAGGGGATAAATTTTCTCAAAATTTGGTTTCCCAAAGAGTGAAAAGTGCAAATAGTAATGCCTTTGGTTTTTTCTTGACCAATCATTTTGGCAAGTTTTTCTTGCATTTGTTTGGCAGCTTTGTTGGTGAAAGTAAGGGCTAAAATTTGGTTGCTTGGTAAGTTTTTTTGTTCGATTAAATAAGCAATTTTAGCAGTTAAAGTGGTGGTTTTACCAGTGCCTGCTCCTGCTGCTAGATAAAAAGATTTAGCATTACTTGTGACTGCTGCAAGTTGGGGTTTATTTAATTTTTCTAAAAAATTGGTTTTATTGGAAAACATTTTTATACCTTTTATTTCGTTGTTTATCCTTTTTGTTTTGTGGTTTTTTTTCTGGGAGTGTTTTTTGGTTGGGTGATTTGATGGGATTTATTAGTTTTTATTTTTTTAGTAGAACAAATTTATTTTTGAGGATTTGATTTTAAGCTTACTACTTCATTGAAATTAAGTTCTTGCGTTTTTCCATTTGTGTCTTTTGTGATTTTGTCTGCTGCAAAATAACCTTGTCTTAGAAATTGAAAATGGTTTTTGCAATAACAGCTTTTTTGTAAACTTGATTCTACAAAACCTTTTTTGATATGCCAGGATTTATCGTTGAAATTGCCATTTGTGCAAAGTAGTGGAGCAAAAAAATTAAAAGTTGCTTTGCAAGCAGTCTTTGCTTCTACAAAATGAATAGTTCCGTTTGGTTTTCTATCTTTAAAGCCGCTGCCGCTTTTGGTTTGGGGGTCGTATGTTGCAAGAATTTCTGTTATTTCTCCTTTGTTGTTTTTGACAACATCGTAAGCTTTAACAAAATAAGCATGAAATAATCTTACTTCTTCGCCCAAAGTTAATCTTTTATAATTTTTATCTGGTTTTTGGAGTGCAAAATCGTCTTTTTCAATGTAGAGATGACGGGAAAAATAAATTTCTCTTTCTTGGGTTTGTTCTTTTCCTTTTGTTTGTTCTTGATTTTGTTCTGGGGTTTTTCCTTGGGTTTTTCCTTGGTTTTTTCCTTGGGTTTGATATGTGTTGCAACATTTACAAGTATGAAAATTATTAGTCCAAGGAGCTTTGAGAGTTTCTATTTGGTTTTCAGGAAAGTTAGTAATAGTAAGTTTGAGGGGGTTTATAACTGCCATGCGAGGCAAGGATTTTCCTTTAAGGTCATCTCTTACAAAAGATTCTAACATTTCTTGTTTAACTTGTGAATTTACTTTGGATAAGCCTGTTTCAAGGACAAAATTTTTGATAGCTTCAGGAGTGTAGCCTTTTTTGCGGATGCCTGATAAAGTTGGCATTCTAGGGTCATCCCAACCTGTTACTAAGTTTTTTTCTACCAAATTATTAAGATGTCTTTTGCTCATCAAAGTTTGGGTAAGATTAAGTCTTCCAAATTCAATTTGGCGTGGAGTATGTTTGGCTTTTGTTTCTTTGATTATCCAATCATATAAAGGTCTGTGGTCTTCGAATTCCAAAGAACACAAAGAATGTGTGATGTTTTCAAAGGAATCTTCCAATGGATGAGCGTAATCATAGGTAGGGAAAATATGCCAATGTTTTTGTTTTAAAGTAAAAGCAGAAAAAATACGGTACAAAATAGGGTCTCTCAAATTAAGGTTAGGGTTTTGCATATCAATTTTGGCACGCAAAACTTTGCTACCTTCTACAAATTTTCCTTTTTTCATTTGTTCAAATAGCAAGATATTTTCTTCAATACTACGATTGCGATAAGGGGAATTGGTACCTTTTTGGGTTAAATTACCGCGACTTTGGGCAATTTGTTCAGCGGTTTGGTCATCAACATAGGCTTTTCCTTGTTTGATTAAAAAAAGTGCCATTTGATACATTTGAGGGAAATAATCTGAGGCAAAAGTGATTTTGTAAGGAGTGTATCCGAGCCATTTGATGTCATTGAGGATGGCATTAACATAAATTTGTTTTTCTTTGGAAGGGTTGGTGTCATCATAACGTAAAAGGGTTTTGCCTTCAAAAAAATGTGCCAATTCAAAATTAATAATGATGGCTCTGGCGTGTCCTAAATGTAAAAAACCATTGGGTTCGGGCGGGAAACGTGTAATGATTTGGCTGCATTTTCCGCTTTGGAGGTCTTTTTGAATGATGGTTTTGATGAAATTTGATTGTTTTTGCATTTTATAAGTCCTTTTTCTTTTTATTTGGTTTATTTGGGGTTTGGGCTTTTTGGGTGGTTTTGTTTGTGAAAAAATTTGTTTGGGAATATTAGTTTTAGTCTCCAATTTTTATTAGTTAATTTATGTATTTTATTTATGATTAGAAATATAATTTAGGATTTTGAAAAAATAGACTTCTAAATATCGCTGTCAATATCATATCCTTCATATATTTTAATCAAAACACTCTATTATATTATACTAGCATTTTGAAAATATTTTTCATTTTAACAGTTGGAAGTTGGTGAAAGTGGGTTAGGGTTTATATTAAATTTAGATTTGCATTAAGCATATATCAATTTACAAAAAAAGACATTCATTTAATGAATGTCTTTTGTATTTTAAAAAAATGGAGAATAAAAGCAAGAAAAAGTAAGGAATAAATTATATAATTATAATAAATAATAATATTCTTGTTTTTCTTTTTGAAGTTGGCGTATTTCTATGGAAATATTTTCAATATCATTTAATAATTTAGATAAATTATTGAAAAAAACATTTATTTGTTTTTGCTCTTTTAAAGCGGGTAATTTAAAAGTTAGTTGATAAAAAACATTTTTATCAATTTCGGATATTACCCCTTGTTTTCCAATAACCTTTAATTTTTTATGAACTTGAGAATTTTTTAAAAAATTCAATATAAAATTAGCATCAAACCCCTCTTTAACTTCAAAAACTGAATAAATATTAGAAATCAATACTGGTTTATTATAAATATTATAAGCAATTGATTTATGTTTTAAGAAATCTCTGTTGTTCATAACAATATTGTTGGGATATGCTATTCTATAATTTTTTTAATGTTTTTTTTAAATTGTTTGTTATTATCTCTTAAAATCAAACCTTTTTTACAATCTAGACTACAAATATCATAAAGGAAGCTATCTTTATTTGTTTTTGTTATTTCTTGTATTATATCTTTAATTGCTATTTCTTTTCTTTCTTTAGAATTTTCGAAAAATAATTCAATCTCTTTTTCTATTTGTTGTATTTTTTGAGATAAATTATTTTTTTTAGTTTCTAATAATTCTATTTCTCTTTTGAAAATCGCAATATTTTTTATATTTACCTCTTTGTTTTCTTGTAAATGATTTGAACAATATAAGTTTGTGGTTAAAACATAATTATTTTTTCTAATTTGCTCTATATTTGCTATTGACATTTTGTCATTTTTTTTATTTTGTGACACCATTTCCATTATATCTTTAATATTTTTTTGCCTAATTGTCTTAGAGAAATACCACTTTTAATTCTTTCATGCATTTCTGATGCATCAATAAAACGAATTTGATGTTTTTGATTTTCTACATATTTTTGTATAATTAAAATATAAGTAATGGTTGTTTCAGATACATAAGGGAAAATATTTAGGGGTAATTGTATAATTGTATCGATATATTGATTTTCTATTAAAAATTTTCTAAATTCTATTACTCCAGGTGTAGAAGCGCATAAAACTCCAGATGGTAAAATAACACCTAAAGTGCCATCTGCTTCTAAGAGATGTAACATATGCATTAGAAAAGCTAGTCCTCCTCTTTTTTTAGGAATTGATTTGCCTTTTAAATAAAATCTGTCGCAATTTTCTTTATTTTTTTCTTTATTATTGGTATACCATGGAGCGCCAAAAGGAGGATTAGCGATGATAATGTTGTATTTTTGTTCTAAATGGCTTTGATGTGGGAATAATAAAGTATCCCCATTTTCAATCTTTAAATTATAATAAGGTATATCATTTTTGTATTTTTGACCGCTAAAATCTTTATTATTATTTATATGATTTATAATTTTTAAAAGTAAAGATCCGCTACCACAACAAGGATCATATATTTTTGTAATATTTTTATTTTTTGTTTTATGACAAATGATTTGTGATAAAAGTTCAGAAACAGAGGGTGGTGTAAAAAATTCTCCAGATTTTTGTTTTTTAGTAATGTTATCGCTAACAAATGTTTCAATTAAATACATATAAATTTCACCCATTGCATCTTCACAAAATTCATTACCTGAAAAAATATTGTCGATGCCTGTAATAAGGTTTTTTAATTTTGTATTTTTTTCTTCCTCGTTGCCTAATTTGGATTTTTCGGTTAAATCAAAATTTTCAAATAATCCTTTAAAACAATGTGACTCAATAGATTTTAAAGCTTTATCTATTGCAACAAAACTAAAATTATCTTAATTAATAGAATTATTTAAATTAGCTCATAAATACTGAGGTTCAATGTGAAATCCACAAAAACCTTTTATATTGTTTTTAAATCTTGATTGTTCATTCGAATCCCATTTATCCCATGCTTGTTTATATTTCTCCAAGGATCCCAATATTGTATTTTTACAAATATCTTTTTCAAATTTTATAGATAAATAACGGAAACTTAAAAGAGGTAAAATATAATCTTTAAAAATAGTTGTATCCTCAGAATTTCTTAAAGTGTTATTAATCAAATTCCATAATTTTTGTTTACAAATTTGAACATTTTGATTTTTGTCATTTTTCATATTATAATTTTCCTTAATTTTGTCATTTTTGGATATCTTTATAATTACTACACCAATCTTTAATGAAATTATAAATTTCATCTCTTAATTTAAATGTATAAAGATAAGGCAAAACTTCGCTCTTTTGCCCTTTATTTTTATCCATATATTCTTTTTTATTTGGTTTTCATTTTTGGTGATATGTCCTCTTAGAATAAAATCTTTAAAACCCAGATCATTTTTTTATAATCAAAATAAGCATTAATTAATTTTTCCAAATCTTTACTATTTTCAAAACAAAATTCTTTGCTTTTTACCTCTATTTCTCTTTTGCTTTCTTGTTCTTTAATTAAATCTTTAACAAAATTCTTCCACAAATTAGATAAAATATTTCTTATAGCCCCCCTTGTTGAGCATTTTGTGTTATTGTAGAAAAAATTTTATCATCTTCAATTTTATTTAAAAAAAATTCTTGCTGTTCTTTAGTCACATCATTATTATTTTCGTCCAAAATATTTTTTATTTCTTTATTAAAATTTTTGTTTTGTTGTGATAAAATGCTTTTATGTATTTTTTGTTCAGTTTTTTCAAATGATGATATTAATTTGTTTATATAATCTAAATTAATAAATGCGCTACCAACGTGTTTTATTTCATCTTTTGGATTCGACGTGTTTTGTGGTGTTCCTGATTTAATTTTATCTCTTTTGTTTTTATAATCTAAGAACTTTTCCTTGTCTATTTCATTTTTAAAATATTTTTCTTCAAACTCTGTTTTTATCCTAATAATATTTCTTATTTTAGAATATTTATCAAAAATATCTATGAATTTTTTTTCTTTTTCTGTATAACCCATAATATTTTTTTCAATATATTTTACATTAGGAGCTAATTTTCTTATTTGTTTTAAGTAATCTTTATATTCTAGTTTTAATTCTTCATAACTTTTTTCTTTTTGATTGTGTGTTCTGGATCAAATAAACCCATTGCTTCATTAAATAATAAAGCTTGGTCGTTGTCCTTTTTCTTCGTTTGAAAACAATAAATATTACCGTATTTTTTGCTTTTATCATGTTTTTTAATTGTTCTAGAAAATGCTTGGATTAAATTATGGTATTTCAACTCTTTGTCTAAGTATAAGGTATTTAATAGAGGAGAATCAAAACCAGTTAAAAACATGTTGACTACCAAAAGTAAATCTATTTTTTGATTTTTATTATCAGTTTTCATTTTTTCTAATATTTGTTCATGATATCTTTTTTCATTAACAAAAGGCGTTTTATCATCTACAAATTGATTTTTTGTTTTTTTGCTAAAATTTTTATAAAAATCACTTTTATTGATTTAAAAGCCTCCCTTTTATCGTCATTTTTTTCATTTTCAGAGTTAAAATGTTCAGAACAAATAGCTGCTATTTTTAAATCATGTTCATTTTCCTTGTTTTTAAATATGTTATAATATTCTATTAAATCATCAATATTAGAAACAGCAAATAAGGCATTATATTTTTTATTTTGTGTTAAATCATGATAAGAATTTAGAATCTTTTTTACTACTTCTTCTTTACAAGTTGAATTATTTTTTGTTTTTCTATAATATTCCACATTATAATCAATAACAAATTTATCTTTTAGAGCATTGGAAAAACGATATTCATGTATACATTTATTAAAAAGTTCTTTTGTTGTTTTAGCATTTTTAATAAGTTTATTTTTTTCGAAAATAGGCGTCCCTGTAAACCCAAAAAAATAAGATCCATAAAAATATTTAATCATATTTTCATGCATTTCTCCTTGTTGCGGTCTATGGCATTCATCTATGATAAAAAACATTTTTTCATTTTTATATTTTTTTAAAAAATCTTCATTTTTATATTTGTTTATTAATGAATGTATTTTTTTAAAGTCGTTGCAATTATTTTTCCACTAGCATTGTTTTTATTTTGCATTATTTCTTTAAGATTTTCTACCTTTAATATTTCTTGAGTTGAATCTTTTTCAAAACTATTAAATTCTTGAAGAGTTTGCGAATCTAGTTCTATGCGGTCAACTATAAAAAAACAATAATATTTTTTTGAGTTTCATTAATGGATATAATTTTTTTCAAATAACGACAAAGTAAAAAAGCAGTTAAAGTTTTACCTGAACCTGTGGTATGCCAAATATGACTATTTTTTTTTTTAATGTTATTTGTAACATTTAAAGGACTTTCTTGAGTTATTTCTTATTTTTGTGAATTCAACAATTTTTTTATAGCTTGAAATTGATGAGGTTTAGCAACCATTAATTTTTGATTTTTTTCATGATGCACCAAAAAGAAAAATAGAAACAATGCTAAATGGCAACGTTGTAAAAATTGTGGAATAAATTCCATGACTTCATTTCTTTTATTATTGTTTTCATCACTCCATTCAAAACGGAATTTATTTAATTCCTTGCTTTTTCCTGCGTCTTGATTTGAAAAATATTGAGTATCGGTTCCATTTGGAATTATAAAAAGTTATATACATTTAAATAAACCTTGTTGTTTTAATTTAGGGAAATAGTCTTCTACTTGTTTAAAAACTTTGCCAAGCCCTTTATCCAAACTTCTTTTTTTAATTTTATTAATACCAGCGGTATGCCATTAATTAATATTACTATAACTATATCATACTAAGCTGATTTTGACTCGTTTTTATATGAATTTTGAGCAGGAACTTTTTGTGCTACTTGAAAAATATTTTTACACCAATTTTCTTTATTAAAAAAATTAAAATAAAAATAGTCTTTTTTGTCTTTTTTTGGAATTTTTATTTCTTTTCTTAAATATTTATAAATGTCGATAACATCCATTTTTTCATTGGTAAGAAATTAACTATTAATTGTAGAAAACCAGTATTCATTCAGCTCCTCCTTCCCCTTCTCTTGAAAAGAAGTGTCAGTAACATACCTACTGTTATATTCTATAAATTGTCTTTTAAAATTATCCTCTAATTTTTCTTGTGTTTTGATGCTAACTTCTGCATAACCCATTTTTTTAATTTGTTAATAATGCTTTTTCTTAATATCGCCTCTTCCTTTTTATTTTTTTGTTTTTTATTATTTAAACACATATTTGTTAATTCTCCACTCTCATTAACTATTTTAGAAAATATTTAAAATGAAAAAAAATAATTAGATAATTTGTCTTTTGTATATTAGGTCGTTGATTTATATTTAATATTTAAACGTCGCTTGATAAACTTTGCTTGATAAACATTAACTATATTTTATCAAAAAAAAACAACAATATAATTCGTTATTTTAACAACTTTTTATGTCTTTTTGGCTTTTATTTTTTATTTATGGGTGGGAATTAATTTTATTTTAAAACGATTATAAATTATTATTTTGATATTTTTTGGGTTATAATAAAGTCATAAGCAATTTAGTTTATTTTAGATTATTATTTATTATGTTAATTATTTTATTTATAGACAAATAGCTTTTATAATTTTAATCAGTTATCGAGTATATTGTTTTTAGCAAAACCAAAGAAATAGAAAAAATATATACTCAAAATTGTGAAAAATATTTTGTTCAAAACAATGGCGATATAGAAAATAAAAATGGCGACAAAGTATTTTTCAGAAAATGCGAGACAATAGAAAAAATAAACCGCAAAAATGGGCAAATAGAATTTTATAAAAAGAATTGCAAAATGAATAAAAAAGAATTGAAAGATGGAACTTTTATTTATTATGACGCAAAGGGAAAAAAATACAAAAATAATAAATGTAAAGTTAATTCAATCTAATCGTATTCTAACCATAGAATAGATCAATATTTTTAATTACAATAAACAAATAATTCATTTGCAAATTTGCAAAATAAACTTCTATTTTCATCTAATAATATGTTATAATATTTAGGAGATTTTTTTGTATATAAAAAATTATTTATGTTCTAATTTATCTAGATGTATTGTTGTGGTTTGGTAATAATTTAATCAAAGGAGTTTTTAGTGTCTTATTTAGTTTTATACAGAAAATACAGACCACAAACTTTTGCAGATGTTGTCGGTCAAGAAATTATTATCCAAACTTTAAAAAATGCCATCAGATACCAAAAAATTAATCATTGTTATCTTTTTAGCGGCAACAAAGGTACTGGAAAAACTACTTTAGCCAAAATTTTTGCCAAAGCCATTAATTGCTTGTTGCCCAATCAAGGAGATGTGTGTTGTTCTTGTCATTATTGCCAAAACTTTACCAAAGCAAACACAGACATCACAGAAATTGATGGCGCTTCTTATAATGGGGTTGACGAAATCAGAGAATTACAGGATAAAGCCCAATACAAAGCTCACACAGGCAAATACAAAGTCTATATTATTGACGAAGTTCACGTCCTTACGCCAAACGCTTTTAACGCTTTGTTAAAAATTTTAGAAGAACCGCCCGAACATGTAATTTTCATCTTGATTACTACCGAAATTTATAAAATCCCTGACACCATTTTTTCGCGCGCCCAAAGTTTTTCCTTTGAAAATTTGAACCTCAAAAACATCACTGCACAATTAACCAAAATTGCTGCTTTGGAAAATATGTTTATCACTGAAGATGCCATCAAAAGCATTGCTTGCCATTCGGAAGGTGGAATGCGAAACGCCCTTAGTTTGTTAGATCAGGTAAGCGCTTATCAAAATAATTTGATTACTTCAGAAGATGTTGCAAATATTAAAGGTACGGTGTCTGCCAGCATTATCAAAAAATTGTTCCAAAATCTACTAAAAAAAGAAGCGATCAAAGCATTGCAACTTTTGCACAAAGCAATTGATTCAGGCAAAAACATCGACCTTTTAATTTTAGATTTAATTGATGCTATCAAAGATTATTTAATTTGGAATGCCAAAAATAAAAAAGATTCCAAAACATCGCCACTTTCCCAAGACCAAAAAATATTATTGCTTGAAGAAACAAACCACATTGATCATTTTTTAAGAATCTTAATTAAATTACAACAAGACCTCAAAAAAAGCGATCAAAAAAAATCTTTGGTAGAAATTGCCTTTTTGCAAATATGCTCTCTACATTCTTTTCAATTTCAAGCCAATTTACAAGAAACCCAACAATTTGTAACAAATAAAACAAATATTTACAATAATGAGCAACCATCACTTGCATTGGATGAAACAAATGCCAAAGAAAATTATGAACCAACAAAGCTTACCCAAAACAATACAGAAAAAAAAACCTTTGACAAAACAGAAAAAATCAAACCAACTAAACTTGCGTCAATAGCAAACAAAAAACCACCAAAATCACCAAAAACAGAATATCTGCATCCAGTCCAAGATTTACAGTCTCAAAATAATTTTTCACAAAAAAAACCTAACAATTCTACTACCTCCGAATTGACTCAACAAAATAACTTGCCTTCCCAAAACTCACAAGAAACCAAATCCCCAACAAAAAAACCCCCTTATTTTTCCAATTCTTCTCTTTGTGGTTTGATATCATTTGCAATTAATATTTTATCTAATCAAGACGAGCCAACCAAAAACACAATAACAAATTTTTGGACAAATTTAAAAAATCGCTATTCTACTCACAGTTATTATAAAAGTGTAGCCGAAATTTTGGATAGAGGAAAAATAGTTGCTTTGAGTCAATCCCAACAAATGATTTTAGTTTTTGAAGATGAAGATGCCTTTGAACTTGTTTTACAAAAAAACATCAAACAAAAAGCTTTAGAAATTTTGAATAACGACACTTTTGCAATTACAGACTACATTGCTTTTTTAAAACAAGATTGGCAAGCCTTAGAAACTTTTTACAACAAAAATCATCCTCATCCAAACCAGGCATCAATTGCAAAATTCACATCTACTTGCAATTTTGATCTTGACTTATATCAAATCAAAGCGACCCAACCAACCAAGCCTGCCATTATCCAACTAGCTTATGATTTTTTTGGTAAAGATATAGTAGAAATAATTAACTAGGAGCAAAAAATTATGAAAACACAATCTAATATGTTTGAAAAATTAAAAAAAATGCAAGAAGCAATTGAAAACGCCCAACAACAATTAGAATTACAAGAATTTATTGGCAAAGCAGGGGATGTAGAAATTGTTTTACAAGGCACCAAACAAGTCGTAGATGTTATTATTTCTCAAATTCACAGCAAAGCAATTCTCCAAGAAAGCATTTTGTTGGCTTTTAATGCTGCTTTAAAAAAGTTAGAAAGAAAATCCAAAGAACTCATGCAAAAAGCATCTGGATATTTGATAGAATTCTAAAATTTTTACCCCCCATATTTTGCATTTCTTTATTTTATTTAGCCCTTTTTTTCCTTTCCTTTCTTTTTATTTTATCACTTATCATTATTTCCCAAATCCCAAACATTATTACATTAAAAGGAGGTATTTTATGAAAAAAACCAAAACTCCAAAATCACTTTTGGAAACTGCTTATGACATTATGAAAAAACATAAAAATCCTATCCCAGTCTATGATTTATTAAAACAAACATTGCAAAAACATCAAATCCCAAATAACAACCCCAATGTAGCTAATCAGCTTTATTTAGACATCGCTTTGAGCGGAAAATTTGTTTTTTGTGAAGACAATCAATTAATTATTAAAGAAAATAATAAACTTTTTTGGGATAAAGATTTTTTTGAAAAAACTCAAATTTCAAACGACGAACCTCTAGACGAAGATACCAATTTACAAGAATTAGATTTTGAGGATTTCCTTTCTGACAAAGACACTGTCCAAACTGACCCTTTACAAGATGATTTGCTTGATTTAGAAGACGAACCTTCAGAAGAACAAAACAAAGACGATGACAAAATTGAAGATGATATTGTTTTAGAAGACAAAGATGATTATGAAGATCCATTAGAAGAAGAATGCGAACATCTTTATGAAAAATAATTACCACTTTACAATTTGCATTTACAAAAAACCAATCAATAATTATCAAGTTTTTTAAGTTCATTAATATCCTTTATTCTTGATGGATAAGGGATTTTTCCTTTTTTATTTCCCCCCCAACTCTAAACAACCAAAAATGGTTTAAGAAAAAACATTAGTAAAACGAGGTTAAATAATATGTTTTTAGGTTTTTACAATTATACAACTTATTTAACTTACCTAAATTTAATGAGTGGTTTTTGTGGCATTGGCTTTGGTGCTTGCGGCAAATACACTTCTGCTTTAATCTGCCTATTAATATCAGGCGTTTGTGATATGTTTGATGGTGTGGTAAGCCGAACCAAAAAAAATCGCAGTCATACAGAAAAAAGCTATGGCATTCAAATTGATTCTTTAGCCGATATAATAAGCTTTGGCGTCCTTCCTATTTTTATTAACTATTCTTTGAGTTTCAAAGGTGAAACTTCAAACCTAAAAGAAGAATTTTGGCTATTTGCACTTGTTTGGCTAGTTTGGGGCTTTTATCTTTTGGCAGCCTTAATTAGACTTGCTTATTATAATGTTTTAGCTGAAACCCAAAAATACGACTCTCAAAGCCCTTCTTATTTTACAGGTTTGCCCGTAACTGCAGCTGCTATTTTATTTCCTTTTTTATTTTTAGCTAAGTTTATTTGCAAAACTTGGGATTTCAAAAGTTTAGGATTTATCGAACAAAGACCTACTTTTTTTTGGTTTCATTTTGCCTGCATGTTACTTTTAACTTTTTTATTTCTTTGTAAAAAAATCCATTTCCCCAAGCCAAAAGCCAAAACTACAATAACAATTATTTTATTATTAGCACTAAATTTTATCCTATTTATGTTGCTTAAAATCTTATTAAAATATTTATTACCAATGGCAATTACAAAGTGAGCGATTTACAATATGAAAATAGTTAATTTAGAAGGAAAAATTATTTGTCAAGACCCAGCAAGTCGCCTGCAAAAATTTTTATACACAAACTTAGAAAAAAACTTTTGGAAAAGATGCCTTCTCAAAATTTTGATCACTAAACCTATTTCTTGGTTAGTTAATCTGTATTTTTATTCTCCTTGGTCACGCCAATACGCTTTGAAAATCATCGAACAACACCAAATTGATTTAAACTTATTTGAAAAACAAAAATTTAGTTCTTATAATGATTTTTTTACAAGAAAATACAAAGAACTTGCTATTCCTCAAGACAACTTTGCTTTTATCAGTCCTTGTGAATCCAAATTAAGCATTTATCCTATCACCAAAAAAGCACTCTATTGCATCAAAGAAACCAATTACAGTTTAGTTGATTTGTTGCAAAATCCCACATTAGCTCAAGAATACGAGGAAGGCTATTTGCTTATTTTCCGCTTAGAACCCCATGATTATCACCGTTATCTTTTTGTAGACGAAGGTTTTTTTCAAATGCTTCCTTGCAAAATCAAAGGAAAATTACATACAGTAAATCCCATTGCCTTTGAAAGTTTTGATGTTTTTAAAACAAACACTCGCGAATATAGTATCTTACAAACCAAAAATTTTGGTAAAATAGTTCAAATAGAAGTAGGAGCCACATTGGTAGGAAAAATCCAAAATCATCCTTTGCAAACGTTTTCAAAAGGTCAAGAAAAAGGCTATTTTGATACAGGAGGTTCAACTATTATTATCTTAGTTAAAAAAAATATAGTTTCATTTGATCCTCGTATTTTAGAACACACCCAAAAAAGATATGAAACCCAAATCCCTATTTTAACTGTTATTGGTAAAAAAATAACTCCTACAAAGCCCCATCCAATCACTTATAAATCCTTCTCTGAACCCATTACACACCAACCAAAATCAAATCAAAACTCCAATTGCACCACACAAGCCAATCATAAAGAAAGCGAAGTACAAAAACTTGAATAATAAAGATTTAAAAACCAAATTTATTTTTATTACTGGAGGAGTCGTTTCAAGCCTAGGGAAAGGAATCACTGCTGCTTCTATTGGACAAATTTTAAAAAATAGAGGTCTTAAAGTAAGTATTCAAAAACTAGATCCTTATATTAATATTGATCCTGGAACAATGAGCCCTTATCAACACGGTGAGGTCTTTGTCACTGATGATGGCGCTGAAACTGATCTTGATTTGGGTCATTATGAAAGATTTTTAGATGAAAACATGAGCAAAAAGTCAAATGTCACTGCAGGGCAAATTTATCAAAGTGTGATCAATAAAGAACGCGAAGGCAAATACTTAGGTAAAACCGTTCAAGTTATTCCACACATCACTGAAGAAATCAAACAAAAACTAATTGATGCTGCTCTTTTTCACAAATCAGATGTTGTTATTGTAGAAATTGGAGGCACCGTAGGAGACATTGAATCATCGCCTTTTTTAGAAGCCATCAGACAAGTGCGCTTTGATTTTGGTTATCACAATGTTTTGTATCTTCATACCACTTTAGTTCCTTATTTAAAAAAAGCTCAAGAAATCAAAACAAAACCTACCCAACACAGCGTTAAAGAATTACGTGCTTTAGGAATACAACCTCAAATTTTGGTCTTACGTAGTGAAGTTCCTATCAACCAAGAAACCAAAAATAAAATTGCTGCTTTATGTGACATCAATCCACAAGCTATTTTTGAAGCCTTAGATGTTGATATTTTATATCAAATGATTCTTAACTTGCATCATCAAGGAATCGATGATTTTATTTTACAACATTTAAAACTTACTAATTTTTCAAACGCCGATTTGAAATCCTGGCAACAACTAATTACACGCATCCAAAATTTAGAAAAAAAAGTAGTCATTGCTCTAGTGGGTAAATACATTGTTTTACATGATGCTTATTTATCAATCATAGAAGCTCTTAAACATGCTTCTTATCAATATAATTGTAAATTGGAAATTAAATGGATAGATGCTGAAAAAGTAACGCCAGACAACATTTCTTCTTTACTTGAAGACTATGATGGTATTTTAGTTCCTTATGGTTTTGGCAATCGCGCTATTGAAGGCAAAATTTTAGCCATTAATTATGCAAGAACTAACAATATTCCTTTCTTTGGGATTTGTCTAGGTATGCAGTTAGCAGTTATTGAATATGCCCGCAATGTGCTACATTTACAAGGTGCCAATTCTTTGGAAGTTGACGAAAAGACGCCGCATCCTGTAATTACTAAAAAAATAGTTGACAGCAATTTAGGAGGAACCCTGCGATTAGGTTCTTATCCGTGCCATCTTAAAGCCAACACCAAAAGTAAAGCTATTTATAATCAAGAAATAATTTATGAAAGACATCGTCATCGTTTTGAGATGAATCCTCATTATGTTGCTTTATTTGAAAAAAATAATGATTTTGTTGTTTCTGGAATAAATCAAGAACAAAAGCTTTGTGAAATTGTTGAGTTAAAAAGCCATCCTTGGTTTATTGCAGTACAATTTCATCCTGAGTTTTTGTCAAGACCATTAAAACCACATCCTTTATTTAAAGGGTTTGTTGAAGCGTCTTTATTAAATCAAAAAAATAAATAATTTATAAATGAAAAAAACTACCTTAAAAAGGTAGTTTTTTTGTTATATGTATAATAAAAACACCCTTAATAAGGGTGTTTTTAATTGGTTAAATTATTAACTTTTTCTTGGAGGTTTTTGGCATTATCGTTTTTAAATAATTTTTTTATATTTGAAAAAATTGTATCATCTGCTTTATTATCGTTTTTTTTTAAATAATCATAAGCATCGTCTTTTGTTTTAACAATTTTTTCGTATAGGTCTTTTACTACTTCGTATTCGTTGCTAGTTGATTCTTTATAATATTCAATTACGTGTTTATTTACTGCTTCTAAATTAGTTTTAATGCTGGCAAGTTTGGAATTAACATTGCCTTTATTTTCTTCTTTTGTTAACTTTTCAACTGAATTATACAAATTTTGAGCTGCTTGTTTTGCCCAAACTTTTTTAGGAGAAAGCCAGTTAACAGGATTAAAAGAAATATAAAAACCTAAACCTAAATAAAGAGTAACAGTAATAAAAATAATTCCAGTAATGATTTTTCCTCGTTTAGTTGCTAAAAATTTCATCTTTTTAATTCCCTTACTAGTTATTTTTCATAAATAAAATAATTGAAATACTAAAAAAATAATTACATAAGTAATTATAACACATAAAAAGAGTAAGCTTGACTTTTTGTTTGCCAAACTGAGTGTTATTTTATTTTTTTAAAAAGTTTTGCTAAGGCTTTGTCTGCTTTTTCATCGGGTATAACTGTCAAAAATTTCTTTTTGCCAAGCAAAGTGTTGATGTAAAAAACAGAGGTTTTTTTAACACAAAGAGCTTCTTCAATTGTGTTTTTAATTTCTTCATGGCTAAATTCTTGGTCTTGATACCAATTTCTAACTAAGTCTAATTCGTTAGATGTAAGAGTTTGTCCTTTGTTGTGTTCTAAATATTCAATAGTTTGTTGGATTAAGGTAAGTTGGTTTTGGCGTTTGGATTCGCGAATTTGGTCTTGATAGATTTTTTCTAGCTTGGCAAAAGTGGGGTGTAGTGAAAAAACTTCAATAATTTTATGGTTTTTAGTTTCTTGGGAAAGGTCAAAAAAAACCTTTGACATTAATTGTTCTAAAATATGTTCTACTTCTTTTTTAGTGATTCCTGCTTTTTTGGCTAAGGCGTTGGACGAAAAGACGCGTTTTTTGGAAAAATCTAGTAAGAATAGCAAAATAGTTAGTTCAGGGTAGGTTAATCCTAATTTTTGGTATTCTTGAATTAACATTTTTTCTACTTGTAAAAAACCATCTTCGTAAAGTTTTTGAAACATAACCATATTATTATTGAAGCTCCTTTTCTTTGCCGCCTTTGTTGTTGAGTAGGTCTTTGGGTTTGGCAACTTTCGATAATGCTTGTTGGGCTGCTTTTTGCTCAGCGGCTTTTTTAGTGCTGCCTTCACCTGTTCCTAAAAGATTTTTTTCTAAATAAACTTCTGCTACAAAATTTTTAGAATGAGCAGGTCCTTGCTCTTGAACTATTTTATATTGGATAGTTTTTTTTTCTGACTGAACTATTTCTTGTAATTGAGTTTTAAAATCAATAATATAGATAGTTTTGGCTAAGTGAGGTAAGACAATATTATGAAAAACTTTTTTGGCTGTCAAATATCCTAAATCAAGATAAATAGCACCAAATAAGGCTTCAAAAGTATCTGCCATAATACTTTTAGCATTAAAATCTTTGTTTTTTTCGCCTTTGCCTAAAAGAAGATAATTTTGCAATTCAATGTTTTGAGCATAGATGGTAAGTGACCTTTCACACACCGCTTGAGCTCTTTTTTTAGTCATAATGCCTTCATCTTCTTTGGATTGGGAATAAAGATAGTCAGCCATAAGTAAGCCTACGATGGCATCTCCTAAAAATTCAAGTCTTTCGTTGTCTTCTTGGGGTGGGTTTTGTTCGTTAGAATAAGAGCTGTGGGTAAGAGCTTGTTTGTAAAGGGAAAGGTTTTGGGGAGTGATATTGAGGGTTTGAAAAAGAGTTTGGATGTTTTTCATAGGGATTGGCTTTCTTTGGTGGTTTCAGAAGTTTTGGGAGTTTCAGAAGTTTTGGGAGCTGTGTTTGTTGTTGATGCTTGTTTACTTTGGGTTTCTTTGTTTTTTGCACTTTCTAAGGAATGAGCAATTTTTTGATTTACTTGGGCTTTAATTAGTTTTTGAGCTTGTAAAATAGCTTGGCAAAAAGCGTAAGCTTGGGAAGAGCCGTGAGCTTTAATGACAATTTTGTTAAGTCCTAAAAGCATAGCTCCTCCAATTTGGCGTGGGTCTAGTTGGTTTTTTAATTGTTGTAGTGGTTTTTGAAATAAAGTTTTAGTGGCTATTTTTTTGATAAGATTTTTAGTAAGGATAGTTTTTAAGTTGTTCATGAAATTAAGCATTGTGCCTTCATAAGTTTTTAAGGCGATGTTGGCAGTAAATCCATCACTTAATAAAATGTCTGCTGAAGTAGTAAGAAGGTTTTGAGGTTCTTCGTTACCGCCAAAATTAAGATTTGAGTCTTGGGCTAAAAGTTGGTAAGTTTCAAGTTCTAAAGCTCTTCCTTTGGTAGGCTCTGTTCCGATGTTAAGTAGTTTTATTTGGGGATTTGGAATTTCTAAAATTTCTTTGGCAATAATTGTGGCATAATTTGCAAAAGTGTGCAAATGCTGGGGTTTTAGTTCGGTGTTAGCGCCTGCATCTAACAAAATTCTTGTGCGATTATCAAAGGAATTAAATATAGGGGCAATGGCAATTCTTTGCATTAAAGGCATTTTTTTAAGAATAAGATGACTTGCTAAGACCAAAATTTGGGTAGCGCCTGCCGAAACTACTCCTTGAACCTCATCTTGTTTGGCTGCTTCAAGCGCTAAAAATAAAGAAGCGTTGGGAGTGGCTTTTAATTGGTCTCTTATATTTTTATCGTCTGATCTTAAAAAATAAGGGGTGTGTTTAATAGTAATTTGGTTGTTGCCAAAAAAAGGAGTTTTTTCAAGAAGTGGAGTTATTAATTTTTGATTGCCATATAAAACGACGTGAAGTTCTTTATTTTTATTTAAGGCAAGCAAGGTTCCTTTGACAATTTCTAATGGGGCAAAATCGCCTCCCATGGCATCTATTGCTATTTTAATCATAAAAAAGCTCCTTTCTTTTGTGTATTGTTTTTGAAATTTGATTTTGTTTTTTAGATTAAATTGTTTTGTTGGTAAATAAAACGTTTGAGGTTTTTTAAGTTTGGGGTTCATTAAAAAGTATTTTATTTTTACCAAATCGAAATATAGAGGCAAAAAATAAAAATAGGGCTAAATCATAATTTGATTGTTTCTTTTGTGAAGTGTTGAAAAATTATAATCCATCATAATAAATTACTTTGATAATAATTATCTTCTAGCCTTTTTTTGAGTTAAAATTTCAAAGCATTTGCAATTAAAAGAAATTTCAGAAAAAGCATTATCAAAATAATTTTCAAGTTGCAATTAATAAGTCTTGGCAAAAATGTGGCAAAAATAAAAAAAATAAAGAGGCAAATAATGATATCAAAAGATTGGTTGACAAATAATTATAGAAACAAAAAGATAATTTAGAACAAATTAATGATAAATTTATTACAAATATTTTTTTATCAAAATAAAATTTATAATAATTTGCTATAATAGTAAATGAAATGTTAAATAAAAAAACTACATTAAACAGTTCAATATTATTTTATCATATTAGGAGATAATTTCATTATTTTAAGTTTTTAAGTAATGAATTAAATTTGAAAAGTAACGATTTTATCAACAAAAAATTGTAAAAGGAAGTGTTAGAAAATGGAATTCATGCAACAAGCAATCGTTAAAAATTTTTATTTAGAAGTAAAAGTTAGATATTTAAAACAAAATGGTAGTTCAAAAAGACAATGGTTTGCTACTAATGTTTGTGTAGGAACTGATAATTGTAAACAAAAATATGATGAAGTTCTTATTAATTTTACTCATATTGACGCTGATAATCCTGAGTTTTTTTTGCAACCAGGACAAGTTATTAAAGTGTTAGAAGGAAAAGTTAAGCAAAGTAAATGTGTTACTGTTTCTGAAGTTTGGTTAGATGTAGATAGTTTTCGCCAAACTGATGAAGAAGAAAAAAGCAAAATCAACTTCGCATAAGCGGAGTTGATTTTTTTATTATATAAGGGATGTTTTTTGGGTGTGATTTTGAATTATTTTATATTTCAAATATTTTTGTGATATGCCAAAAAGATTAAAAAGAATTTTTATTTAAAAACAACTTAGCTACATTATTGCTTGTTTGAGTAGCAACACATTGCAAAGAAATATTTCTTAATTGAGCAATTTTTTGGGCAATTAATTTGATATGATAAGGCTCATTGGTTTCATTTTGAAACGGATAAGGAGTTAAATAAGGACAATCAGTTTCTAATAAAATTTTATCTAGGGGAATAGTTTTTGCAATTTCGTGGGCAACTTTGGCATGAGGATAAGTAACAACTCCTCCAATTCCAATGTAAAAACCTAGTTCCAAAGCTTTTTTGGCTTCTTCTAAACTAAAAACTAAACAATGAAAAACTCCTCTAACTTGATTGCGATAAGGTAGTAAAAGTTGATAAATTTCTTCAAAAGATTTGCGTGCATGAATAATAATAGGTAAGTTATATTGGATAGCAATTTTAACTTGGGCTTGAAAAAACTTTTTTTGGACAGCTAAATTATCTTGTCTTTGATGAAGATCAAGGCCAATTTCTCCTATAGCAACTGTTTGCGGATGATTGAGGTATTTGATGATGCTTTCGGGAGTTTCTTGGGAAAAATCAGAACAAGGATGAATCCCAAAAGCTACCATTACTTCTTTATATTTATTAGCGATTTCATATGCTTTTTGGTTAGTTTTTTCATCCATGCCTATAACAATCATTTTTTTGACGTCATTATTCCAAGCTTTTTGAAAAACATCATCTAATTTATTTTTATATGTTTTAAGATTGAGATGAGCGTGAGTGTCTATTAACATTTTAATGTATTCCTTTTTTTTGATTTTAAGGGGTTGGAAAATGGTTATTTTGTTGTTATTTATAAGTTTTAAAAAATGGTAAATATAAAAGATTAAAGAAGTGATTTTAGATTTGTTAATTTCATAGGGTAAATTATTTTGCAAGGTTAAAAGTAATAATAATTTATAATTAGATACATAAGAAAGCAAAACAAAAATTTATTTAATAAATGTTGGGCTTTTAATCTTTATTTTTCTTATTCTTTTTTTTGTTTTTCATAATAAAAAATACTAATAGCAAATAAATTATGTTTTTTGATAGTTTTGATAAAATCTTTTTCAAAATAAGCAAAACCTAACCATTTAAAAAATTTAACATATAAAAACCATAAAACACTATATGAATATAAAGTAAAATAGATATAAAAACAAATAAAATAAGTTAAAGAAATATAAAATAAAAATTTTGCCAATTTTTCTTTTTTTAATTCCACACTAAAAAATAGTGCTAAAATCATTAGTATAAAAGCTAAAACAAAAGAGCAACAAACTATTTTAGTTTTTTCTCTTTATAATTAAAACCTATATTGCCATCATACATGCATGCTTTAAAATCTGGCCTAATAGATTCACCAAAATCAATATTTTGAAGTGTCCCCCCCTTGTTAGGGTCTTTATTAAACAAATTCTTTACCTTGTGATCATATTTAAATCCAATATAAAAAGGAATGCCAGAAAGAGTCAAAAATGGCAACAAATAAATAAAAGGTAAACTTAATGCTCAATGTTTATCTGGGATTGTAAATATTTTGGCTTTTTCGAGAAAAGCTATGGTAAAATCTTCAAATAATAAGATAAAAAATAAAACTTTTCTAATGTTATATTTAGTAATCATTTATCATCTTCTTTTATTCAAAAATATTTGAGGATTTAATATTTAATGTTGTGCTTTATCTTTATTTTAGTTTTGTTGTTTTATTTCGCTTCGTTTTCTTTTTCTTTTTTGGGTTTTCATAATTGCATCACCCATTTAAGGAAAAAGAACCTATTAAAGGTTCTTTTTTTGTTAAAAGATCAAATAATAATTATGCATGAATTGGTTTATCAACAGCTCCTAAAAGAGCTTCAAAAGTAAGTTCTGATAAGGTAGGATGAGGATGAATTGCTTGAGATAGTTCGTAAGCAGTTCCTTCAAGTTCCATTCCTACAGCCATTTCACTAATTAATTCAGTAGCATTGTAAGCATAAATATGCATTCCTAAAATTTCTAAATGTTTTTTGCAAACAATTAATTTAGCAAAACCTTCTTTTTCGCCATCAGCTAAAGATTTGCCAACAGCTCCCAGAGATATTTTAGAAACTTTATAATCCATTTGTTTTTCTTTGGCTTGTTGTTCGGTCATGCCAATAGAAGCAATTTCAGGAAAACCATAAATACAAGCAGGAACACGGTCATAATTAATGGGATGTGCTTTTTGTTCTAAAGCTAAAGCGTGAGTCACAGCTACAATACCTTCATGACTTGCCACGTGAGCTAACATGTGTTTGCCGTTTACATCACCAATAGCATATACTCCAGGAATTGAAGTTTGACAAAAATTATCAGTTTGGACGCTATTGCGGTTGAGGGCTAAATTTAATTTTTCTAAGCCTGCAAGATTGGCTTTGGTGCCTACAGCCATTAAAATAACATCCGAAGTAATTGTTTTGGCATTGCCTTTTTGAGTGTAGGTAGTTTGATTGTCATTAATTTTAGTTACTTCTACTTGAGTCAAAATTTGGATGCCGTCTGCTTGAAGTTTTTTAGTGTATGCAACAACAACGTCCCTATCCATACCATTTAGAATAGTGTCTTGTCTTTCTAAAATAGTCACTTCGCTACCAAAAGAATTAAAAATAGTTGCAAATTCTACTCCAATAACACCGCCTCCTATAATAGTAACTTTGGAAGGATAGCTTTCTAGTTGTAGTAATTCTTTACTAGTTTTAAGAATGCCTTTTTGATAAGCTTCTTGGGCACCTGGAATAGGAGGAACAAAAGCGGTACTGCCTGTTGCAATAATTAATTTTTGGGTGTGCAATAAGTTAGTGTCTACTTGTACTTCGCAAGGAGAAAGAACACTTGCAAAACCATGGTAAAAATCAATTTTATTTTTTTTCAGGAGAAAAGATATACCTGTAGTAAGTTGAGCAACAATTTTATTTTTGCGTGATAAAATGGAGGACCAATCAAAAGAAACGCCGTTTTGTACTTTAATTCCAAAATCATCACAACGTTTGATATCTTTATACATTTTGGCACTTTTTAAATAAGCTTTGGTAGGAATGCAGCCATAATTAAGACAAATACCACCTAATTTATGTTTTTCTACTAAAGCAACTTTAGCACCCATTTGAGCAGCTTTAATGGCAGCAACGTATCCACCAGGACCTCCACCAATCACTAAAACATCATAATTTTTCATAATTTGCCCTTGGTCTTTCTGTTAGGATAAAAGCAATAAAGTAGGAGTATTTAGCAATTCTTTAACGCGCTTTAAAAATCTACCGCCATCAGCACCATCAATAATACGGTGGTCAATTGCTAAGGAAAGAGGAAGCATGTCTGCAATTACAATTTGACTGTTTTCAACTACAGGTTTTTTGGTGATTTTTCCTACTCCTAAAATAGCTAATTCAGGGTAATTGATAACTGGAGTGCCGTAAGTAATATCGATAGAACCAAAATTAGTGATAGTAAAAGTTCCGTTTTGAATCTGATTTAATTCTACTTTTCTTTCGGTAGTGGCTTTGGCTACTTGTTGTAATTGTTGTGCCATTTCTAAAAGAGTTAATTTGTTAGCATCTTTGATGTTAGGAACGATTAGACCGTCTTTGGTATCAACTGCTACTCCTAAATTAATGAATTTTTTGTAAGTAACTTCTTCTTTAACGTCATCATAACTAGCGTTAAATACTGGGAATTCTTGTAAGGCAATCGCTACTGCTTTCATGATAAAAGCCATAAAAGTTAATTTGATTCCTTGGGATTGTGCTTGATCTTTGGCTTGTTTGCGTAGTGTTACTAAAGCAGTAATGTTTACTTCGTCCATTAGAGTAGTTTCTGGGATTTTTCCTTTGGAAATAACCATTTTTTGGGCGATGGCTTTTCTGAGGCGAGAAATTTTTACTACTTCTGTTTCTTGGCTAGATGTGGCAAAAGTTGTGGTGGGGGTTGGTTGTTCTTGGACAAAAGGGGTTGTTGGTTGTGGTGTTTGTGGTTGTGGTTGAGTTTGTAAAGGGTTAGTTGCGTTTTGTACATCTACTTTTAAGATTTTTCCATTTACACCTGTTCCTTTAATGGTTGAAAGGTCAAGTCCTAGTTCTTTGGCTAGACTTTTTACTAATGGAGTAGCAAGTACTTTTTGAGGTGGTAAAGAGGTTTGTGCGGATGTTTGTGCTTGTTGGGTGTCGTTTTTTTCTGTAGCAGCAGTTTCATTAGGGTTTTGAGAAGAAAACTTTTTAACATCTGCATCAGTGTCACCTGGTTCTTGGATTAAAACGATAGTATCTCCTACGCAAATAACTTCACCTTCATTAAGGTCTCTTTTTAAGATTTTTCCTGCTACAGGAGAAGTTAGTTCAACGTCTAATTTGTCAGTTTCAACTTTAACTAAAACATCACCTTCTTTTACTTGGTCGCCCACTTTAAAAAACCATCTTGTAATTGTACCTTCATGAATGCCTTCTCCGACATCAGCAAATTTAAATTCAAACATATTTTTATCTCCTTGATTATAATGCAGTTTAGTTTGGTTGGGGTTTTGTTGTTTGGTTTTTTTAGTTTTTAATTTTTATTTTGGTATGTGTTTTGGTTGGTGGTTATGGTTGTGATTGTGGTTTTTAGTTTTATTTAGATATTTTGAGTTTTTAATTTGATTTGGAAGTAGTTTTAATGTGTTGTTTTTCAGGACAAAAGAAAAGGGTTAGTTTGCCTTTATATTTTTATCTCCTTATATCTTTTTGTTATCTTATTCGCAAACCACTTTTTTAATAGCATCAGCTATTTTTTCAGGGCTTAAAAACTGATAATGTTCTGCTTTGGCTAAAGGCATTGTGATATCATTTCCAGTAACTCTGGCAGGAGCTGCATCTAGGTATAAGAAAGCTTGTTCGTTAACTAAAGCCATTAATTCTCCTGCAGGTCCGTAAGTTTTACATGCTTCATGAACTACTAAAAAGCGTCCAGTTTTTTTAACAGATGTAATTACAGTTTCTCTGTCAATAGGATTAATAGTTCTTAAATCAATTAGCTCTACGGAAACATTAGGATCAAGTTGTTTAAGGGCTAATAGTGTTTCTGGTACCATTGCTCCCCAAGCTACAACTGTAATGTCTGTGCCTTCTTGAACGACTTTGGCTTTACCGATTTGGACTTCGTAATCTGTTTCGGGAACTTCTTGACGGAAACCACGATAAATTCTTTTAGGTTCCATGTAGACTACTGGATCAGGGTCGTTAATAGCAGCCATTAATAAACCTTTAGCGTCGTAAGGATTAGATGGAATAACTACTTTAAGACCAGGAACAGAGCCTAAAATTACTTCTAATGATTCGGAGTGATGTTCTAAGGATTTTACCCCCCCCCCAACTGGGACTCTTACTACCATAGGTACTGTGTAATTACCACGACTACGGTTACGCAAACGGGCTGCGTGGGCAAATAGGTCTTCTAGTCCTACAAAAATAAAACCATCAAATTGGATTTCTGCAACTGGTCGCATGCCGTTAATGGCAAGTCCGATAGCACTTCCGATAATAGAAGATTCAGCAATAGGGGCATTAAAAACGCGAGTTTCTCCGTGTTTATCTTGCAGGCCTTTAGTTACGCGAAAAACACCGCCTAATTTTCCTACATCTTGTCCAAAAAGAACTACTCGAGGATCTTTTGCTAACTTGCTATCTAAAGTTTGATTAATTGCATCTAGTAATGTCATTGAAGCCATTATTATTTACCTTCCTTTGTGTTGAAAAAAGCTTTGCATTCTTCGTATTGTTCTTCTAATTGAGGAGTCATTTTTTCATAAGTGTATACAAAAATATCTTTAATATCAATGTTGTTGCCTGTTTGTTCTACTTTTTGGTGTGCTAAAACAACTTCTTCTTGGGCTTCTTTTTCAAATTGTTCTACTTGTTTTTGAGTTAGATAACCTTTATTCATCAAGTATTTTTGAAAACGTACAATTGGGTCTTTTTTGCGCCACTCTAATTCTTCTTCTTTGCTACGGTAAACAGAAGCATTATCATTAGTGGAGTGTGCTTCTAGACGATAAGAAACATTTTCAATTAAAGTAGGTCCGTTTCCTTTGCGCGCTTCGTTAAAGGCTTCTTGGGCTGCTACATAAACAGCTAAAATGTCGTTGCCGTCTACTTGCATGCCAGGAATTCCACAAGCATAACATTTTTGAGCTAAAGTTTTAGCTTTGGATACTTTGTTACGAGGATTAGAAATAGAATACTGGTTATTTTGAATAAATACTACTAATGGTACTCCAAAAACAGCAGCATAGTTAAGACCTGCATTAAACTCTTCGTGTGCAGTTCCTCCGTCTCCAATAGTTGCAATAGTTACTTCTTTTTTATTTTGCATTTTGCTTGCTAAGGCAAGTCCTGCTCCTAAATTAACACTAGATCCAATAATAATGTTAGCTGGTAAAATACGCAACTTAGGGTCTAGTTGAGAGCCTTTTTCATTGCCATACCAGTAAAGATAAAATTGTACTAAAGAAACTCCACGGTAAAGAAAAATTCCTGCATCACGATAATAAGGTGATACCCAATCTTGGGGTTCTAAGGCAGCAGCGATACCTACTTGAGATGCTTCTTGCCCTGAGTTAAGTAAATAGTTTCCCATACGTCCTTGGCGTTGATATTTTAAGGCTGCTAAATCAGCTTGTCTACCTAAAACCATTGTTTTATACATTTTTAATAAAACATCTTTAGATAATTTTGGTTCTAATTCAGGTTGAACAAGGTTGCCATTTTCGTCAAGTATTTGGAATTGTTTACCTTTTAGGGGGTCGTACACATTCGTTAACATTGTAATACTCCTTATTTTATTTATATTAGTTTGTTTTTGATTAAATGTATTATATCTTTATTATGTTACTAAATATAATTAATTTAGTGTTATTTGATAATATACATCTACACTTAAATTGTACTTGAAATTAAGACAAATGATGAAACAAAATAATGAAAATTGCAAGTTTAAGAGATAAAAAAAATACCATATATTATAATATATGGTATTTCAATTAATATTTATTTATTGTTGATTATGTCAACTGGTTTTTTGTTAGACCATTTATAAATAATGAAAGATATAAATAGTAGAGTCATGAAAAAGACATAACTAAATGATAATAAATTAAATAAAAGGACTCTTACAAAAGGATTGAAAGCTAAATATGGTGATGTAAACCATAATAAAATGACTTTATTTTTCGAATTTACTAAAGAATTAAAGAAAACCATAATGTCATTTTCACTTTCAAAATTGGGCAACGGTTTCATATCGAAAGATGAAAATAATATAGATGAATCTTTAAACCAAAGTGAAATAGTTAATGATAATACAAAAATTAAAACCATTTCGAATAAAGCAAAAAAGAATGCTTCAACTAAAAAGATTTTACCAACATTAACACCATTAGAACCTAAAGCTCTTAGAATACCCATTTTTTTATTTTGAAGTTTGGCACTCATAGAAAAATAAAGCATAATCATAGCACCTGGAACAAATAAAATCCAAAACCAGAACATAGGGCTACTTATAATTTGAATAATTTTAAAAGCTATTTGCACAACACCCAAAACAAAAAAATATAATTCTCCATATCCTTTATATCCTTTAAATAATTCATACATTTGATATATTTTATCACAGATTCCAAACCATTTATAACTCAAAAATGTAAAAGCAAAAAACATAAAAATAAAAGATGCAATAGCAGTTACTAAAACAGCCAATGCCAAGAAAAACTTTTTATTTTTAAAACTCTTTAAAGCAGCCTTAGCAACAAACGAAAAAGGCAAACAACTAGGAAAAGATACAAAATCAGTATCTTGTTGTAATACTTTAGTCTCATCAGTTTTATCAAAGTTTTCTAAAGCAGGATTTTTAGTTAAGTTAGTTAAGTTTGCAATCATTTCAGCTGTAAGAACTTGGCCTTCTTTAAATACTTGTTTTTTATCTTTGCTTTTTTTAGTAGTGTCTTTTTTTCTTGTCATATCTGATACGACTTTACCATCTTTACATTCTAAAATACGATCAGCATATTTATAAGCACTTTCGCTATCATGAGATACAATAACTACTAATTTTTCTTTACTTAAATTTTGAAGTAAATCAAAAACTTGGGTTCCTGTTTCTGAATCTAGATTTCCTGTAGGCTCATCAGCAAAGACCATTTTAGGATTTTTCACCAAAGCACGAACAATAGCAACACGTTGTTTTTGTCCTCCTGAAAGTTCATTAACTCTTCTATTTAGGAATGAAACACCCAATCCTACTTGATTCATTAAATTATTAATTAAGGCAACATCTGGTTTTTTATTTTGTAATTGTAATGCTAAGACAATATTTTCAAATACATTCATATCTTCTATTAAGTTGAATTCTTGGAAAATAAAACCAATCATTCCATTACGATAATTATCTAAATATTTTTGATTAAAAGTTGTAATAGGAACTTTGCATACTTCAACTACGCCGCCGTTTGCAACATCAATGCCTGTTAAAACATTTAATAAAGTAGATTTACCAGAACCTGATTTACCTAAGATAAAAACCATACCTTTATCAGGTAATTTTAAAGAAACGTCTTGTAAGGCCATCGTCATATTACCGCGTTTAGTAACGTAATTTTTGCTTAAATGGTTGACATTAAACATTTTTAAATACTCCTTTAGTTGTTTTGTTGTTTTATTGATTAAAAAAATTTATAATTATACAAATGTAAAAAGGCAAAAAGATTAAAAAGGGTAAAAAAACTAATTTAACTACCCTATTATTTTACCACAATTATTATATTTGTATATACACTTAAAAAGCAATATTTTTTTATCTATTTTTATCTAATTTCAATATGAAAGTGTTTAATCAAATTAGAAGTAATTTTTTCCATACAATGTTCTACATCTTGTTTTTCTAAGTTTTTATCTAAGTTATTGAAAAAAAGTCTAAGGGCAAGAGAATGTTTTTCTTTGGTTGTAGGTATTTGATAAACATCAAATAATTCACATTTGATTAAATCAAAAGGGGTAGTTTGTTTAATGGTTTGTTCGATTTGATAAAAGGAATATTTGGTATCTACTAAAAAGGCTAAATCACGAATAACAGTAGGAAATTTAGGAATTGGTTGGAAGGTAAACGTTTTTGTAGTGTTAAGAATTTCATCCGTTAAAAAAAGTTCACAAAGAAAACTTTCTTTTAAGTGGTATTTGGTATTAAGTTGGGGATGTGTTTTTCCGATAACTCCTATTATTTGATTGTTAAATAACAAATCGGCTTGCATTCCTGGATGAAAATTACTATGTTGTTGTGTTTTTTGATAAGTAAGGGTAATGCCTAGAAAAGCACTAATTTTTTCAAGGATGCCTTTGGTAACAAAAAAAGAACTTGAAACATCTTGTTTGTGCCACAAGGAATTTAAGAAATGACCACTCAAAGCAAAAGCAAGACTTAATGTTTCTTGGTTGGGAAAATAAGTTTTTCCAATTTCAAAAAAAGCAGTATCAAAAGTTTGTCGTTTGTGCTGATAGCTTAAAACTTCTACTAAACTACTTAGCAAACTTTGTCTTAAAATCATTTTGTCTTGTGACAAAGGATTCATTATTTTGATAAAGGGTTTTTGAGGAGTAAAAGCTTCAAACATCTCAGAGCTAATTAAACTGTAAGTAATAGTTTCATAAAATCCTAAATTAACTAAGAGTTTGCGCAATTCTCTAATATTTTTTTGTTTTAAGGTTAATTTTCCTTGAGTAGGGATTTGAATTGTTTGGGGAGGTAATTTATGGCAACCATAAAGTCTAGTTAAATCAGAAATGATATCTTCTTTAATTTTGACATCATAACGACGTAAAGGAGCTTGGAGGTTTAATTGTTCGTTTTTGTTCTGTGGTCCTAAATGTTTGGATGTATGTATCTGATAATCTAGGTTTAATAACCAATTTTTGATTTGAGTAGGGCACAAAGAAACGCCAATTTTTCTTGTAACGAAATCAAGATTCAAAGAAATAGTAGGATTGGTACGGTTTTTTTGTTTTGTAATTACAGGTTGGTAAGTAATTTTGGCATCTGCTAAAGTGACTAAAAGTTGGCATGCTTTTTGAAAAGCTAAAGGAATAAGACTTTGGTCAATGCCTCTTTCAAAACGTAGGGAACTTTCAGTTTTAGTTTTGAGTTTTTGACAAGTTTGGGCAATAGTTTGGGGCGAAAAATAAGCAGCTTCAAGAATAATTTTAGTAGTTGTAGGTTTAATGCTACTTTCTAAAAGTCCTACAATACCAGCTAGAGCAATGGCTTTTTTGCCATCTGTAATAACTAAATCATTTTCATCTAAAACAAAATCATTTTGGTTAAGAGTTGTAATATTTTCTTGTGGTAACGCTTTTCTAACTTTGATTTGTTTGATGTTTTCAGAATCAAAAGCGTGTAGGGGAATACCGTATTCGATTAAAATTAAATTAGTGATGTCAACAACATTGTTGATTGGGTTGATGCCTGATTGTAAGAGGACGTTTCGCAACCATAAAGGAGAAGGTTTGATTTTGATGTTTTCCAGGATACAAGCGTTGTATTCATAACAACTGTCGTTTTCAATTTGGACTTTTAAAGGAGATTGAGGCAAGTTTGCAAAAAAATCGGGGTTTAATTGGGGGAGCGTTTTTGGGGTTGTTTGGTCTTCGCTGTTTTTTGTTTTGTAGTTGGTTGCTTTTGTTTCTTGATTGTTATTGGAACTTTGAGAAGACAAAACTGCTTTGAGATCTTTGGCAAAACCTAGGTGAGATAAAAGGTCACCACGATTGGGTGTAAGCCCTAATTCTAAGATAAAACAATCAAGTCCTAAAGGAATTAAAGCATTACTTCCCAAAGCAATTTGGTCGTTGGGGTCATCAAAAAGATAAATCCCTTCTTGTTCTTGGGGAGTTAAAAATTTGGTACTAATTCCCAATTCTTCCAAAGCACAAAGCATTCCTTCTGAAAAAACTCCATAAATTTTTTTGTTTTTAAGGGTGGCGTTGATTCCTTCCAAAAAAGAACCTTCTGAAGCTACAATAACTTTTTTGCCATTTTGTAAATTAGAAGCTCCACAAACAATTTTGACTACTTTTGTGCCGGTGTTAACTTCTACTAAATTTAATTTTTGGGAACCTTTAATTTTTTGAAAGTTAAGAATTTGCCCCACCACTAAATTAGTGTTTTTGGATAGGGGGAAAAAATTTTGCACTTCGGTAATATAATTGTTAGTTAAGGCAGAAATATTTTGGGAAAGGGGTTGGGAAAAATGGTTTTTTAAAATATTTTCAATAATTTTCATTGTTGGAGGTGTTCCTTGTAAATTGTTTTAAAAAGCGAATATCATTAGTATAAAAATGTCTAATATTGTCAATTTGATATTTAATCATAGCAATTCTTTCAATACCTATTCCAAAGGCAAAACCTTGATATTTTTCAGGGTCATAATTAGCGTTTTTAAGAACTTGGGGATGCACTAAACCAGCTCCTAAAATTTCTAAATATTCTTTGGTGCCATCTTTTTTGGTAATTACTAAATCAACTTCAATGCTAGGTTCGGTAAAGGGAAAATAAGACGGTCTTAAATGAATTTCTTGGGAAGTGCCAAATAATTCTTTGGTAATGAGTAAAAGAGTTTCTTTGAGATGGGAAAAATTAATGTTTTTGTCAATGACAAGTCCTTCGAGTTGCATAAATTGATGGCTATGAGTGGAGTCATCATCATCTTTGCGGTAAACTTTTCCAGGAGAAATAATTTTGAGGGGTCCTCCTTGGCGAGCTTTCATTTCTTTGACTTGGACGTTGGAAGTGTGGGTGCGTAAAAGTTTTTGGGGGTCAATATAAAAAGAGTCTTGCATTGCTCTTGCGGGGTGGCCTTTGCCCATGTTGAGCATTTCAAAATTATAAAAATCAGTTTCAATTTCGTTGCCTTCTTTAATTTCATAACCTAAAGATAAAAATAAATCTTCAATTTGTTCAATGATTTGATTAAGGGGGTGGGTGCTTCCTTGGAAAAATTTCAATCCTGGTAAAGTAGGATCAATTTCTTCTTGGAGCAATTTGGCGTTTAGTTGGTTTCTTTGTAAAATTTCTTTTTCTTTTTGTAAAGTTAAAATAATTTCTTGTTTTAAAACGTTAATTAATTTGCCTGCAACTGCTTTTTGGGCATGAGGAAGGCTTTTTAGCTCTTGGGTAAGTTCAAACAAGATGCCCTTTTTGCCTAAAAATTCTTTGTCTAAGGTCATTAATTGGTCTAAATCATGTTTGTTTTTTTGTAAACTGGTGTGAAATTGTGCAGTTAGATTTTTGATTTTCGTTTGCATAAAAATGATAACACTTTCTTTATTTTGGAAATGAAAAATATTGGGGTTGGGGTTAAAATTAAAAACTAAATTTGAATTATCGAAATAATGTTTCCCTTAGTAAGTAACGATAGCCACATTCCTAAGGTAGCTCCTAATAAAACTCCTAAAGAAACGCCAAAAGATCCTTTTTTTAATCCTAAAATAGTACCTCCTAAAAACATTCCTGCTACCATTGCTGTTAAATGTAGTTGGGTGGTTTTTTGGTAAATATCTGTTTGAGTAGGTTTACTTAAATAAATTGCTAATACAACAATGACAATAGAGTTAAAAATAATGCAATTGCTTAATAGTTTGCTACTTAAAAAAGGTTTTTTGGGTGTGTTAGTTTGGGGCAAATTGTTTTTTTTAATTAAGGCTTTTCTTGGTTTTTGGTTCATATAAATATCCTTTCTGGGATAAAGTTGTAAAAATTTGGAGTTGCAAAATGGGTGTTAGAAATGTTTGCAAAATTTGTTTTTTATTATTTGGTTCGCACAAAACAATTAAAAGCAAAAAATAAAGTTAATTTAAGTTGGGGATTGTTGAATAAAATTTATTTGTCCTTATAAGTTTCATTATGCACTCCTAATGCAGCGCCTCCTGAAGTGTCGTTTATTTGTTTAAAAGCTTTGTTCCATTCGATAGCTTTTGCAGTACAGCAAGCAATTGAAGGACCACCAGGAACAAGACTTATTGCACTTGGCAAAGGAAATAAGGTTTAAAAAATTTCGCGATACATGTAGCCTTCTTTGTTTGTAGGAGTATTGTAAGGGAAACGAACATAAGCATTTTTTAATTATGTATCTGTGATTTTGTTTTGGGCAAGTTGTTTTAAAGCATCAATCCAACTGTAGCCTACTCCATCAGAAAATTGTTCTTTTTGGCGCCATACAATCTTTTTGGGTAAATAAGATTCAAATGTTTGTCGTAGAATATGTTTTTCTATTTTGCCATTTGTGCCACACATTTTATCTTTGGGATTAAGTCTCATAGCAACATCTAAAAAGTTTTTTTCTAAGAAAGGCACTCGCGCCTCTACTCCCCAAGCACTCATTGTTTTGTTGGCTCGTGCACAATCATATAAATGTAATGAAGCTAATTTACGGACTGTTTCTTTGTGGAATTCTTGATCATTAGGGGCTTTATGAAAATATAGATAACCTCCAAAAATCTCATCAGCACCTTCACCAGAAAGAACCATTTTGATGCCCATAGCTTTAATTTTGCGAGCCATTAAATACATAGGAATTGATGCGCGAATAGTTGTAATATCATACGTTTCAATGTGATAAATAACATCTTTTAAATCATCTATGCCTTCTTGAATAGTAAAATTAATTTCATGATGGACTGTTCCTAAATGATTGGCTACTTCTTTGGCAGCTTTAAGATCATGAGAGCCTTTAAGACCTACAGCAAAATAATGAAGCGAAGGGAACCAAGCCTCTTTTTTACTTGATTCTTCTATGCGGTGTTTGGCAAATTTTTTAGTGATTCCAGAAATAATAGAAGAGTCAAGACCACCAGATAAAAGTACGCCATAAGGAACATCAGACATTAAATGTTTTTTTACTGATTCTTCAAGAAAATTGCGTAATTGGGTTGTGTTGGTTTGGTTGTTGTAAACATTTTGATAATCCATCCAATTGCGTTTATAATATTTCACCATTTTGCCAGATTCACTAGATAAATAATTTCCTGGAGGAAAAATAGAAAGGGTTTGGCAAATGGGAATTAAGGCTTTCATTTCAGAAGCTATATAAAAATTTTGGTTAAGGTCATATCCCATATAAAGTGGAATTATTCCCATATGATCGCGTCCTATAAGATAGGTGTTTTTTGTAAGATCATATAAAATAAATGCAAACATTCCTTGTAATTCATCTAAAAAATTAACACCTTTTTCTTGATATAGTGCTAGAATAACTTCACAATCTGATTCTGTTTGGAATTCGTATTTATCTTTGTATTGTTGGTGTAAATCTAGGTGGTTATAAATTTCTCCAGAAACTAAAAGTACTAAGGTTTTGGTTTTATTATAAAGTGGTTGAGCTCCAGCATTAACATCTACAATTGATAGTCTTTCGTGTGCTAAAATGGCTTTTTGAGAGGCAAAAATTCCTGACCAATAAGGTCCTCGATGACGCATCAAACTGGAAAGTTTAAGAGCTTGGTCACGCAACATTTGTGGATCGGTTTTAATATTTAGTATTCCAAAAGTTGAACACATTTTATTCTCCTTTTAAACGCATTGAAAACACATTTTATTTTTTCTTCGATAAAAAACTTCATAACAAATTATAATCTTTAAAAAAATCATATAAAGCGTTTTTTTCGATTTGAGGAGCAGTTAAATTGGCAACTTTGTAAAGAGTTTCATAATGAGTATTTGCCATGACGATTCCTATATCTGCAAATTGAAGCATTTCAAAATCGTTGCAACCATCTCCCATGCAAATTAATTGGCAGTCTTTGTGGTCTTTCATAATTACTTGGATACCATAAGTTTTATTAACTTGTTTGGCACTTAAACTTACAACACTATTTTTACAATAATAAGCGTGGAGTTGTTCAAAATCTTTTAAAAAATCAACAACAATGGAGGTATTTGGATGGAATAAATTAATTTTGTAAATAGGTTTTTCTAAATGAAGATTGCTTTTGATGGGATTTTTTTTGCAACATTGCATTATCAAACAAACTTTTAGAATCAGGATCTGTTGTTTGGGTTATGCCCTTTTCTTCTAAACTGACATTGAGAACTATGATTCCTTTTTTTTGGGCTTGGCAATTTAGTTTAATTACAAGTTCTTGGGGGATGCAAGTTTGTTGGACGATATTTGTGGCTTTACAAGTAATAGCTCCATTTAGAACAACAAAATACTTAAATAAAGAAGTAAGTTCCTTTAAAACGCTTAAACCTTTGTAGTTTCTTCCTGTAGCAATTCCTAAAATATTATTGGGGTTTTGCGCTAGGGTTTGTAAAAGTTTTGTGATTTGTGAAGGAATTTCTTTGGTTTTGCCGTTGTATAAAGTTTGTTCAATATCAAAAAAGAATAGTTTTTTCATATTTGTTCCTTTATTCCTTGATATATTATAATCAAAAGATAACTAATTAATGCAAAAATGATGAAAAAAATAAATGACATAAAATATTATACAAATCAAATATTTTTATTTTGTCATAAATAAACTTTTAAACTTTGGTATAAATAAAAGCATTTCCAAAAATCACTTTTTTGATAATAAATTTTTTGGGCTGATATGCATTTGTTTTTTTGATATTCAAAAGGATTGTCAAAAAAGATTTTAGCTAAACGATGAAAAATAATTTCTGCTCCCTTTTTGCCAACTTCAGGATGTAAAAGGTTTTGGAATAATCACAAATTTTTAAATGCAAAAGAAAATGTTCTAATAAATTAAAATACACCAAATTAATGCCTTTTTGGTATTCAAAAGGGTGGTGTTTGGCGTATTTGGGATTTGATAATCCTCTTTGCTTGATATTCTTTTATGTGGTGTATTTCTAAGCCTTCAGCTGTTTTTTTGATATTTGAGTTAGTTTGAGTAAAACTTGCATCCATAAAATAAGAGCCACTTACTAAACCGTATTTTTGTTTTAAAAAAGTTACTGATTGATCGTATGTTAAAAGCATCATAATTTAAATATCAGTTATTTTTTTGGTCTTGTTGTAATTTATCAAAAATGGTGTGAATGTCTTGTAAATGTTTTAATATATTGTTGCATTTATGATTGGAGTTCCAAAGAAATTTCATCAAAAAGAAATTATTTATTTTTTTTAATTCACAATAAATGGCATGATAAAAATAAAATGTTTGCATCCATAAACTGATTTTTTCTGATAAAAAGACAATATTTTTTTTGATGTTGACTTTTTGTTTAAAATGTATTGCGCAAAAAATGATTACTAATATTGTTACAATTAATAATTTATTCATTTTTATCCTCTTTTATTTATTTTTATTGATTGTGTGATTGTTTAAAAAACAGATTTAATCAAATTAAAAACAAAAAAATGAAAAGCAAAGCAAAAAATATGAAAAAGGCAAAAGGAGCAAAATATAGAAATATAATAATTTTAAATAATTTAATAATGTGTTTATATTTACAATAATTTTGAATAATAAAATAATATTTAAGATTTATTTTTTTGATTAATTAATAAATTATGAAGTCCAAAGCCTAATGTTTTTTTTTGTTTAATGACAAGTTCTTTTAAAGGTAATTCGGGGTGTATTTTAGGTTCGTAATCCGAATATGGATAATATTTAACTTCTTTTAAATCTTTGTTTTTTTCTAAAGTATTGCGGTTTAGCCCCATTTTATCAAGGGTGCCTGCAAAAATTAAATTAGTTAATAAAGGTTCGGTGAGGAAAGGAAACAATTGTTGTTTAAAGGTTTTAAAAGAATAATAAAGGGGCATTTGGGTAGTTTTAGTTAATTTTTGGTGTTCTTTAATTAATTTTTTTTGTTCTTTCATTAATTCTTGGCAAAAAGCAACATTTATTCCTTTAATAATAGTTAGAGGCAAAAATAATTTATTGTCTTTGAAATAATATTTATCTTGGCTACTAAATATATGGGGTGGTTCTATAATGATACCTTTTTGGATAACTTCTTTGAGCAAAATTTCTGTCTGGGTTGCATCTCCAATAGCATCATTTAATAAAGTAATTACAAAAGCAATAAAATGATTAGCTTTCAAATAAGCCATACGATAACTAATTAAAGAATAAGCGACACTGTGACTTTTGTTAAAACCGTAATTGGCAAATTTTAAAATATAATCATAAAGTTTGTTAGCTATTGTAAGGTCGCGTCCTTGTTCTTTGCTTTGGGCAATGAAGTTGTTTTTTTCTTGCAATAATAAATCTTTTTCCTTTTTGCTAATAGCTCTTCTAAAAAGGTCTGCTTGGGCAAGACTGTATTTGGCAAAGACAGCTACAATTTGCATAATTTGTTCTTGATAAAGAATAATGCCATAAGTGGGTTGGAGGATAAAATCAATTAAGGGGCTAAAAAAAGTGGTAGTTTTTTGATGGCGGTTTTTTAAAAACATATTAAAAGAATCGAAGGGCCCTGGTCTATTTAAGGCAAGTAAGGCAATTAGGTCTTCGAACTTTTGGGGCATCATTTTTTGTAAAAAGATTTTGGCATTATAAGATTCTAATTGAAAAATCCCTATTGTTTTTCCTTGTTGCAACAGCTCGAAAGTTTTTGTGTCGTTTAAAGGGATTTTAAAAAGACCAAAATGGGGATTATTTTTTTGAATGGCTAAAACCATTTTATTCATCAAAGTAAGACTTCTTAATCCTAAAAAATCTATTTTGAGAAGTCCGATTGATTCAAGAAAAGAAGCTTCCCATTGGGTTTGTTGTAAGTTATTATGAGTGCCTTTTTGTAAGGGAATAATTTGATCAAGGGGCATTTGGCTTAAAATAATTCCTGCTGGATGGGTTCCTGTAAACCGTGGTATTCCTTCGATATAAGATGCCATTGTAAGTAAGTTTTTCATTTGCAAATCCAAAGTTTCTTTTTGATAAGTGCTTTTTTTATCCAAATATGCCAAAACGCGTTTAGTTTGGAATTCCCTTACTGTGGGCATAAATTTAACTAATTCATTGATAATGGCTTTTTGGCTTACAAATCTACCAAAAGTAATAATACTTGCTACGTGTTTGGTGCCGTACTTTTGACAAACATATTGAATAATTAAATCTCTTGTATTGTCTGGAAAATCAAGGTCAATATCTGGCATAGTTTTTCTTTGAGGATTTAAAAAACGCTCAAAAATAAGGTCATATTGTAAAGGGTCAATCTCTGTAATTTGTAAACAAAAACACACCAAAGAACCCGAAGAAGAGCCTCTACCAGGACCTACTAAAATACCTTGTTTTTTGGCGTATCTTACAACATCACCTACAATTAAAAAATAATTGTCATATTCCATATCAGCTATAATTTGTAATTCTTGATCTAGCCTTTGTTGGTATTTGGTATATTTAGAGTTTTTAAAATCGATGTATTGGTGCAAACCTTTATAAGAAATTTGTTTTAAGTACTCTTTGGCAGTTATTTTTTGGGGTTGTAAAAAATCAATAAAGGAAGGCAACAACATTTTTTGTGGTAAATAATTTTGATATTTAATAGAAAAGATTAATTTTTTTAAATAAGCAAACATTGCTTTATGTGTTTGGGCGTTGTATGCGCTATCAAAATTATCTTTGGTTAAAAAAGATAAATCAGTTTGGTCGTCGTTTTTTTTATTTTCCATTTGTGCAAGTATTTGATAGGTTGGTTGGGCTTGAAAAGTATCATAGCAAGTTTTGTTAATTGGTACATAAGGAATTTGGAAGTGGTTTGCAAAATCAATGATGTTTTCAGAAAGTAATTCCAAAAAGGAGTTTTGATAAGAAATACCTAATACAAGTTCGTCAAATATTTTTTGTAATTGAGTAGCTATTTGAAAAAATTTATCTTTTTGGTCGCGAAAAAACATATCATCAAAAAAGGGATTTTCTCCAGGAATCAAAGCAAACAAATCTTTACCTAAATGAGCAATTTGATTTAAGGTAATTTGGGGTGTTTCTTCATTTTTAATAATAGTTGAAATTTGAATTAAATTTTTGATTCCTTGGTCGTTTTTGGCATAAATTAAAAGTGTTGCTAGTTGATTGTTGTGCAAAAAATTTATTTTTAGTCCTAAAATAGGTTTGATTTGATAGCTATGGCATAATTTTAAAAAAGTTGGCATGCCATATAAATTATCATCGCTCAAAGCAACAAAATCATAATCATTTTCTTTGGCTTTTTGTACCAAAGTTTCTAAAGAATTAAGACTTTGTAATAAGCTATAAAAACTTTGCAAATAAAAAACGCCTCTCATAATTGCACTTCCTTGCTGGCTGAAAAATAAAAGTATTGTTGTTTTGGATGTTTGTTTGTTTGGATGTTTGTTTGGATTTTCTAATTTTATTTATTTTTTGTGATTTGCAAAAACTTTATTTATCTTCCCAATCTGTTTGGAACTCTTTTTCCCAATTTTCTTCTAATTCGTCTTCCCAATTTTGGCTTTGCCAATTTTGCAAATTTGGCGAACCATCCCAGTTTTTCTGTCTAGTTCTTGATGACGACGAATTTATTATTGCATCTCTTTGTTTTGGTTATGCTTGCGAACCATCTTTTAACCCAAAAAGGTATAATTTTTTTAATACCTAATCGAGAATTTTTTAAATCTTCGATACTATGAGTGTTATTGCAATAGCCGTATTTGGATAAATCAATGTCTTTTTGATAGACATATATTAATTTCTTTGGGCCATTTTTGAGGTAAAAAGGTTTTTTTTGAATTTTGCAAAGAACACAAATAATAACAAAAAGAAGGGTAGTTAATGCAAACAGGAAAAGAATCGGGGAATTTTTCTTTGATATAATTTTGGACTTGTTCGGCTGAATCTAGATAAATATCGTGAACTTTGGGTTTTGGGAATGTTGCATTATGATTTGAGTTTGGTATTTTGGCAAAAGTAAAGTTAGTTAAAAAATAAACTCCACAAATTAAAATTAAGTAAAAAAATGTAAAAATTGCTCCTAAAATAATTATAATTGTCTTTTGTTTAATTTTTTTTATCCCTTCGGTTGTTTTTGCAACACAAAATATTTAATTATCATTAACCCATTTTATATAAAATATTTTTTACCCTTTTTTATTTTCGGATTTTTGGGCTTTGGTGATTTGGAGATTTTTGCTTTTGGGAATAATTTATTTTTGGCTTGCTTGTTTTTGCTTGCTTTATTCGTTATCGTTATTCGTTAGGACTTTATTTGCTGTTTTATTTTGACTAAATTTATTTTGATTTTTACAATGTGGAAATAAAATAACATCACGAATATTTGCAGTATCGGTTAAAAGCATAACCAAACGATCAAGTCCCATTCCAAGACCACCAGTTGGAGGCATGCCATAATTAAGGGCGTTTAGGAAATCATAGTCCATGTCATTGGCTTCGTCGTTGCCTAATTGTTTTTGTTGTAATTGATTTAAAAAACGTTTTTCTTGTTCGATAGGGTCGTTAAGTTCGCTAAAAGCATTAGCAAATTCCTTACCTACAATAAAAAGTTCAAAACGGTCAGTAAAGCGAGGATCAGCTTCGTTTTGTTTTGCCAAAGGACTTATTTCCAGTGGATGTCCGTAGACAAAAGTAGGTTGAATGAGAGTGTTTTCTACGTATTTTCCGAAAAAAGCCTCAATGATATGTCCTTTACTAAAATGGGGCATAACTTCAATTTGGTGTTTTTTTGCCAAAGAAAGGCATTGTTCCAAGGTAAAATTATCTGTAAAATCAATTCCTGTTTTTTCCTTGATTGATGCAACCATACTTACTTTTGCAAAATGGGAAAAATCAATTTCTTGGTTTTGGTAAGTAAATTGCAACTTGCCAAACAATTTTTGGGCCAATCCTTGCAAGCATTGCTTTGTTAAATCCATAATATCTTGCATATCAGCATAAGCCAAGTAAGCCTCAATAGTGCTAAATTCGGGATTATGTGTGGCATCAATTCCTTCATTTCTGAAAAGACGTCCGATTTCATAGACTTTATTCATTCCACCAACAATTAATTTTTTAAGGGGTAATTCGGTAGCGATTCTCAAGTAAAAATTATAATTAAGAGCGTTGTGATGAGTGATAAAAGGTTTGGCAGAAGCGCCTCCCAAAGTTGGTTGTAAAATAGGAGTTTCTACTTCTAAAAAGCCCTGATTATCAAAAAAATTTCTAATGTATTTCATAATCAAACTGCGAGTTAAAAATACTTGTCTTGTTTTTTCGTTTACGATTAGATCAACATAGCGATTTTTTCTCATCTCTTCGCGGTTTTGCAAGCCATGAAATTTGTCAGGTAAAGGTTTTAGGGCTTTGGTAAGATGAATAAATTCCAAGGCTTTAATGGTTAATTCTTGCGTTTTGGTTTTAAATAAAAAACCTTTGATTCCTATGATATCTCCTAAATCACAATTTTGATAAATCTGAAAAGCATCTTTGCCCACTAAATCCAGTTTTATATATGCTTGCATTCGGAAATTAAAATCTTGTAAATGCAAAAAACCTGCTTTGCCTTGTCCTCTTTTTAAAACGATTCTGCCAGCTACACAAACATTGATTTGTGATTGTTCGAGAGCTAGACTATCTGCTTTTTGGTATTGCAAAAGAATTTGTTCGATGGAATGAGAAGGGACAAATTTTTTTCCAAAAGGATCAATGTTTATTTTTTTTAATTCATTCATTTTTTGATGTCTAATAATTTCTTGTTCGCTTAATTTTGTTGCCATTTATATGCTCCTTGCATCATTTAATTTTTTTAAACATTTAACCTTTATTATACCAAAAAAACTTGGGTTTTGGTGATGTTTTTGGAGGGGTTGGGGTTTTTTTGTGGGGAAATGCAATTTTTTTTATTTGGTGGTTTGAAAAAGCAAAAAAAGTTAATTAGTTTGGATAAAATAAAAAAAGACACTCATAAAGAATGCCTTTGGGTTGGTAATTGAATTTTACAAAATTAAAATTGCTTTTTGTTTTTGATTGATGAATTAAAATTTGAAATCAAAATAGTTTTAAAAGAGATGATTTGCAAAAAAAGATAATTTTTAAAAGGATGTTTTTAACAAAATAAGTAAATATTAAAAATTATTTATATCGTGGTTTTGGTGGTGTTTTTTTATTAGTTCCAACCAAATAACCGATAAGAAATCAAAGAATACCGCCTAATAAAAAAGTAACTATTAAAGGCAATAAAATGCTTTTGCTATTCATTTCGCAACTATATCCCCATTTGTAAAAAAAGGACAATAAAGAAAACTGCTAAAGCTACTAAAAATACAATTAATCCTGTCATCATTCCTGATGAAGCATCAAACATTCCTTAGTTATACATTTTAAACCTCCATTTGTTTTTTTAAGATAAAATTTTTACTAAAAAAACAACAGCAAAAAGTGCTTTTTGTGAAAAAAATTGATTTTTTTGAACTTTTTTATGCAAAAATGGAACAAAATGAATAAATTTAAATAGTTATATGATAAATTTGTAAAGTGATATATAAGTTTATTAAGATTATGAAAATATTTATAATGGAATTCCAAATTTAGTTTATGTTATTCCTTAATTTGGATATTTTGTAAAAATGTGTTAAAATAGGATTAGTGTAAATTGTTGTAAATCGCATTTTAATTATTTTTCCATAAGTCACAAAGCAATCAAGTCCTTAATTTTCCTTGTGTTTTTGCTTTATGTTTCTTTTGTTTCTTTTGACCTTGGCATGTCGCAAAACTGTTTTATTTGTAAAAGTTTTAGTATAGTAAGTTTTATTATAGTAAAAAAACAAAGGAAAAGAACAAAATATGAAAAACATGAAAACTAAAAACAATAAAAATAATAATACTAGCATAATGGAGCACATCCAAAAGAATTATAAACAAAACATAATCAAAATATCAATATAGAAGATATTAAAGATGAAAATATTACCTTTATTAAAATAGATAAAATCTTAAAAGATGGTGTTTTTGATATTAAATATGAAATTGAATTTGCTAAAAGTGATTATGAAAAAATTACAATTGCAGATGAAATGAAAATAGAAACTACATCATCTTAAAATATTAAGTTGTCTAAATAAATGAAACAGTTTAAAAAATTATGTTATAATTTACTATATAATAAATTTTTATTATATGTTTCGATTACTAAATAAAATTTTATATAAAATCAAAAAGAGGTAGCGGTGTAAAAGAGTATTATGTGAAGAAGGCATTCTGTGAAGCATAAGAAAGGTAACCATCGCCGAATAATAATTATGGCAATAATTTATTATGAGATTATAGAAAATATCTATAATATTCTTGCTGTTTTAACAGTAAAGGCGCTTTAATCAAGTCTCTCTCAAACCTTCTTTTAAGAAGGTTTTTTTTATAGGAAGGAAAATCATTTGCTAACGTTATCTTTTTCAAGAATTAAGAATTATTTTAAAGCTAAATATCTTTTTTTAACAATTTTAACTATTATTGTATCTTTTTTATTATATGATGATTTTTATCCTCAAAATACTAAAAACAAAGATGAAAATACTTTAGTTGTAGGAATGGAATGCAATTATAAACCTTATAATTATCTTTCTAATAATAAAGATAAAAAAGACTTGCATCCTTTAACAATAAATGGTAAAGAAAGTGATATTTTAGTTGCTGGATATGATGTTTTAGTAGCTAAAGAATTAGTTGATTATTTAAATGCAAAGTATGATAAAAAAATTAAATTAGTAATTAAAAAAATAGATTTTGATAGTTTAATTCCTGCTTGTCAAAATGGAGATATTGATTTAATTATTTCAGGGATGAGTAAAACAAAAGAAAGACAAGACCAAATTGATTTTACTGATAATTCTTATTATGATGAAGATCAATTTTATGTTATTGTTATAAATAAAAATAATCCTAATAAGGGTGAATTTATAGTTAATGACAAAATTCAATTACCTGGAAAAATGTTATATCAACGAGGAACTTTTTACGAACAAATAGCAAAAACATTAAAAGGAAATGAAGTAGAAGGAATTGACAATTTTGATGTTCAAGCTCAAAAAGTTCAAACAGATTCCAAATATTTTTATTTAGCTGATGTAACTGTTGCCCAAAAACATTTACAAACTCATAATAATTTAGATAAAATAGAAATAAAAAAAGAAATAATTTTAGATAATAAAATAAAACAAGATGAAGAAATAAAACAAGCTCAAATCATCGAAAAAGATAAAGAAACAGCTTTATATAAAGAAATAAAACAAGCCGCTGGAATGCTTGCTATTGGATTTCAAAAACAAAAAGACATTAACAAAGAATTTATTAACAACAAACAAATTACCAAAGAAGACATTGAAGATTTTTTAACAAAAGAACTTACCTCAGATAAAAGAAAAGAATTCATGTATAAACAAACCTCAGAAAAAGATACATTAAATATATGGTCTATTTTTAAAAATAACTTTTCTCTTTATAAAAGAGGGATTTTAACAACTCTTAAATTTGGGATTTATGGAACTTTTGGAGGATTTGTCTTATCTTTATTGTTAGTTCTTTTCCAATTGTTAAATATTACCAAAAAGAAAAGTCATTTTTTAATTTATTATTTGCATCAAATAGGATGTAGAATTATTAATTTTTATATATGGATTATTAAAAGTACTCCTATGTTAGTGCAAGCTTTTGTGAGTTATTTTTTCTTAAAAGAGTTTACTTTTTTCCAAAATGCTACTTGGTATACTCCAATGTTTGCTGCTTATATGGTAATTATTTTAAATACTATGGGCTATATTTCAGAAATTATTACTAAAAATATTTCCTTTTTGGATAAAGGACAAATTGAGGCTTCCTTGTCTTTGGGAATGACACATACTCAAACAATGCGCTATATTGTTTTGCCCCAAGCTATTAAAAGATCACAAACTCCTATTTTAAATGAGTTTATTATTAATTTAAAAGATTGTGTTGTTTTTAGTATGTTAGGTGGAATTATTGATATTGCTTGTGCTTCTAATGCTTTGTATAGTAGTGTTGCAAGCCCTAAACCTTATTATATTTCTTCTATTATTTATTTGATTATTGTAGGAACTGTTATTTTCTTTTTGAAAAAAATGGAAAAAGTAAGACAAGTTTAAACTATATAATATAAGATATTTAGTTATAATTTATTTGTTATTATTAAAAGGCTAACTTTCAAAAAGTTAGCCTTCATTATTGATTGAAATTTAAGATATGATAAATGATTATTTAAATAATTGTTTTTGATATAATTTCATAAATTTATTAATAATTGTTTTGTTTAATAAATATCTAATGATAACAGCCCAAACAACAGATATTATTATTAAAGATAAATAATAAAAAAAATCAGATATATTTGTAAACCATTTTATATTTTTAGGTATAAATACAAAAAGCCAAAGTAAAATGATATAAAATATAGAATTAATTATAGCTTCTCCAATTATTTCCAATTTATCAAAATTGAATAATAAAGTCTTTTTTAAAATTTGATTAATATCTTTTGGCAAAACACCTATTATTTGTAATTTTTTTATTTCTTCTTTTTTTAAAGGATAATAGCGTTTATGTTCAAACATTTCTACAGCTACATATATCCTAAAAGCCAACAAACCTATAACAAAATAGCAAGCCACAAACAAACATTTAAAAAGTAATTCTTGCCTTAACATAAGTAATCCAAATAAAAACAATGCAATAATAGAAAAAAATACAGAAATAAAATGTGTTCTATATCCTCTTATATAATTATTATATTGTGCCTTCTAATAAAGGTTCATCATAAACATTAAATATTCCCAAGATAAATTATTTATTGATGTATTATGATTTTATTCTTTTTGTATTGATAGTTAGTTGCTATTTGCTATTTGTTTATTTACCTAATAATAAATTGTTAAAAGAAAAAATATTATTAGAAGAACAATTAGAATCAAAACAAAATATAAAAAATAATTCATTAACTGCAAAATAATAAAACATCATTTATAATTACAACCTCAAACTATTTACTTAGTTTGGGGTTTTTATATCCAAATAACTAACTATAAATAAAAAACATCTTCCAAATTAACTAAAATTAAAAGAAAATCACTAAAACACTTGACTATTTCATCTTTTTTTTATAAAATATTAGTGATGGTAAAACAGATGTAGCTAAAATAATTAAACCAATCCCTTGCCTTTTAGAGGCTTTTCTAAGTAATTCTTTGCTGTTTAAGAAAGAAAAGAAAGCAGGTGATTATTAATTATTTGGCTACACAAACTTACCTTAAAAAAGGAGAGTTTATAAATGTCACGTTATACAGGTTCACTTTGGAAAGTTTCAAGACGCCTTAATTATTCGGTTTCAGAAACTGGAAAAGAATTACGCAAAAGAGCTTATGGTCCAGGACAACACGGTCAAAAAAAAGTTAAATTAAGTGATTATGGGCTTCAATTGCAAGAAAAACAAAAATTACGTTTTACTTACGGCGTATCAGAAAAGCAATTTCGCAAAACTTTTGATAATGCAAGCAAACTAAAAGGGATTCATGGTGAAATGTTTTTAGTACTATTAGAATCTCGTCTTGATAATGTAGTTTATCGTTTAGGATTTGCCAAAACAAGAGCTCAAGCAAGACAATTAGCTAATCACGGTCATATTTTAGTAGATGGAAAAAAAGTAGATATTGCTTCTTATCGTTTAAAACCAGGGCAAACAGTTACTTTAAGAGAAAAATCTAAAAATCTAAATATTGTCCAAGAAGCTTTAAATAGTAAGTTTGTTCGCGCAGATTATGTTTCTTTAGATAAAGAATTAGTGGGTAAATATGTAAGATACCCTCAAAGAAACGAATTTTTACCAGATATTAACGAACAATTAATAGTTGAATATTATAATAGATAACCTAAACGCCCTTTAATAGGGTGTTTTTTGTGTATTTGGAATATATAAAATAGTAGTTAATTAGTTGTCATTGTATAATAAAAAACAACCAAAACTAATTTATTTATTAATAATCCATAATTAAGATAACTAATTACATAAAATAATAATTATAAAACAAATATAATAGTATATATAAACTAACACAACCCCCCCACCCAAAAAACTACCAAAAAAACTTATTGTCTATAATAAACATAGCCTTTTATATTATAATATTAACATTTTACCCTAATTATCAATTATTAAAGTTTCAGTTTTTAATTGTTTTTGATTAACTTTTAACTTTTAAAAATCTCAAAAAAGGAATTGATTAATATGAAAAAAGTAAATTTAAAACGCCAAGAAACAATTGATTTTTTAAAAACTATGAGTCAAAAATCCCAAGAACAAACTCTACAAACCCTTAATTCTTCTTTGCAAGGATTAGATCAAAATCAAGTAATGTTGCATCAAAGTTTGTATGGTAAAAATATTTTATCTCAAGAAATCAAAACCATTTTTACTAAACAATTACTCCAAATTGCAATTACTCCTTTTAATATTGTTTTATTAATTTTAACTCTTATTTCTTTGGTTAATGATGTTCTTACTCCCAGTCCAGAAAATAGAAGTTATGCTACTATTATAACTACTATTTTAATGTTTTTGGGTTCTGTCATTGTCCAATTTAGTCAAGAAAGTAAACATTTAAAAATTACTTCTCAATTAAAAACTTTGGTACAAAATACAACTGCAGTTAAACGAAATAATTCTAAATTGGAAATCGCTTTAGAAGAAGTAGTAAGAGGAGATATTGTTATTCTTTCGGCAGGAGATATTATTCCAGCTGATATTAAATTATTAGAAACTAAAGATTTTTTTGTAAAAACTACTACTTTTACTGGTGAATCAGAACCAGTAGAAAAAATGGCGTGTGCTTTTTTACAAAGTGAAACTATTTTAGACGATCCTAAATTAGTTTTAGCAGGTTCAACTGTTATTTCTGGTTATGCTACAGGTATTGTTTTAGTCACCGGAAAAGATACTTATTTAGGTAATATCAGCCAGGAAATTACTAAAAAAAAATCCCTTTCACACTTAGATCAAAGTATTAATACCATTGCTAAATTACTTATGATATGTATTTGTTTAATGGCGCCTTTAGTATTTTTATTCAACTTTAAAAAACCTCAAAATACTTTATTACAATCATTTCTTTTTGCTCTTACTATTGCCTTTGGACTTACTCCTAAAATGCTTCCCCTAATTGTTGCTACTTCTTTTTCTAAAGGAATTGTTGCTTTATCCAAGCGCAAAGTAATTGTTAAAAACCTAAATGCTATTTCTAGTTTTGGAGCAATGAATATTTTATTTACTGACAAAACAGGAACCCTTACCGAAGACCAAATCTTTTTGGAAAATTTCTTAGACCTTAATGGCAACGAAGATATCCGTGTTTTGCGTCATGCCTATCTGAATAGTTTTTTTCAAACAGGGCTTAAAAGTTTAATTGATAAAGCCATTATTACCAAAACAAATAATGCCCAAACTCTACATCCTTCTTTACAAGGAATCACCGAGCAATTTACCAAAATTGATGAAATTCCTTTTGATTTTAAAAGAAGAAAAATGAGTGTAGTAATACAAGATGTTTCCCAAAAACAACAAATGATTACTAAAGGAGCAATTGAAGAAATACTTGCTATTTGTGATCATGTAGAACTTGAAGGCAAAGTTGTTCCTTTAAGTGACCAAAGCAAACAAATAGTCCTGCAACAAACCATAACTTATAATCAAAAAGGTTATCGCGTAGTTGGAGTAGCCCAAAAACTTATCTCAAATCCCAAACAACAACCCTGTTTTACTCCTGGACAAATTGAAGAAAAATCAATGGTTCTAATCGGATTGCTTACTTTTTTAGACCCTATTAAAGAAAGTTCAACCCAAACTATTGCCTCTTTGCAACAAAAAGGTATTATTGTTAAAGTCCTTACAGGAGACAACGATATTCTTACCAAAGCTATTGCCCAAAAATTAAATATTCAAACAACTTATTGTCTTCAAGGAAGTATCATCGATAATTTAAGTGATGATGCTCTTTACGAAGCTTCTCAAAAAACTAATCTTTTTACTAAATTATCCCCCGAACAAAAAGCAAGAATTGTATCTGTTTTTAAACAAAAAGGCAATATCGTTGCTTTTATGGGTGACGGAATTAACGATGCTTATGCTATGAAACAAGCTAATTTAGGTATTTGTGTTGATAGTGGTGCTGAAATTACTAAAGAAATTGCAGATATTATTTTGTTAGAAAAACAACTTATCGTTTTAGAACAAGGAGTTGTAGAAGGAAGAAAAACCTATACTAACGCCCTTAAATACATTAAATTTACTCTATCTTCTAATTTTGCCAATTCCCTCAGTATTTTGCTTGCTAGTTTATGTCTTAATTTTCAACCTATGATAGTTTTACAAGTTTTATTTTTAGACCTTATCTATGATTTGATTTGTTTTGCTATTCCTTTTGATAATGTTGATGATATTTATTTACAAAAACCACGCAAATGGGATTTTGCAAGTATTAAAAGTTTTATGTTATGGTTTGGTTTTTTTTCTTTCTTATTGGATGTGGCTTTTTTAAGTGGAATGAAATTTATTTTAAAAAACTTATCCCAAAGTCCACAATTATTTCAAACTAGTTGGTTTATTTTTTCAATGTGGTCACAAACATTAACCCTTTTCTTACTGCGAACTGACAAAATTATTGCTAAAAACAATCAAAAAAACCTTCCTTCTTTCCTTATTATGGCATGTTGTTGTTTAGGTTTGGTAATTACTACTTTCCTTCCTTTAATGCCTATTGTAAGTCAAGCCCTTAATTTAGATAAATCAATTTTTGAAAAACCTACAATTTTTTCCTTTTTGTTATTTTTAGTAGTTATTTATTCATTAGTTATGATATGGGCTAAAAAAATCTTTATTCAAAAACACAAAAAATTATTATAAATTGTATTAACTAATTTCGTTATTTTATCATTGTATTATTTTATTATTTCAAAATAAAATGGTTTGCTTTGGTTTTTTGCTTGCTAAAAATTAATTATAAATTGATTGTTTTGCTTTCTAATATCGCCCCTTTTTTCGCCTCCCAAATTTTGCAATTTATCAATCATAATCATTTTTGAAAGGAATTTCTATGTTTGGCACTTCTCCTTTATGGACAGTTTTTTTGTTTTTGTGTATCTTTATTGTTTTTCATTTTTTCTTACGCAAATATCAAGTTTTAAATATGGTATTTTTATTTTTGCTGTTATTTTCCCTTGTTTATGGTTTGAAAAGCTACCATGATACTTTTGTTGAACCTATTTTTAAAAGATATCTTAGTTTAGATATTTCTGAAAACATTTATGATTGTTTATTAAATTTTATTCTAACTAGTATCATCATCATCAAAGCTCCTTATTTAAGAGTTGCTTTTAATAATTGGTCTAAGCATTGGAACATCAAACGAAAAAACTTTTTTATGGGTGGAGATAATACCCAAAAAGAAATTATTAAAGCTACTTTAGAACTTGCTTCTCGTAAAATAGGAGCCTTAATTACGATTGAAAAAAATAATACTTTGGAACAATACGCCCAAAAAGCTATCTTAATTGATGGTAATGTTTCTAAAGAATTGTTATTAAACATCTTTGCTCTCAACACACCTTTACACGATGGAGCAGTTATTATTAGAGGAGATAAAATTTTGTGCGCTAGTGCCTATTTTACCTTGTCTTCATCAACTGATTCCTTAGACAAAAAAACTGGTTCGCGTCACCGTGCAGCTTTAGGGATTAGCGAAACTACAGATAGTATGACAATTGTTGTCTCTGAGGAAACAGGAAATATTTCTATTGCTTTAGAAGGGATGATGTTTCAAACTAATGAACAAGAAAAACTTAAAGAATATTTAGCTATTTTTATGAATTAATTAAAATAAAAATTCTTCAAAATACAAAATAAATAAAATACAACCCCATTTTATAAAATAAAACAATCTCAACTAACCTCAACCCCCAAACCAAATATACCAATCAAAGACGAAAAGGAAACAAATAAATGAATAAACGAAAATTAGGCATTGTAGTTGATTCTACTTGCGGGAATACTTATGGCAAAAACTTTTTTGAAGATATTTCAGTAGTGCCTTTAACATTAATTGTTGGAGAAACTAGCTATATGGATGGTGCCATTGACAATACCACTTTACTAAATTTTATTGAAAACAAACAAAAAGTAACTACCAGCCAACCCAATCCAGAGCTTTTTATTAAAGCTTTCAAGGAACAATTTGACTTAGGATATAAACACGTTATTTGTTTAACTTTATCCAGTAAACTAAGTGGTACTCATAATAGTGCTCTTTTAGCTAAAAAAATGCTTAACAATCCTAATATTACTGTTATTGATACTCAAAATATTGGTCCTGGAGTTTATTTTTTCTTACAAAGAATCAATGATTGGCTTACTCAAAACCCTGATGTTTGCCCTCAAACAATCACTGATAAAATCAATGAAGAAAAACTAAAAGGATTTTTGTTATGCACTGTTAATAATTTAAAAATATTAGCTTATAATGGACGTATCTCCAAATTTAGATTTTTAATTGGCAATCTTTTGAAAATACATCCTATTTTAAAATTTCAACAAGGAGTGTTATCAATTGAAAAAAAAGTAAGAAACTTAAAAAACTGTTTTAATTATTGTCTTAAAAAAATATTAGAACACAAAACTGCAAATAATAAACTTGATATTCAAGTTATTTATGTAGATGATGACAAAGATGCCAAAGAACTTTTAGCACAAATCACAAACTTAGCTAACCCCCAAATTAAAGCTACTCTTTATGGTGCTATTTCTCCTGTAGTAGCAGCTCATATTGGCTATAAAGGATTTGGATTTTATCTTAACGAAATTACAGATTAACTTATAATGGAATGCATTATTTTTAATCCCTTATTTTGTTTAAAGTTTTAGAACAGTCAAAACTTTTTATCCTAAAAACTTTTAAAACCCACCTTTAAAAAACACTTAAACAATATTTTTGATTATCTTTTTGGCTATTTTAAGATACAATAAAATTGTAGCTATATTTTAGTTACATTATATTTTTATATCCTTGATGTTAGAAAGAACCAAATAAGTGTCTATATTTTACCAAAGAAAAAAACTTTTTTTCAAAATACTTTTGGTTTTAGTATTAATTTTTTTTATTACAACCATCGCTTATGCTATAGAAGATTGGCATAAATTAAAAAAGGATAGCAATTTTGGATTAAAAATTGCTGCTCCTGCAGAATTGTCAGTTTCCCAACCCGCAGATCTTCACGACACCAATAAAAAATTTTTAGTTCCTGCAGAACATAATTTTTTAATGACAACAGAACAAACAGATAGAGTTATTTTTGAACAAGAAGCTACTCTAAAAACTCAAAATGACAAATTAACTTTTATAAACGGAAAAAATACCAAACTAGATATTAATTATTTTTTTGAAGACCTTGATTTAAACGAACAATTAAAAGATTTTTTTAATGTTCAGATTTTATGGAAATACAAAGAACAACCTCAACAAAGTTTTGTTTCTTATGACAATAAAAATAAACCAGTTATTATTGATCAAAACGGTAATTTAAAAAAAATTATTGTTCAATTTACCATTTATGCTTCTAAAGTTTTTCCTTCTGGATTCCAAACTAAAGAAAAAAAATTACAGATAAAATATAACATACAAAAACCATAATATTGTTTTGCTATTTTTATTATTTGTGATTTGTAAGTAACAACTATTTTTAATTTTAAGCTCCTTTAAAATTTTAAATTACATAAATTGCTTATTTATTTCAATACTTAATTTTCAAATAAGCGAAGACCGTATCAGCACGGTCTTTTCTTTTTTTTCCTTGACATTTATTTTAGAAAAAGATTAATTTGTTATAAAAATATCTATTTTAATAACCCCCTAGCCTTATTATTTTTTTCTAAAATGAATTGATGAAAAAACATTTTTTGTGTTTTTTGGCAACCCTCTTTAATAATAAACATCTTTGGGCAAAATAACTTTATTCCAATTCTTAAAATTATAAAACATAGATATAAAGGTAACCAAGTTTATGATGGGACTTAACAATCAAACAATTAATTTCTATTCCAAACACCCTAAAATATGGAAACTGGCTCACAACCGCCAAATTGAAATTTCTCATAAAGCCTTAATTATGGCAATTATTAATGTTACTCCTGATTCTTTTTCAGATGGGAACCAACATTTTACTACTCAAAAAGCAGTTAATCATGCTCTTCGTTGTCTCAAAGAAGGTTCTGATATCATTGATATTGGAGGCGAATCTACTCGTCCAGGAGCAATCCCAATTACCCCTTTAGAAGAACAAAAACGCATTTTGCCTGTTATTAAAGAATTATCACGTCATCCTAAAGCCATTATTTCTGTTGATACTTATCATTTTCAAACCGCTAAATTAGCCATTAAAGCAGGAGCTCATATTATCAATGATGTTTGTGGCTTGCAACAAAATCCTCAAATGGCACAAACAATTGCCTCATTAAATGCAGGTGTTTGTATTATGCATACAGGCAGAAATCGCAAAAAACTTTCTAATGCCTTGCAAGACCAATTTTATTTTTTAAATCATTCCTTAGAAATTGCCAAACAAGCCCAAATTGCAACAGAGGCAATAGTAATTGACCCTGGGTTTGGTTTTGAAAAAAACATTGATGAAAACTTTGATATTATAAAAGAATTTGAGCAATTAACTAAAATGGAACTACCCATATTGGTAGGTCTTTCACGTAAAAGATTTCTTAAAGCAATAATTCCAACTGAAAGCCTTTTGCAAGTAGAATCATTAGATGCCATTACTGCCACTGCTAATTTTTTGTTAAGAACTAAAGGAGCTTCGATTTTTCGAGTACATAATGTCAAAATGAATAAAAATAGTTTGCTTTTAGCAGATACTTTAATGAAAAAAATACAAATATTGTTATCCTAAATATATTTTAAAATTATCCCTTTTAAAATAATGAAAAACATTAATTCTTGCAACATAAAAAACGCAAATAAAACACATTTTTAAAAAAAAAGAATTTATGACTTGTCAAACTTATCAAATATTTTTCTAAAAACAAATATTTTGCAAAAATTTTTCTATTTTTTATAACTATACCCAAGTAAAGAACGTATAAAACAATGAAACTTAATAACAATGTAGCAGCCATAGGACTTGGTAGTAATCTGGGAGCTAAAAAGAATAATTTACAAACTGCTTTAAAAATGATTAATTTGCATCCTCAATGCGAAGTTTTGAAAGTTTCTCCTTTGTATGAAACTCTTCCTTGGGGAAAAACAGACCAACCTTTATTTTTAAACGCTGCTGCTCTTATCAAAACTTTCCTACCTCCCTTACTTTTTTTAGATTTTTTATTATCTGTAGAAATGAAACTCAAAAGAAAACGACTGGAATTATGGGGACCGCGTACTATTGATTTAGATATTTTGTTTTTGGGTAATCATACTTGTAAAACTCCTAAATTAACTATTCCTCATCCCTATATGTTAGAAAGAATTTTTGTCCTTGCTCCCTTAGCAGATATTTTGCCTAACCAAATAATACAAACCAAAACTATTTTAGAATGGAAAAACCAATTAGATCAAAATGCAGTTAAAATAATTGAAAATAATCAATGGTATCAACCTTCTTTTTAAAAAACCTAACTGTTTCATTTTTAGATAACTTAATTATTTTAAACTATATTTATTAATGTAAAAATAAAATTGTAAAAAGGAAATTATATGAATATTTTATCAATCGAAACTAGTTGTGATGAAACGAGTTGTGCAGTTACTCAAAATGGTAAAAAAGTACTTTCTAATGTAGTTTTTTCCCAAATTAAAGATCATCAAATTTTTGGTGGAGTAGTCCCTGAAATAGCTTCTAGAAAACATATTCAATTTATGACTTTGGTATTACAACAAGCCCTTAAAGAAGCGAACCTTACCCCCCAAGAAATTGATTTAGTAGCAGTTACCCAAGGACCTGGTTTGGTAGGTTCGTTGCTAGTTGGCATTAACGCCGCTAATGTTTTTGCCTACACTTATCAAAAGCCTCTTTTGGGAGTAAATCATTTATTAGGGCATATCTATTCTGCTCAAATTGAACATGAAATTAATTTTCCTGCCTTAGTACTTTTAGTTTCTGGAGGACACACCGATCTTTTTTATCTTACGGACCACCTCCAAATCAAACCTCTTGGCACTACTCTTGATGATGCAGTAGGAGAAGTTTATGATAAAATTGCTAAAAACCTCAATCTGCCTTATCCTGGAGGACCTTTGATTGATCAATTAGCCCAACAAGGAAAAGACACTTATCATTTGGTGCGCCCTTATTTAAAAAATGATAATCTGAATTTTAGTTTTTCAGGACTCAAAAGCACTTTGGTAAATTTAGTGATGAAACAAAACCTAAAAGATATCCACATTCCTGATTTGTGCGCTTCTTTTCAAGCTAGTGTTATTGATGTTTTATATGAAAAAACTAAAAGAGCTTTAAACAAATATCGTGCTAAACAATTAATTGTTACTGGTGGAGTTGCTTCTAATTCTGGTTTAAGACAAAAGTTTATGGCATCTTTTGCTAACTTGGAAGTTATTTTTCCTAGTTTGCAATATTGTACTGATCAAGCTGCTATGATAGGTATTGCAGCGTATTATCAGAAACAAATTACTAAAGCTTCTAAAAAATATGATCTTACAGCAAATCCTAATTTGTTTTTTTGATTTTTGATAATACCTCTTTTTTTATATAATATATAACAAAAAAAGAGTCCCAAAAGGACTCTTTTATTTTTTATTTGGTTGTTGTTATTTTTGGTTTACTTTTTGCTTTGGATTTTGTTGGAGTTTGATTTTTTTCATCTAAAGAATAAACTTCTTTTTGGTTGAGGGTGTCTTTTTCTAATAAAGCTTTGGTTATTTTTTCAACTAATGTTTTATTAGTTATTAAAAGTTCTTTGGATGTTTTATAACATTCATCAACTATTTTTTTAACTTCTTGGTCTACTTGATAACGAGTTTGTTCTGAACAATGTTCAAAATTAATATATCCTAAAGGACTCATTCCAGAATAAGCAACCATCCCAAAAGCAATGCGAGTAACTGATTTTAGATCTGAATAAACTCCATTTGTTCTAGATTTACAAAAAAAGTTCTTCGGATGCTGCTCCCCCTAGAAAGCAAACTATAGTATATTTTAATTTATCTTCGGTTTGACTAAAATATTCTTTATCAGAAGTGTGCCACACATAACCTAGAGCTCCTCCTCTTGGAGTAATTATAATGGTTCTTACTTTGGATTCTGAATGAGGGTGTTTCATTAAAATAACGGCATGCCCTGCTTCGTGATAAGCTGTCATGATTTTTTCTTTTTCTTCAGTTTTGCGTGATTTTTTGGCAGGACCTATACTCACTTTGTCAATGGATTCTTCTAAATCTTTCATATTAACTTCTAATTGTTTATTTTTAGTAGCTAAGATGGTAGCTTCATTTACAATAGCTGCAAGTTCTGCGCCTGACATACCGGGAGTTCTTTTATCTATTTGTAATAAATCAACATCAGTAGCTATTTTTTTCTTTTTGGTATGTATTTTAAGATAGCTTCTCTTGCTTCTAAATCAGGCAAGCCAACAGTTACTTTGCGGTCAAATCTTCCTGGACGTAGTAAGGCATCATCTATAATATCTATTCTATTGGTAGCTGCAATTACTACGATTCCTTTGGTTTGGTGGAAACCGTCCATTTCAGTAAGTAATTGATTTAGGGTTTGGTCTTTTTCGCTGTTTCCTCCAAAATCTCCTTCACTTCTTTTGCCTCCCAAAACATCAATTTCATCAATAAAAATAATACATGGGGAGGCTTCTCTAGCTTCTTCAAAGAGTTTTCTTACACGTGCTGCCCCAACTCCAACATACATTTGGACAAATTCAGAACCAGCAACGACGTAAAAAGGGACACCTGCTTCTCCAGCTAAGGCTTTTGCAAGTAAGGTTTTTCCTGTACCTGGAGTTACTTCAAAGATAACTCCTTTAGGCATTACAACTCCCAATGTTTGATATTGTTTTGGATTTTTTTAAGAAACCTACTATTTCTTGTAATTCTTCTTTTTCTTCTTTGTTGCCTGCTACATCATTAAAAGTTATGGGTTGGTATCCTGCAGTATTTATTTTTCATTTTGCCATTCTAGTAAGTTTCATTTGGCGGAATAAATTACCACCAATAATATAATACATCCAAATAAAACTAAAACAAGAAGAACCAAAATTAGTAATAATATTGAAATAATGAGGATGTGCTTGGATGGGGTCTGAATATTCTATTTCTTTTTGTTCTAAAGCTTTTTTGACTTTTTCCCATTGTTCTCCTCCATTAATAACACATTGCTATTTTTTATTATTATCAGTTAACAATAAAATAAAATATGGTTGGCTTCTTAAAAATGTTTCGTGTTGAAATAAACGTATTTCGCGATTGTAGTCTTTATTTTCAATTTTTTTACTTACTTGGGTGTAATCAAGGTAAGGACGATTATTAAAAACTTGGGGATTGAAATCATAAATTAAATAACTTAAAAATGCAATAGAAGTTAAGATAACTAATAATTTAATTAATTTTTTGCGAGGAATTTTTCTAATCATTTTTATGGGCCTCTTTTATTTTTTGTGTTTTTAATCAAAAACCAAACAAAAAAATAGACATGATTAAAACAACTGAAATTACAAAAAATGTAGTTATATGTTGGCTTAAGAAATGTTGTTCTGATTGCGGGTTTTTATCTTTTGTAGTTTCTTTTATTATTTTTATGCTTTTGATTAAATTTTGTAATTGATGAGGTGTTCCAAAACTTTGGACAACTTTTTACTTTTTAAAAATTCTTTAAGACTAACTATTAAGTTAGTCTTTTTTTCTTTTCAAGACTAAAAAAATAATTTCTTATCTTTTCTAAAAATATTTTTAGCTTTATCTAAATATTTATCAAAAATATGTTGATGTTGTACTTCTAGATTGCCTTTAGTGTTGGGACTAAAATCTGTATCGATATGAAATATTTTATTTTTAACAATTTCTTCGACAACTTTATTAGCTTTTTCTAAATCATTTTGAGAAAGGTTAGCCTCAGTTGCACAAAAAGCTATTTCTTCTGCTCTTCCACTTAAATAAATAAGTAAATCTTTTTCATAATTTTCTTTAGTTTTGATTTGTTCATTGTCTTCATGAGGTATTATTATATTACATTTTCCGATGTTGTTGTTAGGTTTTACAGACATTTCATGTAATTGAATATTGCAGTAATGTTTCATAACTGCTTGTCCTACTGTATGCCAAGCTAAAAGATTGGTTTCTTTTTGGGATAATTCTTTTTTGGTGTGATCTTCTGTTTTTATTTCTTGTGTAGTATCTTTAATTATCTTGACATTTTGGGTTATTTCTAAAATTTGTTCCTTATTTAAACTTGCATTATTAGCAGGTTTTATTAATCCGTCATGAATAGCTTTTACTAATTTTTCATTAAGAAGTAAAATATTTTTCTTTAGATTATTTATTTTTATAATATATATTACAATATATATCCCTTATTTTCTTTAATGAAATTTATTATTTATATCAAAAATTATAATAATAAAAATATTTTAAACATTATTTTTTAAAAAGTTGTTCTCTTTTGACATATACATAAATCAAAGAAACAACAATAGTGGTTACTAAAACACCCATAACAATTTTGGGGGTAAGTTTTGTTTTTGGTTCTTTTTCTGGGGATTTAGTATTTGCTGGCACTACTGGTTCGTTATCTACTTCAGTTGTTTCATCTTTTTTATCTACTTCAGTTGTTTCATCTTTTTTATCTACTTCAGTTGTTTCATCTTTTTTATCTACTTCAGTTGTTTCATCTTTTTTATCTACTTCAGTTGTTTCATCTTTTTTATCTACTTCAGTTGTTTCATCTTTTTCTTTTGTTATTTCAGATTGTCGAAATTCATCACCTACGAAGAACCAACTTTTTTTATAATCAATTGGTTTTTGTTCATCTTCATTTTCGCTGTCTCTTAAATAATGTGTTTCAGATATTTTTATATTATTTTCATCATATTCGGCATCATAAGTTTCATCATTTTCCCAATCTACTTTTTTATCATCTTCTATTGTATAAAGTCTTTGTTTTTTTATATTGTTATTTTCATCTTGTTCCGAAACTTCTTTTTTAGAATCATCTACAAATGTAATTAACACATTATCATCCTTATTACCAAAGGAATCCAAAGGTACAAAGCCACCATCATCTTCAGAATTCACATCCATAGAAGCATCGCCATCTGCAAGATACACATTAATAGAACTATCATCATCTTCGGAACTTGAACTATAACTGGTTGTCTTTTCGCTTCCATCTGAATTAAAAAATGTTTGTTTTGTCATTTCATTATCTTGATATTCTTTATTCCAATTTTCTTTATGTTCCCAATAAATATCATCTTCTGAGGTTTTAAAATGTCTTTGTTCTAATGTATGTCCACTATTATCATCTAAAGTTCTATTCCAAGTATTAGGGCTTTTCCAATTTATTTCTTTATTGTCATTGAGATAACTTCTTTTATTTAATTTATAAGGTCTATTATTAATAATTTTTAATTCTATATCATAAGTTTTATCGTGATTCCAATTAACTATTTTTTTATATTCTTTGCTATTTGATGTGTAATGCCTTTCAGTTAATATATATTCTTCAGCTTGAACTTCTTCTGCAAAGTTGCCATCATAATACGTTTTATCCCAAGTTTTATCGTGATCCCAATTAACTTGTTTGTTATCTTCGTCGCTGCCTTCTTTAAAATATCTTTGTGAAATTTGTTTATTATTAGAATCATAAACTTTATCCCAAGTATTAGGTTTTTCCCAGTCTACTTGTTTTTCTTCGCCTTCATTATGAGGTTTATATGCTCTACTGGATGAAGTGTATGTTTGTGTTTCCTTATTAGTTGTTGCAAAAACATAAGTAATATTTAATATAAAAAATAATAAAGAAATTAATAAATATAATTTAGATACTTTTAAATAAAATGATTTTTTTCTTTTTGCATTATTCATTTTTATAATATAGATCCTTTTTTATTTTATGTTTTTTAAAAAAATAAAAATAATTTTAATCATTAAAACTAAAAAAATTAAATAATAATATATATTTTTTTAAAACCAAAAAGTAAATATTGAAATGAAAAAATAATTGTTATTTTGTATGTACATTTTTACATTTTTTAAACCCATCTTTTTACAAATTTGCCACAGCAGTTCAAAAAATAAAAAAACTTGCTATTAATGTCATTTTATCACAAAAAAAATAAAAAACAAGGTTTTTGCTCACTAATCTGTATAATCATGAGTGCTTTCCTTGCAATTTTATATATAAAAAAAGAGACTTCAAAAGTCTCTTTTTGGGATTATTTAATTTTTTTAAAAATATTTTTACTTTTTTTATCAATCGATTTTTTCTAAATTGAGTTCTGCCTGGGTTTTGGTTAAGTAGTTAGGAACTAATAAATGGCAATTGGAAACAATTTTTGCAAATTGTTTGATGGTGCAAAAATCTATTTTGATAGTAGTTGGTTCAATTAATAAATGATTAGGAAAAGATTTCAAGAAACTGCTTTCAAATCTATCTTCGTTTAAGTAAATGTGGGTTTCTTTGAGGCTTAAAGCAAAAAAAGCATTACTTCTAGCATCAATTAAAGGAGTAAGTGAAGCATAAGAATAACCACTAGATAAAAGTAATAGACTGCTTATTTGGTATAAAGGGATTTGTAAGTTGAAGGCTAACATTTTGGCTGTAAGAACTGCTACACGAGTGCCAGTATAAGAACCAGGACCCACACCAACTATTAAAGCATCTAAGTTGTTTAGACCTAAATTATTTTCTTGTAAGACGCTTTCAATTAAAGGAATCATGCAAGGAACATAATCGTTTTTGCCAAGGCGGGATTTGAAAGTAGTAATTTTTCCTTGGATAACTAAAATAACTATTTGGCTTTTGGTGGCAGTATCTAGAATTAAAATGTTTTTGTGATTCATTGTCGTATCGCTTTCAAAAGTTTGGTTAGAGATTTGCAAAAAAATTTAAAGGTTGATTTTGGAATAAGTATTTTGCATATCATTTTGATCCACTTTTATTTTTATTATCAAGGTTGCTATTTTGATAGATAGTAATTTTTCTTTGAGTTTCATTTAAAAATGTAATTTCTACTAAAAAAGCAAAATCAGGAAAAATGTAACTGCAATTTTGAAAATATTCTACTATAACAAAATCTTGATAAGTAAGGTCTTCTAATAGTTCTTCTAAAAATTCAGTCTCAAGGCCTGTGCGATATAAATCAAGATGATAAATAGTGTGCAATTTGTTCTTGTAGGTTTTAGAAATGACAAAAGTAGGACTACAAACATTTTGAAGGATGGCAAAACTTTTAATAAAACCCTTAGTAAAGATAGTTTTTCCACAACCCAAAGAGCCTTGTAATAAAATGATTTTTTTGCTTTGTTTTTCTTTGGGAGTGTTTTTTTTTTGATTGATGAGTTTTTTTCCTAAATTGTAACCTAATGTTTGGGTTTCTTTTGGGGTATTAGTAATTGTTTCTAAATATATTTTGGTTTTCATATGCGTTTAGACCTTTAATTATGAGATTAAAATAATATGATAAGACCTTTGTTATTTTTCCTTTGGTGTTTTGTCTTTTGTTGTTGTTTTAAAATTAATTTTCTACGCCATCTACATCAAGTACTTCTTTTTTGACAACCGCTACTGAAACTGCTTTATGACCTGTTTTTAATTTGATGATGCGCGTTCCTTGGGTAGCTTTGTTTTTGGTTTTGGTAATTTGGTCAATTGCTACTCTTACTACTTGTCCTTTGTCAGAAGAAACAATAAGATCATCTGTAGGGAGGACAACTTGTAGGGTAATAAGTCTTCCTTTTTGGTCGTTTACTTTGATAGTTTTAGAGCCTTTGCCACTACGTGCTTGAATGCGGTATTGGTTAACATTGGTTATTTTTCCAAAGCCGTTTTCAGTCATTACTAAAATGTTTTGTTCTTTGGAATCAGTGTCAAATAAAGCAGCTCCTACTAAGAATTCATCACTTCCAAGACGCATTCCAATTACACCCATGCTGTTGCGACTAATACTTTTAATTTTGGTTTCACAAAAACAAATAGCATTGCCATTGTTAGATGCTAGAATGATATTTTTAGTGCCTGTGGTTTTGTTTACTGTAAGGACTTCATCGTTTTCTTTTAACCTAATTGCAATAAGACCTCTTTTGGAAATGTGGCTGTATTCTTTGAGAGGTGTTTTTTTGACTATGCCTTTTTTGGTAGCAAAGAATAAGTAATCTTGAGATTGATCAAAGTTTTTAACACTGGTGAAAGAAGTTAAAAATTCGTCTTTTTCGAATGGTAAGAAATTAACAAGATGGCTCCCTTTGGATTGTCTTTGACCTAAAGGAATTTCGTAGCCTTTGAGTTGATAGACTTTGCCTTTGTTAGTAAAAAATAAGTGATAATCGTGAGTAGAAGTAATTGCTAGATGTTCAATAAAGTCTTCTTCGTAGATTTTCATACCAGAAACGCCTTGCCCACCTCTTTTTTGTTGTTTGTAAGTATCAATATCCATGCTTTTGATGTAGCCTTTGTTAGTAATTGTAATAATGATAGGTTTTTCTTCGATTAAGTCTTCGTCTTCAAAGTTTAGGGGCGCATCAAAATTGAGGGTAGTTTTTCTGTCATCTTGGTATTTTTTCTTCATTTCTAGAAGTTCTTTTTCTAAAATGTGTTCTTTTTTCTTTTGGGAATCAATGATACTTTGGCATTCTAAAATTTCTTGAGTGAGGTTTTTTTCTTCAGTGATAAGTTTTTGAGTTTCTTGGTTAGCAAGTCTTTGGAGGCTCATTTCTAAAATGGCTTTGCTTTGTATTTCATCAAAATTGTATCTTTGCATTAATTTGCTTTGGGCTTCTTTGACATCTGTAGAAGTTTTGATGAGTTTAATAGCAGTTTCGATGTCTTCTAAAATAGTGATAAGAGCTGTTACTAAATGTTTTCTTGCGCTTGCTTTTTTGAGTTCAAAGCTTTTTTGGCGGTTAATAATTTCGATGCGGAAATTGAAAAAAGCTTCTAAGATTTGTTTTAAAGAAACTAATTGGGGAGTTTTTCCAACTAAGGCAACCATATTGATACCAAAAGAAATTCTTAATTGGGAATGTTTGTAAAGCTTGTTAAGAATAATTTTACTGTTTGCGTCTCTTTTAAGTTCGATTACAATTTTCATTCCTTTGCGACTGGATTCGTCTCTAAGGTCTGTGATTCCTTCTACTATTTTGTTTTTAACTAGAAAAGCAATTTTTTCAATTAGATCAGTTTTTTTGACTTGATAAGGAATTTCTGTAACAATGATTGAAATTTTTCCTCTTTCTTCCGAAACGTGACTTTTAGCCTTTAAGATAACAGCTCCTTGTCCGGTGTGATAAGCGCTTTTTAAACTTTGTAAGCCTAAAAGTTCGCCACCAGTAGGAAAATCAGGTCCTTTGATGTGTTGCATTAATTCATCAATGGAAATGTCTTTATTATTAATGTAGTTAATTAAACCATCAATGACTTCGCCTAAATTATGAGTAGGGATTTTGGTTGCCATTCCTACTGCAATTCCTGTAGCTCCGTTAATTAATAAGTTGGGAAGAGCTGTTGGAAGCACTAATGGTTCTTTTTCAGTACCATCGTAATTATCAACAAAATCAATTGTGTCTTTGTCAATGTTTTTGATTAGTTCCATTGCCATTTTTGCCATTTTAACTTCAGTATAACGCATAGCTGCTGCTTTGTCGCCATCAATTGAACCAAAGTTTCCATGACCGTCTACTAAAGGATAACGGTAACTAAAATCTTGAGCCATTCTTACCATTGCCTCATAAATGCTTGAATCTCCATGAGGATGGTATTTACCCATAACATCCCCAACTACACGAGCTGCTTTTTTGTAGCTTGCGTGACTGTAGACGCCTAATTCTTTCATACTATATAAAATACGTCTTTGGACTGGTTTTAAGCCATCTTTAATGTCTGGTAAAGCTCTTGATACAATTACACTCATTGCATAACTTAAGAAGGATTTTTTCATCTCCTCGCTTAAGTTTACTTCTTGAATGTTGCCATGATCGTGGTCTTTGTGGTTGTTGGCTTCATTGTTTTGAGTTTTTTGGTCGCTCATTTTTAACCTCTTTTTTTAGTTGTTATTTAATGCTATAGTTTGTTAGTTTTAGTTGTATAAAATAATTATTTATAATTAAACGTCTAAATCAGCTTCTAAGGCTTTTTCTAAGATGAAGTTTTTTCTTGGTAAGACTTTTTCTCCCATTAACATGTTAAAAGTTTGGTCTGCTTCCATTAAGGCTTCTTCATCACTTAAAGCATTAAGGGCATCTTTGAGGCTTGCTTTGAGAAGAGTACGAGTTTCTGGGTCCATAGTTGTTTCCCAAAGTTGATTAGGATTCATTTCTCCAAGCCCTTTGTATCTTTGGAAACCATCTTTTAAGTTGTTTTTAGTTGCAAAAGTTTGTTTGGCTTTTTCATCATAAAAATATTTTGGAGCGCCTTTTCCTTTTTGGTATTTGTATAAAGGAGGACGAGCAAAATAGATGTAGCCTTTTTCAATTAATTTACGGAAATGTCTGAAAAAGAAAGTTAATAGTAAAGTTCTTATGTGAGCTCCATCAACATCGGCATCTGTCATAATGATAATTTTGTGATAACGGATTTTATCCATATTAAAGTCTTTGCCTTTACCAATGTTAATTCCTGCACCAATTGCTTGTATTAAGGATTTAATTTCTTTATTGGTAAGAATTTTGGCATCTAGACTTTTTTCTACATTAAGGACTTTACCACGTAAAGGAAGGATAGCTTGAAAACGTGAGTCTCTTCCTTGTTTAGCAGAACCGCCCGCTGAATCTCCTTCGACAATGTAGAGTTCAGAAATGTGAGGGTCTTTACTTCTACAATCAGCTAATTTGGAGGCAAAACCTAAAGAATCAAGGGGTTTGTTTCTTACTACTTCACGAGCACGTTTAGCAGCTAGACGGGCATTTGCAGAAAGAAGACATTTATCAATTATTTTTCTTGAATCTTGGGGATGTTCTAATAAATATTTTTCTAAAAATTCGCCAAATAATTGGGATGTAATTTGTCTTACTTCAGTATTTGCTAGTTTGGCTTTAGTTTGTCCTTCAAATTGGGGGTCTTGATGTTTTAAAGAAATAATAGCAGTAATTCCTTCTAAGATGTCTTCACTTAATAAATGTTCGTCTTTTTTTAAAAGATTGAATTCCTTAGCATATTTAGAAATAACACGGTTTAGGGCTAGTTTAAAGCCTTCTTCGTGAGTTCCTCCTTCATGAGTAGGAATATTGTTAACAAAAGAAAAGATTTTTTGGCTTTGGGTGTAGTTAGGAATATCATCTTTGCCTTCTTTTTCTTCTATTTCGTTTCCTTGTGCATCTTTTTTAGGGGGACGAATTTTGGTAGTGTATTCAAAGACAATTTCAAAAGCTAGTTTTTGGGATTCTTTTTCCAGATAAAAAATTTCGTGAAAAGGAGTTTGTTTGTGACTAGTGTTAATAAAATCTAGGTAGTCTTGCAAACCTTTTTCATGGCAAAAGTTAAAAACAGTTTCTTTTTCGTATCTTTTGTCAGCAATGTTTAATTTAAGACCTTTGTTTAAAAAAGATAATTGTTGCATTCTTTCTTTGAGAGTATCAAAGTTATAAATGGTAGTTTCTTGGAAAATTTCAGGGTCTGCTAAAAATTGGATAGTAGTTCCTCGTTTGTTAGTTTTTCCAATTACTTCCAAAGGCGAAACTGCAATTCCTTTTTCGTATTTTTGAAAATAGATTTGCTTATTGAGATGAATTTCTACAGTAAACCAAGTAGAAAGAGCATTTACCACAGAGGCTCCTACACCATGAAGTCCTCCTGAAACTTTGTAAGAAGAACTGTCAAATTTTCCTCCAGCATGAAGAGTAGTTAGAATTGTTTCTACTGCTGGTTTTCCTGTTTTGGTGTGAATATCAACTGGGATTCCTCTACCGTTGTCAGAAACACTAATAATTTCTCCAGGTAGGATTTCTAAAGTAATATTGTTAGCGTGTCCTGCTAAAGCTTCATCAATGGAATTATCAACGATTTCCCAGACTAAATGATGAAGTCCTTTTTGAGCAGTTGAACCAATATACATTCCTGGTCGTTTGCGAACTGCTTCCAAACCTTCTAAAATTTGAATACTATCGGCATTGTAATTTTTCAAAAGAATAGCTCCTTTTTTGTAAATTTATAAAATATTAAAAATAGATTAAAGAATAAAGAATAAAAATAAAATTGTAAAACATGAAAAATATTTAAAAAGATAAATAAAAAAACTTTGCAAATAGCAAAATATTAATTATGAAAAACATTTACCAATTATTTTTAATTCATTATTTTTGGTAAAATATTTATTATTGTTTTTGATAATTTGGATAAAAAGATGATATTTATACAACTTAATCACAACATATTATAACATAAAAACTAGTTATTTTGTGGTTTTTACAATTATTGAGTAAAAAATACTCTAAATTGGTTTTTTAGTTATAATAGAAATAATAGCAATTTTGTTTTGCTATATTAATATTGTAAAAGGAAGGACAAGCATAAATGCAAATAGTAAGCTTAGGCAAGAAAAAATCTTTATTTTTTAGTTTATTTTTATTTAGTGTACTTTTTATTTCTTTATTTAATACTTATCAAACAGTTGTAGCAGAACTAACAACTGAAACAACAACAACTCAAGTAGTAGAAACTTTGGGGGAAGATGATAAAGTTGTTCAGACAGTTACAACAGTTAAAGAAGGAAACAAAATAACTGTAACTACTAAAGACGCTGATGGAAAAGTTACTAAAAAAGTTGTTACTAAAACTGTTGAAGGTGTTAAAACCGAAACAACTACTGAATCATCACTTAACAAAGTAACAGTTAAAACTTTTGGAGATGGTGGCACAGTTACTAAAACTGAAGTAACTACAACCACTACCGAATAAAATACAACAACTGAAACAACAACTGAAAAAGAAACTTAAACTAAAAAAGTTAAAACAGTTAAAGAAGACAACAAAACTATACAAACAACAACCCAACCCAACCAACCTACCAAAACAGTTGTTACTCAAACTGCAAACGGAGTTAAAACCGAAACAACTACAGTAGAAGGCACTCCTACCAAAACACTTAGAATCAATAAATCATATCCTTGATATATATGGTAATTTAAAATCATGGCAATTAGCTGAAAAAACTCATATGAAAGATCCTTGGCGCAACTCTTACGATGAAAATAATTTTTTTCATGAAAATGAAATAAGCGATCAAGAAATTTATTATTTTTATTCTGAAAATGAAATTAGATAATAATAAAATCAATGATAATATAGATCTAAATTTAGAACAACATTTAGATAAAAATTTTAATTATATTTTTCTAAAGAGTATTTTTCTAAAGAGTAATTTTATTAAGAGTAATTTTATTAAAAAAGGTGAATTCGATTTTAATAATTTTCCTTTAAAAACTATTTCTAATATTTTTGATTCTTTAGAAAAATATAAAAAAAATACTTGGCGCCAAATTATAGAAAATAAAAACTCCAATAGTTCCCATTCTATTTCAGAAATTCGTATAAAACATGTTTGTAAATATTTTTATCAAAAAATTATGGATGAACAACGAGTTTACCAAATAAGAATTAACAATATTGAAAGAATATTTTTTTTCATTGATGAAAAAGGTGTTTGTTGTCCTATTGGATATGATAAATTCCATTTTTTATATTCTATGAAAACCAATCCAAAAAAAGTTAATATTAACAAAATAAAACATTTAATTTATACTAATTTAAGACTTTTAACAACTAATGAAGAATCTGAAAATATAAAAAACACATTAATTTTAAATGAATCCAATCAAGATCAAGTTAAAAATATAATGTCACAATTAAAATCCAAAATTCGTAAATGTCAAAAAATGTTTAATGAAAATTGGACAAATATCTACAAACAATTACCTCAACAAATTCAAAATATTTTAGATTGCAAAAAATAAACCTTTAATTTATTTTTCAATCATTAAATAAAAACATTAAATAATTAAATATATTTTTAAACTAAAAGAACTACCTAATTTAGGTATTTTTTTATTATATTTCACATATTAAAACTATCTTCAAAATTTTTGCATTTTTATTTTCTTTTTTTTTGTGAGGTATAATATAATTAATAGCATTTTATTAATTCTTCAAAATTCACTCTCATTAATAATATGCTATTTTTTGTATATTTGTATAAAAATAAAGAAAGAAAAAAGAAAGAAAGGTGCATAATAACAAAAATGCCAACAGACACAGTCAATAAAAAAACAAATCGTTTAGTATATGTATTATCTTTATTAAGTTTATTTTTTACTTTTAATATGATGAATAGTAATATTGTTTGGGGAGAAAAATACTCCAAAACAGAGGCAGTTGAAAAAGCCTTTGATAAATTAGCTCATGATTTAGCAAAAGAACAAGCAGCTAAATATTTTGGTAATGAAAAAGACCAAAATGAGGCTGTTGATAAAACTTTTACTTTAACATCGACTTCAGGACAAGGTCCTTCTGTTCCTACTAATCACAAAGTCCAATTGGTAAATTATTTATTAAAAGATTTTGGATCATTTAAAACTTATGTAGACTCTCTTACAGAAACAACAAACTACGAACTAGATGGAGCGCAGGGTCTTCATGCAAAATTTAAAGGCAAATTGAACGAATACAAATTAAATCCGACCCAAAGCGCGACTCTTTCCACTTTTGTAACAAATAATCTTTTTGGGGATGAAAATTTTATGAATTTTTTATATAAAGATAAAGCAGCTTTATATGTTACACAAGATGTATTTAAAGAAGCAGTTGCTAAAAAGATGGTGACAAAAACACTTTCAGTTGTAACTGACAAAAAACCATTTGGAAATGTGGCAGAAGCAGTTAAAGCTGCTGTTAAAGAATTATTGGAAGAAGAAGCCAAAAAACAATTTCAGCAAGATACAGATAAACAAGCTAAAGTTGTTGCAGAAGCAATGAAAATTTTTGATAGTAACAAAAATTTTGAAAAAACTCAGGTGTTCCAAAAGTTTAGACACTTTTTGATTTTTAAAAATTCTTTTTTAAGACTAACTATTAAGTTAGTCTTTTTTTTGTTTTCAAAACTAAAATAATTTTCATATCTTTTCTAAAAATGTTTTTAGAGAGGATTAAAATGTTAAGACAAAATTTATTTAAATAATTTTTAAAAAACAAAAAGAATTTAGAAATACGAAATCAATTAATTGAACTTCATTTACCATTAGTAAAAAAATTAGTTCAAAATTCAAATATTACCCTAAATTATTAACTAGAGAGGATTTATACCAAGAAGGAATCTTAGGATTAATAAAAGCCCTCAATAATTACCAAGATTTAGGTTACGATTTCATCGCCTACGCGACACCAACTATAAAATCAGCAATCAACGAAATAATAAGAAAAAGCCACTCACCTTCAATACCTCAAAAAACAACCAAATCAAACAATATGAGTTTCAAAGAAGAACAATATGAGCCTGATAGAATAATTAATCTAAACCCACATCAATTATGGATTAAACAATTAAACTATGAACAATTCATAAAAAAACTAAAAACAAAGTTGAGTAAAAACGAATTAAAAGTTGTTTGTTTAAGTTTCGGCATCACCCTAGAAAACATAAACGAAACTTACCAACCCATTTTCACCAATCAAGAAATAGCCCAAAAACTAAATTTAAAAATTTCACAAATTGAAGATTTAAAAGATAAATCAATACAAAAACTAAAACCAAACAATAAAAAATAAGGAGCAACCCAAAAATGTTAAATAAAGTTCAATTAATCGGAAATATTACCTACGACTTAGAAAAACAATATATCAACAGTAATAAAGAACAAATCGCAAAAATAGATTTCAATCTAGCAATCAACAACAAAGATAAAGTTCAATATATCCCTTGTGTTGTTTTTAGAACTCAAGCCGAAAACTGCCACAAATACCTACATAAAGGTTCAAAAGTATATGTAGAAGGCACCTTGTCAATCCAAAAATATAAAACTAACGAAGAACAAATGCGAACCACCACCAAAGTAATCATCCAAAACATCATTTTTTTAGACAACAAAACCAAATAATTTTAAAATACAATTAAGTCCCCAAAAGGGGCTTTTTATACACCAATATCAACATAACATTAACAAAATAAAAGGAGAAAACAAAATATGACAAAAAAAGAATTAATTAAATCAATAGCTGAGGCAAATAAAACCTCAATAATCCAAAACGAAGAATTTTATAACTCATTTGAAAGGGCTCTAATTAAAGCAATCACATCAAACGCGGAAGTAGTTTTATCACCTAAACTCGGTAAATTCATCTTAAAAACTAGAAAAGCCCACCTAACCCCCGAAACTAAATTTATCATCAATAAACGCACAGGCAAAAAACTGCCTAAAGAACTGTAAAAAACTTAAAAATTACCGCAAAAACAGTAGTAACTTTTAAACTCTCTAAAACCATCAAAGATAAAGTTAAAGAACTAAAATTAAAATAAAAGGAGAAATAAAAAAATATGAGTGATGGAATGACCGAAGCATATCGTGGAACTTACTTCAAAGACCGTCCCCAAAAAACCAAAATGAAAAATAACAAGATCAAAAAAACAAAGGAGAAACCAAAAAAAATGAATATTTTAAAACACGCACTCTTAGTTTTGTTAATTCCAATAACTACATTTCTAACGTATCAAGCAATTAGTTATTTCCAACCAAATTTACAAACACTTTGTTATATATCAGCCACATTAACGATAATTTTAATCTTTTTTTCGATTTACTTATTAAATAAAACAGAAAGGTACCAAAACCATGTTTATTTTTACAATTTTAACAACTATTACAAACTATTTCCTTAATTATACCAAAGGATTTACAACAACCGAAATCCTAGAACGAAGAACCGATGCAATCCAAACAACTCTTTTCACCATTATTATTGTCACTGGTTTTAAACCAGTTTTTAAATTAATTAAAAATATAATTATTTTTATTAAAGAAACCATTTTGGGCCTCTTTTTCCCAAACAAAAAACTACAAAACTTAGAAATAAAAAACGCAAAACAGGAATACCGCGAACAACAATTAATAAAAAAACTAGATGAAATAAGGGATTCTCAAAACAAACTACAATCCCAAATCTCAACCCAAAAATTAAAAGTCGCTCTTTGGCGAGACAAAAAAGAAAGAAAAAGATTGTTAAAATCCCAAAAACACAACAACACCTCAATCGGAAAGGACAATGAAAATGACTGATTCAAATTTTACTATTGGCTTCATGGTGGGCGCAGTTTTTGTTACCGTTTTATGTTTTATATTTAAACATCTATTTTTTAGTTTTCTTCAACTATTCAACCCTAACGACACCCATCCGTTAAAAAGAAGAATACAAGAATTAACAACCCCAAAACCAAACAATACAAACAATAGCCAACCAAAACCCAAACTAAAAAAACGAGTAGAAAACACACAATCACAATTAACTAATAAAAACAAAATCCAAACAACTAAATTAGAAATAGATAAAACCACCAACTTCAAAGATATTTATCAAAAAATAAACACCTTACAACAATCAATTAATTACAATAACGCAAACAAAGAACGAATAAAAGAACTAATCCGACAACACCAAGATGACCCCCAAGAAATCCAAAACCTAAAAAGTTATGATTTATTCTTAGACGGACAATTAATCCAATTCGAAAAACAAATTAAACAACTAAAAAACGAAATTGAAATCATCCAAAACCCAAACACCCCAAAACTTGAAAAAAAGAAAGTCACATTCAAAGATGTATACGGAATGGAAAGGAAAAAGAAAAATTAGAAGATTTAATTTATTATTTCAAAGATGATAACAACGATTTAGTTAACTATGACAAAATCAAACCCAAAGGTTACCTACTGTACGGCCCTCCTGGAACAGGTAAAAGTTTTTAATGAAAGCTTTATGTAATGAAAGTGGAGCACATTTTATTGAATTTGAACCTTCTAAACTAGATAAAACTTACATCGGCGAAGGAATTGAAGAATGGGAAAAAATTTGGAAAGAAGCAGAATCACATGGTAAAGCAATTATCTTTATCGATGAAATCAGCGGACTTGCTAATAGAGAAGACAAAAACACTAACAAAACAAGCCAAAACATAATTAACAATATATTAACTAAACTAGATGGATTTAATAGTAATAACAAAAAAATTGTCTTAATGGGGGCAACTAACTACCTTAATCAAATCGACAAAGCCCTAAGAAGTAGATTTAGCAAAGAAATCAAAATCTACTTAATCAAAGACCACGAAATTGAAGACTTCTTAAAATTCCTAATCACACCTTATCAAATTAGTTATCACACATATATACATTTAAATGATATCGCCAACAAATGTAAGGGTAAAAACTATTCAAATTGTGATTTAACAACTATCATCAACGAAGCATATAACAAAACTAATAAACATAAATCACAAAATAAAATTCATGAAGTAATGTTCCCTTCCGACCTAGATGAGTCAATAGACGTCAAACAAAATAAAAACAAAAACATGAACGATATCAAAAAACGCAGAAAAGAATGCGAAGAACAATATACAGCATGGAAAAAAGGAATAATCAAATACCTAAAACCCCCAAAAGACCAAACAATGATTAAAAGAACCTACACCTTCTACGGCCTCGACGGCCTAGGACGCGGTCACCACCGCGAACACGAACCCACCGACCTCGCCACATTTTGCAAAAACCCCTTCAACAAATGGTACGATGAGGGTATGCGAGTAGATGAGTTTGATGGTTTCTACACAAAAGAAAAACACAATGATTCACAATTTGGTGGGGGCAATGGTGTTCGTATAGATCCATCAAATCATTACATAAAACTCAAATACGAAGGCCCCAAACACCTACTCGAAGAAGATAAGGACTTTTTCATGGATGAAGTAAACTGCACCTCAAACGAAAGAAGTCCTGAAGGCGTTTTGAAAAGCAAAACCTACTACCTCCACTTCAACTCCAAACAAGCCTACATCACCCTATACACACAAAAACAAAACACAAAAGAAAATAAATAATTAGAAAGAGAGAAAATAATATGGCAAAAAAAATAATCATAATCAAAAAAACTAAAAAACAACAAACAACCAAAAAACCCACAAAAAATCAAAGAAAATTAACCCCAAAACCCACCAAAGCAACCATAATTAAAAAAACTTCAACAAGAATTACTAAATCAACCCCAAAAACTACAAAACCAATTAAACAACAAAGAACCGCACAACCTACTAAAATAATTGTTGAAACCCAACAAAAACAAGATAATTGGTTTGTAAAAATAATCAAATCACTAAAAACCACAATCCTCATTTTATTACCACTCACACTAATTTTAGGTGGTATTTATTGGGTTCTTTTTAAATTCTTTCCTGAAATATTCTCCCAAATAAATACTTTTACAGTCAATGCCGCTACCAAAACCAAATCGTTATACGATAAAATTACTCAACCAATTCGCGATTTTATCGAGTATATCCATAATAAAGCAACAGGCAATAATCAAAATCCTAATCAAACACCTTAACGCCAAAATAAATTAGGTTATTATCTCGCAACTACCCTGAGTATAATCGGTATTTGTTTGGGAATTGGTAAAATCGGTAATTGGTTAAAAGGTGGCACGAAAAAAGCTATCCGAAAAGGAACTAAAAAAATAATTCAAAAAAAAGCTACTTCCAAAATAGCGAATGTCGGTAGTAAAATATGTAAAATTGGTGGTAAAATTTTATTTTGGGTTTCTATAGCATCAACCGCTTATGAACTTTACCAATTTTATCAAGAAGGAACCCGAACCCCAAATCCACCTCAACAACTAGAAAATAAAATCGAAAATCCAAACACTCACACACACCGTCACGAAGAGGCAATACAAACAAATAATAACGTCGAAGAGGCAAACCAAACCACAAACGATGAACCCCAAGAAAGAGAAACTCAAAAAAAAAAAAAACAAACAGCCAAACCTCCTGAACTAAACAATAACGAACAAACTCCTCAACTAACTACACAACAACCAATTCATAAACAAAAAATAGAAAACAAGAGAAATGAATTAAATCCTGAAATGCAAAAACAAGTTGAGGAGTTAATCCAACAAGAAAAAGCAAAAACTCAACAATTAGAACAAGAAAAAAACTATCTAGAAGCCAATTTACAAGCTCAACAATTAGAAATGTTAAACATCCAAAATCAAAAAGATAACTTAGAAAATCAACTCAAATCAAAAGAAAAAGAATTAGCAAACAATCAAAAATTAACAGAAGAAACCAAAAACAAATTACAACAAGAAATTAACGATATCCAAACTAATTTAAACCATCAAATTGAAAATACCCAAAACAAAAATAACGAAATCCAAAATTTACAAACCCAAAAAAATCAATTAGAAAATCAATTGTTTTCAAACAAACAAGATTTAGAAAAACTACAGCAAGAAATTAACCAAAAAGAAGAACAACTACACATCAAAGAACAACAATTAATCAGTCAAATTAACTTATCTAATGAAGAAAAACAACAACTAAATTCAGAAATTAACACCTTAAAAACTGATATTAACCAAGAAAAGGTTAATTTCGAAGCTCAACTAGCACTCAAAGAATAAGAAATAACCCAAATTAAACAAAACGAAAACAACCTAAAACAACAATTAACCCAAAAACAAGATGAAACAATAAGCCTGAGAAAACAACACGTAAAAACTTTGGAAGAAATCCAAAAACAAATAGATAATTACAAAAAAATTGTCAAAGAATTATAAACCGAAACCCTAAAAGAACAAATTGCAAAAAACAATGAAAATGCCGAAAAACTACAAAAAGAAATAAACAATAAAGAATCAAACCTCAAAACCTTAAAAAATAAAATACAACAACTAGAAATTAAAGAACAAGTTTTTAGAAACGAAATAGATACTCTAAAATTAGAAAACAAAAACCTAAAAGAAAAATACACTAACGATTTAAACAAAATCCAACAATAACTTGATATTTCCAAAACCGAAAAACATCAAATAGAAAAAGAAATAACAGAAATTCAAGATGAATTAGTAAAAACCCAAAACACCAACAAAGCATTAGTCAACCAATTAAACAACAAACAAACTCAAATCAAAGACTTAAAAGGCAAAATCAACATCTTAGAAGCTAACGAAATTAAACTACAAGAAATAATCAACCAAAAAGATGAAGAAATAGCAAAACTACAACAAACCATCTAAGAACAAGCAGAACAAATCATCAAACTAACCGCCGAAATTGAAGCCAACATGAAAACCTTTAAACAACAAGCAATCAAAATCCAACAACTAGAAGGTGCAATCTCAGGACTTGAAAAGAATAGGTGATAACTCCGTAAACAATATGTTATTTTTTATTATTTATAAATAAAATAAAAGGAGAATTGTTGATATGGCTAAAAAATATATACGTTCTTATTTTAGAAGTTATTCTAAAAGTAGAAAAAGATTAACTTTGGGTGGTTTTTTTCAATATTGGATTTTACCTACATTAGGTATTGTTATTCCTTTTGTTGTTTATTTTGCTTCAAAAGGTTATTTATCAATAGCTAAATAATTAAAAGGATATTTAAAATAATGACTTTAAGACAAATTTTAACACTTATTGCCCTTACCGGTATATTTGTTTTTGTTTTATATAAATAACTAGGCGGCCAGCCGAAGTACATCCAAATTAACTCTTACCCTCCTCCTATAAAGTCCCCTTTGGGGATTTAGGGGGTTTAAAAAACGAACCAACCGCCTTTGCGTGACAACGTAAAGGAGCAGGTTGGAGAGTCCATTTTTAAATGCTTTAAATAGAAAGGAGAACAAACAAATGCTACATTTAAATGATTTAACTATGAATAAAGAAGATGTTAGTTTATCTTTTCATGCTCTTAAAACATTTAATTCAATTAAAAGAGGTATTTTTAATAAAGAACAAATTAAAGCTTTTGAGAATAATTTATTTTTTGTTAAGACTACTGATTTCGGTCAAGGTTGTTTTTCTAAGTTTATGTCTTTGCATTTATATCGTCTTATAAATTATATGCAAGAATCTCGTTTAAAAAAACTTATCAACCAAAAAATAGCTTTTATTCAACAAGAATTACAAGATTTAAATGAATCTAATGATTGGAATTATTTTTTTGATAATCAATATATTTTAACTAATTTTGATTATTTTTATAAATTGGCTAATATTATTTATGAAGAAAAAGAAATTCAAGAAAAGATAGAATTTATTAGATTACATATGAGACCTATGCCTGATAAATATTATTCATATTTAAGAAATAATCCTAAGAAAGTTAAAAAACTTTATCAATTTATTTGTTTAATGTGTACTGAAAATAAAAATGAATTAACATCAATTGATATTGAAAGTAAAGTTAAAGATATTATAAAAAATATTCGTCAAAGTAAAAATAATGCTCGTTATAAAGCTATTTATAATTTTGCTTCTGAAAAAGAAATTAGTTGGCTAACACTTACTTTGGCTCATCATAATAATGATGGTACTATTTCTAATGATGTTAAAGATTTAGATAAAGCTAAAAAATTAGTTGTCAAATTTATTTCAAAATTACGTTATCAATATAAAAAATATTTAATTAAACAAAAACTAAAGAAACATATTGTTAATAAATATTTAACTAAATTTAAATATTTTTTTGCTTCTCAATTACAATTTAAAGGTGTTTGGCATTTTCATATTATGTTTAATATTGATTTATTAAGTATTTTCGGATACACTAATAAAATGATGTGTCAAAGAAAAGGAATAATAAATAATTCAGAATTTTTAGAATCACAAGAATATTACGTTGAAAATAAAGCTAAATATAATTCTAATAATGGTTGGTTTGAAAAAGAAAATAAAAATTTAATTATTCCTAATGTTTTTAAATTATGGGCTGATATTGTACGTGATAATTTACCTAATTTAAAATTATTAAATCCTCGTTCTCAAAATTTACAGATATTTTATAAATGTAAATTAAATAATACTAAAAAAATTGAAATTAAGGAATGTAAACAATTAGCAACCATCATTAATAAAAATGTTGCTGAAATTACTTCTGAATATGTTAGTAAATATGATGCTGGTTTGAGTGAACGAGAAATTAAAAAAACCATTGCATTAAAGAAAAATTATTTAACTGGGAAAAAGTTATTTCAATTTTCTTATAATTGTCAAAAATTATCTATTACTAAAAATATCAAATATTTTCCATTTGATCTTCATTATGATGATTATAAAATAACTGGATTTTACTTATCAAATATTTTAAAATTTGGTAAAAATCATATTTTGTATGATTTATTAAGAAATAATGTTTTAAAAACACTTAATAAAAAAGCAGTAAAAGTTCCAGGAAAAGATTTTCCTGAGGATAAAAATATTACTTTTGAAGCGTTAGATTTTGATAAAAACCAAGATAAATATATGTTTGAATATAATTCAAATAAAGGTAAATTATCATGTTTTTATGGTACTATTTTTTATGCAAAAACTTTATTTAAAAATTTTTTAACTAGTAATACATATATTAATTTATGTAATAAATTAAATAAATTATTTAATTTGTCTAAATTATCAGTTTTAAAACCTTTAAATAATTATTTAGAAAATCAAAGAACTTTTACTTGTTTTAATCAATATATTAATCCTTATTTATCTTATCCTTAATAATAAAATATAACATTTATTCTGTTTAATCCAATTTATGTTATTAAAAAAAAGAAAGATAAAGGTATATTTTAATTTTAATTTTGTTTTTAAAATTAAAAAAACTCATTTAAATTTGTATTTTTCAATTAAATCTTTTTTAACTTTTACCCTTTTTTGATAAGGGTTTTTCTTGTAGATTTTTATTTTTTTACGTTTTATAAATATAAAAATATGTTATAATAATAATATAAATAATAAAAATTAGATATTTCTAAGAAAAAAGTAAATTTCAATTCAAATAATTTTAATCCTTTATTTTCTTAGTTATTATCAGAAATTATCACCTACCCCCCCTTGAAGGCGCAAGCGGTTCATTAGGATTCGAAAACAAAGAATTACAACATGAAATCAAAAAACTAAAAGAGCAATTGAGAACCGAACAACTTGCCCACAAAGCAATGAAAAAGCAATTAGGTGACCAAACCCTTAGATTAGAAGAAGACAAATCAACCCTAACCACCAAAGCCGAAAAACTAAAAACCAAAACCTCCAAATGGGACAAAGGTGTAGAAAGAACAGGTGCAGTAGTAAACACAGTTATTTTAACGAAATCAGGAGCCATAATGGGAGCTTCATTAGGCTCTGCCATTTTACCTGGTGTCAGTACGATTATTGGCGGAGGCATAGGTGTTTTAATTAGTGGTGCCACATCTGTTGCATCAAAATGGGACACATACAAACAATGGCTTGGATGGTAACAATAATGCATATTCTTGCATTATTGTTCTATTTATGTTAAAATAAAAGTAAGTTAAAAAAAGGAAATTTAAGATAGAATGTAATTATTTAAGATATTAACTATTGTATTTTTTTTGGGTATCATTTTTGGCTCAATCCCTTTATGGATTTGGTTTATTCAAAAACGAGAAAATACAAATAGGATTAAAAAAGTCAATATAAAGACGGGTTTGATTATTTATTATGTCATGATGTCTGTTTCAGTTGTTGGATTTGGAGTATTTTTATTTTTAGATAATAAATATGATATAACCAAATCAAAACCTAAAATCTACGAAATTACCTCAACTAAAATAGAAACCCAAGAGGATCGGTTTCAAACAAAAAGCGGTGCAAAATACACATATAATGAAAATAATTTACAAAAAAATAATAATAAAAGTTGGCTATTAACCGATATCGCGCAAGAAGGTGTTCCGATGATTAAAAGAACTTACACCTTCTACGGACTCAACGGCCTAGGACGCGGTCACCACCGCGAACACGAACCCGCCGACCTCGCCCTATTTGTAAAAAACCCATTTAACAAATGGTACGATGAGGGTATGCGAGTAGATGAGTTTGATGGTTTCTACACAAAGAAAAACACAATGATTCACAATTTGGTGGGGGCAATGGTGTTCGTATAGATCCATCAAATCATTACATAAAACTCAAATACGAAGGCCCCAAACACCTACTCGAAGAAGATAAGGACTTTTTCATGGATGAAGTAAACTGCACCTCAAACGAAAGAAGTCCTGAAGGCGTTTTGAAAAGCAAAACCTACTACCTCCACTTCAACCCCAAACAAGCCTAAATCACCCTCTACACCCAAAAACACAACATAAAATAAATAAAAAACAGAAAAGAGAGAAAAATGTTAATTTTTAGATTAAAAAAACAATTATATTTATTAATAATAGTTCTATTTACTTTTTTAGGATTATTTTTTATCACCAATAATCATCAAGTAATGGCAATGGAAAAAAATAAACCCCTTCAAACGATTTATAACATTGAAACCAAAAATGTTAGAAAAAATCCAAATAAACCCATAAAAATTAGTTATTATGTTAAAGATAAAAATTTATCATTAGAAGATATGGCGAAAAACATAAATATAATAAATAAATTAAAATAATCCCAATTAAAAAAACAATTTAATATATATTTAATACAAATATTAACAACCCCCAAAACCAACAATACCCCTAAAACACATTATTTCATCCCTTAATGACATTTTACATAATTATTTGGTTACTAACTAATCCAGATTCTGCTGTTTGTGTTAATGCAGTTAAAGATGGCATAGTAGATGGTTTTATTACTGATACTCCAGTTGCTCAAGGTATTGCTAATAGTGATACAACAGGCGAACTTACCACTTTAGAATTTGTAGATAATGAATTTGCAGAACCTGCCTTTGAGCCTTTTGGTTTTTTCATTAGACAAGCAAAACACAATCCTAAAGTATCAGAAGAAAAATTCCAACAAGCTGTTAAAGCTGTTTATGAAAGTTCTGATCAGTCAGAACAAACAAAATATTATAATGAGAATTTTTTAAAACCAGCTACCCAAGATTATATACAAATAAAACAATCAAATAATTCTAATGGTGATAAAAAAACTGAAATTACTTTTTGGCAAAAAGTTTGGAAAACATTACCAACTTATAAAAAACCGTTTGTTTTTTCTTTTATGGTGGCTATTGATAGTGTTATTGTAGGATTTTTAATTACTTTGCTTTTTGTTAAAATTAAGATTTATACAGAAAAACAAAATAAAAACAACAATTCTTTATTAGCTTTTTATCTTTATAAAGGGCTATCTAAATTAATTGATGAGTTATTTATTTTTCTAAATGCTGTTCCTATTATGGTTTAAGCATTTTTATGTTGGAATTTATTATCCTTATTTGGTTATTTAAAAAATCCTCCTTATCCCTTTTTAGCTACTCCTTTTATTACTACTTTATTAGTTATTTCTCTAAATACTATTGCTAATTTAACTAATTTATTCATGCATAATATTAAAATGTTGGATAAAGGACAAATTGAGGCTGCTTATTCATTAGGAATGAATCAAAAACAAGTCTTTAAATATATTTTATTTTAACAAAGATTACAAAGAACTAAACCTTTTGTTTGGCAACAATTTATTCTAAATATTAAAGATACTGCATTATTTTCTGTTGTTGGATTTATGGGCTTTATTTGGCAAGCATATAGAAATAAAGTATTTGATTATGATCAAATTACTCCTTATTTTATTGTAAGTATCATTTATTTATTTTTAGTAAGAATGACAAATTATTTAGATAAAAAAACTAAAAAGAAAATGATATAATAAGAAAAAAGCATTTTTTAACATTTTAATAAATATTTATTTTACTTCTTTTATAAATTAAAATCAAAAAACCACCAAACCACACAACCAACAAAACAATTAACTTTTACTATTAAGAAAGTATTTAAAAATAAGGAGATATTAAAATTGAGAATTATACCTTATGAACTTTATCCTTATGCCTCTGATCTTGCTTTATGTGCTTTAAGAAAAGAATTTGGTATGTATGATCATTGTTTAAATACTTGCAAAAATAATAAAGCTATGCAACCGTTTTTAGATATGAAAAGAAATTATTTTTATTTATCATTTGATTTATGGGTATTAGAGATGCAACAAAGAAAACATTATATTAATAGTTTTCATTTGTTTTATGCCAATAAACATAAATATTGCCTTATTAACACTGATTTTATCTTGATATTGGAGTGTTGTATTCAATGGGAAATAAAAGGATTTATGCCTTACAACACTTCTTTATCTTGGTTTTTGGTGGCATTAAAATGTTTAGAACAACAACAACAAGAAGCCAAATACCAACATAACCCCCACCCCAACTTTGTACCAATTCCATCCACTAATTATTATCTAGATTTTTGTATCTATCAAAAGTTATTATCGTGGTACAAACAAACCTTTATGCAAGCCAACGAAAAAGGAAACCTCAAACCTAAACAACTCAATATGGAAGAAGTAAAAAGCTATTTCCAAACACAATTAAAACGAATATAGACTTTCAAATAGCAACAATCCATCAATGGATTGTTTTTTATTTTTTAAGGTTTTTTATTTGTTTAAAGAAACGCAACGCAACAGTTAGACAACAACAAAACGAAAAAAACGCTTTTAGTGGTTCTCAAAGTTTTATTTAAAAATATACCATCTCCTTTTTGATCTTTTTTTAATAACAAATTTTTCATCGATATCCCAAAACATTTACAAAAAAATATAATTTTGCACAAAATTTAACAAAAGTATTTTTTTACTTGCCAAAACCTAAAATATTTGTTATAATATTATAGTAATTATGTTGTGCGTTTTTGAAGCACAATTTCGACAGACCAAATTTGCCGGAATTCAATCTTAAAACCATCCAAACATCTGCCATTTATTTTAGCAATTATTTTGTCAAATTTCAATTATTTTTTTAATTTTGAAAAAAAAGCAACAAAACATTTGCTATTTGTTTTTTTATGTGATATAATAAAAAAGGTATTGCGATTTTATTTGCTTTGAAAACATTTTTGAAAGCAAAAACAACAACTTTTAATTATTTTTTAATTATTTGTAACTTGCTAAATTGCATATTTTGATTATTTATTCTTAATTTATTTTTTCACAAATTTTTACCAAAACTACCTTAATCTTTGAAAACTGAAGATGATAATTAACGAATATTTTTAATTATTTTTTTAACACCTTAAAATTGACACCAAAAAGCAATTTTTGATGCATCAATTTTGTAACATACGAAGAGTTTGATCCTGGCTCAGGATTAACGCTGGCGGCGTGCCTAATACATGCAAGTCGAACGGAAGTTTAAGCAATTAAACTTTAGTGGCGAACGGGTGAGTAACGCGTAAGCAATCTGCCCCTAAGACGAGGATAACAGTTGGAAACGACTGCTAAGACTGGATAGGAGACAAGAAGGCATCTTCTTGTTTTTAAAAGACCTAGCAATAGGTATGCTTAGGGAGGAGCTTGCGTCACATTAGTTAGTTGGTGGGGTAAAGGCCTACCAAGACTATGATGTGTAGCCGGGCTGAGAGGTTGAACGGCCACATTGGGACTGAGACACGGCCCAAACTCCTACGGGAGGCAGCAGTAGGGAATTTTCGGCAATGGAGGAAACTCTGACCGAGCAACGCCGCGTGAACGATGAAGTATTTCGGTACGTAAAGTTCTTTTATTAGGGAAGAATAAATGATGGAAAAATCATTCTGACGGTACCTAATGAATAAGCCCCGGCTAACTATGTGCCAGCAGCCGCGGTAATACATAGGGGGCAAGCGTTATCCGGAATTATTGGGCGTAAAGGGTGCGTAGGCGGTTAAATAAGTTTATGGTCTAAGTGCAATGCTCAACATTGTGATGCTATAAAAACTGTTTAGCTAGAGTAAGATAGAGGCAAGTGGAATTCCATGTGTAGTGGTAAAATGCGTAAATATATGGAGGAACACCAGTAGCGAAGGCGGCTTGCTGGGTCTTTACTGACGCTGAGGCACGAAAGCGTGGGGAGCAAACAGGATTAGATACCCTGGTAGTCCACGCCGTAAACGATGAGTACTAAACGTTGGGTAAAACCAGTGTTGAAGTTAACACATTAAGTACTCCGCCTGAGTAGTACGTACGCAAGTATGAAACTTAAAGGAATTGACGGGACTCCGCACAAGCGGTGGATCATGTTGTTTAATTCGAAGGTACCCGAAAAACCTCACCAGGTCTTGACATGCTTCTGCAAAGCTGTAGAAACACAGTGGAGGTTATCAGTTGCACAGGTGGTGCATGGTTGTCGTCAGCTCGTGTCGTGAGATGTTGGGTTAAGTCCCGCAACGAGCGCAACCCTTATTGTTAGTTACCAGCACGTAATGGTGGGGACTTTAGCAAGACTGCCAGTGATAAATTGGAGGAAGGTGGGGACGACGTCAAATCATCATGCCCCTTATGACCTGGGCTACAAACGTGATACAATGGCTGTTACAAAGGGTAGCTGAAGCGCAAGTTTTTGGCGAATCTCAAAAAAACAGTCTCAGTTCGGATTGAAGTCTGCAACTCGACTTCATGAAGTTGGAATCGCTAGTAATCGCGAATCAGCATGTCGCGGTGAATACGTTCTCGGGGTTTGTACACACCGCCCGTCAAACCACGAAAGTTGGCAATACCCAAAGCCGGCGGCCTAACTTCGCAAGAAGAGGGAACCGTCTAAGGTAGGGTCGATGATTGGGGTTAAGTCGTAACAAGGTATCCCTACCGGAAGGTGGGGATGGATCACCTCCTTTCTAAGGAAACAATTATCATCTTCAGTTTTGAGAGACTTAAGAAAGTTTTTCATTGTAACTTGCTTACAAATTGTATTTGCAACATTTTAATCTTTTTAAGATTAAGGGCCTATAGCTCAGTTGGTTAGAGCACACGCCTGATAAGCGTGAGGTCGGTGGTTCAAGTCCATTTAGGCCCACCATAACCACAAATAGGCAAAATCTTAAAAAAGCTCTTTGAAAAGTAGATAAACGAAGGTTAAAAAATTAAAGGAACTAAGGGCGCACAGTGGATGCCTTGGCACTAAGAGCCGATGAAGGACGCAATTAACGGCGAAACGCCACGGGAAGCTGTAAATAAGTGAAGATCCGTGGGTCTCCGAATGGGAAAACCCATTACATTGAAGATGTAATATTCTTCTAATACGATTTATCTTGTTAGAAGAAAGGAAACGCGGTGAACTGAAATATCTAAGTAACCGCAGGAAAAGAAAGTAATAACGATTCTGGTAGTAGTGACGAGCGAACCCGGAACAGCCTGATACCATTTCTAGTTACAAAATTTTAACGAAGTAGAAGCTTTTGGAAAGAAGCACCAAAGAAGGTGACAGTCCCGTAAACGTAAGTTAAAATCTAGGGTATCAATAAGTACGGCGAGACACGAGAAATCTTGTCGGAAGATGGGAGGACCATCTCCTAAGGCTAAATACTTCTTAGTGACCGATAGTGAACTAGTACCGTGAGGGAAAGGTGAAAAGAACCCCGAAAGGGGAGTGAAATAGATCCTGAAACTGTGTGCCTACAATTAGTCAAAGCACGTTAATGTGTGATGGCTTGCCTTTTGCAGAATGAACCGGCGAGTTATGATATGGAGCAAGGTTAAGTTTTAAGGAACGGAGCCGTAGCGAAAGCGAGTCTTAATAGGGCGTTTAGTTGCATGTCATAGACCCGAAACTGAAGTGAGCTAGCCATGAGCAGGTTGAAGTTTAGGTAAAACTAAATGGAGGACCGAACCAGGACACGTTGAAAAGTGTTTGGATGACTTGTGGCTAGGGGTGAAATTCCAATCGAACTCAGAGATAGCTGGTTCTCCCCGAAATAGCTTTAGGGCTAGCGTTGATTTAGTAATTTGGTGAAGGTAGAGCACTGAATGAGTAAGGGCTCCACCTCGGGGTACCGAACTCAATCAAACTCCGAATGTTACCAAATAAAATCAGCAGTCAGACTGTGGGTGATAAGGTCCATGGTCAAAAGGGAAAGAGCCCAGACCGTCAGCTAAGGTCCCAAAATTGATGTTAAGTGGCAAAGGAAGTGAAGACGTTTAAACAACTAGGAGGTTGGCTTAGAAGCAGCCATCCTTTAAAGAGTGCGTAATAGCTCACTAGTCGAATGACTCTGCGCCGAAAATGTACCGGGGCTAAAACATCATACCGAAGCTACGGATTGAAATAACTTCTTAGTTATTTGAATGGTAGGGGAAGCGTTCTGACATCAGTGAAGCCATAGCGGAAGCAGTGGTGGAGAGGTCAGAAGTGAGAATGCCGGTGTAAGTAACGAAAAGATAGGTGAGAATCCTATCCGTCAAAAACCCAAGGTTTCCAGGGCCAGGTTCGTCCTCCCTGGGTTAGTCGGGTCCTAAGGTGAGGGAGAAATCCGTAATCGATGGCAAGCAGGCTGAGATTCCTGCACTAGTTAATCAACTGACGGAGGGACAAAGCAGGCTAAACACGCCCCTTATTGGATTGGGGTAGAAAAACTAAGTCTGAGAAGACAGGCAAATCCATTTTCTCATTTAAAGACAAGGTTTGAAAGTAAAGTGATTGATGTCATACTTTCAAGAAAAGCTTCTAGGGCTAATTGATTAACTACCCGTACCGCAAACCGACACAGGTGGGTAGGTAGAGTATACTAAGACGCGCGAGCAAACTCTTGTTAAGGAACTCGGCAAAATTACTCCGTAACTTAGGGATAAGGAGAGCTTTTATTAAAACTAAAAGCCGCAGAGAATAGGCCCAAGCGACTGTTTATCAAAAACATAGGTCTCTGCTAAACCGCAAGGTGATGTATAGGGGCTGATGCCTGCCCGGTGCTGGAAGATTAAAAGGAGATGTCAGGCAACGAAGCATTGAATTGAAGTCCCAGTAAACGGCGGCCGTAACTATAACGGTCCTAAGGTAGCGAAATTCCTTGTCGGGTAAGTTCCGACCCGCACGAAAGGCATAACGATTTGGGCGCTGTCTCAACAAGAGCCTCGGTGAAATCAAATTACCGGTGAAAATGCCGGTTACCCGCGACAGGACGAAAAGACCCCATGGAGCTTTACTGCAACTTAATATTGAAATTGGAAATAAGATGTACAGGATAGGTGGGAAACTGTGAGAGAAAAACGCTAGTTTTTCTGGAGTTGTCCTTGGGATACCACCCTTGTTATTTTTAGTTTCTAACCTGCACATGTGTAATGTGAGGGACAGTGTTTGGTGGGCAGTTTGACTGGGGCGGTCGCCTCCTAAAGAGTAACGGAGGCGTTCGAAGGTTCCCTCAAAATGGTTGGAAATCATTTGTAGAGCATAAAGGCACAAGGGAGCTTGACTGCAAGACTTACAAGTCGAGCAGGGACGAAAGTCGGACTTAGTGATCTTACGGTACCGAATGGAAGGGCCGTGACTCAACGGATAAAAGCTACCCTGGGGATAACAGGCTTATCGCTTCCAAGCGTTCACAGCGACGAAGCGGTTTGGCACCTCGATGTCGGCTCATCGCATCCTGGAGCTGGAGAAGGTTCCAAGGGTTGGGCTGTTCGCCCATTAAAGCGGAACGCGAGCTGGGTTCAGAACGTCGTGAGACAGTTCGGTCTCTATCCGTCGTGGGCGTTGGAAATTTGAAAGGAACTGTCCCTAGTATGAGAAGACCGGGATGGATATACCGCTGGTGTTTCAGTTGGTTCGCCAGAGCCACAGCTGAGTAGCTATGTATAGAAGGGATAAACACTGAAAGCATCTAAGTGTGAAGCCTCCCTTAAGATGAGATTTCCCTATGAGGTCCCTGAAAGACTATCAGGTTGATAGGCTAGAGGTGTAAGAAGAGTGATCTTTTCAGCTGACTAGTACTAATAGACCCATTGACTTTGATTTTTTAAATACCAACGTTTATCTAGTTTTGAAAGATCCTTGGTGCATAAAACTAAGGGGCAACACCTGTTCCCGTCCCGAACACAGCAGTTAAGTCCTTAGTACTGACAATAGTTCTTTATTGAGTGAAGATAGGGAGTGCCAAGGTTTGTTTTATAAAAAAGAATAAAAAAGAGGATTAGCTCAGTTGGGAGAGCGTCTGCCTTACAAGCAGAATGTCGGGGGTTCAAGTCCCTCATCCTCTACCAAACAATTACTATCTTTTTTATTCTTTTTTTATAGAAAAACAATAATTTTATTGCCAAAATAGCTCAATAGGTAGAGCAACTGATTTGTAATCAGTAGGTTACGGGTTCGATTCCTGTTTTTGGCACCACTTTATTGTCCCGTTAGCTCAGCTGGTAGAGCACTTGACTTTTAATCAAGGTGTCGAAGGTTCGACTCCTTCACGGGATACCATTTTTTATTAATCTTTCTTTTTCTTTTTTTTATTTTTATACAAAATAAGAAAAATGTTTATATGTTTGCCTGGATGGTGGAATCGGTAGACACGTGGGACTTAAAATCCCATGGTTTATAGCCGTGTCGGTTCAAGTCCGACTCCAGGTACCATTTTGGGGCTTTAGCTCAGCTGGAAGAGCATCTGTCTTGCACACAGAAGGTCAGCGGTTCGATCCCGCTAAGCTCCACCATAAAAACATTAAAATTAATATATTAATCTTAAAATGATGGCGGTGTAGCTCAGCTGGCGAGAGTGTACGGTTCATACCCGTGAGGTCGAGGGTTCGAATCCCTCTGCCGCTACCATGGACCTGTAGCTCAGCTGGTCAGAGCTACCGGCTCATAACCGGTTGGTCGTAGGTTCGAATCCTACCGGGTCCACCATTTTTTTTGGAGGAATACCCAAGTCCGGTTGAAGGGGTCAGTCTTGAAAACTGAGAGGTCCGAAAGGACGCGGGGGTTCGAATCCCTCTTCCTCCGCCATCAATTAAATATTATACCGCGGGGTAGAGCAGTTTGGTAGCTCGTCGGGCTCATAATCCGAAGGTCATAGGTTCGAATCCTATCCCCGCAACCAAAATTGGTCCGGTGGTGTAGTGGTTAACATGCTTGCCTGTCACGCAGGAGATCGCGGGTTCAAGTCCCGTCCGGACCGCCATAGGCTCTGTAGCTCAGTCGGTAGAGCAGTGGCCTGAAGAGCCTCGTGTCGACAGTTCGATTCTGTCCGGAGCCACCATATTATTTTCTGATTTTATTTTTTTAACTATATCTTTCTTAAGCCAAATAAACAAATGAGTAGCCCCAAAAAGGCTACTTTTATCTTTTTATATTGTTCTTTTATTAAATATTATAACTATTTTAAAATTATTTCCATATGAGACTACAGAATATAAAATTAAAACCACCTTTTGGGGTGGTTTTTTTATTAATATAAATTATAAATACAACTTAAAATTAACATTCGTATACATTTTTGATTTGTTCCAAATGTCCTAAAAGTTCATTTTTTATTTTATCTATTTGTTTGATTGTTTTTTCTATTATTTCTTTAGTCTTAGGTTCTTTGGTTTGTTTTTCTAAATTTTCCAAATATGAAGGAAAATCTTGTAGATAAAAAAGCAGATCATTTTTACTTCTCATATAATATGGATTTGCATTCAGGACAAAACTAAAATTATTAATTTCTTCTTGCTTTTGTATTAGAAAGTTATATAAATGTTTACATATAGTTTCGGTTTTACACATCATTACAAAAAAATTATTAGTGGCAAAAATAGGTTCATTGTGATAACAAATATTTTTTTGTTTTCCTCCTCTTGTAATTGTTACGCTATAAGAGCCTGTATTATATTTATTACAATATTCCTTTTTTGTCCTTTTCCTCCATGGGTCCATAAGTATTTGCCAGATGGTTCAGGTTTTTGATGTTCTCCGTGAATATTTTAATTTTAAAATATTTTTGCAAAGAAATGTTACTTAAAAAAACATTTAATATATTGTTCAAAAAAAATTCTAAATCTTTGGTTTTAATATTTTTACCTTTTTTATTTAAGTTTTTTAAATTTTTTAATGCCTTTTTTATTTTTTTGTAATAATTTATATAAAGTTTGATATTCTAAATCTTTTATATTTTTTGTATTTATAATAAAACAATTACTCAATGCCCAAAAAGGTTTTTCGTGATAATGAACATATCCGCTATCTCTTCCTATGGTTATAGTTCCTGCGTTTTGATTTGCTCTTTCACTTTTACCTTTTGAATATGTTTTTTTATTTTCTCCCATTGTTGGGTATTTACCATTTGGACTTTTAGGAGGTTTTTTCTCTCCAGAATCAATTTTTATGAATTTATTTTTTTTATATTTTTTTTATTAGAAGACATTTTTTACCTCTCTTTTATGATTGAACTTTTTATAAATATATCTACATTATTAAATATTTTATCTTTTTTATCTTTGTTTTATTAAAGCAAAATATTTAATAATATTTATATACTTTTTTAAATTACACTTTCACTATTAATATTATATAAACAAATGGAAAAATAAAATTATGTTTTTGCACATAATTTTATTTTCTATCACTTATTTTTTCTATTTTTTTCAATAACAAAGAAACTAATAACACCAAAACTAAATAAACAAAGACAGGCACTATTAAAGCCAATATTTTTGCATTTGCACTTGCAACAGATGCGTTTACTGTGCTTCCTGCATTATAAAGTTCATTTATGCCAATAACTCCAAAAACACTACTATCTTTGATATTAACAATAAATTCATTAGAAATTCTTAATAAAGATTTACGAACAACTTGGGGACAAACAACCTTTTTAAAGGTTTGTGTTTGTGTCATCCCCAAAGATAATGATGCTTCAATTTGTCCAGAGTCAAAAAATTCCATATTTTTAATCATAACTTCAGCAAGATAAGCAGCTGAGTTAAAAATAATTACAAATAAACCAGATTGCAATGGAGTTAACCATTTAAAATAACCAGTTTCTTTGAGTCCGAAATGAAAAAACATTGCTTGCAACATCATAGGAATACTTTTAATAATAAAAATATAAACATTAATGCTTTTATCAAGTATTTTAAAGAAATATTGTTTTTTTAAACTCATTTTTGTATGTTTATTAAGAGTTATGATTCCTTTAATATAAAGCACACATAAAGATACTATAAAAGCTCCTATGGTACCAAAGAAAGCAATTTTAAATGTGGTTTCAAAGCCTTCTTTATATAATGGATAATATATTTTTAATAATCTTTGTAATAAATTAAACCAATTAAAAATATTTGACATTATTATAAATTAGCATTTTCATCTTTTGCATATTGAATAGCTTTTAATTTTAATGCTTGAGTTGTTTGGTTATCTTGTGTAAAATGTAGTTCTTCTAATGCTTTATTGACCTCTTTTGTTAATTTTTCATTTTCTTTTTTGATTGCTATATGTGATTGTTTGGTGTTTTGGAAAGTTTGGCATTCTTCTTTTGTAAGTTGAGGGTTTGAGTCATAATATTCTTGGATTTTGTCCATTAATTGGTTATCGATGTTTGGAACTGATTTTGCTAATTTTGGATTTTTTGATATAAATAATTCTGCAAAATCAGATTCTAAAATATAACCATCAATTGTTTTTGCTAGCAATCCTAAATTAAAAGCATTTAAATCTTGTAATTCTTGAGGATGATCGCTTATCATTTTTGCTTTTTTTTTGTGTGCAGAATCTTTTTGGTAAGCTATTTTTTTTTCTTTTAAATCTGCAAGATTGTTTACTTCTAAATCTTTGTGTAAGATAACTTTAACTGATCCAAAATGATAAGGTTCTGAAAAAGCAACTGTTTCTTCTCTTTCAGGGGTTTTGGTATGTCCTGCAATAACTAAATCTACTTCATTACTTGTTAAAGCATTAAATAATCCATCAAAATCTATTTTTTTAATAATTAATTTTTTACTTAACTTTTTAGCTAATTTTTTAGCAATTGCTACATTATAACCACAAGCAAATCCATTTTTTTTTCCTTGAATAGGGTGTATTTGTTCTTTGTATTGTTCGTTGTTTCCCATAGTAACCCATTCTAAAGGAGCGTATTCCAGTTCCATTCCTACTACTAAATCGCCATTTAATGCAATTTCTTCGGTTGGGGTGGTTTGAGTAGTTGTTTTATCTTTTGTTAGTTGCCGCCATACAATTCCTCCTATTATGCCTAAAATTACAAAAGCACCAACAAATAAACTAATAATTAAATTTTTATTCTGTTTCATTTTATTACCTCTTTTGGGATTATATTTTTTATTAATAAAAGTTTTTGTAATTAAAAAAATTATACTTATAATATTTATTTAGTCAATTATAAAATTATCACTTTTGTTATTTACTCGTTTTTATTAAAATGCCTTATTTAATATTTTTTTTGATTATAGTTTTTCTTTTTGGCTTGCCTATTTTAAATTTATTATTTTTGAATCATTTGTATTTATTAAAAGAAGCATCTTTGAGAAAAGTTTTTAATTTATCACTTTGAGGGTTGTTAAGGATTTGTTGTGGAGTTCCTTCTTCTAAAATTATGCCATCTGCCATAAAAACAATTCTATCAGAAATTTTTTGAGCAAATGCAATTTCATGAGTTACTAAAATAATAGTTATTTTTTCATGAGTTAAATTAGTCATAATATCAAGAACTTCTTTAGTTAATTGTGGATCCAAAGAAGCGGTAGGTTCATCAAATAAAATTATTTCTGGATTCATACATAAGGCTCTTGCAATTGCAACCCGTTGTTTTTGTCCTCCTGAAAGTGTTTGAATGCTTTGAGATGCTACATCTAAGAGTCCTACTTTTTGTATTTTTTCGCGTGCTATTGTTTGTGCTTCTTCTTTGCTTTTTTTAAACACTTCTATGAGTGCCAAAGTGCAATTATTCAAGACATTTTTGTGGGCAAATAAATTGAAATGTTGAAAAACCATGCCAATTTTTTTTCTTAAATTATACACATTATATTTTGGATTTAAGATATTTGTGCCTTCAAATAAAATAGTGCCAAAATCAGGTTCTTCCAATAAATTAAGACATCTTAAAAGAGAGGATTTACCAGCTCCTGAAGGCCCTATTAAAGTAATAATTTCGTTTTGTTTGATTTTTAAATTAATGTCTTTTAAAACAACTTTAGTTCCATATTTTTTTTGGAGATTTGTAATTTCGATGATATTATGCATTTTTATTACCTAATTTGGTTTCTAATTTTTTTAAAAGATAAGAAGAGATGAAAATTAAAATTATATATATTAAAGATGCGTTGATTAAAAAACCAAAATTATTTGATGTTCTATAATTGTTTTTGCTAAAAGTAAAAATATCTACAACTGTAATTACATAAAAAACAGAAATATCTTTGATATTTAGAATAAATTCATTGATAATTCGTAGTAAAGATTGATGGATTACTTGAGGACATATAACGCGTTTAAAAGCTTGCTTGCGAGTCATTCCTAAAGCTAGGGATGCCTCAATTTGACCAGGGTCAAAAAAGGACATATTTTTAATCATAAATTCTGCTAACATAGCGCAAGAATTAAAAATAAGGATAAATAGTGCGACTTGAAAAGGTTCTAACCATTCAAAATAACCAGTTCTTCTAAGTCCATAAAAAACAAGCATTGCTTGTAACATCATAGGGACACTTTTAACAAAAAAGATATAAAAATATAAGATAATATCTATTGTTTTGTAAAAATATCTCTCATAAAATCTTATCCGTTTCTTTTTTCTGATTCCTTTGATATAAAGGAGCCATAAAGATAACAAAAAAGCCCCTAATGTTCCTAAAAAAGCAAGGCTTATAGTATTACAAATTACATTCCAATATGAGGGTAGATTATTTATAAATAAATTATAGCAGTTTTTCATAGGATCGTTCCACAGTTTCTTCCTTTTTTTGTATATTTAATTGTATTTTTTTGATATAATTTTATACAATTTTACTTAAATTATTTGTTATTTTCTTTGGTTTTGATGTAAGATAATAAATTTCATAATATTTTTTAAAATTCACTTTGTGAATTAGTTAATTTAATAGTTATTGAATTTATTAATGTTTTTCAAAAGAAAAAATATTTCATTTAAGTTTTAATGTCTTTATTATAACACATTATTTGTTTGGTTATGGTGTTTTTTTACATAATTATTGTTTTTTGATATTTTTGTGAAATGAAATTGATAAAATAAAAACCATTTACGGGAATGCCGTAAATGGTTGTTTTCAATAATTTAATTTATAATTTTAATATTTTTTTATTAAGTTGTAGTTGGCCAAAGATTCTTTATTGCATCTTGTATCCAACTTGCAAAAAGTTTATCACTTAATTGTTCTACTAAAGGAAGACAAGATTCATCTACATTGGCTAAAAGTATTTTAGCTTCTTTAAAAATCGTTGTTAATATACTTATTAAACTTGCTTTTGTATTATTATCATCATATGTGCATGCATCAAAACTTTCTACTTCTACATCTTCCCAATAATCAACTCCTAGAACGCTAGAATATAGAAACTCTATAAGTGTTCCAACTTCAGATTGAGATTTAGGATTTTTGATTTTTAAATATAATTTTGTTTTGTAAGCCACGTAAGAACATGATAATGATGTTTTTGTATTTAAAGAATCTTGAACGCTTTGAAATAAATCATAATTTACTACCTCTAATTTTGGTCCTTGTGATTGTGGTGATTCAGATACAGGAGTTGTTTTTTCTTTTGGATCTTTTTTGTCATCTGCAAAAGCACTTGGAATAAATGCTGATAAGAAACATGAAATAAACACAAATGTAATTACTATCAAGAAAATTAAATAATTGTTTTTAACTAATTTTTTTAACAATTATAAAACCTCCTAATTAAAATATACAAACTTAAAGTAACTATCATCCTGTAGGTTTATTATATCATACTTTAAATGTTTTGTATCTAAAAAACCGTTTTAAAATGACCTGAATTAATTATTCTTTTAATATTTAATTAATTTTTAATCGAGATTTAGTTTGTTAAAATTGAATAAAATGCAGTGATTTTATTATAATATTACATTTTTTAACTTTAATTTGTGTTATAATTATCATGAGAATAAATACATTTTTTGATGATTCTACAAAGATGATTTTTAAAATTTATTTATTTTCTATTTTTGTATTTGCCTTTTTAATTTTTTAAATTTTATTTCAATGTTAAGTTGGAAATAAAATCATATAAAGAAAGCAGGTGATATATAAATTATGGTAAAACTCAAAAAACATAAAGCAAAACTGTTAATATTTGCTGGCTTTTGGGCTATTTTGCTATTTTTAAATCACAATTATTTAATTTTTGCTGACCAAGATGATGATATTGAAAACGTGATAACTCTAATTGAAACTAAAGAGAATCAAACAGAACAAATAAAAATACAATGTCAAGATTTATTGCAAAAGGGCGAGAAAGATGCCTAATTTCTTAGTAAATTAACCACTTACAACTGCAATTAGTAATGCAGTACAACATATTTTTGGTCTATTTTGTGAAAGCAAGATAGATTATAGCAGAAAATAAAAGCAAAAAAACGAGAAACTGTTTATCGTTTGGATTTGCGAGTTGAAAATAGTCATGGAAAAGCTTTGCAATAAGCCTAAGAGAAAAAAACGGGCAGTAGCTATAAGGAAAAACAGTTGATACCTTATATTTTAGGGCAGTTTATATATTTTTTGCGTATATAAAATTTACTAACACTTATTGATTTAAGTGGCAAGCAAAATTGCTAAACCTAAAACCACCACAACCACATAATTTTTTTATTTTTGTATATTAATCGTGGTTATCTCTCCTAAAACTATTAAGGTAAGAAATTAGAGTAACTTCTATCTTCCTAAAAGTTATTTGCTAAAAGAAAGTTATTTGATAAAAGTATAAAAGCATCTAAAATAAACTTAAGTGTTTAGGCTCAAGGAAAAAGCAGAATCGTAGTAGTCGTAAGAAATTCAAAGCTTAGCTGGAATGCATAAGTGGACTGACTTACCAAGGAATTTGGGAAAACCAAATACAAGGCGAAAGAAGAAATATATTTTATATAAACGCTGTATGCTTGGAAACTTGCTTGTACGGTGTTGTGCGAGGCTCAAAAAAACCTAATTATTAGCTAATAATTAAGGCGTTTTGTTTCTATCGCGATAATTACTCAAATCAAAACTGAAATTAATCAATTAGCAGTTAATAATCAAACAGAAATTCAAAAATATTTAAATGATTCCATTTTTATAAATATCTTAGGTTTAATTAAAAAAAAAGAAGTAGGAGCCCAACAACAAGTAATTGATTATTTGGAACAAATATATATTTGGGTACAAAAATTAAATACAGATGTTAATAGTATTTTAACATCATTTGAAATATTGACAGCAAAAACATTAAAATTTAGAGAAGTTTCTAAAGAGTACGATAATGTTTTAGACAAAATTACAAATATTTTTTCATATATGAAATCAATATCCACATTAAATGATGCAATATATGAACAAGATTCAAAAAGCAGTGTTTCTGATGAATCATCTAATTTAGATGCAAAAGTACAAGAAGCTTTAGAACAATTGGGTGGAATTAAAAAATTAAAAGATCAAAAAGTTCATGTAGATCAATTAAATGCTCAATTTAATATTTTAAAAGATCAAAATCCTTTAACTCCTTCAGGTGGTTCCGGTTCTTCTAATACTTCTGGTGGTGATTCTGATACTTCTCAAAATAATAATTCTAATGTAACCAATAGTTTTTTATTTTTTTTCTTTGTAATATTTATTTTATTATTTGTTGTTTTGATATTGTATTTTATTTTTCAAAATTTTGCAAACACAAAATAACAATTAGTTTTTTAAAATTATAAATATTATTTTTACTAAAATCAAGACTAAATTTCCCAAAATTAAATATTTATGATAATATAAAGACCAACTTCAAAGTTGGTCTTTTTTTATTTTGGGGCTTTTTCAAGGAACAAAACTAGTTTAGTATTTTGTAACAATATAATGGATTTTTTCTGAAATTTCTTCTTTTTCGTTGTATTTATCTATGTAATCAATATCAATGCCGTTTTTAAGATAGTAAGTATGAGAAATCTTTTTTCCAGTTTGAAGGCTATATTTAGCTTCATTGTCTATTTTGTTATTGTCTTGGTAATAAATTATTTTTGTTATTTTTTTAGTATTTTGATCAAGATATATGACACAAAATAAAGTTCCTTGTTGTGTAAAGTGTTTTATTTGGAGGCATTTTTTAGTTTGGGGGTTGTATTTTTCAATGAAATTAATAGTTTTTTGATTGGGGTAAAAAGTAGTTTTTTTGATTAAATTGTTTGTTATTGAATCGTATATATTTATCATTTGGGTATTTTCGTTTGAGTTTGTAACAATTAAATTATTTTCGTTTGAAATTAATTTATTTTGGTTAACTATTTCATTATTATTTTCTTTATTTGGTTTATTTTCTTGGATAATCGGATTTGATAGTTTTGTTGATTCTTTTTTTTGAGTAAATATTTTATCTTTGCGTTCTTTGTTATATAAAATAAAACTACTTAAAAACATTATAATAACCATTAAAATAAGGCACAATATGTGAATTAATTGCCATTTATGCTTTTTTTGTTTGTGTTTGTGTTTGTCTTTGTGTTCTTTTGGAGTTGTTGTTTCTTTTTGGTCTTTTGTGTCTTTTTTTACAAATTTCATAAAATTACTTTTCTTTTTTGTTATAACTTATCAAACCCCATTTATGCTACAACTTATTTATAAAATTATAAATTATAAAATTGCTAAATTGCCAAATTATCATTGCTAAATCTTTAAATCTTAAAACCAAAAGCACAAATCATAGATTACAAATAAGTACTCTTATTATACAACATATATTGTTATTTGCATCAATATTTTTAAAATTACTCAATATTTTAATATTTTAGCAGTTTTTATTTGTAAATTGATGGAAAAATACAAATATTTAAAATAAATAAGCATATTTGTTGTTTTTTTTGATGTTAAAATATAGTTAATTAACAATTTGTTTTTTTTCTTATTTGTTATTTGTTAAAAATTAGATTAAAAATATTATTTGTAATTGTATATTTATAAATTAATAGATATAAGTATATTTATAATTAATTTTATAATTATAATTAATATTTGCAAATTGTTAAGTTATCAATACTTAATATACAACAAAAATAAAAGAAAGGATTTTTTTATGTAAAAGTAATAATTTCACTATATTAATTTACAAACTGGCTTGCATAATATCTAAGTTTTTCCAAATGCTGCAAAAATAGCTAAATTGAGCTTTATAAGTTTTTAAACATTTTAAATTGTTTATCTTTTGGAAACTGATCATCATATTAAAAATTTATTATTTTTACATTTTTACAATAAAAAACAATTTCTTATTTAGGATAAAGAAGAAAGGCAGTTGTTTTAAAAGTGACACAACAAAAACAAAAACAATTATTATGTCTAGTTGTAATTATATCTGGATTTTTATTTGTATTATTAGCTATTCTTATTATTGATCCTTTTGGATGGTTTAAAAAAACAAAAACACTACCTCAAACCCATTTAGAAACTACATATAATCCCCCCCATATCCTTTTGTTGCACCAGAAACATTTAGTCTGGATTATGATAAATTAAATGTAGAACAAACTATTAATAAAGTCAATGATATTTTAGAAGAAACATTATTAGAAGAAAATAATATAAAAATAAGTAAATTAGATAATGAAATAATTAAAAATAACTTTAATGAAATTACTAAAAATAAATTAGAAACTGATTATTTGGAAAGAAAAAGAAAAGATTATATTGAAGATAAACAAGCTCAAAATAAAGAAAAGATAGAGAATTTAACAACAGAAAAGAATCAAAAAGTAAATAATAAAGACGAATTACATAATCAAATAATTCCTTTGAAAAATCAAGAATTAGAAGCAAAAAGCAAAAAAACACAATTAGAAAACAATTTAGAAACTTTAAAAAATAACAATACTACTTTGCAAGGACAAATTACAAATTTGGGAAATCAAATCCAAAACGAACCAAGTTCTACATCACAAAATTACTCAGAAAGCAATTTAGAATAAAGGAATAATAGTGATATTCAAGAACGAATTGGAAATATACAAAGCGCCGTTCAATCTAATCAAATTCAAATCAATAATATTACAAATAACGAACTTCCCCCAATTCAAACTCAAAATTACAAATCTTCAAGAAAACTTAAGTCCTTTAGTGAAAGAACACAAAAATTTAATAGAAGAAATAAAAGAATTAGAATCACAAATAAAATGTTTAAATAAATTTAATAAAAAAATTGAATCTTTTGATATATACCAATATAGCGAAAAACCCCAAAACCATTTTAAAAAATGTCAAACTTGTCAACAATGGAAAAATTGTATAGACAGCGAATTAAAACAACTTTTTATCCTATGGTTAAAAAAGAAAGAGATGCTTTATTATTTCAAGTAACCCTTATTAAAACTAAATATCTTTTATTAGCTATTAAAAAAATAAGTAAATATTACTTTGAATTAAAAAATTTATTAGACTATAAAAAAGAAGAAATAAAAAATAATTGTTTTGCAGACCAAAATTCTATTCTATATTTAGAAAATACTTTTTATCAAACTCAACATCATCTTATTTCTTTAATGTCAATGTTAAAAGGAATTGAAAAAGAAAATAAAGGAAAAAAACTTCTTTTGAATATGATGATTTATTTTCTAAAACAGTTAGATTTTTAAATATAATTGATTCTCTTTCAAAAGATGAATCACTTAAACATCAATTTGAAAAAGAAGAACTAAACCTACAAAGTAAAAACTTGCAAAACGATAAACTCGATAAATTGTTGCAAGACAGAGCAAATGACCGTTATTTAACACCAATTAGAAATCCACAAGAACAAAATGCATTTATAAATAAATTCAAACAAATCTTTATGGATGAAGAATTTCAAGAAGACGAATCTAAACCCGAACCTGCATTTATACAAACTTTTAAAAAAAATCAATTTTTTAATAAAAATAAATCTGAATCTGAACCTGAATTAAATAATTGGGATACTATAAAAAATTCAATCCTAATTGTCAATATCTTAATTTAGATCAATATTGTTTAGAACCTAACACACCCCAAGAAAAAGACAAAAAACCCTATGAAAAATTTATAGAGCTTTTAAGAACTATTTCTTCACAAGGACAATATACATTTGAAATACAAATATAAAGATATAAAAGATATAAAATAAATAGAAAAGAAAAAAACCATGTTAACACAAAATAATCAAGTAAATTTGTTTAAAGAACATTGGCAAAAAGTAGCAGTTGTTGCTTTGGTATTAATAACTGTTGTTTTAGTATTTGCATGTTATCAATCTAATAATAAAATTAATAAATTAGAAAATGATTTAGCTAAATTACAAAAAGCAGAACCAAACGAAACTCAATTATCAAATGAACAAAAAGAAAAACTTTTAGATGAATTTAAAAACCAATTTTTATACCAAACTCCATTTCCAAATCCCAATCCTTTAGAGGAAGTTCAAGGTGAAGTAACTAATTTTTGTAATGAATTTAAAAAACAATTAGAACAAGTTAAAAAGACTGCTAATTGGAATTTTAATAACAACGATTGCTTAACAGGATTAGAAAAAAATCTTGAATGGCTTCAAGAAGTTAATTTACAAAATCATCTAGACCAAGTTACAACTTATATTTTTGAAAGTGCTAGAAAACAATTTGAAAAAGAATACGAAAATATCCCAAATCTTAATACTCTTTCTGCAAATTCAGCAAAAACCACACTTAAAGGTATTATTGGATTAGTAGACAAATTTCAAAAATGTTGTAAATTCAGAGACAACGCTAAAAAGGATTTGGAAGACAAAGCAGAAGTGGATGGCACGAAAGGAAAATATGTATTAACAGGACAACCTAAATATAGCTATGAACAATTACAACAAGGAAGAGGGTATCTAAGAGCTTTTGCAAATATTTTAGATCTATATCTTAATACTAAAACCAAAATCAATCAACTAACTCTTTCCCCTAAAGTTTCTGAATTAGAAAAAAATTTGCAAGAGTTAAACACAAACATTGATACAAAAGTCAAATCTCTTTTTACATACGCAAACGACATAAGAACAGATAAACTTCCTGCAATATTTCAAAATAGAATTTATTAGAAATCCTAAATTAAGAAAGGTATAAATAAATGCAAATAAAAAACAAATATCTTACTTTAAGTTTAATTATTCTAACTTTAGTAACCTTTTTTCTTTAGTGCTTGCTTTGGTTTTAAATCATACTAAAAATGATCATGAAAATCAATTTATAAACGGACCTTTTCCAGATTCTAATTTTCCAGGAAATCCCAAACCAGACAAGAAAGAAAAAAAACCTAAAAAACCTAAAAATCCCAATGAAGACGACGACCAATCCCAAAATAATTCATCCAATGTTTCTGCTATGAACTCCGATTCTTTATCTGGTTTATTATATGTGCTTACTCCTCCAGAATTAATTTTGAAAATTTTAAACCTTATAGTTGTATTTTCGGATTAGAAGAACCCATTCAAAAATTAAAAGAAATAGGGGACCGTTTTGACCTAAGAACTAAACATAAATATAATTTAGGAAAAAAGGAAAGCCTACCAAACTTCCTAGAGGAGTTATTTTTTATGGACCTCCAGGAACTGGTAAAACTCTTTTAGCTGAATGTTTTGCTAAATAATCTCATCCAAATTCCTATATTATTACTCCCGCTCACACTTTGGAAGAAATAGAAAAAATCTTTGTCAAAGCAAGAAAAAATAGTCCTTCAATTGTCTTTGCAGATGAAGCCGAAGAAACTATTAAAGCCAGAGATTCTAAAGACTTTTTAGAACCAGGTGATGCTAAAAAAACCGCTTTAATCTTAGCTGAATTAGATAGTGTAAAAACAGATCCTGACAAACCAATTTGTTTTGTGGCTGCAACTAATCACTTAGGAAAAATAGATTCTGCCATCGTTTCTCGTCTAGAACCTGTATACATCGGAAACATCGAACCTGATAGAAGAATTGGATTCTTACGTATTATGGTAAAACTTTACAAAATTAATCAAATACTTATGATTATCTAAGAGTTATTGCTGATAATTTCAACTATTACCTAGACCATCCAGAAATGTTTGCAGAAGCCATAGAACATGGTTATGTTATTCCTGCCGTTGCTAAAAAAAGTGTTAGAGGTAGCACAAAAATTGGAGCCATAGAATATTTATGGCAACTTAGACCCTGTTAATAATGTAGTTGATGGAAATGAAAGACTTGAAAAAATGAAAAAAGCAGACGCCCAATATCTTCCTCCAACTGACCAAAATGGCAAACCTAAATATGATATAGAAGTTTTAGAAGGTATTAAAAAACATTTCTTTGACCTTTTATCAGGAAGAAAATTAGAAAACTTAATTACTAATGCTGCTAATAAAGCAGGTTTCCATGGACATTCAGAAATTTAATTTCTGATTTAGAAGAAGCTTTTGGTGAATATTTTGGTCATAGACAAGATTATTTAAACAATAATAATTTAAGCCAAGAAGCTAAAGAGGCATTGGAAAAAATAAATAATTCTTTATATAACGAAGAAAGAAATAATCATTTAGGAACACGATGACCACTTATTGACGAATACGTACAAAAAAACAATAATTTATTAAAAAAATATTGCTTTTAAAATCAATTATTATGGTATAATATTTATAATTTATACTCTAACATAACTTGAAGAAAATATTTTAAAAGGAGGTTAATTTGATATGGATAATTACCTTATTGCCAAAAAAACTATTACTAAAAATACTAATTATATTATCTTTTATAAGTATTGGCTTTTTCCTTTCCTTTTTGCATTAATCTTTTTAAAAATAAGTATTAGTTGTTATGTCTTTTCTGATGAAGTTCCAAATCCTTTAAATCCTTCAAATCCTCCAACTCCTCAAAACCAACCAACTCCACAAAATTTAGAACAACCTCCTCAAAGACAACTTCCAAATCCAAACGAAACTACCAAACCAAACGAAACTACCAAACCAAACGAAGCCTCCCAACCAACTACAAACCAACCAAACGAACAACAAGAATTACCATATAAACCAGAACCAACCCAAGAAAATGAAGTTTTTAAAAGACATAAACAAGCCAAAAAACAACAAGACAAACAAAGAGAAACTTGTGAAAAATAAACTAGACAACAATACGAAAAATTATATGATTATTTTTATGATAAAGATACTTTTACCAAATATTGGAATCAAAGAAATCAAAGACAAACTAAACCAAATCCTATTTTTGAAAAAATTTTATCCTTGAGTGGAGCTAATCAAGCATCTGATTTAGAAAGTGCCTTAAACCAATATTTTAATTATCTTATTGCAGTTCTAACAACTAAATATGTTTTGGAAGAATACAATATCCAAAAAAACTCCAATTCCCAAGAGCTAACTTCCCAAACAGAAAAACTTTCTTTAAGAGATGAAGATGATCTAAAACGAACCCAACTTTCAAGTTTTCAAACTGATTATTATAATTTGCAATTTAGAATTGATTTTTTGAATCTCTTTTTTAAAACTTTGTTAGAATTAAAGGAAAAACAATATATCAATTCTATTGTAGAAAAGTTTTATACTGAAATAAGCAATCACAATAATTTATTGCACAAAACTTCTTCTCTACTTCGTTTGCAAGAACAACCACATGATTATCTTACTTCGGTTAATCACGAAACACTACCAAATTTAGAAATAACTAAAAATAATTTTGAAGTTCGTGAGATAGACCCAGAAATTGATCGTTTTTTGGCTCATGGAGATGATACTTTAATAGATGATTTTTATGGACGCAACAAAAATAATTTCATTGATTATTTTCAAAAAATAATACAACCCGCTACTCAAGAAGTTGTTTTGCAAAACAATACTCAAATAGAGACTAATTTACCTCAATTAAAAGATGTTTATGCTAAATTTATTCTAAAAGGTCGTTGTACTATTGAAGATCAAGCTACTCTTTTAAAAACAATAACTTTTAATGATTCCAATAATCCTAATCAAAATGGTATGAAAGAAAAATTAGTCAAAGATTTAGAAAAACTTCATACTAATTATGAAAAAATATACCAAGAACAAAAAGAAACTATTCAAAAATATCAAACTTTTTTATTACAAGAATTAGAAACCCAAAAAAAAGATATTACTAATCGTTTTAAAGATAGAAAACCTTATGAAATTTATTTACAACAAGAAAATCTCTTACAAACACAATTACAACAAGGAATTAATGAATTAATCAATACTTATGTTACTGAACCATTACAACTTTTAGGAACGCCCAAAAATAAGGTTCAAACAGAAATTACCAAGATTAAAAATTTTATCCAAGAAACTCCAATTGATAATCTTAATACAACTTCTTTAAAAAAAGATTTTGATACTTTTAATAATAATTATTGTACCAAAAGAGAAGTATTTACCGAACAACAAGCCTAAACTAAACAAGAAGTAGATCAAAATTTAGCTGAATTAAAAGCTAAAATAGAAGACTTAATTATTAAATATCAAGCTCTTTTGCGAGAATCAGAAGAGATGAAAACCAAATTTAATAACTTAGAACCACATAATGAATTAAATGGGGTTTTGCAACTCCTTTAACAAAAAATAAATTTTTAAGTCTCTTAAAAAAATTGCAAGACTCAGAAATAGATAAAGAACTACACTAAAATCAATTAATTACTAAACCAGAAACTAATTTTAAACAAAGCAGTAATGCTTATTTTATATTCAAACTATATTACGTTTATTAACAGCACATAACACAAATATAAATACTTTTATTCAAAATTTAGAACAAGTAAAAATGCCAAAAGTACCCATTTTTGATGCAATAAACAAAGAAAATGAAAGAATAATTGAAGAAGAATATCAAAGTTATAAAGAAGCTATTAATACTTTTTTCAAGAAATCCAAATTACAGAACAAATTACCCAAGAAGACAAAAATCTTTTTAAAGGCCAAAACACTTGGCTTAATAATGTTATGCAAAATCTACACACTAACTTATCTCAGAAAGCCCACCAAAAGTAAAGAAGATCAAACTACATTAAAAAATGACTTAGAACATCATTATATTAATTTTAAAAGTAGACATGATGAAATTATGAGTCTTTTGGAAGCTTTATTTCCTAATGTGAAAAAACAAACTCAAACAGAAAAAGATATTTTACAATTAAATAATCAAAATATAGAATCAATAAACCAAAATCAAAGAGCACAAAACAACAAGGAACGTGAAATTTCAGCAGAGCAAACATCAGTTCAACAAAAAAACAAGCCAAACAACAAGAACAAGAAAAAATAAGAAATGCAATACAACAAATACAAGAAACAAAAGAAACATTTCCAGAACCCTTAATTTTAGAACCCCAAGGACAAGAATTTCCTCCAGTTTTCAATAATCCTGAATTATATCCTAATCTAGAACAAATTTTAGCATCTTATGAAATTCATCTCAACGAACTAAACATTCAACTAGAAAGACTAAAACAAGGTTTAAAAGACATAATTCAAACATATGCAACTAAATTATTAAATTTATTAGTAACACTTTCTTTTGAATCACTTCAAGCACATAATAAAACTTTTAATTGGGTTAATAATTCTTTTCAAAATTTTGAACACACAGAACAAGTCAGAAGACAAATAAATGATTGGCTAAATCAGAGGGGAGGTTATCGTTATGAATAAAACCAATGATTATCAAAAATTAGATAATAAGTTGTCAAATCAATTAATCCATATTTGGCTTTGGGGTTTAATTGGAATTAATGTTTTATTTATAACTGTTATTTATCTTGGTAATCACACTAAAATTAAAAACTTTTTGAAATATGATCTATGGGGTTATTTTTTAAAAGAAAAACAATTAGAAGAAGAAGAAATAACAAGTTATCATGAAGCAGGACATACTCTTATAGCTCTTTTATATCCTGAAAATTTTCAAGTTCCTTACGTTACAATTAAACGTACTCAAAGAACCTTGGGACATACTTCTTGCAAAGTTTTAAAATCTGATCCCAAAACAGAAACACTCCTTAATTTTGGAGGAACTGCTGCTGAAAATATTTTAGCCAAAAACCATCAAATGAAACGTTTACAAGTAGGAAAAGGCTCTGGTTATGACCATAATAGTGCTAAACATAACTTAAATAAATTCTCTCCTTATCCTCAAAAAGATTTTAATGACTTTTTACAAAAAACAGAACATTTATTACAAAATAATAAAGATGCCTTAGATGAAATAGCCCGTAAATTATTAATTAAAAAAACTTTATCTCAAAAAGATTTAGATGAAATTACTAAAAAATATCCTTTAAAAAAGTTACAATAAATAAGATTTATAATTTTCTAATAATAAAATGTTTGAAATAAAAAAGCCCTTTTGTTGAAGGGCTTCCTTTTTGAGTTATTATAATATTTTTGCACTTTTTACAACTAATATAAAAGTCAATATTTTTGAATAATCAAGTATTTTTAGTAGCTCAAATTAACAAATTACTAAAAATTGCCTTTTTCAAATTACAAAATAACAAAAAAATAAAAAAAAGTTAGCAAAAAATAACATAATATTAAAAAAAATGCTAAAATAAAATAGTAAGTATAATTTTTTTTAGTTTTGTCATTTTTTATTTTGGTTGTTAAAGCCCTATTTCACTAAGCTTTTAATTTTAAAGTTTACTTTCATTTGTAAAGTTTGCTTTAAAAAATAAAAAAATTAAAGCCATAAATTGTGCCATCCAACAAATACAGAAATAAAAGTTATCCAAAAAAATATTAGGAGGAAAAATATTAGCAAAATTTTAGCCATCAATTAAACAACTATTTATAATAAATCAAATAATAATTTGAAATATTTTTTACAAAAAACTTATTATTTGCATTTTCATTTATTTGCTATCTATGCTATCTACACTTTTTACTAATTTTACCAAAAATATTTATTTCTTAATTCAAAAATAACTTTTTGAAAATATTAACAATATTAAAATTAAAAAAGCTAAAATTAAAAAAATAAATTAAAAAAGAAAGAATGGAAAAAGGTTTTTTAAATGAGCAACTATATCAACAAATTGCGCCAAAAAATTGGGAAAGACCCTTTATTTTCTCCTGGGGCTTCCGTTATTGTTTATGAAAATAATAAATATTTATTGCAATTCCGCAAAGATTTTAATGTTTGGGGACTTCATGGTGGAGCAATGGAATTAGGAGAAACTGGAGCTGATGTTTGCGTAAGAGAACTAGAAGAAGAAACAGGTCTTAAAGCTTTAGAAATTCATCCCTTTCGTACCTATTGTGGAAAACATTTTGTTATCAATTATCCTAACGGAGATGTTGTCTATCCAGTTGTTATGTCTTTTGTAGTAACTAAAACACAAGGAAAATTAAGCCCACAAGATGATGAAGTTGCTGAACTAAAATGGTTTGATGAGGCCTCTTTGCCAATGGATGCTATGATGGAAATTGACAAAACCTTTTTAAAAGATTTTTTAAAACACAAAAACCAAACCCAACCTCAAACATACAAAACTAAATTTTGTCAGGCAAAATGTCTTTGCTAAGAAAAAAATTAAAATATATTCCAAATTATTACATTCAAAATAATTATAAATTGAAATAATTATTAATCCAAATTATTAAAAAATTCTCTAGGTCGCATTTATTGTTCAAATTTTTAAAGCAATTTTTAAAACCACAAAATAAATTGTTTTAACTAAAAAAAGACTATCTAATGGCGGTAGTCTTTTTTTCATTTTTTCCTCGCGCGCTTTTTGCTTTTTTTCACCACCACCAAATCCGCAAATAAAGCCAAAAACAGCAAAAAATAATTAAATGATGTCAACAAACAACTAAATATATGTTAAAATAAATAATAATGGGATTGCAAATAAGGGCTTTTGCTACCCAAAATACCACCCCAATTATTTTCATTTTCCCCCTCCAATTACTTTGGTTTCCACCCTAAAATTGTTAATTTTTGTTTTTTTCACTCAGGTTTTTGATAAAAATTAACATTATTTTATTTTCGTTGCACTTTCACCTCACTTCATTTTATTTTCATTTTTTAATATTGAACCAAAGTAAGAATTATTGAAATACGAACCAACAACCCGCAATTACAAATTCAAAAACTAAAAAATATAAAGGATTAAAACGATTATGTTAAATTTTTTAAAAAAAATATTTAATTCTTCCAAAAAAGCTTTAAGAAAAGCTAGAACCATAGCTAATAAAGTACAAAATTTAGAAGCCCAAATGGCTTTATTAGATGACAAAGATTTTGCCACAAAAACCGCAGAATTAAAAAAACTCTTTCAAGAAGGAAAAACCCTTAACCAACTGCTGCCCGAAGCCTATGCTCTTGCGAAAGAAGCTACCAAAAGAGTAACAGGACTTACTCCTTATTACGTTCAAATTTTGGGCGCTGTAATTTTGCATCAAGGAAATATTTCTGAGATGAAAACTGGTGAAGGAAAAACCCTTACTGCCATCATGCCTGCTTATCTTAACGCTTTAAGTGGTAACCCTGTTCACATTGTTACAGTCAATGAATACCTAGCTAAAAGAGAATTTGAAGGTAGCATCGGTGATGTTTTTCGCTTTTTGGGAATGACAGTAGGACTTAATACCAAAGACAAAGACCACGCACAAAAACAACAAGCCTATTTATGTGATATTCTCTACACTACTAACAGTGAATTAGGGTTTGATTATTTAAGAGACAACATGGAAATTGAAGCTTCCAATTTGGTAATGAAACGCCCTTACAGTTATGCTATTGTTGATGAAGTAGACTCTATTTTAATTGATGAGGCAAGAACGCCTTTAATTATTTCCCAAAGTGTCAAAGAAACTAAGAATTTATACAAAGAAGCACAACGTTTTGTTCGCACCCTTAAAAATAGCCATTATCTTATTGAATTAGAAACTAAAACAATTGAACTTACCGAAGAAGGAATTACCAAAGCTGAAAACTTTTTCCAAATTGATAATTTATACAACGTAGAACACGCCTCTTTGCTCCACCATGTAAAAAACGCACTTAAAGCAGCTTTTACGATGCACAAAGACAAAGATTACTTAGTTGATTACAAAGATGGACAAGTTCTAATTATTGATCAATTTACTGGACGTGCTTTGCCAGGACGCCAATTTAGCGACGGTCTTCACCAAGCATTAGAAGCCAAAGAAGGAGTATTAATTAAAGAAGAAACTTCCATTGGAGCTACTATTACTTATCAAAATTTTTTCCGTCTTTATCACAAATTATCAGGGATGACAGGAACTGCCAAAACCGAAGAAGATGAATTTAGAGACATTTATAACATGGAAGTTATCGAAATTCCTACCAATGTTCCTATGATAAGAATTGACGAGCCCGATTTTATTTTTGTTTCTTTAAAAGAAAAATACGACGCTTTAATTGAAGAAATAACTTCTCGCCACAAAAAAAGACAACCCATTTTAATTGGTACAACTACAGTAGAAGTTTCTGAAATTATTTCTAAAAAATTAAAAAAACATTCCATTAAACACGAAATTCTAAATGCCAAAAACCACTCTAAAGAAGCAGACATCATTGCTAAGGCAGGACTTAAAAATGCAGTTACTATTGCTACTAATATGGCAGGACGTGGAACTGATATTCGTTTAGGCGAAGGGGTTAAAGAATTAGGCGGACTTGCTGTTTTAGGTACTGAAAGACACGAATCACGAAGAATTGATAACCAATTAAGAGGACGTGCTGGACGTCAAGGCGACCCTGGTTATTCACGTTTTTTTATTTCTAGCGAAGATGAACTTGCCCAAAGATTTGGTGGCACTAGAATAGAAAAAATTATTTCTTTGCTCCAAAAAATAAGCGATTCCGAAACTAAAACTTCATCTAAAATGGTGACTAAATTTTTTACCAAAATACAAAAAAAAGTAGAATCTTCCAATTTTGACTATCGTAAATACCTCTTAAAATATGATGATATTTTACGTATTCAAAGAGAAATTATCTATAACCAAAGAAAAGAAATTCTAGTTAGCAATAGAGTAGAACAAATCGTTCAAGATTTAATGCAAAAGACCCTTAATAAAGCTATTTTGTCACATTTTACTAACAACCCTACCCAATGTCAAACCCAAACTTTAATTACTTTTTTAGAAAATAAATTTTTCCCTAAACAAACCTTTGATTTAGAAGAAGTACAAGAATTATGCAACAACCCTAAAACAAACTCCCTTGATTCTTTTCAACAACATTTATTGAAAAAAGTAAAATCCACTTTACAATCTCAAAAAGATTTTTTTGAAAAAGACCCTGATAAAGCTCAATATTTTGCAAAAGGTCTTAAATGGATTACATTAAAAATAATTGATAATTACTACCAACGCCACATCAATGACATGAGTTCTTTAAGACAAGGAATTGGATTTGTAAGTTACGGACAACAAGATTCTTTTATTGAATATCAAAAAGAAGGACAAGTTTTATTCAATAACATGATTGCAAAAATTGCAAACGACATTACTGCTACTATTTTAAAGTTTTCTTTCGCAGATAGTTTTCAAATGCCTCCCAAACAAAAAGTTTTTTTAAATAATGATTCAAGCGATGATGAATCTTCTAAAAAAAGAAGAACTAGAAAAGTAAGAAATTCTAAAAAACCTTGGAATTAATTTGTGGAAAAATACGAAATTAATCAAATTTTACAAAACTTGCATCAAAACCTTCAAGATTTAAAACAAGCCCTTGATTTTAAAAAAACCAATCAAACAATTGAAAAATTAAATTGCGCCATGCAAAAAGAAGATTTTTGGCAAGACCCCCAAAAAGCTGTTATAATAAGCCAACAATTCAACGACTTGCAAGACAAAAAAACTACTTTAGAAACTTTAGAACAAAATTATTTGGATCTAGAAACTTTATTTAATTTAAATGAAAGCCCAAATGAAACTTCTGCTTTATTAGAAGAAGAATTAAAAAACCTTACTAAAGCCGTTTTTGATTTCAAAATTAAATTTTTTTTGAATCAACCTTATGATATTAACAATGCTATTTTATTATTACATCCAGGAGCAGGAGGTACTGAATCGCAAGATTGGTGCGAAATGCTTTTCCGTATGTATCAAAAATATGCTCAAAAAAAGAATTTTAAAACCGAAATTCTTGATTATCAACCAGGTGAAGGAGCAGGAATCAAATCAGCTACCTTATTAATTAAAGGAACTTATGCTTATGGTTATCTAAAAGCTGAAAAAGGAGTTCATCGTTTGGTAAGAATTTCTCCTTTTGATGCTAATTCCAAAAGACATACTTCTTTTGTAGCTTGCGATGTTTTGCCAGAAATTAATGAAGAAATCAAAATTAATTTAAAAACAGAAGATCTTAAAATCGATGTTTTTAGAAGTAGTGGTGCAGGCGGGCAACACGTAAATACTACTGATTCAGCAGTAAGAATAACTCATTTGCCAACAGGATTAGTAGTGGGTTGTCAAAATGAACGTAGTCAGATCAAAAACAAAGAAAAAGCTTTGCAAATGCTAAAAACCAAGTTATTTCAATTAGCATCAAAACAACAAAAAGAAGAAAATGCTAAAAAATTTCAAAGCGACCAAAAAGAAAATGGTTGGGGTTCTCAAATTAGAAGCTATGTTTTTCATCCTTACAAAATGGTTAAAGATCACCGCACTAATCAAGAAATTTTTCAATTAGAACAAGTAATGGATGGAAATATCGACGCATTTATCAATGGATATTTAACCAAAATACCTATTAGTTCTCCTCATGAATAAAAAATAAAAATACAAAGTTAATTATTTTTTTAATAAATAACCAATATAAAAAAATAATTATAGGAAAAGCCAAGATAAAAAGGCATTTCAAAGAATAAATAATTTCCCAAAGTATTTGTTTTGGGTTTTCTTTTTGTCTTGTCTTAGAACAATTTTAATATTTTATTTTTTGAAAACAACAAAGCACACTATTTTTCATTAAAATCACTCCCTTTATTATTTATTGTTGTTGATTTTAAACATTTTTTAATGTACTGAAATGTCTTTCAACTTAATTAAAATCTTCAAAAGATTTTATTTTTTAAGAATTCATCAAAAAACATTTTTCTCATCTTTTTTATCAAAAACACTTGACAATTTAGTTATTTTATGTGATAATATTTAGGATGAACTTTTTAATTTACGATTAAACGATTAATAAAAAAATAGAAAGTGGGTTTTATTATGGCAATAAAAATGCGTTTACAACGTTTCGGAGTGCATAAAAGACCTTTTTACAGAGTAGTTGCAAGCGAATCTAAAAATGCTAGAGATGGTAAATTTTTAGAAATTTTAGGAACTTATGACACTATTTTAGATATTGTTGAATTAGACCACAACAAAATACAAAAATGGTTATCCAATGGCGCTCAACCAACTAAAACAGTCAAAAAAGTATTTAAAAAAAGTAAATTTGTTGCAAAAACTAACACTAAAGTTGAAAAATAATTTTTTTCTCAATTTCAAAAATAAATGAAAGCGCCTTTAACGGTTAAAAACTAAATTTTATGATTATTGAAATTATCACTATTTTTCCGCTTTTTTTTAAAAGTTTTTGTGAAACTTCCATTATTAAAAGAGCTTTAGAACAAAAAAAAGTTCAAATAAAACTTCATGATTTAAGAACTTATAGCAAAAATAAACATAATCAAGTAGATGATAGTGTTTATGGAGGAGGAGTTGGAATGTTGCTTTCTTTCCCTCCTTTTTTTGATTGTCTACAAAAAATAAAAACTCCCCAAAGCAAAGTTATTTTATTATCTCCTCAAGGACAAATTTTTAATCAAATACATGCCACTAATTTTGCTCAAAAAGAAACTCATTTAATTATTTTATGCGGTAATTATGAAGGGGTTGATGCAAGAATATTGCAATATATTGATGCAGAAATTTCCATAGGTGATTATGTTTTGACAGGAGGAGAAATCGCTGCTACTGTTTTGGTTGATGCAATTACAAGACTGCTTCCAGAAGTTATCAAAGAACAATCTTATCTTGAAGATTCCCATCAACAAGGTTTGCTTAAATATCCTCAATACACCCGCCCGCAAAGTTATTTGAATCACGAAGTGCCTGCTGTTTTGTTATCTGGAAACCATGCCAAAATAAGATGTTGGCGCCAAAAAGAAAGCTTGAAGGCAACTTTACAAAAAAGACCTGATCTTTTGGAAAATAAAAAATTAACTTTAGAACAAAACAAACTTTTAACAGAAATTAAACAAGAATTACAAAAATAATTCAAGAATTATTTATTTGAATTCAACAAAGGAGCAAAATTATGTCTCAATTAAAAGGACAAAATTTAATAGAATCAGTTAACCAGCACCAACTTAAAGATGTCCCTTTTTTCAAACCTGGTGATACAGTTAAAGTATTTATCAAAATTGATGAAGGAAATCGTAAAAGGGTTCAAATTTTTGAAGGTTTAGTTATTAAACGTCAAGGAAGATTAGTTACAGAAACTTTTACTGTAAGAAAAATATTTGCTGGTGTAGGAATTGAATTAACTTTCCCAGTACATTCCCCTACTAACGAGAAAATAGAAGTAGTTCGTCGTGGTATTGTTCGTCGCGCCAAATTGCATTATGTTCGCAACCTTTCTTCTAAAGCTTCTCGTATTAAAGAACAAAGATAAATTGTTTTTTTGTTTAAAGAAATACATTTTTTTATAATAAAAAACTTTTAATAACATTTTTTAAATATATTTTTCTCCCCTTTTTTTAATAAACAAAATTTAGAAAATTATTAAAAATAACCCTATTTTAATTATTTTTCTCAAAACCAAGAAAATTATTTCTAAAAATAAAATAGGAGCCCAAAATGTCTTTTTATGAAGAATTAAAATGGCGCAATTTAATTAAAGATTGTAGTAACGAAACACAAGTTAAAGAATTATTAGACAACAACCAAGTTAAGTTTTACTGTGGGTTTGATCCTACTTCTCATTCTTTAACAGTGGGTCATTTAGTTCAAATAACAATGATTTTATTAATGCAAAGACAAGGACATCTACCTGTTATTTTAGTAGGTGGAGCTACAGGTTTAATAGGAGATCCCAAAGAAACTGAAGAAAGAAAATTATTATCTTTAGAAAATTCATTGCAAAATGCTAAAAGTATTGAATGTCAACTTAAAAACATATTGTTAAACAAACAAGTAGAATTTGTTAATAATTATCAATGGCTTTCTCAAATAGATATCATTTCTTTCCTCAGAAACTACGGAAAACTTTTTAACATTAACTATATGCTTTCCAAACACGCAGTAGCCAAAAGACTTGCTTCTGGCATCTCTTTTACTGAATTTTCTTATATGATTTTACAATCTTTAGATTTTCATCATTTATACAAAAATCATAAAGTTAGATTACAATTAGGCGGTTCTGATCAGTGGGGAAATATCACAAGCGGACTAGAACTCATCAGAAAATTAGAAAAAAAATCCGATGCCCTAGGAATTAGCACTCCTCTTTTGTTAAATTCAGATGGAACGAAATTTGGCAAAAGCGAAAAAGGGGTTTTATGGGTAAATCCTTCAATGACTTCCCCTTATGAAATTTATCAATATTTTTTAAATGTTTCTGATAAAGAAGTAATCAATTATCTAAAAATGCTTACTTTAATCCCCAAGCAAGAAATTTTGGAATTAGAAAAAAACACCTTGGAAAACCCCCAACAAAGATTAGCTCAAAAAACTCTTACCCAAAACATTATTACTTTAATTCATTCCTCAGATATTTTGCAAGAATGCATAAAAACTAACCAAATTTTATTTTCTAATGCTAAAAAAGAATCTTTCCAAGAAAAAGATTTTATTTTATTGCAAAAAACTTTGTTTTGTCATTCCACAAAAGAAGATATTTTATTAGTTGATGCTTTAGTTCAAACAAAACTGGCAACTTCTAAAAGTGAAGCTCGTGAATTTATCAAAGACAACACTATTAAATTATTTAATCAAAAAATCAAATCCCTTGATTTTGCAATAACCAAAAAAAACACTTTATTTGATAAATATGTCCTTTTGAAAAAAGGCAAAAAAAACAACGCTTTAATAGTCTTTTAATCATTAATAACTTTTTATTTATTTTATTAATTCATTTATGAAAAAATATGTCTTAACAAATTAAGAGGTTTCCAAAATGCAAAATAATCCTTTTCGCTGTCTTTTCCCAATTTTCAAAACCAACCCCAAGATTGTTTACTTTGATAATGCTGCTACTTCTTTAAAACCTCAAAAAGTAATAGATGAATTGACTAGATTTTATAACACAAATGGACTCAATACCAAATCTTTTGGCGTTTTGTCTCATCAAAACACTTTACTAATGAACGAAACAAGAATTAAAACAGCTAATTTTATTAATTCCAAACCAGAAGAAATTATTTTTACTAAAGGAACTACTGATTCTTTAAATATATTAGCTCAAAGCTTAGGAGAAACCCTTCAAGAAGGTGACGAAATTATTACATCAGAATTAGAACATAATTCTTCCGTGTTTCCTTGGTTTAAACAAGCCAAACTAAAAAAAGCAAAATTAATTTTTGTTCCCCTAAACGAACAGAATCAAATAACTGTAGAAAATTTTGCTAAGGTTTTAACAAACAAAACTAAAATAGTTGTTTTAACTCATGTTTCTAATTTACTAGGGTACGAAACTCCCATTAAAGAAATAACAACTTTAGCTCACAAAAAAAACGCTTTAGTTATTTTAGATTCTGCCCAATCATCAAGTCACCTACCCATAGATGTTAAATTTTTAGATGTAGATTTTTTAGCATTTTCATCCCACAAATTATACGGTCCTTTTGGAATAGGGATTTTGTTTGGCAAAAATCATTTATTAGAACAATTACAACCTCCTTCATTTGGAGGAACTTCCATTAAAGAATTTTCTTTAAAACATTTTTTACTCAACGAAGGTCCTAATAAATTTGAATCAGGGACTCCTAATATTTCAGGAATTCTTGCTTTTAAAAAAGCTTTGGAATTTGTGGAAGAAATTGGTTTTGAAAACATCCAAAAACATGAAAAAAAGATTTATCAAAATATAATGAAAGAATTAAAACAAATTCCTAAAATCACAATTTATAATCCTCAAGCTTTTTCTAATATCATTACTTTTAACTTTAATCAAATTCATGCCCATGATGCAGAAGCTTTTTTAGCTCAGGAAAATATTTATGTAAGAACTGGTAGATGTTGTGCTTTTTTAGCTACTCAAAAACTAAAACAAACAAGTATAATTAGAGTTTCTATAGGCATTCACAACAATCAAGAAGACGTTGATATTTTAATTAAAAACTTAAAAAAAACGCAAACTTTTTTCTCCAAATTTAATAAATAACTCAAGGCATTAAAATGTTAGAAATAAATAAATTATATCGTGATTTAATCATTAAACATTATCAAGAACCTCAAAATTGGGGACTTTCCCAAGACCCTGATTTTATAAACATAACTAATAAAAATGTTTCTTGTGGTGATTCTATTTCATTACAAATCAAAATCTCAAATCAAAAATTAATAGATATTAAATACGAAACTCAAGCTTGTGCTATTTGTCGCGCTTCAGCAAGTTTGATGTCTATACATCTTAAGAATCTAGAAATTCCACAAACATTAGAAAAAATAAATCATTTTTTAGCTATGATTAATAATCAAATATATGATGAAACTCAACTTGACAAAGAATTACTATTATTTAAACATTTTATTAATTTTCCTGGAAGAGTCGCTTGTATAAGTCTTCCTTGGAAAGCTTTACAACAAGTAATTAAAGCACACAATAAAAAAAGTTATTAAATAAAAAAGACAACCTTTTTAGGGTTGTCTTTTTTATTTATAAATATTATACATCAAAATCTTGAAATACCTAATTTTTTTCGTACCTGTTGGATTTTTTTCTCTGCAATCAAGGAAGCTTTTTGAGCTCCTTTATTTAAAATATCATCCAATTTTGCACTATTAATTAATTGATAAAATTTTTGTTGCAAAGGTACAACAAAATTAATTATTTCTTCAACGACTTTATTTTTTAACTCTTTATAATTACTTTTTTGAAAAAGTTTTTCACTTTCAAAAATACTAATTTGCTTTAAAGAAGCATAAATGGTTAAAAGATTAGAAATTCCAGGTTTATTTTCTGGATCATATTTAATTATTTTTTGGGAATCTGTAACAGTTTGGGAAATTTTACTTTTAATTATTTGAGGATCATCCAAAAGTAAAATATAGCTTTTAGGACTTTCCGTATCACTTTTACTCATTTTTTTCAAAGGGTTTTGCAAAGATTTTATTTTCGAACCCAAAGGATTAAAAAAAGGTTCCGGAACAACAAAAGTATTACCATATAAATTGTTAAATCTTGTAGCCAAGTTTTTAGTTAATTCTAAATGTTGTTTTTGATCTTTGCCAATAGGCACTAAATTTGCATCATACATCAAAATATCAGCTGCCATCAATGTGGGGTAAGTAAATAAAGAAGTCCTTATTCCTTCTGCATTAATTTTGCTTTTTTCCTTATATTGAATCATTCTTTGTAGTTCAGAAAAATAAGAATTGCATTCCAAGAGATAACCCAAATAAGTATGTTGTGTTACTTCAGATTGAACAAACAAATTTATTTTTTCAGGATCAAGCCCTGATGCCAAATAAAGAGCTGCTATTTTTTTGATTTGTTGTTTTAGTGTTTGGGGTTCTTGATAAAAAGTAAGGGCGTGCAAGTCAGCTATAAAAAGATAAAAATCAAAATTTTTTAAGTTTTGTTGTAAATATAGCAAAGGTTTTAAAACCCCAATATAATTTCCTAAAGTAAGATCACCCGTTGGTTTGATCCCTGACACTAATCTTTTATTTGGTATCAATTTTATCACCTCCTTTTTTATTTTTTGCAAAATGATTTATTATAGCAAAATCATCTTTAATATTTTTGTGGATTTAACCAAACTTATTTATTATTTGTTTTTTTAATTTCATTCATCTTCTAAAGAATCTAAAAGGTTTTCTTGTTTTGCTTTGGCTAAAATGGTTTTATTAATTTTAGAACGAGTGGCAAAATCAGCTTTAGTAAATGGTTTTTCTTGGCGCGCCTCTACAATTTTATTAGCAGCAATCAAACCTAGACCATTAATCGAAAGCAGTGGCATCCTTAAAAAACAACCATCTTCTATTTTTAAAACACTAACATCTGATTTATTAAAATCAACAGTTAAAAATTTAAAACCACGATGTACCATTTCTTCGGCAATTTTTAAAGTATTGATTAAAGCATCTTCTTTGGTTTTGATTTTTTTACTTTTTTTCAATTCTGCAAGCTTATTTAATTTTTCTTTAATAATTTTTATATCGTTACTAATCATGGTTTGGTGGTCGAATTGTTCTGTTCTTTTAGAAAAATAACCACTATAAAAAGCTAATGGTGCATGCATTTTAAACCACGCAATCCTCAAAGCCATAATAACATAAGCAGTGGCGTGCGCTTTAGGGAATAAATATTTAATTTTAGCAGCAGAATCAATATACCAAGCTTCTACTTTGTCTTTCATTTCTTGTTTGTATTTGTTCCATGTTTGAAAATCATCTTGGGGTTTGCCTTTACGGATAAATTCCATAATATCAAAAGCTTTTAAAGGATTAAGCCCTTTTTCTTGTAGTTGTAACATAATATCATCACGACAACCAATTATATCATCAAAAGAAATTGTTTTATTTTTGTATTTTTCAAATTCGCCTGTTTTGTTGATAGCATCTCTGGCGTTTTGGTTCCAAACATCAGTTCCATGTGAAAGTCCTGAGATTTTTACTAAAGCAGCAAAATTAATTTTAATTGCTTGTTTTTGTGAATTTTTTTTAGCGGTTATTAAATCTTTTAACATTTGTTTGACAAAAATAGTTCCAAATTCAGGAATACCCAAAGAATCAATAGTGATTTTATTTCCTGGATTTACAGAAGAATCAATTTTGAATTCGTTGGAAAACAATTTATAAACTTCGGGATCATCTACAGGAATATCTTGGGCTCTTGTGAAAGGGAAAATTCTTCGATTTTCTTTAACATAATCCATCAAAAATTTAATCATCATAGGATCATCGTGTCCTAAAATGTCTAATTTAAAAAGATTTTGCTCAAAAGAATGATAATCAAAATGAGTGGTTTTCCAATTGGTGTCATTAGCTGGATATTGGACAGGAGTTACTTCATAAATACTGCGATCGGGCGGCACAACAACAATTCCTCCTGGATGCTGGCCATTAGAACGTTTAACTCCTTCGATTTTGTTGGCAATTTGGGCTACTTTTTGTTTGCGCCATTGTTTTTGTTTTTCTTCTACAAAACCCATCGTATAGCCATAAGCGTTTCTTTGGGCAACAGTCTGGATGGTTCCTGCTCTAAAAGCGTGTTTTTCTCCTAATAATTCTTTAATGTAATTGTGGGCTTGGCTTTGGTAATCACCTGCAAAATTTAGATCAATATCAGGAGTTTTGTTGCCTTCAAAGCCTAGAAAAGTTTCAAAAGGAATGTCATGACCGTCTTTTTTGAACTGAGTGTCGCATTTGGGACAAGGCATGTTTGGCAAATCGTATCCCGAAAAAACCTTATCAAGTTCGTTGTGGTATTTTTCTTCTTCTGAGTTGTAATATTGTTCTTTTTCTTGTGGTTTTAATTGGACAATAGTGTAGTTGCATTGTGGACAATAATAATGTGGTTTTAACGGATTTACTTCAGTAATTTCTAACATAGTTGCTACTAAAGAAGAACCAATCGAACCACGTGAGCCTACTAAATAACCTTTTTCCAAAGAATTTTTAACTAATAAATGTGATAAATAATAAACAGGAGCAATATTTTGATTAGATTTTTCGTTTTTTGTCTCTCCGATAATACTTTTTAACTCTTGATCCAATCTTTCTTTAATTAAAGGGTGGAGAGTTGTGCCGTACATTTGTTTAACTTTTGTATCAACCAAACGCTTAATTTCTTCTTTGATGCTTGGTATTTGTAAGTTGGCTTTGAAAGCGTCGTCTTTGAAAGAAAATAGTTCCGAAGAAAAAGCTTTGATTTTTTCAATTTTGGAATTAAGCAAATGAGTATTTTCAATTACAATTTCATAAATTAATTTTTCATCTTGTAAAAAGGCAAATGCATCTATCATTTCTTGGGTGGTCAAAAGGTAATTTTCTGGCAAGTTTTTATTTTCGTATCTAGATAATTTGTGTAAGCCGCCTCCTACCATTTTGGCACTAATATAAATTTCGCGATAATCTTTTTCCCAAGGATGAATATAATGAACGTCCCCAGTGGCAATTACTATTTTTGCTTGTTTTTGGGATTCTTTTATGATGGTTTTGAGAGTAGTTTCAATGATTTGAAGCCCGTTTTTGCCTAAATCATGAATTAAATGTTTATAAGCTTGGGGAGGTTGCACTTCGATGTAATCGTAAAAAGAAATAGCTTTTTTCAATTTGGAAATGTTTTGATTGAGAGCTATTTCAAAAATATTGCTATTCATGCAACCACTACCCACTAAAAGACCTTGTCTTAAATTAGCTAAATTAGATTTTAAAACACGAGGGCTTTTGTTAAAATCCTTAGTTAAAGCGTTGCTTAAAAGTTCAAAAAGATTGCGATAACCGGTTTGATTAGCCACTAAAATATTGATGTGATAAGGTCTTTCGTATTTGGGATCGATTTTTTCTTGTAAGTCAAAAAAAGTAATTACTTGTTCGTCTTTGGGATCTTTGGTTGGATCTGCCAATTGATCAATCATTTTGATAAAAACTTCTGCTGTGGCAGTGGCATCCGCAAGTGCACGGTGATGGTCTTCTAATTTGACTTTGAAAAAAGTTGCCAATCTTTTTAAAGAAAAATATTTTAAAAGATTACTGAAATAACGTTGAGACAATGCCATGGTATCAATAATGGGTTGTGGTTCCAAAGATATTTTGAGTTCTTTTGCTTTTTCTTTTAAAAAATTAATATCAAAAGAAGCGTTGTGAGCCACTAAAACACAGTCTTTGGCAAAAGCTAAAAATTGTGGTAAAACTTGGTCAATTGTTTGTTGTCCTTGAAGCATTTCATCCGTAATATTGGTAATATCGGTGATAGTTTTGGTTAATTTTTGTTGCGGGTCGATAAATTTTTGAAACTCGCCTATTTTGTTTCCGTTTTTAATTTTTACTCCAGCGATTTCAATAATTTTGTCACGAACATTAGATAATCCAGTAGTTTCCAAGTCAAAAACCACATAAGTAGCTTCTTTTAAAACAAAATCTTTTTCTAAATTATCTTCTTTTTGATTGGTGATATAAATAGGTTTTTCTTCAATAAAATCAACTTCCACTCCATAAATAGGTTTGATTTTTTTATTTTTGGCATGTTCGTTAATTTCAGGGTAAGCATAAATGCCGTCATGATCCGTAAAAGCAATCGCTTCGTGTCCCCATGATTCTGCTATTTGTAAATATTCTTTGGCACTGTTAATGGCGTCTAAATTAGACATTTTAGTGTGAGTGTGAAATTCAATTCTTTTTTTGCCTTGAAAACCGAAGTCTTGGCGGATTAATGAAGTCGAAATTGAATCTGATTCTAGGGTTTCGTATTGTGTCATCATTAAATGAACATCGTCCCAAGCACTATAATTAATTCGAGCTGTGATTCTAAATAATTGTCCAGTTTGGTAATTGGCTTTTAAAAATTGTTCTTTTTCATCTTTGGACACTTTTTTTTGAATCAAAATAGCATCTTTATTTTCGATAGAAAAATCATTGTCGTTTTCTTCTATAACAAATTTTAAATAAGAATACTGAAAATTAGCTTCTTTGATAGGATGAGCCAAAAAACCTTCAACAATTACATAAGTATTGGGATTTTGACGGTTGAATTCTTCCAGCTCTTGTTTATTTTTAGGAAGATCTTTTATTTTTGTATCTTTAGTTGTCATTTTAGAATTGCTATTATAAGCTCCTTTATTATGATTATATGCTTTTGTTTGGGGTGTTGTTTTTGCTTGTTTTGTTTGATCGGTTTGAGAAGTTGGATTTGATTTGTTATTTGGATTTTTTTCTTGATTTTGTTCGTTGGAGTTGGTTTGATGATTCGGATTTTGTTGCAATTCTTCGATTTCAATATTTGTGGATTTTTTTCTATTGATATAAATTTTTCTATCTGTTGATAAGATAAATTCATTTTTAAAACCATAAAATTTAGAAAAAAAATCTTGAAGAAGCCCCATTTTTTTATTTAAACATTTAAATGCATTAGGATTTACAAAAATGATAAATTTGCCGTTTTGAAAATTTACTTGGTGATTTTGAATTGCAAAATAATCTAAATCATGATATTTTTTTATTAAACTGGCTTGGGTTATAATATAATTAAAATAACTTTCTGCCAAAGATTCTAGATAATCCCAATTTTCAAAATCGATGTGGTATTCAATTTGGGGCAAATTAGGCTTGGTTTGCGCTTGGTTTTTCCATAAAATAGTTAATTCTTGGAGTAATTGTTCTAAAAAAAATGCTAAATCACAAACTAAAGGTAAATGTTTAAATGTGATTTGTAAAACCCATTTTGGGCTTTTTTGGCAAACTGATATTTTTTTTACTTGAGGATTTTGAAAATATTTTTTGCAAAAACCTTTTTGTTCGATAAATTGTTTAAATGAATGAGTAGACACAATAAATACCACCTAATAGTTGATTGGGAAAAGAGGCAAGAAAGAGGCAAGAAATCAAAATTGTTGTTTCAAATCGTTTTTTAAAAAATAAAACAAATAAAAAAACACATGAAATTCATGCAATTTTTTATTTGTTATTTCTTTTCATAGATGCAATTATAAATAAAAATAAATTAATGGTACTGATGGTCGGACTCGAACCGACATGAGTATTGCTCGCTTGATTTTGAGTCAAGTGCGTCTACCATTCCGCCACATCAGCTTTTTGTTTTAAATGATAAAAATATCATACTTATATATTATATCAGTTTTATTTTGATTTTTGTTTTTTTTCCTCAAAATCATAAACCAAAATAATATTTACATTCCCGCCACCCAAAAAAAGACCACATTAGCTAATGGCCTTTTATCAGGTTTCGGTGTTAAAACTTTGAAAAATTATTTATTTATGAAGGATATTTTTAGTAAATATTTTGTTTAATAAATTAGTAATGCTGATAATGATTAAGTAAAAACAAGATATTGTAACAAAAGGTAGAATCGGATTAAAGGTAGATCCCATATTGCTTTGTGCTTGCCAAGAAAGTTCGGCAATTCCTATAATGGCAAAAAAAGAACTATCCTTAATGTTTGTGATGAATTGTTGGATAATAAAAGGCACCGATCTTTTTAAAGCTTGGGGGAAGATAATAGAGAAAAAAACTTGCTTTTGGTTCATCCCTAAAGAATGAGCGGCTTCAATTTGTCCTTTATCTAAGAATTTAATATTTTGCATTAAAATTACAGTAATGTTTGCTAAAGAATTAAGTACTAAAACAAAAAGACCTGCATACAAACGTTTAATTTCAAAAAGATCTTTGCAAAGATAACCAATACCATAAAAAACAAGCATTGCTTGGGCAGCTACAGGAATTCCTTTTAAAATAAAAAATAAAGTATCTAAAAAATAAGTTGTTCCTTTGTTAATATTTAATATTATTTTATTATGGGATTGAGAGTTTTTAATTAAAGTATATGAAGTTGCAAATAAAAAACCAATAATAAGACCATCAATAGCTAAAATTAAAGTGGTTTTGAGTCCTTCTAGATAAGATGGAAAAGTTTCTTTGATTTGATGCCAAGTAGTGCTTTTAGAAAGCATGTCTTTGTGGTTGTCAAAAACTGTTTTTAATCTTGCTTCTGATTCACTTTCTATTTTTTTTATTTGATTGTCTATTTGTTTGTATTTATCGTTGTCTTTTGTTAAATTTTTACGTTTTTCCTTTAAATCTATAATGTCTTGTAAACTTTGGTTTTCATCTTTTGTAACTAATTTTAAATCGCATAAAATTTTATCCATTTTTTCTTTTAATTTTAGGCTTCGGATTTCTTTTTCTCCTTTAGGCAAAAATATCCCTAAACCTTGAGGACAAACAGAATATTTTGAATCATCTGAGGTCATATCAAAATATACTAAGTCATCTTCTTTTTGACAAGCACATCTAGCCAAATAACTATCTATTACAAAAATATCTGATTTTCCTTGTAAAACATCTTGAAAACATGCAGGAGGACTAGTTAATTCGTTGTTTTTTTTAACATGTGATTTGATATCATCTTTATTTGTTATTTCATCTTCAATCATTTTGATTGCAGCAGTGCTAGTAACTGTTACAAATTTAATTGGTTTTTGAGGTGCACCTTTTTCTTTTAATTTTTGGCAAAATTCCTTATATTCTATTTTTTTATTTTCAACTATTTCTTTGAATCTGTCATCTTTTTTTCTTACTACCATGCTTGTTGAAGTTTGTGTGTAGGCTTTAGAAACTATGAAATTTTCTTTTCTTTGGTCTGTAATACTTAAAGTTGTAATTGCCAAATCTACAGTTCCTTGCTCTAATGAAGTTAGAACTCCTGCAAAATCAAAGACATGAATTTCTAAATTATACTCTAATCTTTCAGCTACATCCTTGATTAAATCTATATCGAATCCTGCTATATATTCGCCATTTGTAGCTTTTATAGCGTTTTTTTGATTTGTAGCTTTAAAAGTATTGGGAATAGAACTATTAGTCATTGCTACTTTTAAAGTTTTGGAATATTTTTGAAGATTTTGTTTTTTTGTTTTGGTTGAAAAATGCCATCCAAATACTGAAAAATGCAACCATACCAACAATATAGAGTTAATTGATAATGTAATAATTTTGAATATTTTTATATTATTTTTCTTTTGGAAAATATTTTTTAAAAATGAGTTTTTATTAATTAAATTAATGAAATTGTTCACTTCCTTTTCTATTCTTTTTCTTTTATTTTTTCAATTTAATATTTTTTTCTAACATTTTGCTTAAAAAACCAGTCATACTAATAATTATTAAATAAAAACAAGATATCATTACAAAAGGCAAGATTGGATTTAAGGTAGCTCCCATATTACTTTGTGCTTTCCAAGAAAGTTCGGCAACTCCTATAATGGCAAAAAAAGAACTATCCTTAATGTTTGTGATTAATTGTTGCAAAATAAAAGGAACTGATCTTTTTAAAGTTTGAGGAAAGACAATAGAGAGAAAAACTTGCTTTTGGTTCATCCCCAAAGAATGAGCAGCTTCAATTTGTCCTTTATCTAAGAATTTAATATTTTGCATTAAAATCATTGTAATATTTGCTAAAGAATTAAGTATTAAAACAAAAATTCCTGTGTGTAAAGGATTAAAATTTCCTTTAAAAAGAAAAGTAATACTATAATAAATAAGCATTGCTTGAGCGGCTACAGGAATGCCCTTTAAGACAAAAAACAAAGCATTTATGGAAGTATTTAATATTTTTATTATAGCAACTATCAAGAAATTATTTTTGTGATAATCTAATTTTATATTTTTAATTAAAGTGCATATAATAGCTAATAAAAAGCCAACAATAAGACTGTCAATAGCTAAAATTAAAGTAGTTTTGAGTCCTTTTAGATAAGATGGAATGGTTTTTTGGGCTTGGATGAAAATCTTTTTTGTTGGTAGTTCAATTGTTTCTTTGTTTTCATTAAAGACTTCATCTAGTCGTTTTTTTACTTTTTTTTCTATTTCTTCTATTTTATTTTTATCTTCTGAACTAACTTCTTTTTTACTAGTTTCTTTTAATTCATGATTTTTTTTCTTTAAGTCTATGATGTCTTGGAATTCGCCTTTTTCATCTTTTTTAACTAAATCCAATTTTACCAACGCTGCATTTATCTTTTCTTGTAAATTTGGTATTCTTCTATCTTCATCATTTTTTTTAGGAAAAAATATTCCTAAACCTTGGGGACAAGTAGAATGTTCTAAGTTATCAGAATGAACATCAAAATATGTCAAATCTTGATTTATTTCACAAGCCCATCTAGCTAAACAATTATCTGTTATAAACATATCTGATTTTCCTTGTAAAATATCAGTAAAACATGCAGATGAACTTGTTAATTCGTTATTTTTGATGACATATTCTTTTTCTTTATTAGTATCTGATTTGATTTTTTCAATTACTGGGATTGCAACAGTATTTAGAAATGTTATAAATTTAATGGGTTTTTCTTTTCCTAAATCTTTTAATTTTTGGCAAAATTCATTATAATTTATTTTTATTTCTTTGTTATTGTTTGGCTCTTGTTGTTTTCTTAAATTATCAAATAAATCATCAAATCTTTTGTTTCTTACTACTATGCTGGTTCCAGTTTGCATATAGGCTTTAGAAACATCGTATTTTTCTTTTCTTTTGTCTGTAATACTCAAAGATGCAACTGCGATGTCAATTGTTTCTTGTTCTAAGGCATTAAGAAGTCCTGCAAAATCAAAGACATGAAATTCTAATTCTAAATCTAGTTTATCAGCTATATTATTGATTAAATCAATATCAAAACCCGCTATATATTCACTGTTTACAGCTTTTTTGGCCTTCTTTCCCTCATTTTGTTCTAAAACTTTAAAAACATTAGGAGCAGAATTGTTGTTAACTCCTACTTTTAAAATGGTTTTCTTTTTGGAATTATTTTTTATATGGAAATATCCAAATATGGATAAATTCAGCCATATTAAAAATAAAAAACTAATTAATAATGCAGTAATTTTTAACATTTGGGTTTTGTTGGTATTTTGGAAAATGTTTTTAAAAAAATGTTTTTTATCAATGAAAATAATCACTTCCTTCTTTTAATTATTGGGTGGTTGTTTGGGTTTTCTTTTTTAGTTTTTTAGTTTTGGATTTGTGGATTTGATTTTCCAATCCAAAATAAAAATATTTAATTTTAACAAAATAAAAAAAGTCTTTGCAGACTTTTCTTTGGGATTTAATTGTTTTATGAAAAATAAGGTATTTTTTAAAAATTACTACATATTTTCTAAAAAAGGAACCCCTAAAATTCTTAAACTTTCTTTAAGAGTGATAAAAACTGCTTGGATTAATAAAAGATTAGTGTTTTTAGTGGTTTTATCATCTGTTAAAATCTTTTCTTGTGAATATAAAAAGTTAACATTTTGAGTTATTTTTAACATATATCTTGCCAAAATACTTGGCATATTGTCTTTTTGGGCTTTTTGCAAAATTAAAGGAAACTGGTCTAATAATTTTACTAAAATAAAATAATGGTCTTTTTGATAAATGGTTTTGTCAATTAAGTTTGTGTCTAGTTTTTCTTTGTTTAAAAGGGAATTTAGACGTGCTGCTGTGTATTGAAGATAAGGTCCTGTTTGTCCTTTAAATTGTAAAATAGTTTCTAAATTAAAATCAATATCTAGATGTCTATCGTTTTTAAGGTCGTTAAAAATGATGGCTCCTACAGCGATTTTGCGTGCAGTTTGGTTAAGATTTGATAAATGAGGATTTTTTTCTTCAATGATTTTTTGGGCTAAAATAGTAGCTTGATTAATTACTTCAATTAAGGTAGTAAATTTGTGATGTCTAGTAGAAATTTTTTTGCCATCCATCAAAACTAAACCAAAATTAATGTGTTTTATTTTAGTGTCACAGTATCCCATTTTTTCAATTATTTGGGCTAATTGTTTAAAGTAAAGTTTTTGTTCGTTGCCTACAACATATAAAACACTTTGACAATTAAAAGTGTTAAAACGATATTTAAAAGTAGTTAGATCTCTTGTTAAATACAAGGTGCTGCCATTAGTTTTTTTCACTAAACCAGGAGGTAAATTATCAAGTTCTATAAGCAAAACTTGGTCTTCTTCTTTTAAAAGTTTTTTTTGTTCTAATTCTTCAAAAAGAGGAGCGATTTTGTCATTATAAAAAGATTCTCCCAAGAAAAAATCAAATGAAATTCCCAAAATATCATAAATTTTGTAAAATTCTTGTAAAGACAATTCGCGGAACCATTTCCACAAATCGAGATATTTTTGGTTTTGTTGTTCTAATTGTAAAAAAGCAAAATTGGCTTGTTCGTTTAATTCAGGATTGGTTTTGGCTTGTTGATGAAAAAAAACATATAATTTTTGTAGTTCGTTAATTGGGTCTTTTAGTATTTTTTCTTTGTTGCCCCATTTTTGATAAGCTACAATCATTTTACCAAATTGGGTTCCCCAGTCTCCTAAGTGATTGATTCCTACTACCTCAAAACCTAATTTTTGATAAATATTTTTGAGAGCGTTTCCAATAACAGTAGAACGCAGATGACCAACAGAAAAGTTTTTAGCAATATTAGGAGAAGAATAATCAATAACTATGATTTGATTTTGATTGGGAAAATTGCCATAATTAGCTTGTAATGCGTTGATTTTGAGTAATATTTCGTAAGCTAATGAAGCTCTTTTAAGTTTGATATTTATAAAACCATTTAAAAACATTAATTCTTGGATTTCGTTTATTTTGACAAGGTTTTTTTTGATATTTTCAAAAATAATATGAGGGTTAGTTTTGGTTTTTTTGGCATAAGCAAACAAAGGTAAAGAAAAATCAAATTTGTCATTTTCCAGTTGTTCTTGTAAAATTAATTCTTCTAATAAAACTTTTTGGATTGCATTTTGGATTTTGCTTTTGGTGGTTTGTAAATTCATGATTGCAGTTCCTTTCTTTTTGGATTGTAAAATAAAAAATGATTCCTGAATGATGACAATAAATGATAAAATAATGAAATTATTAAAAACTTTTTACCTAAAATTTGTCTCGTTAATTTTTTGATAAACATTTTTGATATTTTAAGATATATAAACATATTTTATAAAACTATTATAGCATTTTTTATAATTTTTGTTTGAAAAAAGTTAAGATACTTATTTTGGTATTTGTAAATTAGATAGAAAAATATTAAGAATTGCAAAAAAATTTTTGTTGTTGGGTTTGGTTTGTGTTAATTTTATTAATAAAATGTTTTTAAATGCATTTATGCATTTTTTTATTCATAACATTTTATTAAATAATATTAAAAAATAGCCTAAATGTTAAAAAGTACTCTTTTTATATTTTGGTATTCCTAATTAAAATTAAAAAAACAACCCTTTAATTTGCAAAAGAGTTGTTAAATAATAAATTATTTTTTTAATTAGAAAGTAAATATTTTATCTAGTTTGGTAAGGTTAGTTAATATTTCTTAAAAAATCAACTTTTAAACCAAATTTTAATATTAAAATTAATAAAATAATACCAATAATTATTTTGATGATACTATGTAAAAAGAAAAAAAATAATCCGATGATAAAAGCAATAATTATCATTTGATAATTGGGATTTAATGTGTTCCAAAAAGAAAATATATTGCTTATAATTTGTTTTTTATCGATGATTTTAAAACCTTACTAATAATTGTATTTTTCGATGTTCAACATTATTAAAATGCTATATTAAAAGTCTAAAATAGTTTTAGAAAATATTTTAATAAAAAATAAACACCAATATTAATTATAAGTGATTTTGGATTTTTTCAAACTTGTTTTAATAATTAGTTTGTTTTTTAAAATAATTTTTTTAATTCGGGGTTAAAAACTTTGGCTTTAATCATTTCAATTTCGCGTTTATAAGGTGCTTTGTCATTGATATAGGGAGTTTCTAAAATTTTAGGGATACAAGCAAAAGCACGATGATAGATAATTTTGAGTAAAGTTTCAAAACCGATTTTGCCAAAACCGATGTTTTCATGGCGGTCTTTGTGACTATTACATTCGTTTTTAGAGTCGTTAATATGAATTACAGAGATATTTTGAAATCCTAAAATGGAATCTATCTTTTGGATAATTTCTTCTAAGTTTTCTTTTAAATCATAGCCAGCATCAAAAAGATGACAAGTATCAAGACAAAAAGAAACTCTTGTGTTGTTTTTAACTTGGGTTCTTATTTGTTGCAATTCTTCTAGGTTTTTCCCAATTTCAGTTCCCTTGCCTGCCATAGTTTCTAAGGCAACTTGGGTTTTTAAATGTTTAGTTTTTTCAAAAATTAAATCAAGGCTTTGAGCAATTAAACTAATCCCTTCTTGGGGGTTTGTTTTGAGATAGTTTCCTGGATGTAAAACCATTTTATTAATTTTCATTGCTGCAAAACGTTCTAATTCTTGGGATAAAAAATCAATTGCAAAATCCCTTTTAGTCTCGTCGGGATTAGCAAGATTGATAATATAAGGAGCGTGCCCTACCAAATTATTTAAAGATAAATTGTTGTTTTGGACAATTTCTAAGGCTTCTTTAATTTTTAATTCTTCGGTTTTGGTTCTTATCGTATTTTGTGGAGCACCGCTATAAACCATCAAAGCATTAGCACCATAAGAAATGGCAGTTTGGATGGCTCCTTGAAAATTATGTGGTTTTTTCATAGCAACATGGCTTCCCAAAAATAACATGATAAAAGCTCCTTTATTGTTTTGTTTTTTGATTTATTAGTTATAAATTAGTTTAGTTTTTTCTTGATAATTAGTTTTGTAATTCGTTAATTTATTTTTTTGATGGTTTTTGTGATTTGTATTTGGCTTTTGGTTTGAATTTTGTTTGCAAAAAAGTACTTTTGCTTTTGGGGGATTGGTTTTCTTTTTGGTTCTTTTTCTTATAATTGGGTTTTACTTGTTTGCTTTTAGTTTTTTTGTTGTTGTTTGTTTCTTTGACTGTGTTTTGAGTTTTATTTGGTGTTTCCAAAGTAGAATCTTTATTATTTTCTTTTTTAGGAAGTTTGGATTCTTTGGTAAATTTGTTTTGTTTGAAAAATTGTTTTTGGCTAGATTGGCTAGATTGGTTGTAATTGTTTTTTTGGTTAGTTTGATTGTTTTGATTTTTTTGAATGTTTTTGGTATTTTTATTTTTTTTATTTGGCTTATCAGTTTTGGTAGTTGTAATAGTTTTGTAATTTTGAGTTCTTATAAAACCATCTTTATTTAAAGAGGCTTGATGAAAAGTAATTCCTAATTGAATTAATTTATTAATTTTGTCTTTTTGTTTAATGTCTTGGGGGTCGTACAAAACAATGATTTCACCTTTTTTGCCCATTCTTGATGTTCTACCACTTCTGTGGAAAAAAAATTCAAGGTGTGAAGGTAAGTTGTAGTGAATAACACAAGAAGCATCAAAATCAATTCCTCTAGCTGCAAGATCTGATGCAATTACGTACTGATATTTTAATTTATGGATAGCTTTAAGGCTTTGTTTTCTTTGTTTAACTGATAAAGCAGAGTTGTAATTAAGCAATTTGAGACTGTCATTTTGTAAAGTTTGAAATACTAATTCTTGTTCTTTTTTTTCATTGACAAATACGAGTGCTAAATAAGGATTAAGGACTTTGGTAAGATGAATTAAGGTCTGCATTCTGCTTGTAGTTGTTTCTAATAAATAAAAAGTACGATTAAGATTACTTTGTTTATAAACATCAATAAAAGTAGATTTACCAAAATAACGATTAATAAAAGGTTTTAATTGTTCGGTAATGGTAGCTGAAAATAATAAAATTTTGGCTTTAAGATGATTAATTAAAGGGTCTAGGGAAGTTAAAAATACCTCATCAAACATCATATCAGCTTCATCAAGGACTAAATAAGATACATATTTTAAGTTAATTTTTTTGAGTTTAAACGCGTATTCTAATAACTTATCGGGAGTTGCAATAATTAATGGAGGTTGTTTTTTTTCAAAAGTAGCAATTGTTTTTTGTTTATCCATTCCTCCGTAAAGAATTTTGGTAAAATTAGTTTTTTCAATTTGTTTAAACATTTCCCATACTTGAAATACTAAATCATTGGTAGGGACTAAAATAATTGCTTGAGTAAATGGTTTTTGGAAATCAATTTTACTTAATATCGGTAAAAGATAAGCATGGGTTTTGCCTGTTCCTGTAGGAGCAATTCCTACTAGATTACCTGGTTTTTCAAATTGTGAAAAGACTTCTTTTTGGATGGGAGTTAAAGTTTGGAATTGAAGTTGTAATATTTTTTTTGGAATATAGTTTTGCAAGTTAGAAACCTCCTTAAATCATATATATTATACCAGTATTTTGGTAATTTGGAAGTATTTTAGTAATAAATTAATTTTGTTGCAATAAATTGTTGAAAAAAACTTATTTCCAGTTAAAATATAAGTAAGTCTTTGACTTGATTATAAATTATAATGACATATATTAAGGAAAGAAAATAGGGTAATGAAAACAAATAAAAATAATAAGAATAATAATAAGAAAAAGAAAAAACAAAACAATAATGATTTAAAACAAAGTAATAAATATAATAATAAAACTAAATTAACCAAAGATAATAAAAATGTTAAATCAAATAAAAAAGGTTTTAACTTTAGTTTTTCTAATTTATTAGCTTGGGGTGTTGTTGTTTGTTTGTGTTCAATTCCTTTATATTATATATCTGCTACTGTTTGGGAACAAATAAAGAAATAATTAAAATTTAATCTAAGATATAAAAAAACTATTTTCTTAATGAAAATAGTTTTTATCTTTATATATGGATTGTTTAGTTAATCAATTGTTATTTAGTATTTTTGTCTAATTCTTCTTTTCCTTTGGGAGATAATTCTTTGTATATTACATTATAAAGATTTTGTTGTTCTTTTAAGGCATAATCTAATTTTATCTTGTCTCTTTTAATTTCAGTTTCTAGATTATTTTTTGCCTTAATTGCTTTTTGTTTTGCAGCTAACTTGGCTTCGATTTTAGTTTGTAATTCCTTTTCTGGTGTTATTCCCCTCATTTGTTGCTGATAATAAATTAAAATTTTTAATATGTTCATCATATTCCTTTTGATATTGTTCTATTTTGGGGTCTTTTTCTTTAATAGCAATTTTTCTTTGTAATTCTTCAATTTTTCTTTGATAATCTTCAATCTCTTTTTTTATTTCTTTTAATTCATTAATTTTGTTGCGGTCCAAGCTTGTTTAGTTATTTTCTGATTCATTTTTTCCTTTATCAATGAATGATTTATCTTTATCTATGTTGTTCATTAAGTCGTTATTGTGTTTAATTTCATCATCTATTTTAATCATTTCTGGTAATTGTTGGTTTTGAAAAGTTGCAGCTTTAATGCGTTCTAAGGCTTCATCAATCTGTTGTTTATATTCGTTATATGCTTTTGGTGATAATTTATTTTTTAGTTTAGGTAGTAAAAAAGATTGCATTATGTGTTTCACGAAGTTTAAACCGTCTTCTTGGGTTGGTTCAATTCCTTTTCTTTCGATTTCTTGTTTTATGTCATCCATTTTATTTTTAATATCTAAAGGTGCATTTGCCATATAGTATTCAAATTCAAATTTAGAATTAAGTTGTCTAAATAAATGAAACAGTTAGTTATTACTTCCTGTTGTGCTTGTAGTTGTTTTGCTTGTGTCTTCTTTGGCAGGTTCTTGTTTAGATTTTAAAACCCAACAAATACCTAAAATTAATCCTAACATTAATACTGTAAATTCTACTGTTAATATTATAAAATTTTTATTATTTTTTTGTTGTAAATGCATTTTCAATTCCTTTTTATTTAATTTATTAGTTATATTTAATTAAGTAATTGCTCTTTTTCTCTAAGTTTTTCCAATTCTTCTAAAATATCATTAACTTCTTTTATTAATCTTTCTTGAAGTTCTTTTATTTCTTTTGCTTTTTTACCGTCTGAATTTGATATTGCAGTTTCGAAATCATTTTCAGAATCTTTTAATGGTTTTTTAATTTGTGATAATCTTAGTTTTAATGATATCTGTTGGGAATTAATTTGTTCTAGCATAAGTTGTTTTTTTGTCATTTTCGGTCTGCCTGATATCATTTCATTATTTTTTTCAATTTCATCATCTATTTTACCTATTATTTTTTTTGCGTATTCATTTGACTCCTCTACTTTTTTACTTTGTGTTTTGTTTTTTTGAAACTCTTCGATTGATGTGAATATAAAACAAATAACAAAAAATACAATTGCAATTACAACTACAGGTTTATTTAGTTTTTTTATCTTTAATAAATGGATTCCAAAAAAACATTCCTTTGCTCTCCTTTTAGTTTTCAGGGAATAAAAAAACTCCCTTACCTTTATTTTACTCTTTTTTTTGCAAGTTTTTTGCTCATTTTCCATTACTTTTCTCATCTTTTATATCATTTTTCTTATCTTTTCTTACTTTTTGCTAATCTTTTTTGTTATAATTAACAAAGAAATTATTATTTATAAATAATATATATAAGCCGATATAAATATAAAGGAATATATTAAAGGAATTAAAATGAAAACCAATAAACATCAATTTATTAAAGTTCGCGGAGCTCGTCAAAATAATTTAAAAAATATTAATATTGATATTCCCAAAAATAAATTAGTTATTATAACAGGATTATCAGGTTCTGGCAAATCTTCTTTAGCTTTTGATACTTTATATCAAGAAGGAAAAAGAAGGTATGTAGAATCATTAAGTGCTTATGCTAGACAATTTTTAGGTAGTTTTGAAAAACCTGATGTAGATAGTATTGAAGGTTTGAGTCCTTCTATTAGTATTGACCAAAAAACAACTTCTAATAATCCTCGTTCTACTGTGGGAACTATTACAGAAATATATGATTATTTAAGATTAATTTATGCCAATATTGCAGTTCCTTTTCATCCTGAAAAAAATATTGTCTTGGAAAAACAAACCAAAGAACAAATGATTACTAAAACTAATGAAATATTTTCCAACCAACTAATATTAATTCTTGCTCCTATAATTGAAAGAAAAAAAGGTACCCATCAAAAAACCTTAGAAGCTCTTGCCAAAGATGGTTTTAATAGAGTAATGATTAATGACACTATTTATTTAATGGATGATATTCCTTCTTTATCAAAAAATCAATATCATAATATTTATGTAGTAATTGATCGTTTTGAAGTTAATTCAGATAATCAAACTCGTCTTTTTGAAGCCTTAGAACAAGCTCTAAATTTAGCTCAAGGAAAAGTTTTTATTATGAATTATCAAAGTAAAAATAGTAATGATAGTAATAAGAATGAAAACAACAATAAAAACCATCAAATATTAAAACTAAATTGCAATTATCATTTAGAAGGCATTAATTTTGATATTCCCTTGCGCGAATCAAGACTTTTTTCATTTAATACTCCTTTAGGAGCTTGCCAAATTTGTAAAGGGATTGGAAAAACAGCAGAAATTGATTGCGATATGATTCTAGATTATGAAAAACCATTAAATAAAGGTGCAATTTTAATTTTTAAAAGTAATAATGAATATAATAATTTTGCTAGCAAAGAACAAGAATTAAAAGCTGTATGCAATCATTATCAAATTGATATGACTGTTCCTTTAAAAAAAATAGATCCCCAAAAACTAAATATTATTCTTTATGGTTCACCTGACCAAATTCCTTTAACGCCTCCTTTGCGTTTTTCTCGTTTTTCCAAAAATACCACCACCAAAACTCCTAAATATGATTTTTTTGAAGGTATAGCTTCTATGCTTAAAAGACGTTTTGAAGAAACAACCAGCGAATGGCTCAAAAAAATGCTTTCTAATTATATGATGGAAAAAAAATGCAAAACATGCCAAGGACAAAGACTTAATCAAGGGGCTTTACTTTTTAAAATTAATAATAAAAATATTTATGAAATAACTGATTTATCAATTGAACAAACCCTTGCTTTTTTCCAAAATTTAGAATTGTCCAACGAAGAGACAAAAATTATTAATTTAGCTCTCAAAGAAGTTATTAATCGTCTTACTTTTTTACAAGAAATTGGGTTAGGATATCTTTCTTTATCGCGCAGTGGAGCAACTCTTTCGGGAGGAGAAGCACAAAGAATTAGACTTGCTACTCAAATTGGCTCCCAACTTTCAGGAGTACTTTATGTCCTTGATGAACCTTCCATTGGATTGCACCAAAAAGACAACGATCTTTTAATTAAATCACTTCAAAAAATGCGAGATTTAGGCAATTCTTTAATTGTAGTAGAACACGATCATGATACAATGCTTGCCTCTGATTATTTAATTGATATTGGTCCTCAAGCAGGCATTTTGGGAGGGAAAGTACAAGCTTTTGGCACACCCCAAGAAGTAATGCAAAACAAAAACAGCCTTACAGGAAAATACTTATCTAAACAAATCCAAATTACAGTTCCCAAAACTAGAAGAAAAGGCAATAAAGATCATATTTTAGTTACCAAAGCTTCTAAAAATAATCTTAAATCAATTGATGTTTGCTTTCCTATGCAACAATTAATTGTAGTTACAGGCGTTTCTGGTTCGGGAAAATCTACTTTAGTAAATGATGTTTTACTTGATTGTTTACAACAAAAATACAGCAAAAAAAACAAAACTCAACAAAAAGATTTTAGTCATTTAGTAAACGATTTTAACAAAGTCAAAAAAATAGTTGAAATTTCACAAGACCCAATTGGTAAAACTCCTCGCAGTAATCCCCTTACTTATACTGGTGTTTTTGATGAAATTAGAGAACTTTACTCCAAAACTAAAGAAGCCCAAATGAAAGGTTATAAAAAAGGGCGTTTTTCTTTTAACGTTAAAGGCGGTAGATGTGAGGCTTGTAGTGGCGATGGAGTTAAAAAAATATCTATGCATTTTTTACCAGATGTCTATGTTATGTGCGAAGCTTGTAAAGGAACTCGTTATCAAAAAGAAACTTTAAGCATCAAATACAAAGATAAAACTATTGCAGATATTCTTGCTATGAGTGTTGAAGAAGGGGTTTTATTTTTCCAAAATCATCCCAAAATTAAACATCAATTAGAAATTTTACAAAATGTAGGGCTTGGCTACATTAAATTAGGACAGTCCTCGCCAACTTTATCCGGAGGAGAAGCCCAACGAGTTAAATTAGCAAGCGAACTACAAAAAAAAGTTATTCCAGGTGCTTTGTATATTTTAGATGAACCTACCACAGGACTTCATTCAGAAGATGTTAGACAATTGCTTAAAGTTCTTCATCAAATGACAGATCAAAAAGCTACTATTGTTGTAATTGAACATAATTTAGATGTAATTAAAAATGCTGATTATATCATTGATTTAGGTCCTGAAGGAGGAGTTTGTGGCGGATATGTAGTTGCAACAGGAACCCCAGAACAAGTAAGCCAAAATGAAAAAAGTTATACTGGTAAATATTTAAAAAAGATTCTTAACGAAGAAAAATAAATCCAAAATTTAAAGATGCAATCAAACTTTTAATTTATATAAATCGCAACTAACTACATCCTAAACATTGGACTAATTAAAATCAATTTAACAATTTAAAAAACTAATATTTAAAAAAATTGCAAAATGGGCAAAAACAAAAACCACTTTTAAACTCACACCAACCAAACAATTTTAGGAAATATTTTATCCTTCTACAAAAAATATTTTAATTGCAACCTCACCAAAAAACCATTTAATCAGAAAGCAAAAATTACTAATAATTTCAAGAAATATTTAGTTATTATGGTATAATAAATAGTAGGAAAGAAAAGTAATTTACACAATTACAAAATTTATTAAATGACAATTATTTTTCTACCACAAAATATTTATAAAAAAGATTAAATGAATTAAAAAAAGCTAAAAAATTAAACTAAATAAACCCGCGAACCCAAAAAACAACTTTTAATTTAGTTAAAAAAACTTAATTATAAATTAGTTGCCAAATTGTAAAACAAAAATGCAAAAACACAACTTGTTTCCCCAAAAAACAATTTACACTAATTTAATTGGAATTTGCTTATATAATCAATATATAAATGAAAAAAACTCATAATTATTTGCAACTATTTGCACCAATCAAACCAAATAACCCCCCCAACAACAATATTTTTTAGTTTTTATTGATGCTTCATAATCAAAATAAATAACACCCCAAAACATAAAACAAACCCCAACAAACTAAAAAGGAAAAGGTATTAAAAATGGAAATTAAAAAAATCAACGATCAAAAAGTACAATATTTTTTTGAAGTTTCTTCAAAGGAATTAGAAACCCAACTGGCTAGTGCTTATGAAAAAATTAAACCAAAAGTAGAAATTAAAGGTTTTAGAAAAGGGCACGTTCCAAGAAAAATTTTTGAAAATCGTTTCGGTAAAGACAATTTATACTCCGATGCATTAGAAAATATCGTGCAAACCAAATATCAAGAAGTCCTACAAAAAAAAGATTTCGAAAGTATGGGAATGCCTCAAGTAATTGATTTAGACGAAAAAAAACTTAAAGATAATCAAAATTTTACTTTCGGACTGGAATTTATCGTTAAACCTAAAGTTACTTTAAAAAAATATTTAGGGTTAGAAATTACAAAAGACGATCTTGAAGTAACAGATTGTGAAGTGGAAGAAAAAATAAATTCCTTATTAGAAAAACAAACAACTTTGGAACCCAAAACCCAAAACGACTTTTTGGAATTAACAGACACTGCTATTTTTGATTTTGAAGGCTTTGTTGATGACAAACCTTTTGAAGGTGGCACTGCCAAAGATTTTAGTTTAAAAATTGGCTCTGGTCAATTTGTACCTGGTTTTGAAGACCAAATGTTAGGGATGAAACAAGGACAAACCAAAGACATTAATATCACTTTTCCAAGCGATTACCACCAAAAAAGTTTAGCTAATCAAAAAGCTGTCTTTAAAGTAACTCTACACCAAATCAAAACTAAAAAAATACCTCAACTAACAGATAATTTGGTAAAATCACTTAAACTTGCCAATGCTTCAACCGTAGAAGAATTAAAAAACAACACTAAACAAACTCTTTTAGCTCAAAAAAAACACAAAGACAAAGAAAACGTTGAAAAACAAGTAATAGAACAATTAGTTAAAAATTCCGAATTAGAAATTCCTCAAGAAATTGTTTCCCAAGAACAAATCCGCCTCCAAAAAGAATTTGAAGCACAATTAAAACAACAAAATTTAACTTTGGAACAATACAAACAATATTTAGGTATTGATGATGAAAAAATGGAAAAAGAATTCAGCCAACAAGCACAAAAAAACCTCCAATATCAACTTATTATGGAACAAGTTGCAGCCCAAGAAAAACTAACTATTTCCCAAGAAAAAATCGAACAACAATACCAAAACTTAAGTAACCATTACAAAGTTCCAGTTAATCAAATCAAACAAAAACTTCCTGAAAAAAACCTAAAACATTCTCTTTTGATGGATGAAGCCTTAGAACTTGTTATTAATAAAGTTGTTGTTGCTAAATAAAATTTATCACCCCACCAAAAAAATCACTCCACAACTTAAAAATGAAAAAGTTTAAAAGTTAAAAAAATATCGAAAGGATGAAAATATATGAAAACCAAAAGCAAAAAATTAAAATCCGATCTTTCTATGGATGCATTTGAAGATATTTTTCAAGAAATTCCTGAACAACTTCCAGTTGTAGTTATCAGCGAAGTAATGCCTATTCCAAATATTGATTTTCGTATTGAATTATCAGACAATTCTTATTTAAAAGCTTTAAAAGAGTCAGAAACTAACGCAAATTCTTTTGTTATTCTTTTAACTCAAAAAGATTTATCACCCAACAAACCCAAACTAACTAACCTTCAACGTTACGGTGTATTGGCACAAATAATTACTAAAGTAAAAATCCCTCACGGCGATTTTAAAGTGAGATTTCGCATTTTACAAAGAGTAAAAATTGATAAATTTTTGCAAAAAGAACCTTTTTTAAAAGCCTCATATGAAAAAGTCAACACCATTTATGGAAACGTTGAAGAAGAAAAAGCCTTAATCAAGCTAGTTATAGAAAAAATTATGGACAAACCTTTTCAACTGCTTGTTCAAAACACCAATAATTTTTTAGATATCATCAAAACAGAACCAGAAACAGAAAATATCACTGATATCATTGTTTTTAATTTAAAAATCGATGATTTAGATAAATATAAATACCTTAAAGAAGCTCACCTTAATAAAAGAATTTTTTATATTCTTCAAGACATCCAAAGTTTACTTATAGGACTTGATTTAGAACAAAAAATCAATGAAAAAGTAAAACAAAGTATTGATGAAAACCAAAAAGAATTTTATTTAAGAGAAAAAATGAAAGCGATTCAACTAGAATTAGGGGACAAAGCCAAAAAGGAAGAAGAAATTGCAGAATTGCGCAATAAAATCAAAAAAACTCCTTTACCTTCCGAAATCAAAAAAAAAGCTTTACAAGAATTATCACGTTACCAATCATCATCATCTTTAATAGCAGAATCTTTTGTAATTAAAAATTATCTTGATTTTTTACTGGAATTACCTTGGGGCAAAACCAGCCAAGATGAAAACGATTTAGTTGCCATTGAAAAATCCTTAAATAACCAACATTACGGACTTGAAAAAGTCAAAGAACGTATTTTAGAATATGCAGCAGTCAAAATAATGACTAAGAAAAACCCTCAAAATATTTTATGTCTTGTAGGTCCTCCAGGAGTGGGGAAAACCTCACTTGCTTCTTCTATTGCCAAAGCTTTAGGACGCCAATTTGTCAGACAATCCTTAGGCGGTTTAAAAGAAGAATCAGAAATTAGAGGCCACAGAAGAACTTATATTGGAGCTATGCCTGGACGCATTCTTGCAGGCATTAGAGACGCCAAAACAGTTAATCCTGTCTTTTTATTAGACGAAATTGACAAACTAGTATCCAATTATAACTTTGATCCTGCATCAGCTTTATTAGAAGTCCTTGACCCACAACAAAATATTAATTTTATGGATCATTTTTTATCCGAACCATTTGATTTATCCCAAGTATTATTTATCACCACTGCCAATTACCTTGACAATGTTCCCGAAGCTTTAAAAGACCGTATGGAAATTATCGAAGTAAGTTCTTACACTGAAAAAGATAAAATTAACATCGCTTCTAAATTTCTTTTAAAAAAACAACTCAAAAATCACGGAATCACTGACACAAATTTAGTTATTGACAATGATACTATCCTTTATTTAATTAGACATTACACCAAAGAAGCAGGAGTAAGAGAGTTAGATAGAATCCTTGCAGAACTAGCTAGAAAAACAGTTAAAGAATGTTTAATTACCAAAAAAGAACAAGTAATTATTACTCCTCAAAACGTTACTAAATACTTAGGTAAAGAAAAATACCTACATCTTTTAGATGAACAAAAAGAAAAAATAGGCTCCACTAACGGGCTTGCCTATACTTATTTTGGAGGCGATTTGCTTCCAGTAGAAGTTACTTATTACAAAGGTAAAGGACAATTAGTCCTTACAGGTAAATTAGGAGAAGTCCTTAAAGAAAGTGCTTATACTGCTTTAAGTTTCATCAAAGCTAACTGTCAAAATTTAGGAATTGATGCCAATATTTTTGCAGAAAACGATTTTCACATTCATCTTCCAGAAACAGCCATTCCTAAAGATGGTCCTTCAGCTGGAATTACTATTGCTACTTCCCTTGTCTCTGCAATTACCCAAAAATATGTTAAAAAAGGTTTGGGAATGACAGGAGAAATTACTTTACGAGGCAATATTTTAGCTATCGGAGGCTTAAAAGAAAAAGCTATTGCTGCTAATCGTAGCGGTCTTGACACTATTTTTATTCCTCAAGAAAATATCAAAGATATTGAAGATATTCCTGAAGAAGTAAGAACTAAATTAAATATTATTCCTGTATCAAAAATTTCTGATGTTTTTTCGCAAGTATTTGTTTGATTAAGATATAAAAAACACCATCTTTAAGATGGTGTTTTTTGTTTTTATACATAATTAAAAAGTTTTCAAAACTTCAATTATTATTTTAATATTTATTTTTTTCGATAAAAATTACAAAAGAATAAAGGGGCAAAAAATCATTTACAAAGAAAAATTTACTTTCCTCCAATATTTAAATCCCCTACATAAACGCTAGAACTACCAAATCCTGAAGTTTGAAATTCAAAATCATTAGCAATGGTGTCTACATTTTTAAGAATATCAAAAAAATTACCAGAAACAACAATCATTTTAACAGGAGTTGTAACTTTACCTTTTTCAATTCTAAAACCACTAGCTTGTAGGCTAAAATCTCCACTAACAGTTTTAATTCCTGCATGCATCCCTACTAAATCAGTAATATAAATACCATTTTGAATAGGTTCAATCATTTTTGAAAAACTTTTTTTGCCAGGCACCAAATAACAATTAATCATAGAAGTACTGCCATCAAAACCGTTTCCAGTTGGAGCTTGTTTAAAAATGCGAGCAGTTTTTAAGTTGTGGATAAATCCTTGAAAAAATCCTTTAGTAATAATGGGTTTGGTTTGGCAAGCTACTCCTTCATCATCAAATTTTTCTTTAAAATAAGCCCCATCGTTTAAAGGATCATCAATAATACTAACTTTTTCAGAAGCAATTAAACAATTAACTTTATCTTTTAATTTAGTTAAGTTGCGATAAGCACTTGTACCAGTAAAAATATCGCTGAAACTTTCCAAAAGGTCTGCAAACATTTCATTAGAAAAAACAACTGGATATTTTTGAGATACCAAAGATTTAGCTCCTAATTTTTTTTCGCCCATCTCAACAATTTCAGTACCTAATTTAACAGGATTGAAGGTTACAAAATCCTTAGCTAAAATACTTTTGCCATAACTTTCAATTTCGCCTTCTTTTTGAAAAACCGCAGAAGCATACAAATAAGCAAAGCTGTTTTGGTGCGATAAATTGATCCCTTTGGAATTTAATAATGTTTTTTTATGACAAACTTCTTGGTAAATAATGCCATTAGTAGCTTGCAAATGGGAACTTTGCAACATTGTTTTTTCTAACTGCAACAACAAATTTTGTTTTTGTTCTAATGGAACTTGTCCAAAATCAAAGTTATTTTCCAATAATTCAGGATAACTGGAAGATCCTTCAAAAATAAGAGCAGGTTCTTTAGAAGTAATTGTTTGGCAATTTTCTTTGAGGGTTTCAAAAGCATTATCAAAAGCGCTGTCAGTTAATTGTTCTAAAGCAATAGAAGTTTTTTTATTGGAAAAAATACCTCTTATAACTGCAGAAGCAACATCGCTCCAAACACAAGAATCTATTTTGCCTTTATCCAAAGATAGTTTAAAAGTTTGACTTTCATTAATTACAATTTCTAATGCTTCAAAACCTTGTTGCATTCCTTTTTCTAACCATTTTTGATAATTGTTAGGAGTGGGGTTTGTGTGAGTGGTTTGGCTTTGGGGTTTTGGGGTTTTTGTTACGTTGTTTATCATTTTTGATTTCCTCCTACAATCATTTCTTTTACTCTAATAGTGGGTTGTCCTACATCAACTGGTAGAGAACCAGAACAAGAACCACACATTCCTTGACCTAAAACTAAATCATTGGCAACACGGTCAATTTTAAATAAAATATCTGCTCCATGACCAATTAACATCGCTCCTTTAACATGGGTTGTTAATTTACCATTTTCGATTAAATAGCCTTCATTAACTACAAAATTAAATTCTCCAGTAGCAGGAACAACTGTTCCACCACCTAGACTTTTAGCATAAAGACCGTAAGGAGTATCTGCAATAATTTGTTCGGGCGTTTCTGTGCCTTTTTCGATGTAGGTGGAATTCATGCGCGAAGTAGGAGAGTATTTATAAGATTGTCTACGTGAAGAACCGGTAGATTGCATCTTCATTTTGCGTCCATTTCTAAAATCAATTAAATAACCTTTAAGGATACCTTTTTCAATTAAAAGATTTTTTTGGGTGGGATTTCCCTCGTCATCAAAATTAAGACTGCCCCAAGACTCTTTAATAGTTCCATCATCATAAGCAGTTACAACTTCAGAAGCAACTTTTTGATTTAATTTATTACAAAAAGGAGAAAGGCCTTTAGCAACTGCAGTAGCTTCAAGGGGGTGCCCGCAAGCCTCATGGAAAATAACGCCTCCAAAACCATGATTAATTACAACTGGCATAGTTTGAGGTTTTAAAGATTTAGCATCTAATAAAGCAACTGCTTGTTTTGCTACTTGTTTGGCAATTGTTTCTAAATCAATTGCATCCAAGAATTCTAATCCCATTGCGCGTCCAGGACCTTCAAAGGCTTCTTGCATTTCTTGTCCTCTTTGTGCAACTCCTACAAGCCCACATCTAATATAATTGCGTGTGTCATTTTGATAAACTCCTAAAGTATTAGCAATTAAAACATGTTGTTCTTTTTGGCTTAAAGAGGTGATGGATTGAATAATTTGAGGATCATAATTTTGAATAATAGCCGATAATTTAAGTAATTTTTGGGCTTTTTGTTCTTGAGTCATGCTGTTATAAGGTTTTTGGATAGTATTTTTTAGGGGTTTTTCGGTTTGCAAGACAATAACTTTATTTGCTTTTCCTTGAAAAGATTTTTTTAATTTTAAAAGCAAGGATAAAACATTTTGATAATCAGTTTTATTGGTATATCCATAAACTTCATCAAAGCCTTTTAATAAGCGAATTCCTACTCCAAAAGTATTAGAAGTATCAGCAGAAACTACATCTTTGCCAATTACTTTAAGGGTATGAGAATAAGCATTTTCAAAAAATAATTCTGCAAAATCAGCTCCCTTATCTAAAGATAAATTTAGAATTTTTTGAATATCTTCTTTATTTAACATCAAATAATATTCTCCTTTATGTTGTTTGTAAATCTCTTTTATTTTATCATTTTTTTAAGCTTTTTAAGCATATTATATAAAAGTTTTCCAAGTGAATTTATTATTGTTTTGTTAATTTTTTTGTTTTTATCAAAAATATGTTATAATAAAATACACAATTAAAGAGGAGTATATAAAAGCATAAAAACGTTGAAATAAGTATTTTTAATTCGTTTATTGCATTTCATCATCAAAATATTAACTTAAAAAACTTGATATAATATAAATATTTATTTTTAAAATCATTATAATATTATAAAAAGAAAAGAGGCAAGTAAATGTTTAGAATCAAATTTATTATTTTTAAACCAGAATTAGATAAACAAGGAAGAAAGCAAATAGATTTTTGGAAAACTCAAATTAGAAATATTTTTAATTTCCTTTTCTTTTTGGTAATTTTGTTATCTTCGGGGGTTTATTTCATTTCATATAGATAGTATTTTAAAACAAAATACCACATTACACCCTTTAATGAAAAATTTTCTTATTATTTTGCTCGTTTTTTTTTGATGGGTGTAGATAGTATGAAAGGAAGAACATTTAGCCAATTCATTTTAAGTAAAATATATTCAAAACCACAAATTGCTCCTAATGGTAAAAATAATCAATCCAAAAAATAATACAAATACCCCTAAAAAATAACAAAAATAAATATAAATGTCAACAATAAATAAAACAAAAACTCCTTATATATTATAAGGAGTTTTTTCAATATTCTTTTATATCTTTGAAACAAATAATTATTTAGTAGCAAGAATAGCAAGAAAGGCTTTTTGAGGTAATTGCACTTTTCCTAATGTTTTCATTTTCTTTTTACCCTTTTTTTGTTTCTCTAATAATTTCTTTTTGCGAGTAACATCGCCTCCATAAAGTTTAGCTGTTACATCTTTACGCATAGCTTTGATAGTTTGTCTGGCAATAATTTTTTTACCCAAAGCTGCTTGAATAGGAATTTCAAACATTTGTTTAGGAATAAACTCTTTTAAAGTCTCACAAATAGCCTTTCCTCTTTCATAGGCAAAATCGTGATGAACAATTAAAGATAGAGCATCAACAATTTCTCCATTTAATAAAATATCCATTTTTTGTAATTTAGAAACACGATATTTATCTATTTCATAATCAAAAGAAGCATAGCCTTTGGTTAATGATTTTAACTTATCAAAATAACTATAAATAATTTCTGAAAAAGGCAGCAAATAATTAATCATTACTCTTTGACTATCAATATATTCAATATTTTGAAGGGCTCCTCTTTTGTTTTGGGAAAGTTCCATTACTTTACCAATATAGATTTCAGGACACATAATAGTAGCTTTAATGAAGGGTTCTTCAATGCGGTCAATTATTTGAGTGGATGGAAGTTTGGAAGGATTATCAACTAAAAGTTTTTCTCCTTTGATAGAATAAACATGATAAATAACAGAAGGAGCAGTAGCAATTACTTCTACTCCAAATTCGCGACTAATTCTTTCTTGAATAATTTCCATATGCAAAAGTCCCAAAAACCCAGTTCTAAAACCAAGTCCCAAAGCATTAGAACTTTCAGGTTCAAAAATTAAGGAAGAATCGTTGAGTTTTAGTTTTTCTAAAGCTTCTTTAAGGATGTCATATTTATTTGTTTCTACAGGATAAAGTCCACAAAAAACTACTGAATTCATTTGTTTGTATCCCGGTAAAGGTACCAAAGCTTGATTGTTTTGCGAAGTAATGGTGTCTCCAACTCTTACATGATTAATACTTTTAATAGCAGCAGTAAGATAACCTACATCACCTGGTGCCAAAAAATCTTTTACAATTTGTTTGGGATTATAAACTCCTACTTCAACTACTTCATAAACACTATTACTTGCCATAAAACGAATTTGATCGCCTTTTTTAACTGTTCCATTGACGATTCTAATGGAAGGCACAACTCCTTTATAAGAATCAAAATAAGAATCAAAAATTAAGGCTTGCAAGGGCTTTTGAATGTCTCCTTGAGGAGGTGATATTCTAGTTACTATTTGTTCCAAAATATCAATGACTCCAAGCCCTGTTTTTCCACTTGCAATTAAGGATTGTTCAGGGTCAAGTCCCAAAGTTTCTTTAATTTCTTCCTTAACTTTAGGAACATCTGCGCTTGGCAAATCCACTTTATTCAAAACAGGAATAAGGGTTAAATTGTTATCAACAGCTAAATAAACGTTGGCAAGAGTTTGGGCTTGAATGCCTTGGGTAGCATCAATAATTAAAAGAGCACCTTCGCAAGCTGCCAAAGAACGCGATACTTCATAACTAAAATCAACGTGTCCCGGTGTGTCAATCAAATGCATAATATAATTTTTGCCATCTTTGGACTTGTAGTTAATTTCTACAGCATTTAATTTAATAGTAATTCCGCGCTCGCGTTCTAAGTCCATGGAATCCAAAATTTGTTCTTTCATTATTCTTTTGTCAATTGTGCCTGTAAATTCTAAAATACGGTCGGCTAAAGTTGATTTACCGTGGTCAATGTGGGCGATAATGGAAAAATTACGGATGCGTTTTTGCCTTTCTTTTAATTGTTCTATGTTCATTTTTTGTTTATTTCCTTTATATTTTGGTTGGTTAGTTTGAGTTTGTTTTTGTGGGTTTTAATGTGGTTTGTGCTTGATAGAATTAATTTTTATGATTTTTATTGGTTTTTAATTGTGAAATGATATTTTATAGTTATTATTTTTTTTGGTTATTGGGTTTGGTAGTTTGTTAAGGTTGTTTTATTCTTTTTTTAAGTTTTTTAAAATAACTATTATAAATCATTGTAAAGTTAAATTATTTAATATCTAATTCAAAAGTTATTATAACAAAAAAATAGTTTCTAGGTGCAAAATTAGTTTTTTTTGTAATTTTAAAGTTATTAAAGTTATAAATTATGTTAAAATTCAATTAAATCACATTTTTATTTGGACAAAAAAATTATAAAATAAGAATAAATAAGTAGTATAGCAAGCAAAATTATAATAAATAATTAGCAAAAAAGACCAACTTAAAGTTGATCTTAATTTGTTTTTAATTTGAAAATATGGCAAGTTTTAAATATTTTGAAAAGCATTGGAACTAACTAAATAATTTATTGTTCAATTTCTTTGGAATTTTTTGAAGGTGAATTGGGGATGAATTTATCTATAAATTCTTCGGTAAGCATTAAGGCATTTTGAGGACTTATAGGTTTGTTAAGTGTAGGATGGTATTTTTCCCTACCTGGTTGAAATAAATGATATTTTTTGTAAATGTTAGTCATTTTTGGGCTTCTCCAAAAAAAATAAATATTTTGGCTTTCATTTTTCATTTGTAAAATATCATCTAAAGTGTATTTGTTCCAATCACTAATATCAAACTTATCAAAAGGAGATTCAAAATAAATCCCTACTAAATCTAAAGGAGGAGTTTTGATTCCTGTCATAACGCTATATAAAAAAGCGCCTGCAAGATCTTGTCCATTAAATGAAGGGAAAAAAGCTACCCAACCATCATATTGAGGTTGTATTTTGTAGATAATTTTATGCATTAAAGTAGGTTTTAGATTTTCCATATAAACATGGGTTTCAGAATTTTTAAGTGTGCCATCTTGCATAAATTCACTATCAGGCACTATAAAATGATAATGTTTTTTGTCATTTACTGTTTGAATATAAAGAGGTAGTGTTTCTTTTTCTTGGTGTAATTCTTGTGTTTTTGGTTTTGTCAAATTGGGAGTTTTGACGAAATTTTGTTGATTGGGTTTTTGGGTTTGGTTATTAGTTAATTGTATTTTTTCTGATGATCTAAAGGTTGAATGTCTTTTTTGTAAACTTAATATTAATAACAATAATACTAATATTATTGATGAAATAACACATAAAAAAGACACTAATTTATATTTTTGATTAAATAATTTAATATTCAAAATATTTGTTTCCTTAATAAAAAATAAAATAATAGGGTTAAATGAATATTAAATAATTATTTTATTGTAGTTTTTTAACTGCTCAAGCTAAAGTTTTTTGAATGTTTCTGTAATTAAAAAGATTTAAGGAGGATATCTATATTTTTTTAATTTGGCAAGTTTGTTTTTTGCTACTGTTATCAAATCAAAAAAATTATTATAAAAATGAGCCATTCATTATGCTTTCTAAAGAAAAAAGAATTTTTACTAAACTTGTTATTTTAAAGTTTTTTAAAACGATCTAAAATTGGTGTTTTGTTTTTGCTGAGATGTTAATTATTTTATTGTTGTTGTTTTTATTTTTTTGGTATAGAATTATTGTAAATTTTTCATAATTATTTAAGGTATGCTATCAAATAAAATAAAAAAAACCTTTCAATTAGAAAAGTCTTTAAAAAATTATTTATTATTTGGGTAGTTTTTCAATTCAATTAGGTAATAAGTTTTTTTATACATTTGTAATTGTTGATATATTTGATCTAATAATTTATTGTTGAATTTATGTTGTTTTTCATCGTTTAAATTGCAGAATTGTTTGGTAATTTCTATTGCCTCGTCGATTATAATGGCATGAGAAATGTTTGTTTCTAACAATTCATAAGTAGCTAAGCGAATAATTGCTCTGTCTACTTTGTTAAGGCGATTTATTTTATAATCATATAAACTTTTTGTGATGATTTCATCAATAAATTTAAGATTGGTGATGATTTTTTGAAAAAAAGTAAAAATGGGATTGGGATTTGTTTGTGACAAAGTCAAATTATTTTGGTAAAAATCATATTGATATAATAATTTCATCACTTCAATTCGTAATAACCGTGATTCTTTTTTATTTTGAGGATGTTTCATGGTAAATTATTTTAATGTTTGAGTAAGGTTATTTTGTACTTTTTCCCAGTCTAAGACACTAAAAAAAGCTTCAATATAATCAACTCTACGATTTTGATAACTTAAATAATAAGCATGTTCCCAAACATCTAGACCCAAAAGAGGAGTTCCTTGGTTTAGAACTACATCTTGATTAGGAGTAAAAGTAATTGCAAGTTTTTGTTGTGGAGTTAATACAAGCCAAGCCCAACCGCTTCCAAAAATGGTTTTAGCAGCATGAGCAAATTTGTCTTTGAAAGAATCTATAGAACCAAATTCGCAGTCAATCATTTCTTTTAATAATCCTTGAGGAGTATTGCCATTATTTACTTTTAGAATGTTCCAAAAAAAAGAATGATTAAAATGTCCGCCACCATTATTTCTAACTATTTGTCTAATATCTTGTGGTACTAACGATAAATCAGTTAGCATTTGTTCCAAAGATAAATTTAGTTGAGGGTGTTTTTTGAGAGCATCATTAAGGTTATTAATGTATGTTTGATGGTGTTTGAGATGATGTAATTGCATAGTTTGAGTATCAAAAAAAGGTTCTAAAGCATCATATTGATAAGGAAGAGAAAGTAGAGTAAAGTTCATTTGTTTGCTCCTTTAATGGTTAATGAAAAGATTTTTTGGGGGGTAGTGTTGGAATGAGGGGTTAATTGTGATAAAATGGAATAAAAAAACACTGTTTGTAATTATAACAAACAATGTTTTATTTTGTTTTTGTCTTTTGTGTTTTTTTATCTAATTTATTTTGTCGTGCATTTGGTAGTTTGCAAATAGTTATTGAGATTTAACTTCTAAAGCTTTAAGTCCTGCTAAATTGAGTAACCCCCAAGGTTTGTTGAAATGGGGTTGGAAGAAAAAGTCAACAAAAGCAAGTTGTTCTACTGTCATTTGGTTTTGCATACAAACACTTAAAGTATTCATTTTTTCAGTTAAATCAACGCGAGAAACAATTTGTCCTCCCAAAATTTTACGAGTTTCTTTGTCAAAAACAAGCTTTAACATTACAGCATCATAATCAGGCATAAATTCAGGTCTATTAGCATCTTTGATTGTAACAGTACCATAGTTTTTACCTAAAGCTTTGGCTACATTTTCAGTAAGTCCTGTTGAAGAAATACTCAAATCAATAATTTTAATGCCGCTTGTTCCTTGAGTTCCTAAATATTTTACGCAAGGTTTTTCAATGTTAAGTCCTACAAGTGTTCCCATTCTAATAGCATTAGTTGCTAAAGGCATGTATTTTACTTCTTGGGTAGGGTTGTAATAAACGTTAACACAATCGCCACAAGCATAAACATCAGGGTCTGAAGTTTGCATATATTCGTTAACAACTAAAGCACCATTAAAGGATGTTTCGAGATGATGAGCAAATAATTGAGTGTTGGGTTTAAAGCTGATACACATAATTACCATTTCGGTCTCAAAGGTGTTTTTATCAGTTTTTACATGAGTCACTAAGCCGTCCTTAGTTTCGAATCCTGCTATTTTTTGTCCTAATGCTAGTGTAACTCTGTGGTCAGTTAAGGTTTTTTGAGCTACATCTGTAAATTCTTTGTCTAAATATTTAGACATAATTCTATCTTCTTCGTCTACTAAAACTACTTCTTTTTTTTGTACCGCAAATGCTTCAGCTAACTCAATTCCGATATAGCCAGCGCCTACTACTGTGATTTTATTAACGTTTTTGCTGTAATTAATAATATCTTTGGCATGATCAAAGTTTTTAGACATTAAAACATTTTTGCAATCAATTCCTTTAATAGGAGGAATAACAGGCCAAGAACCAGTTGCAATTACTAATTTATCGTAGTTGTCTTTAAACTGTTTACCAGTTTCTAAACTTTGAACTAAAACTTCTTTTTTGTCAAAATCTAGTTTTAATACTTCATGTTTAAGTTTGGTACAAACATCCATACTTACCAGTTCATTAGGATTTGAATAAAAAAGTCCTAGACTGTCTTTGATAACTCCTCCAACATACAAGGCAATTCCACAAGAAAGAAAAGAGATATTATCGTTTCTTTCATATACAACAACATCAGCTTGGGGATTGTTTTTTTTAATTGTTTTTACTGCAGCAGTTCCTGCATGAGTACAACCAACAACGATAACTTTCATATTTTTGTTATTAACTCCTTTGGATTTTTTCTTTGTTTTTTTTATTTAATTTTATTTTTACTATACACTTTTAATTATACCTAAAAAACACTTGACAAAATAAATAAAATTGTAGAATAATCAAAAAAAATAAAACGAATTTGATTATGACGTGCTTTGTGGCAACTTTTTTAAAATAACAAGGGCTAAGGCGTAATTATCGGTGTGAGTGATAGAAATTAAAATGGGGTTGAAAAAAGTGGTGCATGTGTTGTTTTTCACATAAGGAGCGCCGTTTTTGTCGTTAAGAATAGACCAGTTGTAATAGTTTTGGCAAGTAGGGTCGATTTTTTGGGGCGTTTGAAAAGCTTTAAAAAGAGCTTCTTTAGAAGCCCACCTTCCTGCTAAAAAGGTAAGTTGGCTTTGGGGATTTTGAATGATTTGATAAATTTGGTATTCTTCTGAGGATAAAATCCTTGCTGCTAAAATGTCTTTGCCTATTTTTTTAATTTTTTTAATTTCAACTAAATCTATGCCGATATTTTCCATATTTATTTTTTTTCCTTAGATGGTGCCAAAATTTGGGGAGTTTCAATTTCACAAGCTAGTTTTTTGATTTTTTGAAAATAATAATTTAGTCCTGATTTAGTGATTTGTTGCTTGTGCTTGTGGTAATATTTTTGAGTTAATTCTTGTAAACTTGCATCAGGGTTTTCTTTTCTTAATAACATAATTTGCAATAATTTAGGTTCAAAGTTGGGAAGTTTTTTTTGGGATTTTTCATTTTTGGGATTTTTCATTTTTAAGTTCGTGTTTTGGGGCTTGAGATTTGGGGTTTGAAAGTGTTTTTCAATCAAATTAATTTGTTGTAATTGTAAATTGGCAGAAGTAAGAATTTTTTTTTCATTTGAAATTTCAAAATTAATAGAGGATTTAATAATGTGGTTTAAGTCTTTTTGAATTATTGTTTTTTCGTATTGAAAAACTATTTCCAAAGCGCCGATTAACCTTAAAAAATCAATAATCATTTGAGATTCTTTCAAATAAACTAAAAAACCTTTTTTGTGATTAATTTGTTTGGCGTTAAGGCTGAAATGAAGCATCAAAGTTTTAATTAATTCAATTTTGTGGCGGTCTTTGTGAAAAAATTCTAGATGATAATTAGTTTTTTTTGGGTCGTTTACAAAACCTATGCATAAAAAAATACCTCTTAAAAATGCTTTTTTGGCTTTTTGGCTTTTGAGCAAAGGTAAAAAATCGCTTGGAGTTTGAGTAAAAAAATGATGTTTTTCTAAAATTAAGGGAATGTCTTTTTCAATTCCTACATGAATGCTTTTTAAATGTGGTAAATTATATTCTTTGCTAGTCATCAAAAAAGAGTTGGTATTAGGATAAAAAGTTTTGATTAAAATAAGGAAACGCCTAGCAATTTTGATACTTTTGGTTTGGAACCACAATAAAGTTTTTTGGTGGTTTTTTTCTAATTCACAACCAAAATGTAATAAAGCTGTCAATTCAAAAAAATTTTCTATGGGTAAGAATTTTTTACAAGCAATTTCTTCTTTAATTTTAATGTTAAAAGACATTGGCACCTTCTTGGATTTTTTTATTTGTTTTGGGGGTTTGGGGTTCAGTGAGGAGTTTTAGGCAAAATAACGGTGATTTTTTATAATTTAATTTGGCTATTTTCTATAATTTTTTGTAATTCTTTTTCTTCGATAATAGGAATTTGGAGTTTTTGGGCTTTGGTTAGTTTAGAACCAGCATTGATGCCAACTATTAAATAATTGGTTTGTAAAGATAAACTGTTAGTTATAATTGCTCCCATTTGTTCTAAGATTTGTTGGATTTGAAGACGGGAATTTTTTTGGAGAGTTCCTGTTAAAACAATTTTTTTGTTGGTAAAAATAGTTTGGGTAGTTGGATTTTGGGGGTTAGTGCTTTGAAAAGAAACTCCTAGTGTTTTAAGTTTGAAAACCTCTTCTAAATTACAAGAATTGGAAAAGTATTGTTGGATGCTTTGGGCAATTTTTATTCCTACTTCTCTTATTTGAGTAATTAATTCTGGTGTGGCTTGTTGGAGGTTTTCGATAGTTTGAAAATGTTTTGCCAAAACTTGAGATACTTTTTTGCCAATATGTTTGATCCCCAAAGCAAATAAAACATCTTCAAATCCTTTTTGCTTGCTTGCTTCGATAGAATCCAAAATGTTAGTAATTTTTTTAGCGCCAAAGCCTGGCATTTCTTGCAAAATATGCTTGTGTTTTTTTAATAAATAAAGGTCAGAAGGTTTGGCAATTAGGTTTTTATCAAAAAAAGCAATGATGGTCTGTTCTCCTAAAACGTTGATATCCATAGCATTTTTGGATACAAAATGAATGAGTTTTTGGATTTTTTGCTCGCGACAATTTGGGTTGAGGCAAAAATAATCAACTTCACCTGGTTGTTTTTCTAAAATTGTTTGACAAGCAGGACATTTTTCAATCATTAAAGTGGGTTTTTGCAAATCAGTTCTTTTGCTTTTGATAACTTCTAAAATTTCAGGAATAACCGAGCCTGCTTTATGAACTATGACATGGTCTTTTATTCTGATATCTTTTTTGCAAATGTAGTCATAATTATGTAAAACCACTTTTGAGACCAAACTTCCATCTACCATAACAGGCATAATTTTGCAAACTGGAGTTATAACACCAGTGCGTCCCACTTGAAAAATGATGTTTTTAACTATGCTTTGGCTTGTAATAGTTGCAAATTTGTAAGCAGTTGCCCATCTGGGAGCTTTGGCAGTGGCACCAATTAAAGAATGAAAGGCAAGCTCGTTAATTTTAATGACAATTCCATCAGTATCGTAGGTAAGTTGTTCCTTAATGGTTTTGTATTTTTCAATTACACTAAGCAAATTTTCAAAATTAGAGACGCAATAATAATGGGGATTTGTGGTAAATCCTAAAGAAGTTAAAAAATCCAAAGTCTCTTTTTGGGTAGGTTTAGTCAAATAAGGATCTGAAATGCCATAGACAAAAATAGACAAATTTCTTTGAGCAACAATTGCTGAATTAAGTTGTCTTAAAGTTCCTGAAGCAGCATTTCTGGGATTGGAAAAAAGGGGTTTGTTTTCTTGTTTTCTTTGGGCGTTGAGTTTTTCAAAAGCGGGATGGGATAAATAAATTTCTCCCCTAACTTCTAAATCGAGATCTTCTTTTAATCTTAAAGGAATGGTTTTAATGGTCTGGGCATTTTTGGTAATGTCTTCTCCCCAAATACCGTTTCCTCTTGTTAAAGCTTGCACTAAAATGCCTTTTTGATATTTTAAACTTATCGCTACGCCGTCAATTTTTAATTCAGTTAACAAAGAAAAAGTAGGAATTTTTTTGACAATACGGTCATAAAAAGCTTTGAGTTCTTTAAGATTAAAAACATTTCCCAAAGACATCATTGGAGTTTTGTGCTTAATGGTGCTAAATTTTTTTTCTACAAAACCACCAATTTTTAAAGTGGGGCTATAAGGAAGTTTGAACTGGGGATAGCGGGTTTCTAAATTGATTAGTTCTTTGAGTAAAGCATCGTATTGTTGGTCGCTTAGATCGGGATTGCTTAGATTATAGTATTGGTAATTGGCTTTGGTGAGTTGTTTTACCAAGGATTTAATTTTTTGTTTAATTAGATCAAAATTTTGCATTGCTTTGCACCTTTTTTATAAATAAAAATGTTTTTGGGGTTGAGAGTTTTTGATTTAGGATTTTTGAGTTTAGGTTTGATTTTTTTAGGTTTTGGTTTTGGTGTTTGTTTTTTTGAAATATTTTGTGTTGATGCTGTTTATTTTTCTTTTTTGAAATTAAATTTATTTTCTGTTCCATTAATAAGGCGCAAAATATTAGAATAATGTTTAGCTATAATAATTAAGGTAGCAAAATTGATCAAAAAGTAAAACAATTCTGTTTTTGAAATCTGGTTTTTAATTGGTCCCAAAGTTCCAAAATTGCCACAATACAAATAATTTAGCCATAAAAAAACATTAACTAAAGTGCTTGCAATAATTGAAGCTAACGAAGCATAACCAAAAAGTCTTAAAAAAATAGCAAAAAAAATGATACCAGAAATGCCAATCAAAGGATTAAAAGCAGTGATAATACCTACCGAAGTTGCAATTGCCTTGCCGCCTTTGAATTTATTGAATAAAGAAAACATGTGTCCTAAAATAGGAGATATTGCCAAAAGGGAGATTTTTATTGTGGGGTTTGGTTGTAAAAAAGTTTTTGTGGATGGTTCTGTTAGCCAAAATTTTGATAAATGCAAACAAATTGTAAGTGGCACAAATCCTTTGCAAAAATCTAAAAAAAATACTAATATTCCCCATTTTTTCCCCAAAATTCTCAAAGCATTAGTTGCTCCAATATTTCCAGAACCTGTGTTGCGTAAATCTTTTTGTTGCACCAATTTGCCAATAACTAAGCCTGTAGGAATTGACCCCAAAATATAAAAAAACAAGAATAAGAATAAAAACGATAAGTTTTCCATTTTGCACCTTCATTTCATTTATTGTTTCAAAACTTTATCATTTATTTAATGAATTGTTAAGTTGTGATTATTGTTGTAATTATTAGTTGTGTTTGTTGTTAATTTAGTTTTTTTTGTTTCATAAAAAATTTAATAATTATGCGTTTATAAAATAAATAATTTACTATATAATTTTACCACAAACCTTACTTTTCTTTTAATATAATGAGGTTTTTGATTGTCAAAATTAAATAAAATGGTCAGATAAACAAAAAAACAAACTGCATAAACAGTTTGAGACTCAAATTATTCATTCTTTACTGGGGGCAAATTATTGGAGCGTTTCAGTTAATTTGGTCTTAAATGTTATATTAAAATATTAAGTTGTCTAAATAAATGAAACAGTTAGTATTTTGATAATAAAAAATGTTATAATATATTTGATAATTTTGATAAATTGGATTAGAGGAGTTTTTTGAAAACAAAAACAAAATAAGAAACACAAATGCAAACTTTGAAAAAATAATTTTTTGCTGTTTAAATTGTTGTCTTTCCAAAATTACAAATACTAACTTAAAAAAATTTTAAAACGATGCAATATTAAAATTATTTTAACTAAATATAATAATCAAATTGAAATTAACAAAATCTTAGGAGATTTTTATGGATTTTTTAAAAATTAAAAGTGTGCGCCAATTTTGCGCCAATCATGAAATACCAAATGATATTTTAGAAGCAATTTTGGCTACAGTTTTCCAAGCACCCTCTGCTTTTAATTTGCAACCATGGCGTTTTTTTGTTTTTAAAGGCGAAAAGAGCAAACAAAAAATAGCTCCTTTTTTATATGGCAACAAAACTCAATTAGAAACTTGTTCTACTATGATTTTGTTGTGTTGCGATGCTCAAAAAAGTGCCTTAGCTGAAAAAATTTATCAACAAGAAGTTTTACAAAAACAAATATCTGATGCAACCAAATTACAAGTAATTACAAAAATTGAGGATTATTACAAACAAATTTCCCAAGCAAAACTGCAAAATGAGTTATTTTTAGAAGGTGGCATCGGAGCGTTGCAATTGATGTTAGCTGCTAAAAAATATGATTATGATGTTTGCCCTATGGGAGGATTTAACGCAAAAAAAATCAATGAAGGATTAAATATTGATGTTCGATATTTGCCTGTATTATTAGTTGCTATTGGGAAATCAAAAGAAAAACCCAAAAATAAAGCTTTTCGAATGGATTGCAAAGATTTTACTTTTTGGATGTAGTTGAAGTTGTAAAAAATAACTGCGTTCAAATACTAAAAAAATAAAATATTTCCAAAAATAACATTATGACTGACTTAAAAAGTTGGTCTTTTTTATTAAAAAGGCATTTTTTAATCAATAATTTAATCATTAATTTCCATGACTTGAGGCAATTTTGCTAAATTAACTTGTTTATATAAAACAGATAAACATTGCAATTCTTTTTGTTGTGATAACAAAGTATTTTGAACAACTTTATTAAGATAAAAAAACAGCATGAGCCAAAGTATTTTTAATATTTCTTTCATATTTCAAATAAAAACCCAGAAAAAGACTAGCAAATAAATCTCCTGTACCTGCAATATCAATGTTTTTTCTTTGTTGTGAGACTGCACCAAATATTTTTTTGTAGCATTTGATGCAAACACTTGAAAATATTTTTCATCTTGAAAATTAATACCTGTAATAATTACAATTTTAACTCCTAAATTATGGAAATGCTTTGCTACTTTAATAGCATCCGAGACATTATTTATTTTAATACCAGACAAAAATTCAGCTTCAAATTGATTAGGAGTAATAATATCTGCTTGCGAATTATTTTTAAAAAAAGAAGTTATTTCAGGCTTAACAAAACATCTGTTATTGCCCATTACAGGGTCACATAAATATAAAATATCAGGGTTCGTTCGTTTAAATCTTGCAAAAATTTCCAAAACAGCTTCGCAAATATCTAAAGATCCCATATATCCTGTTAAAATAGCTTGACACTATTTTTCTACTCTAAGAGCAAAAAGACCTTCTACCAAATCAACTATATTTTGTTTGTTAAAAATTTGTCCTTGCCACTTTTGATAACCTGTATGATTCGAAAATTGAACTGTATTGATAGGCCAAACATCGAAATTCATATTTTGCAAAGGATAAACTGTTGCTTTATTTCCAACATAGCCATATACTACATGAGATTGGATAGAAAGAATACTTTTGGGTTTGGTGGGTATATTCATTTTGGAACTCTCCTTTATTTGGTTGGTATTTGGTTGTTTTTCAAGTCTTTTAGTTTTGATTTTTTCATTTTACTATTTTATAATCTAAAACTATACTTCTATTCTAAATCAAAAATAAACTTATTTTGCAATTTATTTATGAATTATTATTTTAGTTTGAAAAAAATCAGTTTATTATCAAAAATACTTCAATTTTTTTAATCATTTCAAAAAAAGAATGGTAATTTTGATATAATAAAGTTAATGAAAACAAACGAAAAATAAATAAAAAAGAAGCAAAATAAAAATAAGTAAAATAAAAAAACGCCAAAACCAAACCAGAAAATAAAACCACCCTTAAATTGGTTAAAAAATCAAAAAAAACAATTCAATAAACGGAAGTAATTTAAAATGTCAATTCTTTTAGAAAAAATAAAAACTTTACCGCCCAATCCTGGTTGTTATCTTTTCCAAAACAAAAATGATACCATCATTTATGTTGGCAAAGCCAAAAATTTAAAAAAACGCGTCCAAAGTTATTTTACCAAAAGCAACAACTTAAAAACAACGATGCTAATTGAAGAAACCCAAGATTTTTTCTACATTATTACTAACAACGAACAAGAAGCCTTAATTTTGGAAGCTAACTTAATCAAAAAACACACTCCTAAATATAATTTCAAACTTTTGGATGACAAAACTTACCCTTATATTGAAATTACTAAAGAAAAGCACCCACAATTAAAAATTTCGCGATTCAAACAAATTCCTCCAGGAAAAATAATTTTTGGTCCTTATCCCAATCTTAAAAACACAAAAGAAACCTTAAAATTGTTGCATCTTTTGTATCCTTTAAGAAGATGTCCGTTAGCATCAAAAAAACCGTGTCTTCATTTTCACATCAATCAATGCCTCGGTGCTTGCGCAGGAGAAACAATTAATTATAAACCCAACATTGAGGCAATTACTAAATTTTTAAAAGGAAATATCAAAGATATTTTAAAAAAATTACACCATTTAATGAAAACAGCTAGCGAAAAAATGTTTTATGAAAAAGCCCAAGAATACCGAGATATTATCTATTCAATCAAACAGACTACCAAAAAACAACTTATCAGCAATCAAAAACTCAAAAATTGCGATATTTTTGCCTATGCATTTAATCAAGACCAAATATCAATTCAAATTTTAAAAATGCGCCAAGGAAATATCGTTGATTCTTATAATAGCATTTTTTCATATGTGGGCTTTGTGTGGGAAAACATTTTAACTTATCTTAATTGTTATTATCAAAAAAACCTTAAACCAGACATAATTATTACAGGTAAAAGCCAAGATGAAACTATTTTGCAACAAATGATAACTAACCAAACTTTATTGGAACAAATCTTGCAAACCAAAGTAAATATTGCTCATAAAGGAGACAAAAAGAAACTTTATTTGCTAGCCTTAAAAAACGCCCAAAATGATTTAGCTAACAATAATTTAATCTATCAATCCAAAGACCAAAAAATCCAAGAATCCTTAGACAAATTGGCAATTATTTTTAATAAAGATATTAAAAGAATTGATGTTTTTGATAATTCTCAACTATTTGGACAAGCCTTTGTGGCAGCAAGAATTGTATTTAATCATTTTGAATTTGACAAAAAACTTTATCGAACTTTTCACATTAAAGGCAAATTTCCTAACGAATATCAAGCTTTTGAAGAAACACTTACACGTTGTTATAACAAAGACAAGGAAGTTAAAAATGATTCACCAGATTTAATTTTGGTTGATGGCAGTTTAGGACAGTTAAAACAAAGCCAAAAAACTTTAAAGAAACTAGGATATGAAATTCCTTTAGGAGCATTGCAAAAAAATAATAAACATCAATTAACTCATCTTGTAACTTTACAAGAAAAATTAATGTTGGAACAAAGCCCTAATTTATTTTATTTTTTAAAAAGTTTAAGCGAAGAAGTCCATCGTTTCACTGTTGCTTTTCACCGCAAAACCAAAAACAAACTAGATTATAAAACTACTTTATCAAATATAAAAGGAGTTGGCGCTGTTAGAAAAAAAGCCATCTTAAATCATTTTGAAAGTTTAGAAGCCATCAAAAAAGCCACTTTGGAAGATTTTCAAAAAATAGGAATTAATCAAAAGTTGTTTTTGTTAATTAAAAAGAGTTTATAAAAGTGGGCAAATAGACATTTATTAAAAATATTGATAAAAACATGGACAAAAATTTTGGAACACAGAAAAACAACCATCTAAATATTTTGAAATTAAAAACCAAAAAATCACCAAAATAAAAAAAGCAAACGCAAGGAGCAAAAAATGAGTTTAACAAATTTATTTAAATTGCAAAGTTCTTTAAAACCAAGTGGCGACCAACCCCAAGCAATTCAAAAATTGGTTAATAATTTTAAACAAGGTTTACAAGAACAAATTCTTTTGGGAGCTACTGGCACTGGAAAAACTTTTACCATTGCAAATATTATTCAACATTTACAACAAAAAACTTTGGTTATTGCTCACAACAAAACATTAGCAGGACAACTCTACAACGAATTAAAAGCCATGTTTCCCAACAATCGCGTAGAATATTTTATTTCTTATTATGATTACTACCAACCAGAAGCATATGTAGCATCAAGCGACACTTACATTGAAAAAGACTCCAAAATCAACGATGAAATTGATCAGTTGCGTCATAGTGCCGCAGGTTCATTACTTAACCGCGATGATGTAATTGTAGTTGCTTCGGTTTCGTGCATTTATGGAGTAGGCGACCTTAAAGATTATCAAAAATCAACACTACATTTACAAATTGGAGATAAATACGAAAGGCAAGCATTAATTAACAAGTTAATAGAATTAAAATATCAAAGAAATGAAATTAATTTTCAAAGAGGAACTTTTCGAGTAAGAGGTGACATTATAGAAATTATTGCCTCATCTAACAAAGAAATTGGTATCCGCATTATTTTTTTTGGTAATGAAATTGAAAATATTCAAAATTTTGATGTTTTAAATGGCAAAGCAATTACAAATCTTAAATTAATTACTCTTTTTCCTGCTAGTCTATATGCTACAAATACCCAAAAATTACAAGAAAGTATCAAAAGAATTCGCCAAGAATTAAAGGAACAAATTAATCATTTTGAAAAAACTAACCAACTTTTAGCAGCCCAAAAAATTAAAATTCGCACTTTACATGATTTAGAAATGTTAGAACAAATAGGCAATTGCAATGGTGTTGAAAATTATTCAAGACATTTAGCACTCAAAGAAAAAGGCGAGGCACCATCAACTTTAATTGATTTTTTTGGAAATGAATTTTTAACCATTATTGATGAATCTCATGTAACTATTCCCCAAATTAAAGGAATGTATTTTGGTGATTTTTCTCGTAAAACCAACTTAGTAAATTTCGGTTTCAGACTACCAAGTGCCCTTGATAACAGACCTTTAAAATTCCATGAATTCCAAGCCAAAATGAATAAAGTTATCTATCTTTCAGCTACTCCTGGCAACTATGAATTAACTAAAAAAATCCCCATTGTAGAACAAATTATAAGACCTACTTTTGTCCTTGATCCAGAAATTGAAATAAGACCAACCCACAACCAAATGGATGACCTTTACTTTGAAATTAAACACCAAACTAAAAATAATCAAAGAATTTTGATAACTACTTTAACTATTAATATGAGCGAGGACCTAACTGCTTATTTAAAAAATTTATGCATCAAAGTAGCTTATTTACACAGTGAAATTAAATCTTTACAAAGACTTGAAATTTTAAAAGATCTAAGGTTGGGAAAATACGATTGTTTGGTGGGAGTTAATCTTTTGAGGGAAGGACTTGACTTACCTGAAGTAGCTTTAGTAGCTATTTTGGATGCTGACAAACAAGGTTTTTTAAGAAACGAAAGAAGCCTTATCCAAACTATTGGAAGAGCAGCTAGAAACATTACAGGCAAAGCTATTATGTATGCTGATTGTATTTCTCCTGCTATGCAAATTGCTATTGAAGAAACTTATCGTAGAAGAAAAATCCAACAACAATACAACGAAACAATGAAAGTAACACCAACTGCTCTTAAAAAAACTATTTTAGAAACAATTTCAATCAAACAAAAAGAAAGTGCCCAAAATGAAAATGAAAATGTTAAAGTTAAGGGACAAAAAAAGTTGCAAACACATACAAATATTACAGCTAAAAATAAAGAAATTAAACGTTTACAAAAAATGATGAAAGAAGCTGCCAAAACCCTTGATTTTGAAAAAGCAGCTACATTAAGAGATTTGATTTTGGAGTTAGAGAAAAAAGGCAAAAAAGATTAATATGAGTCTACATAACTGATAAATGATATAATATTAATGAAAAAAACATTTATAATAATACTTTAATAATACTTTAAAAGGGGATTTTATTATGATTTTGATTCAAATTAATCGCATCTGCGACCTTAAACCTTATTTTTATTACGCCCTAGAACAATACGCCCTTAATCATTTATTAAAGCAAAACCATGAAAAAAGCTTCTTTTTTATTTGGAAAATCAAAGGAGTTGTAGTTGGGAAAAATCAAATAATTGAAAACGAAGTTAATTTAGATTACCTCAAAGAACATAAAATTCCTTTATTTAGAAGACCTACTGGCGGAGGATGTGTTTATAATGATCCTCAAACTCCTCTTTTTAGCATTATTGCCAAAAAAGAAAAAAATTTCAGTTTTAAACCTTTTTTAGCTAAAATTGTCGTTGCATTACAAAAATTAGGACTTAATGTTGAATTTAGTGGTAGAAACGACATTTTACTAGAAGGCAAAAAAATTTCTGGAAATGCCTTTATGCAAAACCAAAACGGCATGGTAACTCATGGAACACTTCTTTATAATTGCGATTTCCAAACTATGATAAACACAATTACTCCAAACGACCAAAAATTAATTTCTAAAGGAATTGCAAGTGTACGTTCCCGAGTAACTAACCTCAAAGGCTATCTTCCAGATATGTCACAAGAAAAGTTAATGCAGTATTTAACTGGGGCTTTAACTGACCAAACTTATGTACTTAGTGACCAAGAAATAAAATCAATAGAAAAAGATTCTCTCCAATTTGCTTCCAATGAATTTTTATTCTTAACCCAACCCCATCACACCAAAATACTTAAAAAACGTTTTTCTTGGGGAGGATTAGAAATTTTTTTAGATATTAGATTTGGTTTAATTGAAAAAATGACTTTGATTGGAGATTTTTTTCACAAAGAAGATAATTTAGAACAATTTAGCAAACTTTTTGAAGGAATAACTTATCAAACTGAAAAAATACAAGAAATTTTGGAAAAAACAAACATCGGTTTTTATATTTTGGATGCTACTAATGATGATTTTTTAAGCTTACTTAAAGAAGGTATTTTAGAAGAAAAACTTAAAAATTTAAATTATTAGCAATTACTAAAATAGTTCTAAATTGAAAAATTTTTATATAGACTATCAAAAAAAAAGATAAACAACGAAAAAAACTACACAAAAAACTAGCAAAATAAAATATGAAAATAAAATCAAAGGTATATTTATGTTAAATAATCAAAAAAATGTTTTAAGAAAAATCATTGCCATTTCTTTCTTATTATTTTTGGCTTTTGGTTTGGAACTTCTTTCTCGTTATACTATTAATGCAACAATCCCTTGCAATTATGCTTTTTTTCGCATTGAATTAATTTTTATCATTTTAATAGGTTATCTTTTTGGACCTAAATACGGATTTTGGGCTAGTTTATTTTATCTTTTAATTCATTATGTTTTGGAATTTTCTTTTATGGAAGTGTTATTACACCATACACACGAAAATCATAATCACAGTCATGAACACGAAAACGAACATGCAAGCAAAGCCCTTATTTTCCTTTACAGATTTTTTCTTCCCTATATTGTTTGCTCTTTTTCGGGTTTATTTTATCAAAAAAACTTAAATCATCTCACCAAAAAAACACCTATTATAATAACTTTAGTATTAATTAGTGTAGTTCAAATTATTTCAAGCATTTTATTTATTAATTTATTACAAGAAAACTTTGCCAAAAAAACTTTTTTAAAGTGGTTCATTCCAAGTCCTTCTTATTCTTGGTCGCTTAATCTTATTTATAGTTTTTCATCAGTTATTGTAAGTAATACCATCATAGGAGCTTTATTTTATTTAATTAATTTACGTCTTAAAGATAATATGGAATTTTTATATGGTTTTTCCAAAGAAAACTAAATTTTGGAAAATCTTTTTTCAAACCCAAACAACATAAATTTTTGTGCGCTATTCACTTTTATTAATTTAATTACACACAAATTTAATTAAAATAATTTTTTTATAACCTTTTCTTTTATAAATTTCATCATGGAGACTTACTTAGTGTTTTTCAAACTTTTTAAAAAAAACAAAATTATTATCTGCTTTATTTTGCCATTATCTTTAATTTTATTATTTTTAATTAGTCTAGAATTATCATATTTTTGGATAGAAAAAAATCAATTAAAAAACGCTTCTTTAATAAATATATACGAATTATTTGCAAAATTTAAAGCCAACGAAATTAAAAAAATTCATTATACTTATAAAAGCCAATACAGCATTTGGAACAAAGAACATTATTTAATCCAAGCAGAAAGTTTTGATAATCAAAAATATTATTGTAAAATGGCAGTCTCCAATTATGATTATTTAGTATATGCTTTTTATTCATATAAAGATGTTTTGGTAGAAGTCAAAGAAAATATCCAATTTAATTTTTTAGAATTATATTTCAAATTTATAAGTTATCTTGTTTCTTTTATTTTTGGATTTTATATTTTAATTCACCTTAAACAAATGTTATCAAACAAAATAAATAAATTTAATACAAACGTTGATTCTTCCAAAGACAAAATAACTTTTGCAGATGTAGCAGGTCTTGAAGAAGAAAAAAAAGAAATCCAAGAATTAATAGATTTCTTAAAACATCCTCAAAAATATCATAAAATGGGCTTTGCAATTCCTAAAGGAGTATTATTAGAAGGACCTCCAGGAACAGGAAAAACCTTACTTGCAAAAGCATTAGCTAATGAGGTCAAAACTCCTTTTTATGCTGTTTCTGGTTCTGAATTTGTCGAAGTTTATGTAGGCGTTGGAGCTTCTAGAATAAGAGATTTATTTCAAAAAGCCAAAAGAACTACTCCTTGCATTATTTTTATTGATGAAATAGATGCTTTAGGAGCCAAAAGAAAAAACAACTCCATCATAGAATCACGAGAACACGACCAATCCCTAAACCAACTTTTATTAGAAATGGATGGTTTTTTTAAACTTTCACAAATCATCATTATTGCTGCTACTAATAGAATAGATATGCTAGATCCTGCTTTGATTCGTCCAGGTAGATTTGACCGTAAAATCAAAATTAATTTACCTAATCTAAAAGCTAGAGAAGCTATTCTAAAAATTCATGCTAAAAATAAAAATATTTCTTTGGATGTAGATTTTTACAAATTAGCTTTAATTACTGAAGGTGCATCAGGTGCCCAACTTGCAGCCATTCTCAATGAGGCTTTAATTTTGGCTATCAGAAATAACAAAGACCAAATAGATAAACATTTTTTAGAAAAAGCAATTAAACGCATATTAAATTAATATTGCCAAATCCCTAAAATATAAAAAAGTTAACTTAAAATAAGTTAACTTTTTATTTTATAAAATGATATTATTTTGTAACATCAGTAGCAGCAAAAATAAAAACTTTGGTTGGTAAAATTGCACTAGAAACAAAAATTTGATTTTTAGTATCTTGAATTTCTTCTACACCATCTCCAATAATGTGTTTTTCACGTAAAAATAGCAAAAAGCGATATTCAACAAACCTAATCTTATTTTGTTTAATTACTGTGGCAAGGTTTTTATTTAGTTCTTGCAATTGTTCTTGAGAAAAAATACTCAAAGGCAAAGTAGATACTATCCCTTTTATTTGTTTTATTTGAGTTTCATCAATTTGCTTCTTTAACAATTCAATAAAATTACAAGCATCTCCTTCGATAACTGTTAAACCTGGAAATTTATTTCTCAAAACATTACATAATTCTTTATCATATTCCAAAGCAATAACATTTTGGGCTCCAAACTTTTGTACTAAATATTTAGTAACATTACCACTGCCTGCTCCTAGTTCCAAAATTTTTTCACCTGTTTTTAAACCTGTGTCTTGTTTTCCTTCAAATTCAAGCACTAAATTACTTAATTGTTTAGCAATATCTTGTGATTCAGGAAAAAGAGAAGAACCCATTTGTTGAGGGTAAAACACCAATTCTTTGGCATGATTCCAATCACTTGTTTCCCTAGGAATAACACAAATCAAAAATGATCCTAGCACTAAAAGTGCACCTTTATAAAAAGGATGAATTTTTATTTTTTGCACTCCGATTAAACCCATTGCCAAAAGCAAAAAAGAGACAAAAAGTTTAAAATAAGCTACTGTTAAATTGTTTTGGTAATAAGGATTAATAAAATGCGATTTCAAATCCGCTTTAAAACCAAAAATAATAGCAGATAACAAAAAATAGCAAAAAGGATGAACAAAAACTATCCATACTTTTTTCCAACCCAAAAAAGTAATTGGTCGTTTCCACACATAAAAACAATAAATCAAAGGGGCAAAAACATATTGCAAATAATAAGGAATTAGCTGCATTTGCCAATTTGCAGAAATAAAATGCTGTTTGTGGTCTTCAATAAAATCACAAAAAACCAAACTTATAATTAAAATATTTACCAAAGCAACAAAACTTAATATTTGATAAAATTTAGTAGTTCTATATTTAGTTAAAGCAATTATTGCAACTACCAAAATTAAAAAAATACTTTGTCTTGTATAATGAAAAATATTTTTACAATAAGCAAATGAGTCTAGATGAGTTTGAAAAAAACTATCAAAAACCCCCCAAATTAAAATTATTGAAGAAAAAATCACTAACAATAACGAGCTTAAATTTTTTTTAATTTTAATAAAATAAATTGAAAAAAATGAAGAATTAAAAAATTTGTAAAAAGATGTGATTTTCACTTTTGATACCTTCACTTTTTGTTTTTTTGTATGATTATAATTATTTGTTTTTGACTTAAAAAAAGAAAAAAATTAAATTAATAAAAAATCGAAATAAATTAATAAAAAATGTTAAATTAAAATTATTTTGTTATTTTAAAACAACAATTAAATTATATCATTTTTTAAAACAATCCTTTTTATAATTATCAACAATTAAAAAATAATGTTTTTAGCTTTTGCAAAACCAAAATAAGTCAAAAAAATAACGAAAAAATGCAAAAAAATAATGAAAAGCAATAAAAAAATGTTAAAATTAAGTTTGATCGGTTTTTTAATTTTATACACATGTTAGATATCAATTATATATCACAAATCAAGATTAATTCAAAACGCATTTTAATAAACTAATTATTATTTGTATCACAAAAGAACAAATCAAAGACCAAATTAATATCAAATATCACCCCAAATTTCCGCCAATTAAAGGAGTTTTTATAATGACATCTTTTGAAATTAGACAAATGTGGCTCAAATTTTTTGCAAGCAAAAACCATCACATCGCAAAATCATCTTCTTTGATACCACGAAACGAAGCTAACTTATTATGGGTTAATGCAGGCATTACCCCTTTAAAAAAATATTTTGATGGCACACAAACACCTCCTTTTAGACGCATTACTAACGTACAAAAATGTATTCGTACCAACGACATCAAAAACGTAGGGAAAACCTCGCGCCATCATACTTTTTTTGAAATGTTAGGCAATTTTTCTATCGGAAATTATTTTAAAAAAGAAGCTATCCACTACGCCTTTGAGTTGTTAACTTCGCCTAAATGGTTTGCTTTTCCCTTAGAAAAACTCTACATTACTTATTTTTTTCAAGACCAAGATACTTATCAATATTGGCTTGACTTAGGAGTAGAAAAAAACCACCTTATTCCTTTAAAGAGCAATTTTTGGCAAATAGGTCCTGGTCCTTCTGGTCCTTGCACCGAGATTTTTTTTGACAGAGGAAAAACTTTTGACCCTCGCAACAAAGAACTAATTATCCAAGATTTAGAAAACGACCGCTTTATCGAAATTTGGAATATTGTTTTTTCTCAATATAATTGCGACCCTAAATTACCTATCGAAAAATATCAAGAACTACCAAGCAAAAACATTGATACTGGGGCTGGTTTAGAACGTTTAGCCTGTATTTTGCAAAACACCAAAACCAATTTTGAAACAGACCTTTTCTTTCCTTTAATAAAAGCTTTGGAAAAAATGACACAAATCAAATACACAGGACAAGAAAGTTTTAAAATTATTGCAGATCACTTAAAAACTTTGGTTTTTGCAATCAATGACGGAGCAGTCCTCACTAACGAAAAAAGGGGCTATGTCTTAAAAAAATTATTACGAAGAGCTGCTAACGAAGGCAAAAAACTAGGTTTATACAAACCTTTTTTACATCAATTAGTGCCTCCAACAGTTGCAATGATGAAAGATTTTTACAAAGAACTATGCACCAACCAAGAAATGATTGCTAAAGTGCTATTGCAACAAGAAAATATTTTTGAACAAACTCTCAAAAATTCCGAAAAAACTTTTTTACAACATCTCACCCAAAACACTTTATCAGGACAAAACTTTTTCAAATTATACGACACTTACGGCATTCCTGAAGATTTAATTTTGGATTATGCTAAAAAGAAAAACATTACAACAGATTACCAAAAATTCCAAGAATTACTCCACGACCACCAAAATTTAAGTAAACAAAATCAAACATCGCAAACACACATGAATAAACAAGAAGAAGCATTTCTCCAATTTTTAACTCCCAGCGAATTTATAGGTTATACAAATTTTACTTGCAAAACCAAAGTAATCAAAGTTTTTGACAAAGGAATAGTGCTTGAAAAAACACCTTTTTATGCTAATATGGGAGGACAAATAGAAGATGAAGGTTGGATTGACAACACCAAAGTTACCAAAATAACTAAACTACCAAACGGACAAATTTTGCACGAAGTTCAAGGCAACTTTTGCGAAGGTCAAGAAGTTTATGCCTGCATTGAAAAGACTAAACGCAATCAAATTTCTTATCATCACACAGCAACACATCTTTTAGAAGCGGTTTTGCAAAAACAATTAGGCAGCCACCTCAAAAAACAAGGTTCATCAGTGGGATTTAGCTCTTTACGTTATGATTTTAATCATTTTGAAAAAATTACTCCCCAAACTTTATTACAAATAGAAAAAGAAGTAAACCAACTAATTCAAAAAAGTGTTCCAGTCAAAATTGAACAACTTTCAATCCCAGACGCCCAAAAAAAATACGCCACTCTTCTAGAACAAAATCAAAAAGCCAAATACAAAGACAAAGTAAGAATCGTAAGTATTGATAGTTTTTCAGTGGATTTATGCGGAGGAACACATGCCACAAATACTAAAGATTTAGAACATTTTACTATTTTGTCATGCGAAAGCATTAGCTCTGGTATATACCGCATTGAGGCAGTTTGTAATAACAATTGCCAAGAAAGTCTCAACGCCAAATTAGTTCCTTACCAAAACGACTTGCACCAACTAACCCAAAAAGCAAAATCCTTACAAACGCAAAACCTCATTTTTGATGTTAAAAATTTTCCTCCAATAACCCAAAGTTATCAAGATATTCTCAATTATCAAAAACATATCAAAGTACAACAACAAGCCTTAGTTCTTTTTGAAAAAAAAGTTTTAGAATATCATCAAAAAAATATGGTACAAGCAGAATATAATTTTTTACCACCACAAATTACCAAAAAAATGATGTTAACCATTGAAGAAGAAAAACCTTTAGAAGTTCTCAAATTTTTTATGAATCATATTTTTGATAAATACCATTTAGAAGTTTTATTTTTATCTTATGTGCAACCTGAAAAAATTGTTTTTTTATGCAAAAGCAAAACTCTACATGCAGGTAATTTGATTAAAGAAGCTTTATCCTTGGTTTGTGGTTCTGGTGGTGGCAATGCTAGTTTAGCTCAAGGGGGCACCAAAAAAACTAAAAATTTAGAACAAGTACTTAATTTTGTAAAAACCAAATTAGAAATAAATTAAACTGTTAAAAAAATTTATAATAAAAAAAACCTCAAGGAAAAAATTCCTAAAATTGTTAAAAATAATCAAAATTCCTAAAAATTCCTAAAAATTGTTAAAAGGTGTTCGAAATGACAAAAAAAAACAAAATAAAAAAGAAAAAAATAATCAAAGCGGAAGAAAAATTAAAATTAAACCCTTTTAAAACCCTAAACCCACTATTTTTCAAATCTTTTAAACAATTATTAATAAAATTATTTGCCCAAAAACAAAAAAAATTGATAAAATGAAGTTTAACCAAAACCAAGAAAAAAGAATAATTTTTATCATTCAAACAATTTTTTGACAAATGAGAATGTTTTATTATGTTAAACTGCCAAAATAATGCATCTTTGGGGTTGGATTTAGGTGAAAAAACTTTAGGAATCGCTTTATCACAAACAGGAATTATTGCCCAAAACCTCAAAACTATTTTTTTTGCCACCCACAAATACGATCGATTGATTACACCTTTACAAGAAATCATTTCTCAATATCAAATTAAAACAATTGTTTTGGGATACCCCAAACATATGAACAACGACATAGGAATTAAAGCCAAAATAAGTAGTGATTTTAAAAAAACGCTAGAAAACAAGTTTGAGCAAGTAAAAGTAATTTTATGGGATGAACGTTTATCTACCGTACAAGCAATCCAAATGTTAAAAACCAATAACAAAAAAAAGGGCAAAATTTTACAAATGAAAGACGAAATTGCAGCAACCATCATTTTACAAAATTATCTCGATTATATCAAATTACACCCAAACAAAGAGCATTGAAATGTTTGATTTTAACAAAGAAAAAAACTTACAAAAATTAAAAAAATACGCCCAAGAAAACAAAATCCCAATTATCCAAGACCAAGGATTAGCTTTGTTACTTGATGTAATTTCACAAAACAAAATCACAAATATTTTAGAAATCGGAACTGCCATTGGATATAGCGCTTTGGCTATGAGCTCTCTTAGCACTAAAATTGATACTTTAGAAAGAGATTTTATAAATTATAATTTAGCTAAAAACTTTTTAAAAGAAACTCCCTATCACATAAATGTCATTTGGGCAGAGGCGTTAATTTATCCTACTTGCAATTTAAAAAAATATGATTTAATTTTTATTGATGCTGCCAAAGCCCAATATCAAAAGTTATTTTGCAAATATGCTCCTTTACTCAAAAAACAAGGCATTATCGTTTTTGATAACCTTAATTTAAGTTGTTTTAAAAAAGCCAAAACGACTAAAAATAATCAAGGAATTTTCAAAAAAATGCATAATTTTCAAACTTTTTTAACAAATCACCCAGATTTTTTCACCACTTTTCAAAATGTAGGTGATGGGTTGATTATTTCTTATCTCAAAAAATAATTTAGGAATTTTGAAAAACCATCAAAAAATAAAAAAAGAAGGTCTTTTATTTATGAATAATAAAATTTATGAACTTACCCAATCAGGAATAGAAAAATTAAAAAAAGAATTAACTTTTTTAAAAGAAGTTAAAAGAAAAGAAAATTTAGAAGCTTTAAAAGAAGCGCGCGAACAAGGAGATTTATCTGAAAACGCTGATTATGATGCTGCTAGAAACGAACAAGCTTTAATAGAACATCGCATCTCAGAAATCCAAAATATTTTAAAAAATGTCCGCGTAGTTAAAGTTTCCAAAGAAAGAGAAGTAAGTATTGGCAAAAAAGTATCTTTGGAGCTTTTACATACCAAACAACAACAAGAAATTGAATTAGTAAGCACCTTGGAAGCAGATCCTTTTAACAACAAAATTTCGATTGAATCTCCTTTAGGACAAAATATCAAAGGGCACCAAATAGGAGATGTTGTTTTTGTTACCGGCGAAACTGGAAACACTTTTAGAGTCAAAATTGTAGATGTCCAATAAAATGACTTGCCCCAACAAACTTTTCATCCCTCAACACTATTTTCCTTGTGTCTTGCAAATTCCTTTTGAGTTGTTTCAAAAACAAGGCATTAAAGCGTTAATTTTTGATCTAGACAATACTTTAATTGAATGCAACAAAGATATTTTAGATGAACAAATTAAAAACCTTTTAACTAAATTATCTCTTATTTTCAAAGTCGTTATTCTTTCTAATGCCTCTAAAAAACGCCTCCACAAAGTTTTAAAAAATGATTTTATTTTTATATATTTAAATTTATTAAACAAAAAACCATCCCCTACAGCTTTTCAAAAAGCATGCCAACTTCTCAAATTGGAACCCACACAAATGTTGATGATAGGAGATCAACTTCAAACAGATATCAAAGGAGCTAATCAAGCAGGTTTTTGTTCTTTATTGGTAAAACCCCTAAATCGCTTTCAAGAAAGTGCGTTTACCAAATTCAATCGTTTTTATCGCGAAAAAAAGTTTTTAACCAATCTCAAAAAACAAGATTATCACCTTTGGAAAGAAAAATTTCAAGACTTTGAAGAAAAATGAAAATAATATGTTGTTACACAAAATTCGTCAAGCTGTCGAAACTAAATTAAAAAACTATCCTTTGCGGTTAGAACACACTATAAGAGTTTATCGCACTGCTACCAAAATGGCAAGACATTATAACAAACCTTTGTTGCCTATTCAAATTGCAGCTTTATTTCATGATTACACCAAAAACGACACCTTAGAACAACAAAAGCCCTATCTTACTCAAGCCAATATCCAAAAATACAGCAAAACGCCTGCTATTTTTCACGCTCTATCTGCTGCAAACATCTTAAAAAAAGAATTTGGCATCACAAATGTCACTATTCTTAATGCCATCAAAAAACATGTTTGGGGTGATAAAAAAATGAATTATTGCGATAAAATTGTATTGTTAAGTGACAAATTAGAACCTCAACGAAATTTTTCCCAAATAAAATATTTTCAAAAGCTAGCCTACTTTAACCTCAATCAAGCCGTATATGAACTTCTTAAAAGTAATTTTGATTATTTCAGCCAAAAAGGATCCCCTTTGCCTTACAATTACCAAGAAATTTTATCCTCTTTGAAAAACTCCATCAAAAGAAAAATATTTTCATGACAAAGACAACAATTATCATCGGAGGAAAATTCAAAGGACACAAAATCAAACTAGTGCCATCACCTCACACCAAAGCCACTAGCTCTTTGGTCAAAGAAGCTCTTTTTAATACTTTGGGATCCTCAGTCCAAAACAAAATCTTTTTAGATTTATTTGCAGGCAACGGTTCTTATGGTTTTGAGGCTTTAAGCAGAGATGCTAAACAAGCCTATTTTGTGGATGCTTCATTAAAAGCTTTTCAAACCTTAAAAGAAAACCACCAAAAATTAAAACTGGATTTAGAACAAAGCATTATTTTTTATGGTCATTTTATTCAAGCTTTAAAAAAATTCCAAAAAGCCAACTTGATTTTTGATTTTATTATTTTAGACCCTCCTTATTTTAAAGATTTTTATTTACCTGCTTTTGAATATTTAGACAAATTAACACATCAAAATAGCATTATTATTTGTGAATTACATCCCAAAATTGTTTTGCCTACACAAATTAAAGAATTTGTTTTACAAAAAGAAAAACAATACGGTAATAAAAAAATTCAATTTTATAAAAAAATTTAGACTTTCACCAAGGAAAGAAAAAACAAAAAAAAGAAAAAGAAAAAAGGAGTTCAAAATGAACAATATTTGGTTATATGTAAATCCAATTATAGGATTTTTATTAGGCGGGGGTTTAGGAGCTTTTTTAATGTTTCGTTGGTTTAAAAAACATTTACAACAAAATCCTCCAATCAGTGAAAAACAAATCAAAGAAATGTTTCGTCAAATGGGTCGTACTCCTTCTGAAAAACAAATTCGTCAAATTATGAACAGCATGAAACAAGGCAAATAAAATAATGTTTGAAAGTATCTTTTTTAAATTTATTTTTATTGTTTTTATTTGTCTTTTAGTTATTTTTATAATGAATTATTTTTATCGCAAAAATGTTAAAAACAAAATTATAAATTATTTATTGTCTTGTAGCAATTTAGAACAAGAAATATTAAAAAGTTTTTTGCAAAATTCTCACAAAACTTTTCCCTTGACAAAAGATGCCAACATTACCAAAAATTTATTACAATTGAATATTATTTTTTTAAAAGAAATAGTTTCGGATGCTAAATATAATAATTATGTTTTTAACCCTTTAATAAAAAAAATTATTCACAAAAATAAAGATTTAAAAAAAATTTACCATGAATAATTTTGATCATTTAAATATTTATAATTTCAAAGTTATATAATAAAAAAACACCTTTTAAAGGTGTTTTTTTATTATATCATGAAAAATTTTATTCTGTAATCAATTCATTGTAATTTTCAACTTTAACAGAAACATTTTCATCAGCACTAATTAAACGAGAAATAGGGCATCTTTTATGAGTTGCATCTGCGATTATTTCAGTTTGTTCCAGCGTCATATCTTGAATTCCTAAAATAGCAGTAGGTTTGAAATAAAAACCTTTATCATCTTTTTGCATTTCTAAAGTTACTTTTACTTTTAAATCTTTATTTGTATAGTCTTGTTCTGCTAAAATCTTTTTAGAAGTTTTATAAAAACAAATTGCCCAAGAAAGACAAAATAAATCAACAGGTCCTGATTGTTTGTTACTTGGTTCTAAAGCTGAAACTAATTTTTTAGTGATTCCTTCTTTTTCTTCAAAAAAACATAAATCATCTAAATGGGGATTAAAATAAGCAGTTGTTTTAAAAATAATCATATTATAAAACCTTTCTTTATTAAAAAAATATTTCTTTTTTATGCATTTCTTTAAGCATCTATTTTATTATAACATCAAAATAAGTTAAAATATAATTATTTTAATTAAAACTAGAGTTGATAATATTTTGCACATCAATAGCTACTTGATGCATATTTGTATTGCAATAATGATCGTATTTTAAAGGAGGATGAATAATTATTTCTACTACTTTTTTTTGCCAAAAACGCTTATTTTTGATTTGACTGGCTCCTTTGATAGTTAAAGGCAAAATAGAAGATTTACTTTTACAAGCAATTTTAAAAGCCCCTCCTAAAAGTGGCATTGCTTGTTCGTTATTTCTATCTTTAATGCCTCCCTCAGGAAAAACTACCATTGCCATACCATTTTTAACTTTAGGCACTGCCTTTATTAAATTTTGGGCAGTTTTTCTGATATCATCCCTTGAGATTACCATACAATCCAAAGATAAAAAAGCTAATTTTAAAAACCATGCAGTTCCAAAAAAACAATTAAAATTTTGTTTGGGAGCAAATGATAAAGTTCTTGGAATAACGCTTGTAATAACAAAAGGATCGGTGTATGACTTGTGATTGGCATAAATAACAACGTTTTCTTTTGAAGGGATTAAATGAGGATTTTGAACTACTACTTTAATTCTTAAAAAACGGTTGACAAAACGCGACAAACTACGTGAAACAAATCCTTTAAAATAATGATTAGGGGGCAAAAAAGTCATTAAAACGAAGCAAAAAACCAAAATTATAAACGTTATTAAAAAAGCCAACAACAAGCCCAAAATTAAATTAACTGGCAGTTTGTAGCAAAAAGAAAAATCAACTAGCATAGTTTTGGAAGTTTGCAAAAAAACAAATGTTAGCCAAACGACAACAAAAATAAAAGTTAACATTTGGGTGTATCTAATTTTTTTTGATAAATGGCAAAAATTAATTGTGGGTGAATTTCTTTTTGGATTAATTGGTATTGTGATAAGTTAATTTTGGGGAAAAAAACATTTCCTTGATGTCTTTGTAAAATGTGAGTGATGTATAAAGTTGTTACCCAAGGTAGAGTTTGTTGATAGATTTTTCCTCCACCAATAATAAAAATATCTTGGGCAGCATCACTTGCCATGAAGGATTGCAAATCAGAAACAACATTACAATTAGGCAATTCCAAATCATGTTTTAAAGATGCTACATAAGTTTTTTTAAAATTAAAGGGCTTATTTTTGAAATAATTTTTTAAGGATTTATAAGTTTCATACCCCATTAAAACATTTTGATTAATGGTAATTTTTTTAAAATATTGTAAATCTTGGAAATAATGCCAAGGTAGTTTGTTGTCTTTGCCAATCAAATAATTGCCGTCAAAGGCAGTAATTAAATTAATCATACAGCAATATCGCCTTTCAAAATGCCATCACATTGATAATTTTGCAAAGTAAAATCACTAAATTTAAAATCATCAATATTTTTGATGTCAGGATTTAAAATCATTTGAGGTAATTTTTTAGGAGTTCTTTGAATTTGGGTCTGAACTTGTGCAAGGTGATTGGAATAAATGTGGGCATCTCCTAAAGTATGGATAAATTCGTAAGGTTGTAAGTTAGTTACTTGTGCGACCATCATAAGTAATAAAGAATAAGAAGCGATATTAAAAGGTATTCCCAAAAAAACATCTCCACTACGTTGATATAGTTGCAAGGAGAGTTTGCCTTGATGAACGTAGAATTGAATTAAGACATGACAAGGTGGCAATGCCATTTGGTTTAATAAGGGCGGATTCCAAGAATTAAGAATCAAACGTCTGGAATTGGGATTGGTTTTGATTTCAGAAATTAAAAATTTGATTTGATCAACGCCATTAAAATCGCGCCATTGTTTACCATAAACAGGACCTAAATTACCGTGCTTTATGGCAAAAAGAGGATCATTTTTGATTTTTTCTACAAATTCTTTCAATGTTTCATTTTGAAAAAAAGCTGATTGTTGATATTTTTGATAAGGCCATTCATTCCAAATATTAACATTGTTTTGTACCAAATAACAAATATTAGTATCCCCTTTTAAAAACCATAAAAGTTCGTGGATAATTGATCTAAGATTCATTTTTTTAGTAGTTAACAAAGGGAACCCTTCTTCAAGATTAAAGCGCATTTGGTAGCCAAAAACACTTTTGGTACCTGTATTAGTGCGGTCGTTTCTAAAACTGCCTTTTTGCAAAATAAAACGACATAAATCTAAATAAGTATTCATAATTGTATAACTCCTTGTTTTTTAATTGAATAAATGTTTGATGTTTATCGGGACAAAAGATATAAAAATTCTGTGTAAATGGCAGTTAAGGTAATTAATTGGTCAATTGAAATAGATTCATCCACTTGATGAGCTAAAGACTTTTGATTGGGGAAAACAGGTCCGAAAGGAACTAAATTAGGGGCACATTTAGCATAAGTTCTACCACCACTACACAAAGGCGCAGTTAAAAAATCATGATTATGTTTTTGATAAATATTTACTAAAGTTGTTATTAATTCGCTATTGGGATTGATATACATAATAGGATAATGAAAATCAGTTTTTAAAAGAAATTGATTCTTTTTGGCTGCTTTTTCCAATTGAAAAAGGATTTTTTCAAATGTAATTCCTTTAGAATATCTTAAATTAAGAGTAAAAAAGCTTGTTGTTTTTCTAATATCAAAAAACCTGATTGACAAGTTAAATTTGTGGTTTTTTCATCCAAGTGAAAAATTCCTATTTTATGACCATCTAAGCTATCTACTAAATAATCGTTAAAAAAATTTACTAAATTATTAGTAATGCCTAACGCTTTGAGAACTTTCATCAAATCATAAAGGGCGTGTTTACCTCTTTCTGGAGTCGAACCGTGTACTGATTTTTCATAAACAGTTATTTTTAACAAATCTCCTTGCGGTGCTAAAGTGGCTTTAGTATCGTTTTTAGGCAAATAATCATTAAATAAAGTTTTATAAGAGGGATCAAATTTTAGAACTGCTTGTGCCAAATCAGGAACAACATTAGAGGCTTGCCCGCTTTGAATACTTACAATTCTATTATCTAAAACTGTGCCTTCAAAAGTAAAATCCCCAATTCCTTTTTCGCAATAAATAGCAGGAAAATGGCTGTCAGGAACAAAACCAGACACAGGCACTTCAGGCAATTTAGTAAAATAATGTTTCATACAACGAAATCCAGTTTCTTCATCCACACCCAAAATTAATTTAATCCTTTTTGATAAAGGCAATTTGAGTTCTTTCAAGATTTTTAAAGCAAAATAAGCAGCAATTGTAGGTCCTTTATTATCTTGTGCACCTCTGCCATAAATTTTTTCATTGGCAATAAAACCTTTATAAGGGTGATAAGTCCAACCAGTTCCTGCTGGCACTACATCCAAATGACCAATCATACCAACCCATTCTTTTTGGTTGCCGTATTCAATATGACCAGCGTATCCTTCTAAATTCAGGGTTTTAAAGCCGCTTTGGGAGCCTAAATCAAGCATAAAATCAAGGGCTTGTTGATTTCCTTCGCCAAAAGGAGCGCCTGTTCTATTAGGATCAAAGGTGGTAAGTTCAGTGTTAATTTTTAATAATGTTTGCAAAGCCTCAATTAAGGCGTCTTTTCTTTTTAAAACCTCTTTTTTAAAATCAATCATTTTTATAACCCCTTTAAAACTTTGGATGGATAATTTTTTTATGTTTTTGTATCAAAATAATCAAAATAATTATAAACACAAGCAATAGAAAAAGGAACTTTTAAATTTTTGTGAAATATAGAGATAAATTTTTAATTTTTTGAAGTTTTTGCAAGTAGCAAAGTTGGATGCCAAATGTCTGGTTTTAAAAACAATAGGTTGTTAATTTTATTTTGCTAATTCATATAAAGCTTCTGTGTAAATGACAGTTAAGGTAATTAATTTATCAATTGAAATAGATTCATTTTTTTGATGAATTAAAGAAATTTCATCGACAAAAGTAGGTCCAAAAGGTACTAAATTAGGGGCGCATTTTGCAAAAGAACCACCACCCACACACATAGGTTTGGAAACTAAATCATTAGTATGTTTTTGATAAACTTTTAATAATGTTTGCATTAATTCACTTTTAGGATCAACATACATAATGGGATGATGAATGGTATTTTTGAGGCAAAAATGTTGGCTCTTGGCTGCTTTTTCCAATTGAAAAAGGATTTTTTCAAATGTAATTCCTTTAGGATATCTTAAATTAAGAGTGAAAAAAGCTTGATTATTTTCTAATTTTAAAACTCCAGAAAAACAAACCAAATTATAAGTTTCTTCATCAAAGTGATTAATGCCTAATTTTTTTCCATTCAAACTATCTACCAAATATTGATCAAAAAAATCAACCAAAGTATTTGTAATTCCCAATGCTTTAAGAACTTTCATCAAATCATAAAGGGCATTTTTTCCTATTTCAGGAGTAGAACCATGCGTAGAAACGCCGTGAACTTCAAACTTTAACAAATCGCCTTGTGGTTCTAAAGTGGCTTTGATGCTGTTGGTTTTAACAAAATTATGGAATAAATCTGAGTAGTTAGGATCAAATTTTAGAACTGCTTGTGCCAAATCAGGAACAACATTAGAGGCTTGCCCGCTTTGAATACTTACAATTCTATTATCTAAAACTGTGCCTTCAAAAGTAAAATCCCCAATTCCTTTTTCGCAATAAATAGCAGGAAAATGGCTGTCAGGAACAAAACCAGACACAGGCACTTCAGGCAATTTAGTAAAATAATGTTTCATACAACGAAATCCAGTTTCTTCATCCACACCCAAAATTAATTTAATCCTTTTTGATAAAGGCAATTTGAGTTCTTTCAAGATTTTTAAAGCAAAATAAGCAGCAATTGTAGGTCCTTTATTATCTTGTGCACCTCTGCCATAAATTTTTTCATTGGCAATAAAACCTTTATAAGGGTGATAAGTCCAACCAGTTCCTGCTGGCACTACATCCAAATGACCAATCATACCAACCCATTCTTTTTGGTTGCCGTATTCAATATGACCAGCGTATCCTTCTAAATTCAGGGTTTTAAAGCCGCTTTGGGAGCCTAAATCAAGCATAAAATCAAGGGCTTGTTGATTTCCTTCGCCAAAAGGAGCGCCTGTTCTATTAGGATCAAAGGTGGTAAGTTCAGTGTTAATTTTTAATAATGTTTGCAAAGCCTCAATTAAGGCGTCTTTTCTTTTTAAAACCTCTTTTTTAAAATCAATCATTTTTATAACCCCTTTAAAACTTTGGATGGATAATTTTTTTATGTTTTTGTATCAAAATAATCAAAATAATTATAAACACAAGCAATAGAAAAAGGAACTTTTAAATTTTTGTGAAATATAGAGATAAATTTTTAATTTTTTGAAGTTTTTGCAAGTAGCAAAGTTGGATGCCAAATGTCTGGTTTTAAAAACAATAGGTTGTTAATTTTATTTTGCTAATTCATATAAAGCTTCTGTGTAAATGACAGTTAAGGTAATTAATTTATCAATTGAAATAGATTCATTTTTTTGATGAATTAAAGAAATTTCATCGACAAAAGTAGGTCCAAAAGGTACTAAATTAGGGGCGCATTTTGCAAAAGAACCACCACCCACACACATAGGTTTGGAAACTAAATCATTAGTATGTTTTTGATAAACTTTTAATAATGTTTGCATTAATTCACTTTTAGGATCAACATACATAATGGGATGATGAATGGTATTTTTGAGGCAAAAATGTTGGCTCTTGGCTGCTTTTTCCAATTGAAAAAGGATTTTTTCAAATGTAATTCCTTTAGGATATCTTAAATTAAGAGTGAAAAAAGCTTGATTATTTTCTAATTTTAAAACTCCAGAAAAACAAACCAAATTATAAGTTTCTTCATCAAAGTGATTAATGCCTAATTTTTTTCCATTCAAACTATCTACCAAATATTGATCAAAAAAATCAACCAAAGTATTTGTAATTCCCAATGCTTTAAGAACTTTCATCAAATCATAAAGGGCATTTTTTCCTATTTCAGGAGTAGAACCATGCGTAGAAACGCCGTGAACTTCAAACTTTAACAAATCGCCTTGTGGTTCTAAAGTGGCTTTGATGCTGTTGGTTTTAACAAAATTATGGAATAAATCTGAGTAGTTAGGATCAAATTTTAGAACTGCTTGTGCCAAATCAGGAACAACATTAGAGGCTTGCCCGCTTTGAATACTTACAATTCTATTATCTAAAACTGTGCCTTCAAAAGTAAAATCCCCAATTCCTTTTTCGCAATAAATAGCAGGAAAATGGCTGTCAGGAACAAAACCAGACACAGGCACTTCAGGCAATTTAGTAAAATAATGTTTCATACAACGAAATCCAGTTTCTTCATCCACACCCAAAATTAATTTAATCCTTTTTGATAAAGGCAATTTGAGTTCTTTCAAGATTTTTAAAGCAAAATAAGCAGCAATTGTAGGTCCTTTATTATCTTGTGCACCTCTGCCATAAATTTTTTCATTGGCAATAAAACCTTTATAAGGGTGATAAGTCCAACCAGTTCCTGCTGGCACTACATCCAAATGACCAATCATACCAACCCATTCTTTTTGGTTGCCGTATTCAATATGACCAGCGTATCCTTCTAAATTCAGGGTTTTAAAGCCGCTTTGGGAGCCTAAATCAAGCATAAAATCAAGGGCTTGTTGATTTCCTTCGCCAAAAGGAGCGCCTGTTCTATTAGGATCAAAGGTGGTAAGTTCAGTGTTAATTTTTAATAATGTTTGCAAAGCCTCAATTAAGGCGTCTTTTCTTTTTAAAACCTCTTTTTTAAAATCAATCATTTTTATAACCCCTTTAAAACTTTGGATGGATAATTTTTTTATGTTTTTGTATCAAAATAATCAAAATAATTATAAACACAAGCAATAGAAAAAGGAACTTTTAAATTTTTGTGAAATATAGAGATAAATTTTTAATTTTTTGAAGTTTTTGCAAGTAGCAAAGTTGGATGCCAAATGTCTGGTTTTAAAAACAATAGGTTGTTAATTTTATTTTGCTAATTCATATAAAGCTTCTGTGTAAATGACAGTTAAGGTAATTAATTTATCAATTGAAATAGATTCATTTTTTTGATGAATTAAAGAAATTTCATCGACAAAAGTAGGTCCAAAAGGTACTAAATTAGGGGCGCATTTTGCAAAAGAACCACCACCCACACACATAGGTTTGGAAACTAAATCATTAGTATGTTTTTGATAAACTTTTAATAATGTTTGCATTAATTCACTTTTAGGATCAACATACATAATGGGATGATGAATGGTATTTTTGAGGCAAAAATGTTGGCTCTTGGCTGCTTTTTCCAATTGAAAAAGGATTTTTTCAAATGTAATTCCTTTAGGATATCTTAAATTAAGAGTGAAAAAAGCTTGATTATTTTCTAATTTTAAAACTCCAGAAAAACAAACCAAATTATAAGTTTCTTCATCAAAGTGATTAATGCCTAATTTTTTTCCATTCAAACTATCTACCAAATATTGATCAAAAAAATCAACCAAAGTATTTGTAATTCCCAATGCTTTAAGAACTTTCATCAAATCATAAAGGGCATTTTTTCCTATTTCAGGAGTAGAACCATGCGTAGAAACGCCGTGAACTTCAAACTTTAACAAATCGCCTTGTGGTTCTAAAGTGGCTTTGATGCTGTTGGTTTTAACAAAATTATGGAATAAATCTGAGTAGTTAGGATCAAATTTTAGAACTGCTTGTGCCAAATCAGGAACAACATTAGAGGCTTGCCCGCTTTGAATACTTACAATTCTATTATCTAAAACTGTGCCTTCAAAAGTAAAATCCCCAATTCCTTTTTCGCAATAAATAGCAGGAAAATGGCTGTCAGGAACAAAACCAGACACAGGCACTTCAGGCAATTTAGTAAAATAATGTTTCATACAACGAAATCCAGTTTCTTCATCCACACCCAAAATTAATTTAATCCTTTTTGATAAAGGCAATTTGAGTTCTTTCAAGATTTTTAAAGCAAAATAAGCAGCAATTGTAGGTCCTTTATTATCTTGTGCACCTCTGCCATAAATTTTTTCATTGGCAATAAAACCTTTATAAGGGTGATAAGTCCAACCAGTTCCTGCTGGCACTACATCCAAATGACCAATCATACCAACCCATTCTTTTTGGTTGCCGTATTCAATATGACCAGCGTATCCTTCTAAATTCAGGGTTTTAAAGCCGCTTTGGGAGCCTAAATCAAGCATAAAATCAAGGGCTTGTTGATTTCCTTCGCCAAAAGGAGCGCCTGTTCTATTAGGATCAAAGGTGGTAAGTTCAGTGTTAATTTTTAATAATGTTTGCAAAGCCTCAATTAAGGCGTCTTTTCTTTTTAAAACCTCTTTTTTAAAATCAATCATTTTTATAACCCCTTTAAAACTTTGGATGGATAATTTTTTTATGTTTTTGTATCAAAATAATCAAAATAATTATAAACACAAGCAATAGAAAAAGGAACTTTTAAATTTTTGTGAAATATAGAGATAAATTTTTAATTTTTTGAAGTTTTTGCAAGTAGCAAAGTTGGATGCCAAATGTCTGGTTTTAAAAACAATAGGTTGTTAATTTTATTTTGCTAATTCATATAAAGCTTCTGTGTAAATGACAGTTAAGGTAATTAATTTATCAATTGAAATAGATTCATTTTTTTGATGAATTAAAGAAATTTCATCGACAAAAGTAGGTCCAAAAGGTACTAAATTAGGGGCGCATTTTGCAAAAGAACCACCACCCACACACATAGGTTTGGAAACTAAATCATTAGTATGTTTTTGATAAACTTTTAATAATGTTTGCATTAATTCACTTTTAGGATCAACATACATAATGGGATGATGAATGGTATTTTTGAGGCAAAAATGTTGGCTCTTGGCTGCTTTTTCCAATTGAAAAAGGATTTTTTCAAATGTAATTCCTTTAGGATATCTTAAATTAAGAGTGAAAAAAGCTTGATTATTTTCTAATTTTAAAACTCCAGAAAAACAAACCAAATTATAAGTTTCTTCATCAAAGTGATTAATGCCTAATTTTTTTCCATTCAAACTATCTACCAAATATTGATCAAAAAAATCAACCAAAGTATTTGTAATTCCCAATGCTTTAAGAACTTTCATCAAATCATAAAGGGCATTTTTTCCTATTTCAGGAGTAGAACCATGCGTAGAAACGCCGTGAACTTCAAACTTTAACAAATCGCCTTGTGGTTCTAAAGTGGCTTTGATGCTGTTGGTTTTAACAAAATTATGGAATAAATCTGAGTAGTTAGGATCAAATTTTAGAACTGCTTGTGCCAAATCAGGAACAACATTAGAGGCTTGCCCGCTTTGAATACTTACAATTCTATTATCTAAAACTGTGCCTTCAAAAGTAAAATCCCCAATTCCTTTTTCGCAATAAATAGCAGGAAAATGGCTGTCAGGAACAAAACCAGACACAGGCACTTCAGGCAATTTAGTAAAATAATGTTTCATACAACGAAATCCAGTTTCTTCATCCACACCCAAAATTAATTTAATCCTTTTTGATAAAGGCAATTTGAGTTCTTTCAAGATTTTTAAAGCAAAATAAGCAGCAATTGTAGGTCCTTTATTATCTTGTGCACCTCTGCCATAAATTTTTTCATTGGCAATAAAACCTTTATAAGGGTGATAAGTCCAACCAGTTCCTGCTGGCACTACATCCAAATGACCAATCATACCAACCCATTCTTTTTGGTTGCCGTATTCAATATGACCAGCGTATCCTTCTAAATTCAGGGTTTTAAAGCCGCTTTGGGAGCCTAAATCAAGCATAAAATCAAGGGCTTGTTGATTTCCTTCGCCAAAAGGAGCGCATGTTCTATTAGGATCAAAGGTGGTAAGTTCAGTGTTAATTTTTAATAATGTTTGCAAAGCCTCAATTAAGGCGTCTTTTCTTTTTAAAACCTCTTTTTTAAAATCAATCATTTTCTAACCTATTTTTTATTATTTTTATTTTTTTTGTTAATTTTGTTAATTTTAATTTTTTTGTTTGTTGCTTGTGTTGTTTTTTTGTTTGTATATTTTGTTGTAAACACTTGCAAAATCAAAAATACAAACACAAAATAAAATGTAAGCGTAGATAAGGTATTTTTTTTAATTTCGGTCATAATAATCAATATTGATCCATATAATAAGCAGATATTTGAGCAAAAATAAGAGGGAAAGGCGGAAAACAAAATATTAATTCTACATTTATTTTTATAATTTATCTACATCTTAATACTTAAATTTTAACATTATTTTAGCATTTAAAAAAAAGAAAAATATTTTTTTTTTATAAAAAATAAAAAAGTGTTTCTTTTTCGTTTTGATTCAGTTATAATATTAGTGGATTTTAAAGGAATTCGAGAAATTTTCAAAAAACCGCTAGTAATAAATTCGTTTAAAATTCTTTATTTCATCTTAAACTTTTTGCATTTTACAAATTTGTACATTTGGATTTCGCAAAGATTAAGATATTAGAAAGCAAAAATAAAATCATTGAAAAATATTTACCAAAAACAACCTTGTTTAAAACAAAGGTTTATTTATTGTTTAAGTGCATTATTACTTTTGATCTTATTTGTAATAAGTTTTAATTACACTTTAAAAGCTGCTGGAACAGAACCAATAGATATCAGCACTATTGAAAAAAATATAGGATCTTTTGAAAGTGCACCAAATGAAAAAAAAATCATTGAAAAAATTGCAAAAAATCAGAAAAATATAAGTGGTCTTGCTATTGGAGACGATTTAGAAGTTGTTTCGATAAACAATAACAAAGCAACTGTCAAAGCAAAAGAAAATTCTAAAAAAATTAAAGGTCAAGTAGAAGTTATTTTTAATGTCAAAGAAGACCTAAATGTTTTAATTCAAAATAAAGCTTTAGGGGATATAGAATTAAATAAAATTCACAGTGAATCATTGATTTCTAATGAGGATTTATTAAATGCCATTAAAAGTAAAAATAATGGTTTAGTAATTACAAAAGATGATGTTTATTTTCCTAAAAAAGATCGCTCAAAAGGTTATATAACCATTGAAGCAATTGATAAATCTCCTAAATATAAAGGAAAAGCTAAATTAACTTATCAAATTAAAAAAATAAATAAAGAAGAGTTTATTTCAGAAGTTAAAAACAAATATAATATTCCATCTGACTCAACCATAAAACAAAATCAATTAGATGAAACAATTGAAAATGTAATTGCAGAAGAAGCAGGAAACCCAGATTCAACTAGAGAAATAGTTATGAAAAAAGTTAGAGAAGCAGTCGAACTTTTATTAAATGCCGAAGGCAGTACTTTATCTGAAACATTAACAACTTCTATGTCCAATAAAGAAGAAGAGTTGCAAAACAACTCACAAACAATATTATCTCCTAAAATAACAAGCGAAAAAACAGATAATAACGAAAATACAAATTATGGATTTTATATTGTTATTGCTTGCATTATATTAATTTCCATCACTTTTTTAAGTTTGCTTTTTGTTATTTTTAAAAAAAGAAATACTCAATCATAATTAAAAAATATCAAAGAGGTTTATAGCCTCTTTTTTATTTTATATTTATAAATTTATAAAAAATAAAATAGAAATGTTGGAAAAAAAGATAATTGAAAATGCCATCTTTTAAAAAAGAGATAATTATTGTAATAATAATCTTTTCTATACTTTTAATAATATTTGGTTGGTTAGGATGGCAAAATAACTTTTTTGCTTTAGAAGCTTCACAAAATTCTAATAAAAATACTTCTTTATCCTCTAAAAATTTTAATTATAATGATTTACAAGATTTACCAAAAAACCAAAATGAAAAAATCGAAGAACAAGCTCCAGAAGCAAAAGAAAACAATTTAGATAATCCCAATCAAAAAGGGAAAAAAACATTTTATCCACAAATAACAGAAATTGAAGAAAATGAAGAAATAAAAGAAACACCCAAATACAGACCAAAAGCAACTCCCAAACCTAACCAAAACAACAACACACAAACTATCAAAAAAAATCCTCATTTACAAAAAGCCAAAAATAAAATAAAAGTGATGCAAAAAAAACTAGTTTACCAAAACCAAAAAATTATTGATTTAAAAGAACAAATCTTACTTTTGGAAAATGAAAAAAACAAACCCAAAGAACTAGATAATCAATTTAGTGATCAAATTAAACCTCAATTGGAATCTCAAATCCAAGGAATGAACATTTATAATGTATATTTAGGGAAAAAAAGCGATAAAGATATGGCGTTAGAATGGTTACGAAAAAACTTTTCTAATCAACATTATCGAATTAACTTTTCTTATGGTTTGTATAATTCTCAAATTATCCAATCCACAGTTTTTTTTGATTCACGCATCAAAGAACCAATACCCCAAAACCTTTTATTAGTTTATTTTGATGGAGGCAAAAGAAATAAAGATAATAATTGTTATTCTTTGGAGGCATTAAAAACTTTAGGTAATGGTGCTCAAAATATGTATATTCTTTGGCAAGATGAAAGTCCTTTTAATGACAAAAACTTTATTCAAAACAACTTTTGCACTGACCTTATTTATGAAAAAGGATGTTTTTTGGGTGGACCTTCTTATTTGGATGTCAAACACATTGCTTTAAAAAATATTAACACCAATGAAATTATTGCCACTTTTCCTGTTAAATGTAAAATTGAAGTGCCTTGTTTACTTGATGGACTAAATTTAGAGTTAAAATTTCCTTTTTATAACTACAAAATAGAAGGTTTATTATCAAATACTCATATCAAAAGTCTTAGAAAAATTGATGTATATTGTAAACACACAGGACAATCAAAAACACTTTTTTACAAAATTTAAAAAAATAAACAGTAGATTGAATTTGCAATCTACTGTTTTTTTAATATAAAATATGATGTAATAACTACCTAAATTATAATTTGAATGTTTTTTTGATTTATGTTTGGTTCGTTGTTATTTAATATTATTATTTAAAATAAAGCATCCCATCTTTAACAACAAGACAATTACTACTTTGATTTTGGGTAAGTTCTTCCAATTTAGTTTGTAATTTGGTTTCAGAAACAAAAGGACAAACCCCAAAATTTAGTACTAAACGACGAGCTTCTTGTTCAGTTTTAACTAAAGCCAAAACAGGAACGGATGGATGAAATTTAGAAACATTATAAGCATCTTTTAAGTCATAGACAACAATTGCTTTAACATCGGTGCGTAAAGCCAATTCCACAGCACTTAATAAAAGGTTTTCTTTGGAGTTTTTAGGTTGGTATACTTGTGATAAAGCTTGATAATTAACTACTTTTTCAGCTTGATAATTAATTTTTTTCATATAAGTTACAGCTTCTATAGGATATTCACCTGAAGCACTTTCGCCCGATAGCATAGTAAAGGTGGTGCCTTCTCTAACTGCATTAAAGACATCAGAAGTTTCAGCTTTGGTTGGACGCGGATTTCTTTGCATAGATTCTAACATTTGAGTAGCTACTACAACTGGTTTGCCGTATTCTAAGCATTTAGTAATCATACGTGTTTGGTAAAGTGGTACTAATTCACCATCAACTTCTATTCCTAAATCACCTCTTGCAACCATAATACCGTCTGATTCTTGAATGATTTCTTCTAAATTATCAACACCTTCTTGATTTTCTATTTTAGAAATAATTTGGATGTTGGAATTTCCTTGTTCTTGTAAAATTTTTCTAATATCTTTGACATCTTGAGCTCTTCTAACAAATGAAGCAGCAATATAATCAAAATCTTGTTGGGCAGCAAAAACAATATCTTGATAATCTTTAGGAGAAATAAAATCCATTTCTAAATTAACTTTAGGAACATTTACACCTCTACGAGATTTGATGGAGTGAGTATTTTTGGCTTTAGTAACTAATTGTTGTTTGGCTTCGTCTTTGCCTACAACTTCCAAAGATAAGTATCCATCATCAATATTAACCATATCGCCAACTTTTAATTCATTGTATAAATTAGAATAACTAACTGAAAAAAGTTTAGCATTACCTAAAACTTCTGTCATAGATATTTTTACTTCAGAATCTTTTTGAATTGTTACTACACCATCAAATTCGTGAGTTCTAATTTCAGGTCCTTTAGTATCTAACATAAGTCCTGTGTGTTTGTCTAATTTATCGCTAATAGTTTTAATGGTTTTCATTAAAAGTTTAGTTTGTTCGTATTGAGCGTGAGAAAAATTAAATCTTGCTACATTCAAACCTGTTTGAATTAAGGCTTGTAAAATGTTTTTATCATAAGAAGCAGGTCCTAAGGTACAAATTATTTTAGTTTTGTTCATGAATAACTACATCCTTTTTTGTTTTTTAAAATATAAAAATGATTGTCAAAATTAGTTAAATTATGACATTATGACATATAAAAAAAATTAAATAAGAAATAAGCCAAAGTGTAGATAATAGGTCCAATAATTCTAGTAGCAATCATAATAAAAGGTAATAAATTTTCTCTTTTACTTATTGACATTATTCCTAAATGTCCAGTTCCTCCTACACTTAAAGCACCTAAACCAGCTGTAAGAGATGTTTCAAAAGGATAAAAACCAAAAGCTTTAGCAAGAACAAAGGATACTAAAACAACTACCAATAAAGCAGTTAAAACCATAGTTAAAACAGGTATTTGTTTTATTCCTCCCATTAATTGTTGCCATTTAACTGTCATTCCCAAACCTGCTAAAATAGGAGTAGTGAAATTTTTAGATATTACTTGTCCTGCTTGAGAAATATGACTTTGATTTTCTTGTGATAATAAATTAAAAACTCTAATCAAAATTAAGAAAAGAATAAAATAAACTAACGATTCTAAATAACCCCATAATAATTTATTTAAAAGACCACTTAAACTAAATAATACAAAAATCATCGTTAAACCCATACCAATATTTTTATATTCTAAAGGAGTTTTTTTCTCTGTTGGTTTGGGTGTAAGTTTATTGTTTTTGTATTCTAATTTTCCTTTACCACTAAATTTAGTTTTATCAAAAATAACATACATTAAGCCAGCAAATAAAATACTTAAACATCTAGCCATAATTAAAGGCACTATAATTGCTGTTCTAATAGTTTTTTGATCTAATTGAGGAAAAGCATCTTTATAAATACCATTTGCAAAACCATTAATACCTAAATTAGTTCCTCCATTTGTTAACGGAACAGCTACATAAAAAATAGAGTCTAAAAAGGAACCTTGAGTACTAAACCCTTCTGGTTTTTGATAATTAAATAAGAATCCTACAAAACCAACACTTAAAATAGCTACTAAACAAACAATTAATGTTAAAGGAAGAAACTTAGAAAGCGATCTTTTTAATAAATTTCTATCAACACTTAAAATACTTCCAGCAATAACACAAGTTATAAAAAAGTTAGCAAAATCAGATCCTAAATGATTATTTGGTGTTTTGGTACTGAAAAAATTTTCATTACATTTGTCTGCTAAATCTTGCGGTATCCATCCTTTATAAACTAAATAAGAAGTAACAAAAATACAAAGCAAAAATCCTAATCCTATTTTATTTAAATAAGGGACACTATCACCAATAAAATTAAGACCATATCCTAAGACAAAAATAATAAATAAAGGGGTTAAAAGAGGGTGATATAATTTTTTTATTCCCCATTCTTTAACTGCAAAAAGATGTAAAGCACAAACAACTACAAAAAAAAGAAACATTAAAGGGTGAAACCCAAAAATCTTTATTTGTTTATCTTTTTTCATTATAATTTACTCCGATTCTACACAAAAAAAATAAAATAACTAATAAATTCATAAATATGATGTAATATAAATAATAAAGTTATAAATAAATGGTTAATAAATTGTTTTTTGTGATTTTTTATTTTCAAAATTATTAGCTAAATAAGTAATCAAAATAACTTAAATAATTAATTATGGTATTCTTAAATAATAAAGTTAATGATTAAACTAGTTTTTTAATTAAACTATTTCCTGTCATTTCTTGAGGTTTTTTAATTTCTAATAAATCTAGCATTGTGGGTGCAACATCACATAAAGACCCCGGTTTTAAGACAACATTTTTATCTGTAACGATGAAAGGAACTAAATTAGTGGTATGAGCTGTGTGTGGATTTCCTTGGTTATCTGTCATTTGTTCGGCATTTCCATGATCTGCTACAATACAGGCTTTGCCTTTAACTGCAAAAATGGCATTTAAAACTTCTTTAAGACAGCTGTCTACTGTTTGAATCGCTTTAATGGTAGCATCTAAAAAGCCAGTATGTCCTACCATATCAGGATTTGCAAAATTAAGAATTAAAGTATCGTATTTACCAGATAAAATAGCATTTTTAGCATGGGTGGTAATTTCTAAAGCACTCATTTCGGGTTTAAGATCATAAGTTTTTACTTTGGGAGAAGGAATTAAGATTCTATCTGCATTTTTTAATTGCAGTTCCTTGCCACCATCAAAGAAAAAAGTTACATGAGGATATTTTTCAGTTTCTGCAATTCTTAGTTGGTGCATTCCTAAATTGGCAATTACTTCACCATAAATATTTTTTAGAGTTATTTTTTCAAAAGCAACTACACTTTTAACTTGAGCGCTGTATTTAGTCATTGTTACTAAAAAAAGATTATTTAATAATTTAGTACCGCAAAAATTGGTTTTACCCTCAGAACAAAAAGCATTAGTAGCACAAGGATTAGATAGAGCAGTTGCAAGACGCATGGCACGGTCAGGACGAAAATTAACAAAAATAACTGCATCATTATCATTAATTAAACCATTTGGATTGGTAATAAAAGGAGTGATAAATTCATCTGTAATGCCTTGATTATAAAAATTTTGTATAGTTTTTTCTAATGGCCAGTCAATAACAGGAGCTTGTTTGGATGTAAGCATATTATAGACTAAATTAATGCGGTTCCAATTGTTATCACGGTCAAGAGCATAATATCTACCAACAACAGAAGCAATATTAAAGCCATAATCAAGAAGGTCTTTAATGTAGTTAATACCTGAATGAGGACTTGTGTCTCTTCCATCAGTAAAAGCGTGTAAAAAGGTGTTGTTTGATAAATTGTTTTCTTTTAATAAATCAAATAAAGCTTTAAAATGATCTAAATGAGAATGAATTCCTCCATCAGAGATAAGTCCTAAAAGATGCATTTTACTGTTGTTTTTTTTAACATGTTCGATGGCTTGGAGAAATTGTTTGTTGGTGAAAAAAGATTTATCACTAATAGCTTTATTAATTTGAGTAAGCGATTGATAAACAACTCTTCCTGCTCCTAAATTAAGGTGTCCTACTTCACTATTTCCCATTTGACCTTGGGGAAGACCCACTTCTTCACCTGAGGCTTTAAGAGTGGTATTGGGAAAGTTTTTTAAAAGATAATCTAGATAGGGAGTCTTTGCCAAATGAAAAGCGTTATTTTCTTTTTGGTCGGTTAAGCCTAAGCCATCTAAAATAATTAATCCTACAAATTTTTTAGTCATATTCCCAAACTCCTTACCTCAAAAGAACATCTTAAACGATGGTCTTGTCAATAATAATGTTATTTTGTTTTTTATATTGTTTGTATTATTAAATCACTTTTGTTTTGTGTTTAATTGGGATTTATTTTTTCAAATTATAAAAAGTTTTTAATCCTAAAAAAGGAGCTTCTACTAATTGGTCTTCAATTCTTAATAATTGATTGTATTTTGCCATACGATCAGTACGTGAACAAGAACCAGTTTTAATTTGACCCGCATTAGTAGCAACAGCTAAATCAGCAATAGTTGTGTCTTCGGTTTCGCCACTACGGTGAGAAATAACAGCGGTGTAAGAAGCTTTTTTTGCCATTTCAATTGTTTCTAGGGTTTCTGTTAGAGTTCCTATTTGATTTAATTTAATTAAAATAGAGTTTCCTATTTTGTTTTCAATTCCTTGAGCTAATTTTTGGGTGTTAGTAACAAATAGGTCATCCCCTACTAATTGGATTTGGTTACCTAATTTTTGGGTTAAGTATTTCCATCCATCCCAATCATTTTCATCAAGTCCGTCTTCGATTGAAATAATTGGATATTTAGCAACTAAAGTTTCGTAATAATGAACTAATTCTTGGCTACTAAAAACTTTGTTATTTTCAGATGCAAGAACGTATTTTTGAAGTTTTTTGTCATAAAACTCGGAAGCTGCAACGTCCATTCCTAAAAAAATGTCTTTTCCTGGCTCGTATCCTGCACTTTTGATAGCTTCCAAAATGATTTGTAAGGCTTCTTCATTAGAATTAAGGTCAGGTGCATATCCGCCTTCGTCTCCTACTGTAGTTGAAAGTCCTTTTTGTTTTAAAATTTTTCCTAAATGGTGAAAAACTTCAGCCCCATAACGTAAAGCTTCTTTAAAAGATGTTGCTCCAGTTGGTAAAATCATAAACTCTTGAAAATCAACACTGTTAGAAGCATGAGCTCCACCGTTGATAACATTCATCATAGGAACTGGCATTTGTTTAGGTAAAACGCCTCCTACATATTGATAAAACTCAAGATTTAAGTAGTTAGCTGCAGCTTTAGCACAAGCCAAAGAAACACCTAAAATAGCGTTAGCTCCTAAATTAGATTTGTTAGGAGTTCCGTCAAGTTTAATTAATAATTTATCAATTAAAGTTTGTTCTAAGACAGAATAACCTTCTAATTCTGGTTGAATAACTTCAGTAACATTTTTAACAGCTTGCAAAACACCTTTACCTAAAAATCTTTTGGCATCCCCATCCCTTAATTCAACTGCTTCGTGTTGTCCGGTAGAAGCTCCTGAAGGAACAATAGCTCTTCCAAACGCTCCTGATTCTATATAAACTTCTACTTCTACTGTAGGATTTCCTCTGGAATCTAGCACTTCGCGCGCTAAAATACTTTCAATATATGGCATAATTAATACTCCTTTTTTTAAATTGGTTTTTAATTATAAAATGAAAAATAAAATAACTTTTGTTTGTGGGACAAATAGTTAAATTTACTAACCATAAATATTATAATGGTTTTTTGCTAAAAATGTATTTTAATGTGTAATAAATGAATATTTTTGTAATAATTGCAATTATGACTTTAATAAAGCAAACATTTTTTGTTTGTATATTTCTACTCCGGGTTGATTAAAAGGGTTAATTCCTAACAACAAACCTGACATTGCACAAGCTTTTTGGAAAAAATACGCTAAATATCCAAAATGATATGCATCCAAAGTAGGAATGACAATTTCTAAATTAGGAACTTTGCCTTCAATGTGGGCTTGTTTAGTGGCTTGAAGAATTTTTTGATTAATTTGTGAATAAGTTTTTCCAGCTACATAATTAAGATTATCAAGTTCGTTTGGAATGTGAGGAACAACGCAATCATCTTTTATTGATGTAACATTTAAAACAGTTTCAAAAAGCATTTTGGTGCCTTCTTGGATAAATTGCCCTAAGGAATGTAGATCAGTAGAATTGTTGGTGGCTCCTACAAAAAGCCCTTTTTCTTCTTTGCCCTCAGATTCAGCAAATAATTGTTTCCACCATTCCGAAAAAGAAAGGAGATTCGGTTCGTAACTTACCAATAGTTCCATTTTTTTGTTTTGTTGGATGTGAAGCAAATACCTTGCTAAAGCGTACTGATAGGCTTGATTTTGAAAAAGGTCTTCTTGAAAAGTGTCGTGATAAGCTTGCAAAGCGCCTTTCATCATTGAGACAACATCTAAATTAGCAAAAACAAAAGGAAGGATGCCTACACTTGTAAAAACACTAAATCTTCCACCCACAGAATCAGGAATAACAAATGTTTGATAACCTTCTTTAAGGGCTAAATTTAACAAAACGCCTTTTTGGCTGTCAGTGGTTACAAAAATACGATTTTTGGCAAGTTTTTTGCCGTATTTTTCTTCTATTTCTTTTTTCAAGATTCTAAAAGCAAGGGCTGGTTCCAAAGTGGTACCTGATTTTGAAATAACATTAATTGCCCAATTTTTGTCTTTAAGATAATGGAGCAAATTAGTTAAGTGATTGCCTGATACTTGATGACCTGCAAAAAGAATTTCTGGCTTAGTTTTTTTAAAGGGCGTTTGCAAAAAATCAATTCCTGCTTTGGCGCCCAAATAAGAGCCTCCAATGCCAATTACTACTAAAACATCTAAATTGGGGTGGGAATTTTTTAGTTGTTTCATTTTTTCAAGTTCTTGGAAATCAAAATGTAAGGGTAGTTCTAACCAACCCAAATATTTTTCTTTTAGTTTTTGGTCTTGATGTAATTTTTGGTGTATGACTTTGATTTGAGGGGCCAAAGTTTGGGCATAATTGTGCCAATCTAAAAAATTATAAATCCCTTCAAGGTTTAATTTCAACATTGTGTAATTTTACTCCTTTTATTATTTATTATTTGGTGCTTTGTTATAATTTATTAAATATTTTATTCTCATTTATTAAATGTTTAAATATTTTTAAATGTTTTTCAGTATTGTATTAATTTTTATTTAATAATTTTGGTTTACAAAGCATTATTTTTATTTTTCTTAAAACGCGGGGTTTGGTTGATTTTGTTTTGACGCAAAAAAGATACAAATAAATAAGTAGTTGTCAAAAAGACAATAATATTGCTTCCAAAAGTACTTAAACCACATTGAGTAGCATCAGGAATTGAAACATCTTTTAATTGGGGCAAAATGTCATGAAAAAACCATAAAATAGTTATTCTTAAAACAACTCTTAAAAGATTAATTACAAAAATAAGATTAGCATTTTTCTTATAAGATGAGACATAACCCATCATTAAAGTAGTCCATACAGAAAAAAACAAAGAAGTTTGTTCCCAATTAAGGATTTCTTTAAAGGATGTTATTTCTTGTTTGGTAAAAACTTTTTCAGGTTTTAAGGCACGCAATAATTGTTCACCACAAAATTGATTTATAAATACTCCAATAATTCCTATAATAAGAGTAATTACAACAACATTTTTAAAGATTTTAAAAGTTTTGCTATTGCTTTGAAAAGTAACACTTTGAGATACCATAGCAGATTGACTATCTTCAAAAGAATTAGAAATAGCATAAAAAATACCATTAACTGCCATAACAAATCCAAAAATATCTACTAAGTTTTCTTGATCTTTGGTAAAATAACTGTCTATCATAGCAAGAATAATGAGTTTTCCAATTTCATAAGTAGATTTGGCAATAATTAATGTTACTGCTAATTTCAGGATATTTTTTACTGTGCGTTTAGAAAAGACTAGGTTTTTAAATTGCAACTTAAAAATATTTTTAGAACTAAACATACAATAAAAAGTTACCAAAGTAAGCAATAAATTAGCAATTAAATCAGCTAGGGCTAAATCAATTAAATTAACTTGGTTTTGTTTGATTGCTTTAAAAGCAAAAGAAATACTAATTCTTGTAATAATAAGACAAATATTAAGGGTTAAAACAAATCTAGTTTTTTCCTTGGCGCGTTCTAATCCAATAAAAACTGCATTCATAGTAATAGCTACAAAAGTAATTAAAATAAGATAATAATATGTAAGTCCATTTTGGCTATGATAACTTTTATTTAAAAATATATCTCCAAATGGAGCTGGTAAAAGGACACCTAAACCCAAAACCACTAAAAAGAATAAAGAAGAAATAATTGCCAATAAAAAAGCTAGGGTAGCGTATTGTTTGGCTTTAGTAAAATTCTTTTTTTTGTATTCTCTAGCTACTAAAATAACACCTGCTCCACCTAAAGCTATAGCAACACTTTGCAAAATTTTTTTAATTTGTGCCATATAAGAGATGTTTTTATCTAAATTGGTGCTGGAATTGGGTTGGTTCCCAATAATATAAAAATCAATGGATACGGATAATTGTTGAAATAAAAAATAAATAGCAATGGGAAAAGTAAGAATAATTAAATTGATCCAAATAGGTCTTTTAAATGATTTAGGGGTTTGGTTGTCAGGTTTGGAAGGGTGTGACAAATGATTTTTTTCAGTAGACATAAATATACTCCGTTTTATTTTTTTAGTATTTATATCAAAATCAATTGTAATTTATTTGGGGTTTGGGATTTGGAAGTACAAAAATTAATTTTGATAAATACAATATTTTATTCTACAATCATTTTACAACAATTTAGCTACTACATTAAATAATTCATTTTTTTCATAAGTTTTTTCAAAAAGATCACCAAAAGTAGTGTAATGCAAATTAAGTCCACAAGTACCAACAGCACAATTAAAAATGTTTTGTTGCAATAAAGAAACGGCATAACTTCCCATTCTAAAAGCAAGGACTAGATCTTCTGCAGTTGGTTTACCACCTCTTTGAATGTGTCCTAAAACTTGGGCTCTAGTTTCGAAACCACTGTAATTTTCTACCTCTTTGGCTAAACTTGCAACATCAAAAATATGTTCAGTGACAACTACAATAGCATGTCTTTGGTTTGCTTGGCGCAAAGATTTAATTTTTTGGCAAATAGTTTTTTGGGATAAAAGATTTTCGCGAGTAACAATAACGTCTGCTCCTGCAGCAAGTCCACCAAATAAAGCCAAATCCCCTTTGTGGCGTCCCATCACTTCAATAATACTGCATCGGTTGTGAGAAACAGAAGTATCGCGCAATTTTTCGATTGCATCTACAATATTATTGAGAGCAGTGCTAAATCCAATAGTAAAATCAGTGGCACAAATATCATTGTCAATGGTGGCTGGCAGTCCTACGCATTGGATGCCAAGTTCGTGCAATTTGGATGCTCCTTTATAAGAACCATCACCACCAATTACAACTAATTTATCAATTCCTAAATTTTTTAAATTTTGGGCGCATTGCTTGCGAACATCTAAATTATTTTGAAAATCTAAAAAACGAGCAGTTCCCAAAAAAGTACCAGACACATTAAGAACACGAGGAAATGTTTGAGGATTTAAGATTTCGATTTGGTTATTAAAAAGTCCTAAATAACCATCTTTTACACCGAAAACTTCAAATCCTTGTTTAGCGCTTTCAAAAACTACAGCACGAATAGCTGCATTCATTCCGGGAGCATCGCCGCCTGAAGTTAACACAGCAATTTTTTTGTTTTCTTTTGTTGTTGTTTTTGCTTTTTGGTTTTCATTTTTCATTTTAAAATTAAGTCTCCTTTATATTTTTGAAATATTGTAAATATTGTTAAATGATTAGTTTGATGAATGTTTTTTAATAAATCCGCGTGAGCGAGTCAAAATTAAAATAAATGAAATAAATAGTTGTTAAATGTTAATAAGTAAAAAAATAGTGTACTTGAAAAAGTTCCAAAGCGTTTAAAAAAATAATAAAATATAATATGATTAGTTGGGTTTTTGTTTTAACTGTCTTTTTTGTGTCTTTATCCAAATTATAAATTATTATTTTAAGTAAATTTTTAGGTATTTCAAAAACTAACTAATCTTTTTTTTATGAAAATTTTTATGAAAAAACTTTTTATGCTATTCTTAGAATTTTTTGATTTATTAACAGCTACATTTAAATTGTATACGATTTAATCAAATATTGCAATTAAAACGTATTATTTTTGTTCTTTTTGTAAAAATTTTGTGATATTGGGGGCTTTTTCGCAAAATAAACAAAATATTGCAACAAATATTTATTGGCTAAAATAAATAAAACAATTGAAAAATAAGTTTGCAAAAAAATAATGAAGTTGTTTTTTTTGGAATAATTTTATTAGCTTTTTGGATTTGGATTTCCTTTTTTTAGTTGTTTTTTATCTTTGGGAGTAGCAAAAATATTAACACTTATTTTTTTATATGTTATACTTAAAGAGTAGTTAAGAAAACAATTTGCAGTTATTTTAGATTTAATAAGCATTTTTTTGTTATGTTTTTTCATCAAATGCTTGCTAAAAGAAAACAAAAACTTTAACCAATTAAACCTAAAATCTTTTTTGAAAACCTTTAAAAATCCTTAATTAAAAATCCTTAAAATAAAGGCAAAAATATTTGTTTGAAAAATAATTAATTTTTACCTTGACAAAAAAGATACAAACAAACACTTTTAAAACTACAAAAAATAACTGCCATTTGTTTTTTTAAATTTATACTTTTTTGCACAACAAATGCAATAAATATAATAATTTATCAATTTATTTCAATTAATTTCAAATCAAAAGGAAGGTTTTTTAAATAAATGACGAAAAACAAAGTAATTAATAAAAAAGATAAAATAAGTAGGCTTGTTTTGGAGGGAAACTTATTAAAAGCTTTATGGATTATTTCTTTGCCTATTATTGTTTTTAATGTTTTTAAAGCTTGTTTCGGTAGTGTTGATACTTTTTTTGGAGCTGGTCTAGAAGGAGCAACCCAAAGCTACATTCAATTTTCCAAATCCGCTCAAAGCATTGTAGAAGCAGTAGGAGTTTGTTTAGGAATTACAGGAGTTGCATTAATTTCGCGTGAAGTGGGTAAAAATAAAAATGTCAAATCTTTAAAAGCTCGTAAAATAGCATCTAGCGTTTTTGTTTTGTTATTCATAGTAAGTTTAGTTGTAGCTTGTGTTATGATTGGTTTTTCCAGCCCTATTTGTAGTCTTTTTTTAAAGGAAAAAGTAATTAACGGAGTACCAAAGGCAATAACAACTGAGGAAAAAAATCTTTGCATTAACGCTTTTAGATTACAAATGTTGGGCACTATTTTAGCTGCTATTAATGTTTTCTTTTTAGGAATTGAAAGAATTTTGGGAAAACTTAAAAAAATTTTGGTTCTAAACTGTATTATGATGGGTTTAAAAATTGGATTAAGTACTTTGTGTTTTGGCATCAAAGTCATTGGTTTAGAAGCGTTGTGTCCCAATGTTTTAGGGTTGCAAACAGCTTCATGTATTGCTTATTTATTTATTACAATAGTTGCTTTTTTCACTCTTTTTAACAAAAAAAATCCTTTATTTTTAAGTTTAGGCGATTTTTCTTTTAAAACTTTTTTTCAAGACAAAAAATTACTTAAAACTATTTTGAAATTAAGTATTACTTTAACAATAGGCAAATTTATTTATGAAGGCGGAAGAATGTTTACCTTATTTATGGTAGATAGCACATTTGATAAACCATTTTTAGCTGGAACTCCTTTCGAATTTAAAGGTTTGGGCGGCTTAGGTGCAATTGGAGTTGCTGATAGCATTATTACTTTATTTGCTCAAATATCGTTTTCGTTAAAAGAAGGACAATTGATGATTGTTTCTGAAAACTTAGGGAACAAAAATAACAAAAGAGCAATTAAAACTTTAATGCTTGTCTCATTTTGTTGTTTTTTAGTATTTGCAGTTACTTATTTAATTTGTGCTCCTAAAGAATATTGTGGGCTTGGTTTTGGTGATGATTTATGCTTATTTTTTAAAAATTTAGGCAAAGAAAAAAAAGACCAAATGACATTAGATATGTTTCATGCAAAAAACCCAGAATTTAAGTCCTTTTTGTTGGGTGCTCTTTTAACAACTGGTCTATTAACTACTCAATTAGAAGTTTTTTCTACTTTCTTAATTGCAGCTAAACAACCTAAATATGATTTGTTGTTAAGTTTTGGTCGTGTTTTTCTTTTCAGAATACCTGCCCTTTATTTCTTTAGAAATGTTTGGTTTGGAAATGAAGAAAAAACAAGCATTAAAATAAATAATACATATGGATTTGCCAATTTCAGTGCTAATTTCATTATGTTAATGTTTATGGTTTTTGTGTGTGTTCGTTTTGTATATAAATTAAAAAAAGAAAAACAACCAAAAAGTTTTAAATAAATTCATAAATTAAAAAAGACTATCAATCGATAGTCTTTTTTGTTATATAAATAACTTGAAAATATTGTAAATATGAAATAAATTTTTTATGTTTTTCATCGAAAAAACTTAAGTTTTTTTAATTTTAACAATATTTTTACATTCAGGAAAGCGACTGCAACCTAAAAAATTACCATAGCGTCCTTTTTTGATGAGTAAAGGAGCGTTGCATAAATTACATTTTTGATTGGTTTGCATAGAAGGATTTGTTTCTACAGAACTTGATTTTTCTTTTAAAGAAACAATATTTTTACATTCAGGAAAGCGACTGCAACCTAAAAAATTACCATAGCGTCCTTTTTTGATGAGTAAAGGGGCATTGCATAAATTACATTTTTGATCGGTTTCGATATCTTTTGGTTTTTCTAATTTTTGATCGGCTATTTGATAAAGTTGTTTGAAAGCATCATAAAATTCTTGCAATAATTCTTTATTATTAACTAATCCTGAAGAGATTTTATCTAAATTTTCTTCCATTTTGGCAGTATATTTAACATCAATAATTTGTTTGAAAAACAATTCTAAGTTTTTAGCAGTCAAAATTCCTTGTTCGGTAGGAACAAAACGTTTTTCTACTAAATCAACATAAATTCTTTTTTTGAGGGTAAAAATGATTTGAGAGTAAGTAGAAGGCCTTCCAATATTTAGTTTTTCTAAAGTTTTAATCAAAGTGGATTCAGAAAAGCGTGCTGGAGGATTAGTAAATTTTTGTAAATTTTGAATTTCTTGAGGCAAATAAGTTTCATTTAATTTAAAGGAAGGAATAATTTTGTCTTTGGTGCCATCTTGCAAAATTTTTTGATAGCCATCGAAAGTTTTTATCAAACCTTCAGTTAAAAAAAGATGGTTTGCAACTTCAAAAAAAACTTGGGTTTTTTGAAATATGACAGGTGTCATTAAAGAAGCCAAAGTTCTTTGATAAATAAGTTTATAGAGTTTATTTTCGTATTTATCAAGATGAGGGGCTAGGCTTTCGGGGGTTTTGGATAAATCAGTGGGTCTTATAGCTTCGTGAGCGTCTTGCGACTGAGCTTTTTTATTGGTTTTGTAAGTACCTAAATATTCTTTGCCATATTGTGTTTTAATTAATTTTTGAGCATCTTTAACAAAGCTGTCTGCAAGTCTTTGCGAATCTGTTCTCATATAAGTAATTAACCCTATAGATTCACCTAAAATATCAACTCCTTCATAAAGTTTTTGAGCAATTCTCATAACTTGATTAGAAGTCATATTTAGGCTGTTGATGGCTTCTTGTTGCAGGGTAGATGTAATAAAGGGTGGTTTGGGTGATTGTTTGGCTTCTTTTTGTTTTAATTCTTTAACTAAAAAGGGTTTATCTGTGATTTGTTGGACAATTTTAAAAGCTTCTTTGGCTTTGGTTTTGCCTTTGTAAGGATTTTGGTATTCTGCTTGAAAATCTTTAAAAAAAGCAGTAATAATATAGTATTCTTCAGCGACAAAAGCTTTTATTTTTTCTTCTAAATCAACAATTAATTTAAGGGCAACTGATTGCACTCTTCCTGCTGATTGTGATTTGAGTCTCCTTACCAAACGCGACAGTTTAAACCCAATAATACGATCTAGCATTCTGCGAGTTTCTTGTGAAAACACTAATAGTTCATCGATTTTGCGAGGTTGTTGCAAAGCTTTTAAGACTGCTTCTTTGGTAATTTCTCGAAAAACAATTCTATTAGTTTTTTGGGGGTCTAAATTAAGAATTTGTGATAAATGCCAAGCAATTGCTTCTCCTTCGCGATCAGGATCGGTTGCTAATAGCACTTCTTTACCTTTAGTTTTTTGGATAAGAGTTTCTACGATATTGTCTTTTTCTTTGATAATGCTGTATTTAGGAATAAATCCTTTTTCGATGTCAATTCCCATTCTGTCTTTGCCTTTTAGCGACAAATCTCTAATATGACCTTTGGAAGATAAAATTAAAAATTCGTCATTTAAAAAACGGCTTAAAGTTTTGGTTTTAGCAGGAGATTCTACTATAATAACTTTTGATTTCATTTTTTGGGCTCCCTCAATTAAAAGATATGGTTAGTTTGGGTAATTAATTGTTTTGCGTTTCTATTTTTTGGTTTGGTGGTTGGTTGGGTTTTAGAAAAGTTTTTCAAAGAGAGATAAAACATCTAAGTCAAAATTTAATTTCCCTAAGTTACCTTGCCTTATTTCTTGCAATAACATTTGATAAACTCTAGATTGATCAACTTTTTGATTTTTAGTATAAATATTTCTTTTTTGTCCGATAATATCAACTAAATTAGGGTTAGATAAATCATTTTGGTCTAAATTGAAGCGTTTTTGCAAATTGGTACCATAATGTTTTATAAGATAGCAAAGTGCGTGAATGCCTAATTTTTCTAAAGGTAAAATGGAATCTTTAAAGCAGCCTGCAAGTGCTAATGCCAAACTTATGCGAGGATCAGAAAAATTGTGCCACAAAACTCCTGGAGTATCCAAAAACTGGATATTGGGTTTAGCAATGTCAATCCATTGAATGCGTTTGGTAGTGCCTGCTAAATTAGCTGTTTTTAAAACTTTTTTTTGGGCAAAACTGTTAATTAAAGTTGATTTGCCAACATTGGGAGTTCCTACAATCATAGCTTTAATGTTGGGAGTTTGGGTTGCTATTCTTCTAGATTTAAAAAGGGGATTTTTGGCTTTGATTGTTGTTAAAGCTTTTTGATATATTTCTTGAAGTTTAGGGGATTTGATAGCATCAATTGTTAAAACAGGAATTTGTTTTTTGTGATAATTAGCGATAAAATTATTGATTTTACAAGGATCAGTTAAAGAAAATTTATTTAGCAAAATAAGGAGGGGTTTTTGGCGTTGGTTAATTAAAGAAAAAATTTGAGAATTGAGGCTTGAAAGAGGAATTCTTGCATCCAAAATTACTAAAACAATATCAACCAAAGATAAATTATTTTTAATTTGGTCAAAAGTTTTTTTCATATGACCAGGAAACCAATTAAATGTTTTCATTGTTAAACCCATTTCTTTTGTTAAGTAAATTACTCTTTTTCGCTTTGATCTGCACTTACTTTAGAGATAGTATCTAAAACTTTTTGTAGATCTTTTTCGAGGTCTTCTTCAGTTTCAAAAATCTTTTTACTATAAATTTTATAAACTTCTTCGCCTGTAATTGCAATCAAAGAAACTCCTATTTGATGATAAATAAGTTCTAAGGGTTTGTCAAAAATTATTTTTTTAAACCAATGAAAAGGATTGAAAAAATTTCTGATATTATTAAAAGTATTAGTTACTTTGGCAACTTTTTGATACTTTTGAATCATGTTTTTTTTAACAACCATTTCTCTAATTACAAAGATTCTTTTTAAAGTCATTTTGCGAAACATTATCAAAATTTTGTTTTGAAATACTTTGTCAACTCTTTGATTTATGTAAAACATCAAAATAAGACTTTCATCAATGGTAAGTTCCAGATAGGGATATTTGGAGCTGGGATAAAATTGGCTTGAGATTTCTAAAATTAATTCTTGGATAGAAGTTATCAAAAAATGCCCAAAATTGCCTTTATCTTTTTTCATTTTTTCTTTGAAATCTTTTTTCTTAGCTTCAATTAATTTAATTATTTCTTGTTGACTAACATCTGTTTTTTCTAGTCTATGAGCTGCTAAAGTTTTTTTCACACTACACAAAGAAAGAAGACAATAAATAAAAGAGCTTAAAATAACACCAGAAAGAATACCCATAAAGAAAGTATTAAAAAAAGCAAATTGTTTTGTTATGTTGAAAAATTTTTCCCAAAAAGACACAATATCATCATCCTTTTTTTATTTTTTATAATTTTTATAAACGGATTCAAATCGCAAAACACTATATAAAGGCAAAATGTAGATGACATGAACTACCTATAATTATATAACAAACAAAGAAATTAACAAACACAATTTATAAAAATATATAAGAAAAGGGCTTAAATGTGGTGGATAAAACAAAAAAGCAGTTTAAAACTGCAAAAATAAGGTGTTTTATTTATTGTTGTCTCTTGATAAATAAAGTCCTGTTTCAGTATTGATAATAATTTTTTCTCCAATATTGATAAAAAGAGGAACTTTAATTACTAAACCTGTTTCTAAAGTGGCATCTTTTAAAGAATTAGTTTTGGTATCTCCTTTGACTCCAGGTTCGGTGTAAGCTACTTTAATAGAGATTTTGTCAGGTAAACTGATACCTACAATTTCATCATTTTCATAAAAAATAATATCTACTAAAAGCCCTTCATAAAGATATTTAAGAAAATCTTTTAATTGATTTTTGTTAATTTCTAATTGTTCGTAATTTTGAGTATTCATAAAAATATAATTATCTTCCAAAGCATAAAGAAATTGCATCTTAATTTTAGTAATTAAGGCAGGCTGCACTTTGATACCAGCGTTAAAAGTGTAGTCAATGACACTACCTGTTCTTAGGTTTCTTAATTTGGTTCTTACAAATGCAGCACCTTTACCAGGTTTGACATGTAAAAATTCTAGGATTTGATAAATTTGGTTGTTAAATTTAATGGTTTGTCCAGTTTTAAAATCGTTTGTATTAATCATATTTCTAATTACTTTCTTATTTTTTTGGAATTGTTTTCGTTGGTTTAATTGTTTAATGTTTAATCAGTTTTTAAAAAATCGTTAATAAGGCAAATAGTGGTTTTTTCTAAATCAGGGGATAAGGCATCTAGAATGATGGGCTTAATTTGATTTTTAAACCAAGTTTTTTGGCGTTTGGCATATTGCATAGTTTTTTGAATAATTAAGGTTTTGGCTTGGTCTAAAGTTATTTTTCCTTCTAACAAAGCTTTAATTTCACGATAACCAATAATATTAAAATTGGCGTTTGGAAAATGAGTTTGAATTTGGTTAACTTCTTCTATAAAACCTTGTTTTAACATTTGTTCCAATCTTAAAATAACTCTTTTTTTCAAAATTTGTCTATTAATATCGAGATAAAAAATTAGCGAAGAATATAGAGGATTGTGTTTTTTATTTTTTTGTGACCTTAAAGTGCCTGCAAGTAAATCTTGATAAGCGCTTAGGATGCGACGAGGATTTTTTAAATCTAGGTTCGCAATTAATTGAGGATCTTTTTGTTTAATAAAATCAATCATATTTTCTATTGCAGGTAAAGAAGTAGGTGGCAAAAACAAAGATTTAGGAGTTAATTCATAATCAAAAAGGGCTGATTTAAGATAAAGCCCGCTACCACCCACAAATAAAGGAAGGGGCGTTTCTTCGATTTTTTTGCGGGCATCTTTTTGAAAATGATAAATACTGTAATTTGTTCCAGGAGCAAGAAAATCTAAAAGATGATGTTTAATTCCTTGGGCTTCTTCGAGAGTTATTTTAGCAGTTCCAATATCGTATTTTTGATACATTTGAAGAGAATCGCAATTAATTATTTCTAAATTAATTTTTTTAGCTATTTTAATAGAAAGGCTAGTTTTTCCTGAAGCGGTAGGACCTGTAATAGCGATTACTTTTTTCATAATTTTCCTTTATGAGGGTAGAAGTGTTTTGGGGTTATTAAATGTTTTCCAAAATATAAAATCATTATAAATTTATATGGAAAAGTTATGTTTGGTATAATAATTTAATAATTTAAATAATTAAAAAACCAGAATAAAATAAAAAAATGCAAAGCGTTAAAAAACAAAAAAAATTAAAGTGATACAGAAGATAATTTTGATTCTTTTTCGCTTAGTTTTCATAAAACAAATTTTATTTCATTCTGATAAATTAATCTTTTCAATAGTTTTATGAGGTTTAAGAGTGACAAGTAAACCGTTTAATTGTCTTTTTCCTTCGGCATTAGGTATTGAAACAAAACGATGTCCTAAAAAAGATTGAATTATAGGTTCTTTTTCTTTACCAATGACGCCGTCCTTGGCTCCTGTCATTCCTGCATCAGAAATATAAAGAGTATTGTGGGGAAAAAGGCGTTCGTCGTTAGTTTGGACATGAGTGTGAGTGCCTACAATAGCATCAATTCTACCATCAAAATAATGAGTTAAAGCAATTTTTTCACTAGTGGCTTCGGCATGAAAATCCAAAAAAGAAAAATCATATTTAGCTTTATTTTGTTCCAAAACATTATCAATAGTTTTGAAAGGGCAATGCAATTTGGAGTTAATAAAAACACGTCCTAAAGCATTCATAACTAAAATTTTTTTATCTTCGCAATCAATAATTTTATAACCTTGCCCTAATTGTTGGGTGTCATTGATGGGACGAATTACATTTGATTTGTCAATAAAATTTTTAATTTGTTTATTTTTCCAAACATGGTTTCCCATAGTCATCAAATCAACACCTAATTTTTGTAATTTTTTATAAATTTTAAAACTTAAACCTTTGCCATTATCAGCGTTTTCAGCATTGGCAATAATGAGGTTAGGTTTGTAAGTTTCTTTTAAAAAACCCACTTTTTCGGAAAAATAACTAATTCCTGGGTTTCCGTAAATATCTCCGATAAACATTATTTTCATGAATTAATTATCTCCTTTGGTGGATTATAATTTAGCCATTTCCACAGCTCTGGTTTCTCTTATAACAGTAACTTTGATAACACCATTGTAACTAATGTCTTTTTCAATTTGTTCTTTAATGGTGCGGGCAGTTTGGAAAATAAAATTGTCTGCGATTTTGTCTGGTTCAACGATAACACGAATTTCGCGGCCAGCTTGAATAGCATAAGATTTGGCAACTCCTTCTGTTGCATTAGCAATAGTTTCTAATTTGGTTAGTCTTTGGATGTAGTTTTCTACTGATTCTTTTCTGGCTCCTGGTCTAGCGGAAGACAAGGTGTCTGCTATTGCAACTAAAACAGCGATAGTTGATTGGGGTTCTTGGTCTTCATGATGAGAGGCAATAGCGTCGATAACTTCTTTTTTTTCTTTGTATTTGGAAGCAATAGAAACGCCAATTTCTACGTGGCTTCCTTCCATTTCGTGGTCTAGAGCTTTACCGATGTCATGAAAAAGTCCTGCTCTTCTTGCAAGAATTTCGTTTTCGCCAATTTCAGAGGCAAGTTTACCAGCTAAAAAAGCTACTTCCAAAGAATGTTTCAAAACATTTTGACTGTAACTAATGCGGAAGTGAAGTTTTCCCAAAATTTTAATTAAGTCGGGGTGCACTTCGCCGATTTTAGTAATAAAAGCAGCTTCTTCGCCCATTTCTTTAATAAAATTGTCTACTTCTATGGTTGAAGTTTCTAAGGCTTTTTCGATGCGAGAAGGATGAATTCGCCCATCAGAGACCAAAAATTCTAAAGTTTTTTTGGCAATTTCTCTTCTAATCGGGTCAAAACTACTTAAAATAATGGTGCAAGGGGACTCATCAATAATTAAGTCTACTCCGGTTAAAACTTCTAAAGACTTAATATTTCTGCCTTGGCGCCCAATAATCCGTCCTTTCATATCTTCGTTAGGAATGTTAACAACGCTAATATTTTTTTCTCCTGTAATATCGCCAGCATATTTTTGCATGGCTAAAACTAAAAGATTTTTGGCTTTTTTAGATGCTTCGCTTTTGGCTTTTTCTTCTTCTTGTTTAATATATGACATCATTTCATAAGTGGTTTGGTCTCTTGTTTCTTTCATTATGATTTGTCTGGCTTGATCTTGCGTTAAGGAAGCTATTTTTTCTAATTGTTGTTTTTGGGTGTTTAAAATTGTTTCTTGTTCTTTGATTTGTTGTTCTAGGTTTTTTTTAGTATGGCTAATTATTTGTTGTTCAAAATCTAAATGCTCTTCTCTTTTATTGAGACTCTCAGTTCTGTTGTTAAGCAATTCTTCACGACGATTATTTTTGGATTCTAAATCAACAATTGTGTTGGTTATTTGTTCTAAATCCAGTTCTAATTTTTGTCTTAAAGAAGTTATTTCTATTTTGGCATTACGCATCATTTCTTGTTCGCGTTGTTGCAAATCTTTTTCTTTTTCTTTTAGTTTGTTGTCAAATGCTTGTTTTTTTTCTTCTAATTTCTTTTGATTAAAAAAAGAATACAAAAAATAGCCGATAATTGATCCACAAATTAAAACAAAGACAAGAAGGGAACAACCCATTATACAATGAGTTCGCCAATAATCACCTTTCATATCCTTGATACCTTTCTTTTGAGGGGGTTAACAAATATAAAATCATTGTTTTACCTCTTTTTCTTTTTGAATTTAGTTTAATGATTTGTAATGCAAAACAAAAAATAAAAAAATAGGGGGGATTAGATTTTTTGATGCAATTTTGTCATTAAAACGATAAATAAGTTTGTTTTTTTAAATATTGATAATTAATTTTGAATTAATTTTGAATGGGGCCGGGTTAGAAGTTTTATTATTTTTTTTAATTTGTTCAGTACAAAATTTCATCGTGAAATGAAAAAATAAAAATGTATAAATTGGGGGTTAAAAAAAATAATAAAGTTTGGTTTGCGAAAAAAAAATTCAGCAAAAACCATGCAAAAAACAATGGTTCTGTGATGAATAGTGGCAAAAATAAAAAAACTGAAAAGCTAACCTTAAAAAGATTAGCTTTTGTAATGAAAAATATTTAATTATTATATATTATTATGTGCTAGCAAAATATTTGAATTTATTAATATAATTAATAATCAAGCTTTTCTTGGTAATTGGTTTTTATTTTGAGAAAAGCTTTTGCTAATGGTGCTTGATAATTTATTAGAAAAAGTTTTTATTGATTGAGATACTTTCGGAGATTTTATAGCTCTTTCAAAAAATTCTCCTGATTTTTCAATAAATGCATCTTTCAAAGATTTTTTTTCTAAACTCGAAGGGGCTGAGTTTGGGTTTTGTGTTTCATCAGAAAATTGCATTTGTTCAATAACTTCATCAGAAGATGACCCTTGAGGAGATTCTTCTTCTAAAGAAAAAAATATAATAATAGGAATGGCAAGTAATATCACAATAAAAACGCTAGTAATAATGATTTGCTTGGAAGTAAATTTAAAAATAAAATGATATCCTTTGGTTGTTGAATAAAAATCATGCCAAAACTCAAAATATCAAAATAAAGAATAATAAATAATATAAATTGGATTTGAATGCATAATTTTTTAATTTTAATTTGGATTTAAAAATATAGATAATTTTAATAATTTAATTAATGAAATATATAAGATACTAAATAAAAAAAATAGTATCCATAAATATTATATAATAACTCAAAAAAGTATTTGCAAAATAATGTTAAAATAATGTCAAAAAGGAGTTAAAATAATGATTTAAAAATCTATCTTTTCATTTTTGATGTTGTTTTTGGAATTGTTATTTTCTTTTTTTCGAACTTCTAACAATTTTTGATAACGTTGCTCTAAGGTTTTTTCTTTTTTTTGAATATCTTCAATCACTTTGAGAACTTTTTCCAAAGCCGCTTTCAAATCATAAATAAAGACTTTATCAAAATTTTTCATCGCTTGTAGCACATTTTCAATACATTCAAGTTTTTCTTCGTTGTTTTGAACACTTTCGAAAATTTGAAAATAATAATCAACTGAATTAAGAATAGCAAGTAAAATCGAAGGACTTGTAATGATAACATTGCGTTTAAAAGCATATGATATTATTTCAGGATCGCAATTAATTTGGGCAAAAATACTTTCAGAAGGAATAAACATAATGGCATAAGGGCAGTTGTCTTCTTTGCTGACGTATTTTTGAACTTCTTTAATTCTTTCTTTAACGTGAAATAAAAAGCGACTCTTTAATTCTGTTTGATTGGAAGTGGCGTTAATATAGGCTATAAAATCTGTGGTAGGAAACTTCGAATCAATAGGAATTTGAACAAATTTACCATAACCTTTACACATCACATCAACTTTAAGATGATTGCCGTTATTGTTTGTTTTTTTCATTAAATATTGTTTTTCAAAAACTAATTTATCTTTAAAATGAGAAACATTTTCCAAAACGCGTGCCAACAAAAATTCTCCAGCTTGTCCTGTTTTATCGTTTTGGCACAATAATTTATGAATGTTTTGCACTTCTTGAAAACCACTTGCATTTTGTTCTCTTAAAACTTTTAAAGAATTTTCCAGATTAATTGTTAAATGTTGGCGAGTATCTTTAATTTCTTTAGTTAAACTATCTTGACTTTGATGAGTTAAATTGTTAATTTTATCATCCAAACGACAAATAACCCTAGATTCTGACTCTAAAAAAGCTTGTTTCACAAAATCTTGGATATTGAATTGCGTTTTTTTCGGTTTGACAACAAAAAAATAAATAATGAAAGTTACACCACCCAAAATAAGAATCAAAATAACGGATAAAGTTAAGATTAATAAAAAAACAATTTGATCTTTAGGCATTTATTTTATTATTCCTTTTTCTTTTTTTCTTTTTTAATGTCTTTTAGCTTTGGGATGCATTAAAGTTGATATAAAAAAATACAAAAAATAAAAAACAAAACAAAAATAAAAAAAGTGTTATTATTGAGATTTGTTCTTTAAATATTTTTAATATTTATTTCTTATTTGAAAAACAAATAACATACATAAAATAAAAATTTGTGAAAATGTTTGGGACAAAAAAAATAAATATTAAAAATAAATATAAATGTCTAAGTGCTAAATTACTAAATTAATGGAAATGGTGCAAAAAATAAAAGATAAACTGGCGTTTGAGAAGGGATTCGAACCCCCGACCGACGGCTTAGAAGGCCGTTGCTCTATCCAGCTGAGCTACTCAAACAAACATACAACAAATATTATACTATAAAATCATTGTTTTGGACAAAAAAAAGCAATTAAAGTAGTGAAGATAGTTTCTTTATTTAAATCCTCAAAGAAAAAACGATCCAAAAGTCATTAAATATCTATTAAATAAAAAAAGTTTGCACAAATAAATAAAAAAAGTATATAATAATAATGTTGATTTTTAATTTCTAAATAGTTTCTAAATAATTTCTAAAATTTTTTAAAAATTTTTTCAAGAAAAAAATAATTTACAAATCACAAAAAACATTAACAAAAGACAAGTATTTTTATCCAACAAAACTAAGGTAGCCTTTTCAAACCTTATCATTCAACAATAAGAGACGAATTTGGTCAGGTCTTAATTGAAGCAGCCATAAGTTATTTTTATTGTGTGGAAGATAGGGTTTGAAAAGGTTATTTTTAATATAAAAGACCCAAAAAAACAATTTTTAAAACAACAATTAAATGCATAAAATTAAAAAAACAAAAAAATAAATTTTTATTAATGAATTTTGGCAAAAAAACTTTCGAAAAATAACAATTTCACAACTAAAAAATAAAGGAAAAGGAGCAATCATATGAATTTTTCATTTTTTCAAAAAGAAAAAGAATTTAAATTATTAACTAATATTTACAACTCTTTACAAGGAGAACCATTTTTAACCCAAGAAACAACATTAAAAGGAAAAGAAACCAAAGTAGAATTTTATTATTTGGATCAAAGCAAATATTATAGTACTCTTTTTCAATCACGCCAATTTGCTGTTTGGACTGCTGATAAAGGAGTGTGCCGCCTTTTGGTTGAAAAAAAATATTACGAAGAATTTGGAGCTTTTTATCAAAAAGATATAAACGATATGTGGCTAGATTTTATATGGCAGATTTTCCAAAAAGAAGCTACTTTAATCAAAACAATAAAATTGTTATTTGTGGCAGTTTTAGTGCCTATTTTATTAAATGCTTTTTTGCTTAGTGGACAAATTTCTGTTTGGTTAAGAATTCCTGCTTTTGTTGTATTGATATCTTCTTGTTTTTCTATGAATTATTGGATGAAAAACCAACAAAAAAAATTACACATATTTAGAGATAAAAAATTACAAGAAACATTGGACAAAATCCAAGAAACATTAGGAATAGAACTTTACGAATCATTAAAAGAAAAACAAAAACAATTCAATCCAACCTTTGTTGAACCCAAATCCGACCAAAATCCCAATGAAGATAACCCCAAAAACAAAGACAACACAATAGACGAAATAAACGAATTAAATTAAACAAATGATAAATAAATGATTATAAAACCCAAAAAAAACAATCAAGAAAGGTACTCAAATGATCTACGATAGCATTGTTATTGGAGCAGGACATGCAGGTGTTGAAGCTGCTTTAATATTGGCAAAAAAACATAATACTTTACTCATTACAGGCTCCTTAAAACAAGTTGCTTCCTTACCTTGCAATCCTTCTATCGGAGGTCCTGCCAAAGGTGTTGTAGTACGTGAAATAGATGCTTTAGGTGGTGTTATGGCAAAAGCTGCAGATCTTGCACAAATTCAGATCAAAATGCTTAACTCTTCCAAAGGTCCTGCAGTAAGAGCTTTAAGAGCTCAAATTGATAAATTAGAATATCCTCAAATTATTTTAGAAATATTACAAAAAAAGCTCAATTTAACTCTATTGGAAGGGCTCGTAAACAATCTAGTCATCCAAAACAACCAAGTTCAAGGAGTCTGTCTTATTGATGGAACAAAAATTAATGCCAAAACTGTCATTATCACTACAGGAACTTATTTAGCAAGCCAAATTTTAATTGGAGATACCAAAAAATCCTCGGGACCTAATGGCGTTCCTACAACTTACGGTATCAGCACTCAATTAAAAGAATTAGGTTTTGAAGTTATTCGTTTAAAAACAGGCACACCACCAAGAGTTAAAAAAAAAAGCATTGATTATAGCCAAACCAAAATACAAATGGGAGATAATTTAGAACAAATATTTAGTTTTGTTCCCCAAACAAATCAAAGACCCCAAGAACCATGTTTTTTAACTCACACCAACCAAACCACCCACCAAGTTATCCAAAAACATTTAAACCAATCAGCTATGTATGGAGGTTATGTTGAAGGAACAGGCCCTCGTTATTGCCCTTCTATCGAAGATAAAGTAGTAAGATTTTGTGATAAAAACAGTCATCAAATTTTTATTGAACCAGAAAGCCTATCTTTGGATGAAATGTATCTACAAGGACTTTCTACCAGCATGCCTCAACACGTTCAACACGAAATCCTTAAAACTATTCCAGGATTACAAAACGCCCAAATCACTAAATATGCTTATGCTATCGAATACGATGCTTTTAATCCCAACCAACTCAAACACAGTTTAGAGACTAAAAAAATCCAAAATCTCTTTTTAGCAGGACAAATGAACGGCACCAGCGGTTATGAAGAAGCTGCTTGTCAAGGGCTTATGGCAGGAATTAATGCTTCTTTAAAACTCCAAAATAAACCTCCTTTTGTGTTAAAAAGAAATGAAGCCTATATTGGTGTTTTGATCGATGATTTAATCACTAAGGGCGCCAAAGAACCGTACCGTCTTTTGACATCACGCGCGGAATTTCGTTTATTATTAAGACACGACAATGCCGATTTGCGCCTCAAAGATTACGGATATCAACTAGGTTTGATTGATGAAAAAGATTATAACAATTTTCAAAACAAAAAAGCTAAAATCAAACTTTTATTAGAAAAAAGCAAAAATTATGAAATTTTAGTTAATTCAGATAATCTATCTTATTTAAAACAACAAAACTCAGCTAGTCTTGGAGAAAAAACCACATTAGCACAACTGCTAAAAAGACCAGAATTAAATTTTTGCACTTTACAACATTTTTTACAGGAAAAAGCAGATAAAACCATTTATGAACAAGTAGAAATACAAATCAAATACGAAGGTTATATTGCTAAAGCCCAAAAAGAAGCTCAAAAATTAGCAAGGTTAGAACAAAAAAAAATTCCTAGCAAAATCAATTACGCAGATATTAAAAATTTATCAAAAGAAGCTCAAGAAAAACTTGATTTAATCAAACCCCAAACTTTAGGACAAGCAACAAGAATATTAGGAGTCAATCAAGTTGATATTTCGATTTTATTAGTTTATTTGGAAAAACATCATGCTTTACTTTGAATCATTAAAAGACAAATTTGCACTCAACGAAAAGCAATTAAACAAGTTTGTTTTTTACTATGAATTTTTAAAACAAGAAAACCAAAAAATGAACCTTACTTCTCTAATATCTTTATCTGATGTTTGCTATAAACATTTTTATGATTCTTTAATTTTAAAAGAAATATTTAACTTTAATACTGTAACTAATCTTTGTGATGTTGGCTCGGGTGCTGGCTTTCCTAGCTTTCCTTTAAAAATTCTTTTTCCTCATTTAAAAATTGTAATCATTGAATCATCTTTAAAAAAAATCAATTTCTTAAAACAATTAGCAAGCCATTTGGAATTAGATAATATATGTTTTTTTCACCAAAGAGTAGAACAATATGACATAGCCAAAAATGGTAGTTATGATTGTGTTGTTGCTCGCGCTTTGGCTAGATTGGAACTTATCTTAAAATGGTGTGTTCATTTAGTTAAAAAAAAGGGTTATTTTATTGCTATGAAAGGTAAAAACTTTCAACAAGAATTAGAAGCTAGCAAAAAGATAATTAAGCAAATAAGAGTTAAATTAGTTAGTGCAAAAACATTGGAATTACCAATGGAATTAGGAACAAGAACTAATTTATTATTCCAAACCGAATAAAAAAGGTAATATAATAAAAAAAAGATCACGAATATTCGTGATCTTTTTATTTTCTTTCTTGACCAAATAACCTTAGCAAAATTAACATTATTCTTAAAAAAATTTCAATTAAAGTTGTTGCAAAAGCCAAAGAAACTTGCCATTCATATTTTTTAGGCATTCCTTGTTTAATCATTTGTTCGGTGTAATCAAAATGAAGTGCTAAAAACATAGATACAAATCCTAACATAATTAAACTAATAGGAAGAGTTAAAAAGCTATTGTAAATAATATTTTCAATTGTCCAAATGCCGCATAAAGACAACACTAAACGAACTATATAAGAAACCACCAAAGCAAAAGAACAATATAGCATAATTTGTCTAAATCTATTTGTTACTTTTATAAAACCTTTATAATAAGCATGGGACATTGCAACAAAGACGATAAAGGTTGCAAAAATAGCCATAAAGGCAATTTCAACTAAATTGGCATAAACTAAATTTAGAACAACAAAAATAATTGATAAAATTATTCCTTCTATAAAAGAATAAATTAATCCACAAGCTTTAGAAATTTCAACTTGTTTTAATCCTGCAGAATAAATGCCATAATTTAAAAAACCTAACGCAATCATGGAAAAATAAATTGCATGAATATTTAGATTTTTTAATATCGCGGGTTTTAGAATTGGGTAAAAAAACATTGAAGTGATTGCTGTAACACATAAAAGCAAAATTGTTTTTAAAGCAATTCCTTTACGAGTAGCAATATTATTATAAGTAGTTGTTTCAAATAAAGAAAGAAAGTTATTTTTAATTTGGGTAAACGAATTATTTACTTTATTGGATTCCATTTAAACCACCTTTTTAAATTTTATTTATTATTAAAATTAAATTTATTTTATTATTCTTATTATTTAAAAAAATATTTACATCTTTTTTTAACTTGCTTAATAAACAAGCACATATATATTTTACCTTTTTTTAAAATTAATTGGAAGATATTTTGCTTTTTTATTGCAAAAAATAACAAAAAGTGGTGTTTTTTGGTTAGTTTTGTGAAATTTGATAATAAATAGCGTTTTTTTTGGCACACAACTAATTTTTTTATAAGTGTTTAAAATATCATTATTGCAAAATTTGCATCTTTTAGTTGAGTTGGGTTAGATTTGTGGAGTTTTAAAAAGCGATAAAAAGGCAAAAGGGAAAAAAAGGGGTAAAATACAAAATAAAAAATAGTTAAAAAAGATAAAAACCCACATAATGTGGGTTTTATTTATTAATAAGGTTGGGTATAATGAATTTTTAGTTAAGAAGTTTGGAAACTGATCCTGCACCAACTGTTTTTCCACCTTCACGAATAGAAAATTTAGTTCCTTCTTCGATAGCAATTGGGTTGTTAAGGGTAACTACTAATTCAGCGTTGTCACCTGGCATTACCATTTTAACATCACCTTGTAATTCAACTACTCCTGTAATATCTGTAGTACGGAAATAGAATTGAGGACGGTATTGAGAGAAAAAGGCAGTGTGACGTCCTCCTTCTTCTTTAGTTAAAACATAAACTTGAGCAACAAATTTAGAATGAGGCTTAACAGAACCTGGTTTAGCTAAAACTTGTCCACGTTGTACATCTTCACGGTTAATTCCACGTAATAAAGCTCCAACGTTGTCTCCTGCTTGAGCAAAATCTAGGTCTTTTTTAAACATTTCTACTGCAGTTACAATAGTTTTTCTAGTTTCTTTAAGTCCTACGATTTCTACTTCATCACCAGCTTTTACTTGACCTCTTTCTACTCTACCAGTAACAACAGTTCCTCTACCAGTAATAGTGAAAACATCTTCTACAGGCATTAAGAAAGGTTTGTCAACTTCGCGCACCGGGTCTTCAATGTAGGTGTCTAGAGTTTCGATTAATTCGTTTACTTGAGCAACGTAATGAGCGTCACCTTCCAAAGCTTTTAATGCAGATCCTCTAATAACAGGAATGTCGTCTCCTGGGAAATCGTATTGAGATAATAATTCACGAACTTCCATTTCTACTAATTCTAAAATTTGTTCGTCTGGGGAAAGATCACATTTATTTAAGAAAACAACAATTTTTGGAACACCAACTTGGCGCGCTAATAAAATGTGTTCTCTAGTTTGAGGCATAACACTATCTGCACCAGAAACAACTAAAATAGCAGCGTCCATTTGAGCAGCACCAGTAATCATGTTTTTAACATAATCGGCGTGTCCAGGACAGTCAACGTGAGCATAGTGACGTTTTTCTGTTTCATATTCTACGTGTGAAGTTTTAATAGTGATTCCACGTTCTCTTTCTTCAGGAGCATTATCAATTTGATCATAAGCTCTACTTTTAGCCAAGCCACGGGTAGACAAAACTTGGGTAATAGCTGCTGTAAGAGTAGTTTTACCATGGTCTACGTGTCCAATAGTACCTACATTTAAATGTGGTTTATTTCGTATAAATTTTTCATTAGCCATTTTTCAAAGGCCTCCTTTTATTATGTTTTAAGATTTGTTTTAATAAATATATTTACCATTTAAATTTTAACTTATTTTTGGATTTTCACAACTATTTTGTTAATAAAAATGTTTTTTAGTGTAAGGTTGTCTAAGCTCGTTTTTTAATAATTTCTTCAGTGATGCTTTTAGGAGCTTTTTCATATTTAGCAAATTGCATAATAAAAGTAGCTCTTCCTTGAGTATTGGAACGCAAAACAGTAGCATATCCAAACATTTCAGAAAGGGGAACAAACGCTCTAATAGCAACAGCGTTGGCGCGTGATTCTTGGTTTTCTAATCTACCTCTTCTAGAAGTTAGATCACCAATAACATTTCCTACATAATCGTTGGGAGTAACTACTTCAACGTCCATAATAGGTTCTAAAATGACTGGGTTCCCTTTGTTTTTGGTTTCTTTTAATGCCATGGAAGCAGCAATTTTAAAAGCCATTTCGGAAGAATCGACATCATGGTAAGAGCCATCAAATAAAGTTGCTTTAACATCAATAATTTGATATCCAGCTAAAATACCAACAGCAAGAGCTTCTTGAATTCCTTTTTGAACTGCAGGAACGTATTCACGAGGAACTACACCACCTACAATTTTATTAACGAATTCAAAACCTTTTCCAGGATTTGGTTCAAAACGCATCCAAACATGTCCGTATTGTCCACGACCACCTGATTGACGAATGAATTTTCCTTCTGTCTCAGTTTCTTGGGTGATTGTTTCGCGGTATGCTACTTGAGGTTCTGTAACATTTGCTTGTACTTTGAATTCTCTTTTAAGACGTTCAATAATGATATCTAAATGAAGTTCACCCATTCCAGCAATAATAGTTTGCCCGGTTTCATGATTGGAAAAAACCTTAAATGTAGGGTCTTCTTCAGCTAATTTTGCAAGGGCAATCCCCATTTTATCTTGGTCAGCTTTAGTTTTTGGTTCTACTGCAATTTCAATTACTGGTTCTGGGAAATTAATTGATTCTAAGACAATGGTTTGTCCTTCTGATGCTAAAGTGTCTCCTGTAGTAGTTGCTTTTAGTCCTACAACTGCTAAAATATCGCCTGTGTAGGCTTCTTTTACTTCTTCACGAGAATTAGCATGCATTTGTAATAAGCGTCCAAAACGTTCTTTGGTTCCTTTAGTAGTGTTAGTTACGTAAGAACCAGCTTTAACTGAACCTGAATAGATACGGAAAAAGGTTAATTTTCCTACATAAGGATCGGTCATCACTTTGAAAGCTAGAGCTGTGAAGGGTTCTTCATCTAATCCGGTGCGCACAATTTCTTGGTTGTCAGAATCAAAACCAACAATAGCTGCAACATCACAAGGAGCAGGAAGGTAGTCAACAATAGCGTCTAACATTTTAACAACACCCTTATTTTTGAAAGAAGAACCGCAAAGAACTGGGAAAAAGGAAGCTTGTAAGGTTGCTTTTCTAATGGAATTTTTCAACATTTCAGAAGAGATTGGTTTTTCTTCTAAATAATACATCATTAATTCTTCGTCTAGGGTAGATAAAGTTTCTATTAATTCGTTTCTTTTAGTTTGGGTAATTGATTCTAAATCGCTAGGAATAGGAACTACTTTTCCTGTTTCTTGGGAAGTGTTATCATATTCAAAAGCATTCATTTCTACTAAATCAATGATACCATTAAAGTCATTTTCTGAGCCAATTGGCCATTGAATAGCGCTTGCATGAACTCCTAAGCGTTGTTTAAGGGTTTCAATTGCATAAGCAAAATCAGCGCCTACTTTATCCATTTTGTTAACAAAAATAACTCTTGGGACTTTATATTCACTAGCTTGGCGCCAAACAGTTTCAGTTTGTGGTTCTACTCCTGCCTGAGCATCAATAACTGTTACTGCTCCATCCAAAACTCTAAGAGAGCGCGAAACTTCCACCGTAAAATCAACGTGTCCGGGAGTGTCAATAATATTGATACGGTGGTTTTTCCAAAAAGCAGTAGTAGCAGCAGAGGTAATAGTGATTCCTCTTTCTTGTTCTTGTTCCATCCAATCCATCTGAGAAGCGCCATCATGGGTTTCTCCGATTTTATGAATTTTTCCGGTGTGGAACAAAATTCTTTCTGTAGTGGTGGTTTTTCCTGCATCAATATGAGCAATAATGCCAATATTACGAGTTTTTTCTAATGAAAACTGACGTGCCATCTTTTATTCTCCTATAAGTTACAATCACCAACGATAATGAGCAAAGGCTTTATTAGCTTCTGCAGTGCGATGCGTTTCTTCTCTTTTTTTAACTAATACTCCGTTACCTAAAGAAGCATCTACTATTTCTTGGGCGAGTCTTTCTCCCATTGTTTTTTCATTGCTTTCTTTAGTGTATTTAACAAGCCATCTTAATCCTAAAGACTGGCGTCTTTCGGGACGAACTTCGCAAGGCACTTGGTAATTTTGACCACCCACACGACGCGTGCGTACTTCTAATACAGGCATAATATTGTTTAGGGCTTCATGAAAAACTTCAATAGGCTCGCGGTTAGTGATAGTTTTTACTTGTTTTAAAGCTTGATAAAAAATAGTTTGAGCTTTGCCTTTTTTGCCGTCTTTCATAATGGTGTTAATGATTTTAGTAACTAATTTAGAATTGTAAATAGGATCTGGCTGTACATCTCTTTTTTTAATATGACCTTTACGGGACACAAAAATTCACCTACTTTCTTTATTTTATTTATTTTTTTTGGGGATTTGTGATTTTTTTATTATTTATTTTTTATTCTTTGTAATTGTAATTATTTTTTTTCTTTAGGTAATTTAGAGCCGTACTTAGAACGCCCTTGTTTGCGGTTAGCAACACCAGTAGCATCTAGAGCACCACGAACGATATGATAACGCACACCAGGAAGGTCTTTTACGCGTCCGCCACGAACTAAAACAGAGCTATGTTCTTGTAAGGAGTGTCCCACGCCTGGAATGTAGGCAGTTACTTCAGAACCATTACTTAGGCGTACTCTTGCAAATTTACGTAAAGCTGAGTTTGGTTTTTTTGGAGTCATGGTAGTTACACGCAGACAAACACCCATTTTTTGAGGAGAACTGTAATGTTTAGCTTTTTTTTGCAAAACATTAAAACCGTAACTTAGAGCAGGTGCTTTAGTTTTGGAAGTTTTACTGCTACGACGTTTTTTGATTAATTGAGAAACAGTAGACATTTTTTATTTCCTTTCTTTTTTTAATTTTGGTTAGTTTTTTCAGCAAGTTCAGAAGTGGTTGCAGGTTCTTTTGGATATTTAAATAAAGTAGTTTCTAAAATGCCTGTTCCTGCAGGAATTAAGCCACCAATAATAACATTTTCTTTAAGTCCGTAAAGATGGTCGGTTTTTCCTTTGATGGCAGCATCGATTAGAATTTTAGTAGTTTCTTGGAAAGATGCAGCTGACAGTAAAGAATCACTTCTTAAAGAAGAACGCGTAATTCCTAAAATAATGGGGCGCCCTACTGCTAAAAGTTTGTTTTCTTCTAACATTTTTAAATTAGCTTTTTTAAAGTTATTAATAGTAATTTCTGTGCCAGGTAAAAGTTGAGTATCACCTTCATCAATAATTAAAATTTGTTTAAACATTTGGTGAATAATAATTTCGATGTGTTTGTCGCTGATATAAACATTTTGGGCACGATAAACTTTTTGTACTTCTTCTAAGATGTATTTTTGAGCCTCTGTTGTGCCTGCCACTCTTAAAAGTTCTTTTAGATCAACCGAACCAGAAGTTAGTTTTTGACCGGGATAAACACTGTTGTTTTTGCTTACTAAAATATCGACATTAGGTTCCAAAATATAACGGTGCTCTGTGTCAGGGTCATTTTCTTCTGTGATTACAATTTCTGGATTTTGGGAACGGATTTTATCAATTTTTTTGATTTTTCCTTTTAATTCGCTGATTAGCGCTTTTCCTTTAGGTTTGCGTACTTCAAATAATTCTTCGATCCTTGGAAGACCTTGAGTAATATCTGAGGCAGAAGCAACTCCTCCAGTATGGAAAGTTCTCATAGTTAATTGAGTTCCTGGTTCCCCAATGGATTGAGCAGCAATAACACCAACAGCTTCGCCAATTTCTACTAATTTATTGGTAGCTAGATTGACGCCGTAGTCTTTGGCGCAAATACCATATTCACAATTACAAGTTAAAATGCTTCTAATAGGAACTTTTTTAATTTTGGCAGTAATAATTTCTTGGGCTTTGGACTCAGTAATTAATTCATTGCGCGCTATAATAAGGGCGTTGGTTTTGGGATGACAAATGTCGCAACTAGCAAAGCGTCCCATAATGCGTTGTTTGAGGGAAACAATTTCTTTGCCGTCGCTCATCATAGCTTCTACAACAAAACCGCGGTCACTATTGCAGTCTTCTTTGATAACAACAATATCTTGAGTTACGTCAACTAAACGACGCGTTAGATAACCTGACTCGGCTGTTTTGAGGGCAGTGTCAGTTGAACCTTTACGGGCTCCGTGAGTAGAGATGAAAAACTCAGAAACTTTCAGACCTTCTCGGAAAGAAGCTTTAACAGGGACTTCAATAATTTCACCTTTAGGGTTATTCATTAACCCTCTCATCCCTGCTAATTGAGTAAAGTTAGAAACGCTACCACGTGCGCCACTTTCGCTCATCATAAAAATGTGGTTGTCTTGTTGAAATTCTTTCATCAAGCCTTCTTGAATTTTATCACGAATAGTTTTCCATTCGTTAATTACTAAACGACGACGTTCGGCATCTGTTAAAAAACCATCGTTGTACCAAGTCTCAATTTGAATATTGCGGGCTTCTACTTCTTGTAACAATTCTTGTTTATTGGAGTAAGTATTGATGTCTGCAAATGAAACTGTAATTCCTGCGATAGTAGAATACTTAAAACCTAGGTTTTTGATGTGATCTAGCATTTTGGAAGTTTCTGTAATTTTCATTTGTTTGAAAAAACATGCAATAATCATAGATAGGAATTTTTTGTTAAAAGGTTTAGGGGTGGGAAGTTTTTTTAGGAATTGTTTGGGGTTGGTTCCTGGAGCTAAAAAATAAGCATCAGGGGTTTTGACATCCAAATTAAACTGAGTTGGTTCGTTAATGTAGGGGAAACTTGGAGGCAAAATGTCATTAAAAATTAATTTTCCTAAAGTAGTCATTAAATATTTTTGACGTTGTTCTTCAGTAAATGATAAATTAATTGCTTTTGGTTTGATAAAAATTCTTGTGTGAAGGTGGATTTCTTTATTTTGATAAGCGGTTTTGGCTTCGTTGATGTCAGCAAAAAAAGCTCCTTCATTGCGATGTTTGTATTGGTGTTCTGCAGTTCTTTGGGCAGCATCATAGCTGTTTATAGTGCGATCTTTTTTTTCTTCAATGGTTAAATAGTAGTTTCCTAAAACCATATCTTGGGAAGGTGTTACTACTGGATTACCATTTTTAGGGTCTAAAATGTTGTTCGAAACAAGCATCAATAAGCGCGCTTCGGCTTGGGCTTCTAAAGAAAGAGGGACATAAATTGCCATCTGGTCGCCATCAAAATCGGCATTAAAGGCAGGCGTAACTAAAGGGTGGAGGCGAATGGCTTTACCGTCAATTAATTTAGGATCAAAAGCTTGAATTCCTAAACGGTGTAGTGTTGGGGCGCGGTTTAAAAGGACCGGGTGTTCTTTGACTACTTCTTCTAAGGCGTTCCAAACTTCTTCATTCATTTTTTCATAAATGGTGTTGGCGTTTTTTTTGTCAATTCCTTTGGTTTCTTGTAGTTTTTTCAAAATGAAAGGTTTGAACAAAATAATTGCCATTTCACGAGGCACACCGCATTGGTGCATTTCTAAATCAGGACCTACAATAATTACGGATCGTCCCGAATAATCCACTCTTTTACCTAAAAGATTTTGACGGAAACGCCCTTGTTTACCGCGTAGCATTTCGGATAAAGATTTAAGCGGGCGATTTTTTTCGACGTTGTTAACGTTTTTTTTGCTAGTTTTGGCATTATCAAATAAAGCATCAACTGCTTCTTGTAGCATTCTTTTTTCATTTTTAATGATTAAACGAGGAGCTTTTTGGAGCATTTGTTTTTTTAAACGATTGTTGCGATTAAGGATGCGGCGGTAAAGATCGTTGACTTCAGTAGTGGCAAAACGACCACCATCTAAAGGAACCATCGGTCTTAATCCCGGAGGTAATACAGGAATAACATCCATTACCATCCATTCAGGTTTGTTGTCTGATTGATGAAAAGATTCGATTATTTCTAGTCTTTTAATAATGCTTTCTCTTTTTTGTTTGGAATTTTCCGATAAAGATTTGCGAAGGACTTTGATAGTTTTTTCTAAATTGAGATTTTCTAGTAATTTTTTAACCGCTTCGGCACCTGTTAAAGCTACAAAAGCGTTTCCAAATTCATAAAGAGCTTCACTGTATTGAGTTTCTGTAATAATTTCTTTAGGTTTGAATTCGGTTTTTCCAGGATCAATTACAACGTAAGAAACATAATAAACTATTTCTTCTAATTGTTTAGTTTTGATGTTTAAAAGAATAGCTAAACGGCTGGGAGAAGAATTAAGGTACCAAGTGTGGACGATGGGGGTTTGTAATTCGATGTGTCCCATTCTTTCACGACGCACTTTGGTTTCGGTAAATTCAACTCCACATTTGTTACAAAATTGACTTTTGATGCTGACTTGTTTTTTAGAACAAGCACATTGGAAATCAACTACTGGACCAAAAATCTTTTGACAAAATAATCCTGATATCTCTGGTTTATAGGTGCGATAGTTAATTGTTTCGTAGCTAGTAACCTCACCATAAGACCACTGTCTGATTTCTTCAGGAGCAGCTAGACGGATTTTAAAATAATCATAATCTCTACTACCGTATTCTTTGTCAGATGAAATAGAAGGGAAGTGGTTGTATAACTTAAATAGGTCGTTTAATTTTTGAAAAGCAAGGGGATTGGTTTCAAATGCTTTTGTAAGGACAGCCATTTTAGTTTGTAAAAGATCTTGAAAATCTTCCATTCCTAGTTCAGTAAGAATGTTAATAACGGCTTCACTCAAATCTAGATTTTGTAAATTGCGAGGTAGGGCGAAGTTTTTGAGGATAGGTAAAACTTCTAAAAAAGCTTCTTGCAGTAAAAGCCTTAACTCTTCTAAAGTAAAAGTGTTGAAATCTTCCAAAGTATTGATTCCAGAAAGTTTTAATTTTTCTAAAACTGGAGATGAAAGATTTAAAGTTTCTACTGAAGTAAATAATCTGTTATCACTCATCTTTAATTATAACCTTCCTTTTTGTAATCAATTAAGGATTTATTAACTTCATTTTCTTTAGTATCGGTTTTGATTAGTTCTACATACAATCCTAAAGATTGCAATTCTTTAATGAAAACTCGGAAACTTTCAGGAATGCTTGGTTTAGGCAGTGGAGTTCCTTGCACGATGGCACTGTAAGTTTTGTTTCTACCTACAATATCATCACTTTTAACTGTTAAAATTTCTTGTAAGGTATGAGCAGCTCCATAAGCATAAAGCGCCCATACTTCCATTTCACCGAAGCGTTGTCCACCGTTTTGGACTTTTCCTCCCATAGGTTGTTGGGTCACTAAAGTGTATGGTCCTACGTTTCTGGCATGGAGTTTGTCATCTACCATGTGAGATAATTTAACCATATACATAACTCCTACAGAAATACGACTGTCATAAGGTTCGCCGGTGCGTCCGTCATATAAAACCATTTTGCCATCAGGATCTAAATTGGCTTCTTTCATGATTTCTTTAAGGTCGTAGTCATTAACGCCGTCAAAAACAGGAGTTGCCACTTTGATGCCTAATTTTTTGGCAGCCATTCCTAAATGGATTTCTAAAATTTGTCCAATGTTCATCCTACTAGGAACTCCTAAAGGATTTAACATGATATCAATTGGGGTGCCGTCTGCCATATAAGGAAGGTCTTCTTTAGGTAAGATGCGAGAAATTACACCTTTGTTTCCGTGGCGTCCTGCCATTTTGTCGCCTTCATTGATTTTACGTTTTTTAGCGATGAAAACACGGATGTTTTCGTTGACACCAGCAGGAAGAACATCACCGTTTTTTCTGGAGAAATAATGAACACTTTGAACGATCCCCCCTTCACCAAAAGGAACCCTTAAAGAAGAGTCTTTGTATTCGCGGGCTTTTTCACCAATTACAATTTGAATTAATTTTTCAGAAGGAGAAGGTTCAATGTTTCCTTGAGGAGTTATTTTACCTACTAAAATATCTCCTTCTTTAACTTCGGAACCAGGAATAATAATTCCTCTTGCGTCAAGGTTTTTAATAGCATCAGCGCCCACGTTGGGAACTTCTCTAGTGATTTCTTCTTGACCGCTACCTTTTTTTAATTCTCTAGTTTGAACTTCGTATTTATCAATGTGGATGGAAGTGTAGACATCATTTTTGACTAATTCTTCTGACATAATGATGGCATCTTCATAGTTATAACCTTCCCAAGTCATAAAAGCCACTGTAACATTTCTGCCAAGTGCTAATTCGCCTTGAGATGTAGAAGGTCCACTTACTAAAATATCGCCTTCATTGATTTGTTCTCCCAAAACTACAATCGGTTTTTGCAATACTAAAGTGTCTTGGTTGGATTTGGCAAAATTGATGAGGGTGTATTCGGCTTGGTGTTCTTTGTAGTTGTTCTCGTATAAAGTCTTGGCTTGGGCGTAGGTAAATTCTTGGGTAGTATCGTAAAGGGTTTTGCCATTTAATGAAACATTTTGGTTGGGTTTTTTAGTGATAATTATTTTTTGAGCATCAACATAAGTAACAAATCCTGATTCGCGGGCAATAATTAAGCAACCTGAGTCTTTGGCAGCGCGATATTCAACACCTGTTCCCACAATAGGAGATTCAGGGATTAATAAAGGGACTGCTTGACGTTGCATGTTGGCTCCCATTAAAGCTCTGGAAGCGTCGTTGTGTTCTAAAAAGGGGATCGAAGAAGTTGCAACAGAGACAATTTGTTTAGGAGAAACGTCAGCATATGTTATTTGGCTTATTTCAAAAATGCCTGTTTCACCGTTGCTACGAGCAATTATTTTTTTGTCTTGAAAAGCATTATTGGAATCCAAAACAAACCCAGCTGAGGCAATAATTTCTTCTTTTTCTTGGTCAGCTGTTAAATAATCTATGTGGCGCGAAAGGGTAGTTTTCCCGTCTTGGTGCAAAACCTTAAAGAAAGGAGTTTGGATAAAACCGTACTTATTGACTTTGGCATAAGTGGAAAGGGATGTGATAAGTCCGATGGAAGGTCCTTCAGGAGTTTCAATGGGGCATAATCTGCCGTAGTGGGAATTGTGCACGTCGCGCACTTCAATGCCTGCACGATCACGATTAATTCCTCCGATACCTAAAGCTGATACCCTTCTTTTTTGGGTTAATTCTGCTAAAGGATTGATTTGATCCATGAATTGCGATAAGCGTGAACTTGTGAAAAAAGTTTTGATTACACTCATTAAAAAAGTAAAATTAACTAGGTCGCCTGGACCGTTAACTTCGCTGAATTTGCTAGTGGAAATCATATCTTTGATATTTTTTTCAGCTCTGGTAAGACCAATTCGGAATTGGTTTTTTAACAATTCTCCAATTAATCTTAAACGACGATTCCCTAAATGATCAATATCATCAACAGTGCCTACGTTTTCATAAAGATTCAAATAATAATTAATACTTGCAATAACATCTGACAAAGTGATGTGTTTTTTGGTTTCTCTTTGGTCGTTTCCAATAAGTTTGACTTTGTGATATAGCTTGCCTGATTCGTCTTTTGAAGTATAGACTTCTAAAATTTCGTTAAAAACTCCTTGACGGTCTGCTTCTTTTTGATAAATATCTTTAGTTCCTAAGAAAAATTTAGATACTTTTTCATCAAGAGTGTGAATATTGTGTCTTAAATGATTGATAATATCGTCGTTAACTAAAGTATCTTTAGCTACTAAAACTTCACCAGTGCGAGAGTTGATGATGTTAGTTTTGGTGAATAATTCGTTTTTTTGGGGGTCTTTTTTATATGCTAAAATCTCTTCATCAGTTTCGTTTTCTAAATTATGTTTAGCGTCGAAGATTTCTTGGAGCAAAAAATGACGATTTTGTTTCAGGATTGCAATTTTTTCTTTGGTTAAAAGTTCGTCTTGTGCAATTATTATTTCTTGAGTTTCGGGATTGACAAAATCACAAGCTAAATAAGTGTTTTCAGCTCGGGTAAGAACGTCTAGTTTTTTGTTAAATTTGTATCTTCCCACTTTAGCCAGGTCGTATTTTTTTTGATCAAAAAGTCTTGTTCTGATAAAATCTCTAGCAGTGTCAACAGGAACTTTTTCGCCTTGACGGATTTTAGAATACAGTTCTACCAAAGCATTGTCTGAGTCCATATCAGTTTCTTTATCAAAAACAGAATCAAGGATAGCGCTTTTGCCAAAGACATTTTCGATTGCTTCTTTGCTGTCAAAACCTAGAGCATAAATAAAATTAGACAAGGGGATTTTTTTGGAACGATCTAATTTGGCATACAAAATTTCTTTAGAGCCTTCTTCGTATTCAATCCAAGCACCACGTGAAGGAATTACTTGTCCAGAATAAGTGGTTCTGTTGAGTTTGCTGTCAAAATTACCTGCAAAATACACGCTAGCAGAACGTACAATTTGAGAAACTACTACTCTTTCAGTGCCGTTGATAACAAAAGTCCCAGTGGGAGTCATTAGAGGCAATTCAGTAAGTAAAATATTGCTTTGTTTAGTTTCGCCAGTTAAAACATTTTCTAAAGTAGTTTTGACAAATAATTGGGAAACATAACTTATATCTTTAATTTTAGTTTCTTCAATGCTATATTTTGGGGGTGCTAAAAAATAATCATCAAAGTGAATTTTTAAATCCCCATTATAACTTTCAATAGGACAAAAATCCTGCAACAATTCTTTAATACCGTGTTTTAAAAACCAATCAAAAGATTGGTTTTGAATTTCAATTAAATTGGGCAAATCAACATCATAAATTGTTTTAGAATAATTACGACGTTGTGCTTTTTTGCCATATTTGACATTATGATAACCCATCTTATGCTCCTATAAATTATTAATTGGTAGTTTGTTTTGCCAAAATCTTTATTTTTAATTGTGTTTTTGCGATTTTTGGGTTTTGGGGGTTGGGGTATAAAAATAAAAACAATGCAAGACTAAAAAACCTGAGAAAACTCAGGTTTTTATATTACTTACAAGATAATAATTTATTGAAGTTCAACAACAGCTCCAGCTTGTTCTAACTTGTTTTTGATATCTTCTGCTAAAGCTTTGGAAACATTTTCTTTTACTTTAGAGTCAGGAACTTTAACAAAATTAGCAGCATCTAGCAAGCCTAATCCTGTTACTTCGCGCACTGCTTTGATAACAGCAAGTTTCTTTTTTTCATCAAAACTTTTCATAACTACTATGAATTCGGTTTTTTCTTCTACTTCAGCTGCATTATTTGCTCCAGGAGCTGCAACTGCTAAAGCAGTTGGGTCAATTCCAAACTCTTCTTTCAAACCATCTAATAATTCTTTAATCTCTAATAAAGACATTTCTTTTAAAGCCGATACAAAAGCTTCTTTCGTTAACTTAGCCATGTCAATCTCCTTTGTTATAATCTTTTCATTCATAAATTAATTGTTTATTTTTTGGGGTTTTCTTGTTCTTTGGTTTGCACTAACATATTTAGACCAATTGCTAAATGTTGCAAAGGTGCAAACATTGAAGCAGCTAAAAGCGCTAACATTTGTTCTTTTGAAGGCAAAGTAGCTAAGGTGTTTATTTCTTGCAAGGAGACAATTTTTTGTTCCACGATGCCAGAAACTATTTTAACTGCTTTATTTTTTTTAGCAAAATTATAAATCGTTTTGATTGGTTCTAATAATTCTTGGGGACTAATAATTAAAGCTTTTGCTCCTTTTAAAAAGGTAACTAAATCAGCTTGTTTGGCGTTGGTAACAGCTCTTTGCATGATGTTTTTGGGATATACTTTTACTTCACAACTAGTTTTTTTTAACTCACGACGCAGTTGCATAAAAGAGCTTACCGGTAAGCTTGCATATTCAAAAACAATAACTGTTTTGGCAGTGCTAATCTTTTCTTGCAAAACAGCAACTGAATCTATTTTTTTGGCTAACTGAGGTTTTATCATGATTATGCCCTTTTCCTTCCTTCAAAATTTTGATCTTGATTATTGTGAAATTGTAACAGGGTCAATTTTAATACCTGGTGCCATCGTAGTTGAAATAGTAACACTTTTAATGTAAGTGCCTTTCACTGTACGAGGTTTAACAGCCATTAATTGAAGATATAAAGTTTTTAAGTTTTCTAGTAATTTTGTCTCATCAAAAGAAACCTTACCTAATATGGCGTGAATATTCCCGCTTTTGTCTAGGCGATATTCAATTTTACCATTTTTAATTTCTTTGACTGCTTGTAAAACATCATTTGTTACAGTACCTGTTTTAGGGTTAGGCATTAGTCCTTTGGGTCCTAAAAGGCGCCCTAATTTACTTAATTGCGGCATCATTTCGGGAGTAGCAACTAAGACATCAAAATCAAACCAGTTTTTGGCAATTTTATCAATTAAATCTTGGTCGCCTACGTAATCTGCTTGGGCTTCTTGTGCTTGTTTAGCTTGTTCTCCTTTAGCAAGAACTGCTACTTTTAAGACTTTACCAGTGCCATGTGGTAAAACTAAGGCTCCTCTTAAATTTTGATCAACTTTTTTAGGATCTAAATTTAGATGAAAAGCGCATTCTACCGCAGCATCAAATTTCGCAACTTGAGTTTGTTTAGCTAAGCTAATAGCTTCTTGAAGCGGATATGTTTTTTTAACATCAAACATTTGTAATGATGCTAAATATTTTTTGCCTCGTTTCATCGCAGTAATTCCTTTCTCAAAACAACTTGACATTTTTTAGAAATTTTTTTAATTTGAAATTTGAATAATTGGGTTAAAAACTATTTTAATATTTTAATCTTTTACTAAAATTCCCATATTACGAGCTGTGCCTTCAATGATTTTGCAAGCTTTTTCAACGCAATAAGCATTTAGGTCTGGAAGCTTTAAATTGGCGATTTCTTCTACTTGTTTGTGGGTGATAGTAGCTACTTTGGTTTGACTTGCATTAGCAGAACCAGATTCAATTTTAGCAGCTTTTTTTAAAAGATCACTTGCTGGAGGAGTTTTAGTTACAAAAGTAAATGTTCTGTCCTCATAAACAGAAATGATAACAGGGATAACGAAACCCATTTGATCTTTAGTTGTTTCATTAAATTGGGAACAAAAAGCAGGAATATTAACTTGGGCTTGCCCTAAAGCAGGTCCTACTGGAGGAGCTGGATTAGCTTTTCCTGCAGGAATTTGTAATTTTACCGTTTTAACAACTTTTTTAGCCATAAAAACCTTTCTTTGGAACGGGGAATTGAAATAAAAAACTTGATAATTTGAGTTGTTTATTCTTTGTTTACGTTTCATTAAATTTGGAATATTGTTGATATTGTAACATAAAAAAATATGATAAAATTTTTTAGACAACTTATTTTAACATAAATTTTAAATATTTGATAAAAAAATGTTAGAAATTATGAAAAAATTAAGATATTTCTTTGAAGTCGTTGAAAGAAATTTCTACTGGAGTTGCTCTACCAAACAAATCTACTTCTACTGTCATTTTTTCACGGTCGTCATCAATACTTGATACTTGCCCTATTTGACCCGAAAAAGAACCAGAAATAATTTCTACTTTTTTGCCGATAAAATTTTTATAATCGGGTTTATTGATGATGCCCATTTTTAATAAAACAGGATTGATTTCGTTTTCAGATAAAGGAACTGGTTTAGAACCCATCCCGCTGGAACCTAAAAAACCAGTAATTCGCGGAGTGTTTCTGACAACAAACCAAGATCGGTCAGTAATCATCATTTGAATAAAAACGTACCCGGGGTACATTTTACGCTCTTTTTTAACCTTTTTCCCATCCAAACGAGTTTCATAATATTCTTCTTTGGGAGACAAAACATTAGATACTAAATCACCTATGCCAATGCTTTCGACTCTTCTTAACAAATCGTCTTTTACAACATTTTCATAACCTGAATAAGTTTGAGCAATATACCATTTAAGGTGACATGTATTTTGGGAGTCTTTTTCTTGATCTTGTTGTTCTTGCGCTTGTGTCTCTTTTATTTGTTTTTCTGTTTTATTCATTTTATTTGCTCAACAAATTTTTGATTTTGACACAAAATTGGTTTAATTTGCCAATAACATAAGAATCTATGGCATGAACAAAAAGGATTAAGAATAATGTGAAAAAAATAACTTGTAATGTTTTAAACAAAATTTGTTTTAAGGAAGGCCAACTAATGTTACAAATTTGCAAAAATGCATCTTTGAAAAAAGCAAATGAACCTATCGCAAAAATAAAAACACTCAAAAGAACTAAAGCACAAGGCAATGCCCAATGCATAGTTTCAAACTGTTTTTGTTGCCATAATTGCCCACAAAGAGCAAGAGACAAAATAGAAGTGGTAATTAGTAAAATATTGAGCCAACTATATTCTCTTTTGATTACTTCTAATAACTGATTTGGTTTGTTTTCGCTTACTATTTTAATTCCCATAAAGTTAAAAACTCCTTTACTTAGTTTCTTGATGCAAAGTGTGTTTGTTGCAATAAGAGCAATATTTTTTTAAAGTTAAACGTTTTGAGTTTTGATTGGCTCGTGGTTTGGTGTTGTAATTGCGGTTTAGACACAAAACACAAACTAAAATATTTTTTTTCAAAAAAATAGCTCCTTTTATGTTAGAAAGTTGAAAAAACATTAATTTATTTTCAAAACATCTTTTTTATTATATCACAAATCAGTGTTTTTATGCAAAAAATAAAATATAAAAATTGCTTTGTGCAAAAAAATATCCCGGAGAGAAAATATTTAGAATGTTGGATGAAAGATGGTAAGAAAACTAACAGTAACCCAAATTAGATAAATGGTTAGCTGCTTAAAAAAGCTAGTGATTAGTTTGTTTTTTGGAGGAGGCAAGGGTTAATTATTGCCAAAAATAAAAGTGGAGTAGATCATTAATGCAGCAGCAACACTTACATTTAAAGAATTGATTTTTCCATACATAGGAATTTTAACCAACAAATCACATTGCTGTTTTAATAAATGTCTAATGCCTATTCCTTCGTTGCCAACAATAATAGCCAAAGAAATGTTTTTAGGGATTTGGTGAAAGGATTGGGAAGAATTGCTATCGGTACCAACGATTAAAACTTGATTTTTTTTTAGTTTTAAAATGGTTTGATGCAAATTGGTAACTAAAAAAACTTTAGTGTATTCCAGGGCACCACAAGAAATTTTGGCAACTGTGGAATTGAGTGGGACTTGATGTTTTTTACTCATAATAACACCATCCAAAGCACAAGCTTCAACAGTTCTTAAAATGGCTCCTAAGTTATGAGGGTCATTAATGGCGTCTAAAATTAAGAATTTTTGGAATTTGGCAGAATCTAAATAAGTGTCTAAGTCGTAAAAAGTGTAGTCACAAACATTGGCAGCGACTCCTTGATGGGTTTTTTGTTTGGTTAGATCATATAAAAACTTTTTGTCAACTAATTGATAAGCAATATTGTGTTTTTGCAAAAACATTATAAAAAGATGGTCTTTAATTTTTTCATCTAAATATAGTTGATAAATTTTTCTCTGCGCTTTAATTGCTTCTTTGATGGGGTTTTTTCCGTAAATAATCATATTAATTATTTGTTTTCTTTCGATTTTGTAGTTTTTGTTGGATGGGGTTTTTGGGAGATTTGGGTTATGACAAGGGATAAAATGATGATTAAAACTAATAAAACTTTTTCAAGTTTATCGAATTGAGACATTTCTTCCAAAACATCCAAAATAAATGAAGCTGTCATAAATCCCATTAACATTGCTACAAATAAAATTAATTTAGCTAGATTTAAAGGTTTAGAAATTCTAAATAAAACAGTAAATAAAATGAAGGTGGAAAGCAAAATGACAAAATTAGAAACTGTTTCTAATTGTTTGAAATCGGGAGTTTGGGTTGATACAAAGCCAATTCGCACACCAAAAGTTAAGACATAACTAATAAAAGCTAGACTTGCATAGGGAAAGGCTTTTTTGAGATTATTAAGTAAAAAGTTTTTGCTGATAATTTCGTTGTTTTTTTCAAAAGATAAAAAAAGCGAAGGAATGCCAATTGACCAATAATCCATGACAAATTGTAATTTCAAAGGTGATAATGGATAGTAGCAAGGACGCCTTAAAAAATTAAATAAAATAACAGCAACTGCAAGCATAAAAGCAATAATAGTTTTGGTAAAAAACAAAATAGAGATTTTATCTAAATTGTTAATAATTCTTCTGCCTTCAAAAACTACTTTAGGCATGGAAGAAAAATTAGAATCCATCAAAACTAAATTAGCAATATTACAAGTGGCTTGGCTGCCTGATGCCATCGCAATGGAAAGATCGGCTTCTTTTAGGGCTAAAATATCGTTTACACCATCGCCTGTCATGGCAACTTTTTGTCCTGCTTTTTTAAAAGTTTGGATTAAGATTTTTTTTTGTTGGGGCGAAGTTCTTCCAAAAACATTATATTTAGTAGCTATTTGGATAACTTCTTGGTCAGAAAGTCCTTCTAAACTGATGGTTTTATAAGCATCAATAATACCTACTCTTTGAGCTATTTGAGAAACTGCCACATGATTATCACCAGAAATTACTTTAACACAAACGCCATTTTTCTGGAAAAAATCAATGGTAGTAACTGCGTCTTTTTTAATAGTATCTTTGATGATAATTAAAGCTAAAGGAATGCATGGGATGTCGTGTAATTTTTGGTTTTTACAAGTTATTTGAGAAATACAAGGCTCAGGGCTTTTGGCTAATAAAAGCACTCGATAACCTGATTTAGTGTAAGTTTCAAAATCTTTTTGAATAAGGTGAAAATTGTTTTTTAAAATGAATTCAGGAGCCCCCAAAAAAATGGTTCCTAAATTGTTAAATTCAACTGCACTATATTTTCTTGTGTTGGAAAAAGGAAGATTTTGGGAGGGTTGATAAGGAGTTGAAGTAGGAAAAGTATTGGGGCTAAATTTGTTTATTAAAGCATTATAAGTACTATTAGAAGTGGGGCAAGCAGATAAAAAAGAGTTCATTAATTTAGTAAAATCAAGTTCTTTAGGGTGATAAGGAATGACTTTTTTAACTTGCATAGTGCCATCAGTAATAGTTCCTGTTTTGTCGAGGCATAAAGTGTTTATTTGAGCTAACATTTCGATTCCAAATAGATTTTGGGCATAAGTTTTTTGTTTTGCTAAACGTACAAAACCTACTGCCAAAGAAATGTTAGTCAGCAAAAAAAGTCCCAAAGGAAGCATTGCTATCATCATGCCACACAAACCTAGTAAGGAATTTTGGCTGAAACCTGATATTTTATTATTTTCTTTATTAAAAGCAAAAAAAGCTAAAATAATAGCAAAAAGTGTGACAAAAATAATGATTGTTTTGATTAACGAAGATAAGTTTTGCATTAAAGGAGTGGTCGGTTTTTTGTATTTTTTAGCTTCTTGGGAAACTTTTTCAATATACATATCACTTCCTACAGCTACAATTTCGGCATAACTTTGACCTGATACCACGTAGCTACCAGAGTATAAAAAATCATTTTCTTTTTTGATAACTAATTTAGATTCACCAGTTAAAAGTGATTCGTTAACTTCTAAAACACCCGATTTTACCTTGGCATCAGCTGCAATTTGTTCTCCTGCTTCCAAAAATAAAAGATCTCCCAAAACTAAATCAGAAGAAAAAACCTTTTCTTTTTGACTATTTCTTATTACTTGAGAATGGTTTTTTATCAACAAAGATACTTTGTCAAGAGTTATTTTAGCTTTAATTTCTTGAATAACACTAATAAAAACATTGGTTAAAGAAACTACTAAAAAAAATAAATGTTCATATTGTTCTATGAAAATAACGATTAATGCTACAATTAAAATCAACAAATTAAGATAATTAAATAAATTACTAAATAAGATATCTTTAATACTTTTAGAATTTTTATAGTTAGAAACATTAACTTGACCCGCAGTTTTTTTTTGTTCTACTTGCTTGTTAGTTAGTCCTGTAAAGTTTTGTTTTGTTGCGATATTGGGATTATTTAAAGATTCATTCATGCACAACCACCACACTTTTCTTAAATGATATCGGTATTTTTTTTATAAATTAATGGGTATTGGTAATAATTTTTGAAAGCCAAACTAAGATTTTTTTTCTTGTGTATTTTTGGGCAAAAGCAAAAAATCAATTCTTCCGCGGTCGTTGATTTTGGTGCATTTAACCGAAACTGTTTCACCTATTTTTAAAACATCGGTGATTTTTTGAAATTTCATTTGATTAACGTGGATAAGTCCTTCGATTCCTGGACAAACTTGTGCCACAGCTCCAATCATTTTTCCTTGTTTGTCACTTAAAAAACGCAAAATAGAGGCTTGATAACAAGTGCCTATTTGAATTTCTTGGATTAAACTTTCAATAAAAGCGACTGTTTTTTTGACTGTTTCTAAGTTGGAATGCATTAAAAAAACGCGTCCGTCTTGTTCAATATCGATTTTTACACCATCATGAGATTCAATAATTTGATTGATGATTTTGCCACCACTTCCAATAATATCACGAATTTTTTCTGGTTTGATTTGCATCATACAAACTTTAGGGGCGTACTTCGAAACTTCTAAACGAGGTTGAGAAATTGTTTGGCTCATGTGTTCTAAAATATGAAGGCGTCCTTTTTTGGCTTGCAAAAAAGCTTCTTGCAAAATTTTAAAAGGGATTCCTTGAATTTTAAGATCCATTTGTAAAGCAGTAATTCCTTTATTGGTGCCTGCGATTTTTAAATCCATGTCTCCAACGCGGTCTTCTAAACCTTGGATATCGCTTAAAATAACGTATTTATTCGTTGTTTGGTCAAAAACTAATCCTACTGAAATTCCTGCAACTGCTTTTTTTAAAGGAACTCCTGATGCCATTAATGCCAAAGAAGAAGCACAAACAGTGGCTTGAGAAGAAGAGCCGTTAGATTCTAGAATTTCAGAAACTACTCTAATAGTGTAGGGGAAGTCTTTTTCTTCGGGCAAAACTTGAGATATGGCTTTTTCGGCAAGAGTGCCGTGTCCGATTTCTCGTCTACTAGGGGCAGTATAACGACCAACTGCACCAACTGAAAAAGGAGGAAAGTTGTAATGAAGCATAAAACATTTGTTTTGTTCGTCGCTTAGACTGTCAATAATTTTACTTTCTGATAAACATCCTAAGGTCACTACAGCAAGGCTTTGGGTTTGTCCTCTAGTAAACAAAGCAGAACCATGAGCGCGGGGCAACAAATCAATTTGAGATTCAAGAGTTCTTATTTCTTCTAATCCTCTTTTATCTGGTCTTATTTTTTCTTGCAAAATTAAAGAACGTGTTTCTTGTTTGGATAATTTTTGAAATAGGGTTTCTGTTGTTTGTAAATGTTTTTTGTGAGCTTCGTAATCAAAAACAGTGGTAGTGTCAATAGTTTTGAAAAAAGGAGTTTGTTTGGCTTGATCTAGGATTTGTTCTTTTAATTGCTGTAAATCGTTTTTGCTGTTGCAACTTAAAATAGCTTGTTTAACTTGGGATTGGTGTTTGGCAAAAAAGGCTTGTTGTTGGGTTTGTTCGGTTTGGTACAAGGTATTTGTTATTTTAGCAGGTGCAAATTTTTGCTTGATATTTTCTTGAAATAAGCACAGTTTTTTAATATATTGGTGAGCAAAATTAATGGCTTCTAAAAAGTCTTGTTCGCTAACTTCATTGGCGTGTGCTTCTATCATAGTAACATTGTGTTTGGTACCTGCAACCATCAAATGTAGAGTAGAATTTGCAAGTTGTTGCAAAGTGGGATTGATGATAAACTTGTCGTTGATTTTTCCTACATAAACTCCGGAAATAGCTTCAAAAAAGGGGATTTCAGAAATCAATAGAGAAAGAGAGCTTCCAAGCATGGAGGCAAGCTCGCTTTTAAAATCAGGGTTTAGGCTTAAAACTGTATTAATTACTTGCACTTCTTGTTGAAAATAATCAGGGAATAGGGGGCGTAAAGAACGGTCGATGAGGCGTGAAGTGAGGATTTCGTGATCGTTGGAACGTCCTTCTCGGCGTAAAAAACTGCCAGGAATTTTTCCAGCAGCATATAATTTTTCTTGATAAATAACAGTAAGAGGTAAAAAATCAAGATTATTGGGTTTGCGACTAAAAACAGTAGTTGTAAGAACCACTGTATCTTGGTAGCGTACTAAAATGGAAGCATCAACGTTTCTGGCGTAAGTTCCTATTTCGACTTGAAAAGAATCTTTTAAATTAGTAGTTTCAAAAACTTTTTTTAACACTTGAGATACTCCTTTAAGTAACTGGGTTGGGGTAATTTTGGATGTGATAAAAAAATATATAAAAATAAAAAGCTAGAGTTTGAATTGATTTCAACAAACTAGCTTAATAATTAGATAATTATTTTAATTTTAAGTGATATTTATAAAAAATCAATTTAAAATTATTTTCTTAAAAAAAGAGAATTTTGTTAAAAAAATAAGCCAATCATTGATTGTAAAATTGACTTAATAAATTAGAAAATACTAATTTAAAAAATGAGTTTCAAGGACAAAAGAAAAAACACAACAAAGATGGCGCCCACGCTAGGACTCGAACCTAGGACCCTCTGATTAACAGTCAGATGCTCTAACCAACTGAGCTACGTAGGCAGTTTTTGGTAGAGGATGAGGGACTTGAACCCCCGACATTCTGCTTGTAAGGCAGACGCTCTCCCAACTGAGCTAATCCTCTTTTTTATTCTTTTTTATAAAACAAACCTTGGCACTCCCTATCTTCACTCAATAAAGAACTATTGTCAGTACTAAGGACTTAACTGCTGTGTTCGGGATGGGAACAGGTGTTGCCCCTTAGTTTTATGCACCAAGGATCTTTCAAAACTAGATAAACGTTGGTATTTAAAAAATCAAAGTCAATGGGTCTATTAGTACTAGTCAGCTGAAAAGATCACTCTTCTTACACCTCTAGCCTATCAACCTGATAGTCTTTCAGGGACCTCATAGGGAAATCTCATCTTAAGGGAGGCTTCACACTTAGATGCTTTCAGTGTTTATCCCTTCTATACATAGCTACTCAGCTGTGGCTCTGGCGAACCAACTGAAACACCAGCGGTATATCCATCCCGGTCTTCTCATACTAGGGACAGTTCCTTTCAAATTTCCAACGCCCACGACGGATAGAGACCGAACTGTCTCACGACGTTCTGAACCCAGCTCGCGTTCCGCTTTAATGGGCGAACAGCCCAACCCTTGGAACCTTCTCCAGCTCCAGGATGCGATGAGCCGACATCGAGGTGCCAAACCGCTTCGTCGCTGTGAACGCTTGGAAGCGATAAGCCTGTTATCCCCAGGGTAGCTTTTATCCGTTGAGTCACGGCCCTTCCATTCGGTACCGTAAGATCACTAAGTCCGACTTTCGTCCCTGCTCGACTTGTAAGTCTTGCAGTCAAGCTCCCTTGTGCCTTTATGCTCTACAAATGATTTCCAACCATTTTGAGGGAACCTTCGAACGCCTCCGTTACTCTTTAGGAGGCGACCGCCCCAGTCAAACTGCCCACCAAACACTGTCCCTCACATTACACATGTGCAGGTTAGAAACTAAAAATAACAAGGGTGGTATCCCAAGGACAACTCCAGAAAAACTAGCGTTTTTCTCTCACAGTTTCCCACCTATCCTGTACATCTTATTTCCAATTTCAATATTAAGTTGCAGTAAAGCTCCATGGGGTCTTTTCGTCCTGTCGCGGGTAACCGGCATTTTCACCGGTAATTTGATTTCACCGAGGCTCTTGTTGAGACAGCGCCCAAATCGTTATGCCTTTCGTGCGGGTCGGAACTTACCCGACAAGGAATTTCGCTACCTTAGGACCGTTATAGTTACGGCCGCCGTTTACTGGGACTTCAATTCAATGCTTCGTTGCCTGACATCTCCTTTTAATCTTCCAGCACCGGGCAGGCATCAGCCCCTATACATCACCTTGCGGTTTAGCAGAGACCTATGTTTTTGATAAACAGTCGCTTGGGCCTATTCTCTGCGGCTTTTAGTTTTAATAAAAGCTCTCCTTATCCCTAAGTTACGGAGTAATTTTGCCGAGTTCCTTAACAAGAGTTTGCTCGCGCGTCTTAGTATACTCTACCTACCCACCTGTGTCGGTTTGCGGTACGGGTAGTTAATCAATTAGCCCTAGAAGCTTTTCTTGAAAGTATGACATCAATCACTTTACTTTCAAACCTTGTCTTTAAATGAGAAAATGGATTTGCCTGTCTTCTCAGACTTAGTTTTTCTACCCCAATCCAATAAGGGGCGTGTTTAGCCTGCTTTGTCCCTCCGTCAGTTGATTAACTAGTGCAGGAATCTCAGCCTGCTTGCCATCGATTACGGATTTCTCCCTCACCTTAGGACCCGACTAACCCAGGGAGGACGAACCTGGCCCTGGAAACCTTGGGTTTTTGACGGATAGGATTCTCACCTATCTTTTCGTTACTTACACCGGCATTCTCACTTCTGACCTCTCCACCACTGCTTCCGCTATGGCTTCACTGATGTCAGAACGCTTCCCCTACCATTCAAATAACTAAGAAGTTATTTCAATCCGTAGCTTCGGTATGATGTTTTAGCCCCGGTACATTTTCGGCGCAGAGTCATTCGACTAGTGAGCTATTACGCACTCTTTAAAGGATGGCTGCTTCTAAGCCAACCTCCTAGTTGTTTAAACGTCTTCACTTCCTTTGCCACTTAACATCAATTTTGGGACCTTAGCTGACGGTCTGGGCTCTTTCCCTTTTGACCATGGACCTTATCACCCACAGTCTGACTGCTGATTTTATTTGGTAACATTCGGAGTTTGATTGAGTTCGGTACCCCGAGGTGGAGCCCTTACTCATTCAGTGCTCTACCTTCACCAAATTACTAAATCAACGCTAGCCCTAAAGCTATTTCGGGGAGAACCAGCTATCTCTGAGTTCGATTGGAATTTCACCCCTAGCCACAAGTCATCCAAACACTTTTCAACGTGTCCTGGTTCGGTCCTCCATTTAGTTTTACCTAAACTTCAACCTGCTCATGGCTAGCTCACTTCAGTTTCGGGTCTATGACATGCAACTAAACGCCCTATTAAGACTCGCTTTCGCTACGGCTCCGTTCCTTAAAACTTAACCTTGCTCCATATCATAACTCGCCGGTTCATTCTGCAAAAGGCAAGCCATCACACATTAACGTGCTTTGACTAATTGTAGGCACACAGTTTCAGGATCTATTTCACTCCCCTTTCGGGGTTCTTTTCACCTTTCCCTCACGGTACTAGTTCACTATCGGTCACTAAGAAGTATTTAGCCTTAGGAGATGGTCCTCCCATCTTCCGACAAGATTTCTCGTGTCTCGCCGTACTTATTGATACCCTAGATTTTAACTTACGTTTACGGGACTGTCACCTTCTTTGGTGCTTCTTTCCAAAAGCTTCTACTTCGTTAAAATTTTGTAACTAGAAATGGTATCAGGCTGTTCCGGGTTCGCTCGTCACTACTACCAGAATCGTTATTACTTTCTTTTCCTGCGGTTACTTAGATATTTCAGTTCACCGCGTTTCCTTTCTTCTAACAAGATAAATCGTATTAGAAGAATATTACATCTTCAATGTAATGGGTTTTCCCATTCGGAGACCCACGGATCTTCACTTATTTACAGCTTCCCGTGGCGTTTCGCCGTTAATTGCGTCCTTCATCGGCTCTTAGTGCCAAGGCATCCACTGTGCGCCCTTAGTTCCTTTAATTTTTTAACCTTCGTTTATCTACTTTTCAAAGAGCTTTTTTAAGATTTTGCCTATTTGTGGTTATGGTGGGCCTAAATGGACTTGAACCACCGACCTCACGCTTATCAGGCGTGTGCTCTAACCAACTGAGCTATAGGCCCTTAATCTTAAAAAGATTAAAATGTTGCAAATACAATTTGTAAGCAAGTTACAATGAAAAACTTTCTTAAGTCTCTCAAAACTGAAGATGATAATTGTTTCCTTAGAAAGGAGGTGATCCATCCCCACCTTCCGGTAGGGATACCTTGTTACGACTTAACCCCAATCATCGACCCTACCTTAGACGGTTCCCTCTTCTTGCGAAGTTAGGCCGCCGGCTTTGGGTATTGCCAACTTTCGTGGTTTGACGGGCGGTGTGTACAAACCCCGAGAACGTATTCACCGCGACATGCTGATTCGCGATTACTAGCGATTCCAACTTCATGAAGTCGAGTTGCAGACTTCAATCCGAACTGAGACTGTTTTTTTGAGATTCGCCAAAAACTTGCGCTTCAGCTACCCTTTGTAACAGCCATTGTATCACGTTTGTAGCCCAGGTCATAAGGGGCATGATGATTTGACGTCGTCCCCACCTTCCTCCAATTTATCACTGGCAGTCTTGCTAAAGTCCCCACCATTACGTGCTGGTAACTAACAATAAGGGTTGCGCTCGTTGCGGGACTTAACCCAACATCTCACGACACGAGCTGACGACAACCATGCACCACCTGTGCAACTGATAACCTCCACTGTGTTTCTACAGCTTTGCAGAAGCATGTCAAGACCTGGTGAGGTTTTTCGGGTACCTTCGAATTAAACAACATGATCCACCGCTTGTGCGGAGTCCCGTCAATTCCTTTAAGTTTCATACTTGCGTACGTACTACTCAGGCGGAGTACTTAATGTGTTAACTTCAACACTGGTTTTACCCAACGTTTAGTACTCATCGTTTACGGCGTGGACTACCAGGGTATCTAATCCTGTTTGCTCCCCACGCTTTCGTGCCTCAGCGTCAGTAAAGACCCAGCAAGCCGCCTTCGCTACTGGTGTTCCTCCATATATTTACGCATTTTACCACTACACATGGAATTCCACTTGCCTCTATCTTACTCTAGCTAAACAGTTTTTATAGCATCACAATGTTGAGCATTGCACTTAGACCATAAACTTATTTAACCGCCTACGCACCCTTTACGCCCAATAATTCCGGATAACGCTTGCCCCCTATGTATTACCGCGGCTGCTGGCACATAGTTAGCCGGGGCTTATTCATTAGGTACCGTCAGAATGATTTTTCCATCATTTATTCTTCCCTAATAAAAGAACTTTACGTACCGAAATACTTCATCGTTCACGCGGCGTTGCTCGGTCAGAGTTTCCTCCATTGCCGAAAATTCCCTACTGCTGCCTCCCGTAGGAGTTTGGGCCGTGTCTCAGTCCCAATGTGGCCGTTCAACCTCTCAGCCCGGCTACACATCATAGTCTTGGTAGGCCTTTACCCCACCAACTAACTAATGTGACGCAAGCTCCTCCCTAAGCATACCTATTGCTAGGTCTTTTAAAAACAAGAAGATGCCTTCTTGTCTCCTATCCGGTCTTAGCAGTAGTTTCCAACTGTTATCCTCGTCTTAGGGGCAGATTGCTTACGCGTTACTCACCCGTTCGCCACTAAAGTTTAATTGCTTAAACTTCCGTTCGACTTGCATGTATTAGGCACGCCGCCAGCGTTAATCCTGAGCCAGGATCAAACTCTTCGTATGTTACAAAATTGATACATCAAAAATTGCTTTTTGGTGTCAATTTTAAGGTGTTAAAAAATAATTAAAAATATTCGTTAATTATCATCTTCAGTTTTCAAAGATTAAAAAAATTAATGGTGAAGGGAGGTGGATTCGAACCACCGTACCTTACGGAACAGTTTTACAGACTGCTGCGTTTAGCCACTTCGCTATCCCTCCGAAATTGCTTAACAATTTCAAATTTATTTACCTTAGATATTATAGCACATATAAAAATGAAAAGCAAGCTTTTTTGATTTTTTTTAAATTTTAATTTGGGTTGTTATTTTTGATAGTAATTTGGGTTTTGGAAAAAGATATTTTGGAATTGGATAATGGTGTTTGAAATATTTTTTTTGCAAAATAAAAAATATATATATGAAGAAATTATCCTAACTAAATATGTTGCTTTCCAAAAAATGTTTTTTAAAAATTATAAGGATGAAAATTAAGAACTGCAGAAAAAAATATAAAAGTTTTGTTTGTTTTTTACTTAGTTTGATTTTTGAATTGTTGCAAGTATTGATGAAGGAAAAAGTTTTTATAAAGCGTTTTGTTTTAATGCAAAATATTTTTGTTGCATCTTTTTTCTAGTGAGCAAAGTTTGGAAAATAGTATAGGTGTTCCCAACAATCCAATATAAAGACAATATTGGGTTAGAACGCGAGAAAAATACCATCATTAAAATCATAAAAACACTCATAATTTTCATGCTTTTTTCTGATTGTTTAGCTTTTTGTTTTTGTTCTGAAGTCAAATGATAAGAAGGGGTTTTTAAATAATCTGGTTTTTTAAAAATAATTTTATTCAAAATAAACATCGTTGCTCCCACTAAAAAAGAAAGAAAAAAGATAACAAAAGCATTATTGGGATTAGAAGGGTTTAAATTAATGAATCCTAAAAAGGGCTTTTCAATTAATTTATCAGTTGCAAAAATACCTCCAGGAATAATAAAGCGACTTAAGGTTTGATTAATTGCAATAAATAAGGGAAGTTGCAAGAAAGACAATAAAAATCCCCAAAAAGAAAAATTATTTTTGCGATAAACTTTTAAAATTTCTAACTGCATTTTTTGAGCTGAGGCAGGATCTTTTTTGAGAGCATATTTTTGCTTTACTTTTTCAATTTCGGGCTGAATTAAACTCATATTCATACTCAAAGTACTTGTTTTAGTATAAATAGGCCAAGTTAAAGTACGGATGAAAATAGTAGCTAAAACAATTCCTAACCCTAAGTTGCCAAAAAAAATACCAGAAGCACCAGAAACTAAGAAAGTTGAGAAAAAATATAAAAAAGAGCCAATTGAAATTATTAAAACATTCCAAAAATAACCAAACAGGCTCCATTCCAGTCTAGAAGGAAATTGAATTGGAACCGAAGAATTAGTTATAAAAAGTTTTCTAGATATTAAATGGTCGTTATTGTTGTTTGTAAATTTAATATCAATGTTAGATGAATCATTATTGGAAGTGTTTTTGATATTTTCTGCATAATGATCTTTGTCAAAATCTAATTTTATATTTTCTAAAGAAAGAGGGGTTTTATCTTCATATGTTCTAAATTCTAATGCATCTTTTAATTCTTTTTTTTGATATTTATTGTTTTGAATATAATCATCATTAGTGCCTGCAGAAACTGTTAAAAAATCCTTCATTAATTTATTTTTGAATTCGGTTTTTTCTTTATCGTTTTTATTTTTAAAAACATCAGCATCTGGTTTAAAAGTTAAAAAATATTCTTTTTTATTTAATTTAGAAAGATCAAAATTAGAAACATCTTCTACTTCAGGATCTGTTTTTTTCATTAAACCAAAAAAATATTTTGCTTGTTTTTTTTTATTTAACATGCCTTTAAATTCGTCTTGCATAGCTATTTGAATTTCTTTCTTTTTGTTATTGATAACATAAACCACAAAAATATCAGCACATTCATTTAATTTAGAAGGATCATTATTTGTAAAATATTCTTCATATTTTTCGCTACTTTTAAAAACAAAAACTTTGTCAAAAACTTCTATTTTTTCACGCTTTGGAGGAGTAAGGAGCCAAAAAAATAACCCAAATAGAAAAATTGCTAAAAATAAAAACTTTTTTTTTGAAGAATGATTTCTAACATCCATTTTAATTAACTCCTTATTTTAGTTATTTGAAAGTAATATGCGAGTTTTGGTAGCAAATTGCAAAAAGAAAGTTTTTAATTGTTGAAAAGTTAGGCTTTTGGCTTGAGCTTTAATAACAATAACAAAAAACATTTTGGGGTTAAGGCAAGGAGAAACACTCCTAATAATTGCTCTTAAACGACGTTTAATTAAATTTCTTTCGTGGGCTTTACCATATTTTTTGCCAACACTTAAAGCAAATTTAAAATGAGGAAAGGCATTTTGTTTGACGTAATAAATAATAAAAAAGGAGTTCCCGTATCTTTTTTTAGATTTAAAAACAGGGGTGATTTCGCTTTCTTTTTTAAGAATATATTTTCTTTTCATCTTCTTAATAATCCTAAAATTCTTAACTTTTATATTCAAAACATCAATTAACCATTTTAAAAAATATAAATTCCACAATTATTAATGATACAATAGGAATAAAAAGAAATTTATCAAAAAAACACCTAAAAAGCGGTGTTTATTTTTGGTTTGAATTAATCAAAATCAAGTTAGTTTGATTTTAAACTGTTAGTTGCAAACGTCCTTTAGCTCTTCTTCTAGCAAGAACTTTGCATCCTCCAACAGTTGCCATTCTGGCTCTAAAACCATGAGTTCTTTTTCTTTTGATTTTACTAGGTTGATATGTTCTTTTCATAAAAAAGCCTCTTTTCTATTTAACACACTTTCTTAATTATAGCTTTTTTAGTATGAAATGTCAAGCCTAAAAGTTTTGAATAATTAAAAAATAGTGGTTGTGGGGGTAAAAATGTAAAAAATAAAATGTTTATAAAAAGAAAGAAAATATTTGGAGAAATGATTTAGTATTAAATGTGTTGAAACTTTTTGGTTGGCTTTTATAACAAATCATTTTTAAAATAATTTCAATAAGCTCTAGCAAATAAGACATTTTGAAGGGCTTTTTTGTTAGTAACAGGGCAGTTAGCAGTAATTAAATTAGTTTCTAAAATAACTCTGGCAGTAGCTCCTGTTTCTTGTTTAATTTGCAATTCGGCATCAGTTCCTGAAATACTCATTGCTACATAACCACCTTGTTTGAGATAAGTTTTAAATTCTTCATAAGTGTTAGCTTGTTTGCGATTTTGTTCTAAATGTTGCAGTGCTTTTTGATACATGTTATTGTGGATGGTTTCAAATAATTGCGGAATTTGAGATGGCAAATCTTTGGTTTTGATATTTTGTTTGGCGAAGTTATATCTTTGAAAAATAGTAACTTCATCATTTTCTAAACCACGTTTACCAATTTCTATACGCAAAGGAACACCTTTAAGTTCATATTGACTAAATTTCCAACCAGCAGTTTTGTCTTGTAGATCGAGATGAACGCGATAGTTTTTTTGAAGGATGGAAAAGAGGTTTTCGGATGTTTGTTTTACTGCATCATCTTGAGGTTGCAAAGGAATGATTACAATTTGCATAGGAGAAACATAAGGCGGTAAAACTAGTCCTTCATCATCGCTGTGAACCATAATTAAAGCTCCAATTAAACGTGTAGAAACGCCCCAAGATGTTTGATGAACATATTTTTTTTGATGGTCGCAATCTTGAAATTGGATTTGAAACGATTTAGCAAAATTAGTACCTAAGTAATGAGAAGTCCCTGCTTGAAGAGCTTGTCCGTCATGCATTAACGCTTCGATAGAATAAGTGATGAGGGCTCCAGCAAATTTTTCTGTTTCAGTTTTTTTGCCACATACAAAAGGAAGGGCTAAAAGGTTTCTGCCTAACTTTTGATAAATATCAAGGATGGATAAAGTTTGCTGCATCGCTTCTTGTTCGGTAGCATGCACAGTGTGTCCTTCTTGCCACAAAAACTCTTTACCTCTTAAAAAAGGTTTAGTCGTTTTTTCCCAGCGAACCACATTGCACCATTGATTATATAACTTAGGTAAATCACGATAAGAAGTGATTGTTTTAGAATAATATTGCGAAAATAAAATTTCTGAAGTAGGGCGAATCACTAGTTTTTCGGATAAGTTTTTTTTGCCTGTAGTTGTTATCATTGCTGCTTCTGGAGAAAATCCTTGAATATGATTTTTTTCTTTGTGAAATAGTTTTTCTGGAAAAACTAACGGAAAATAAACATTTTTATGACCTGTTTTTTGTAAAGTACAATTAAGATGTTTTTGAATATTTTCCCACAAAGCATAACCATAAGGAAGATAGATAATAAAACCTTTTGCCTCAGAATAAGCTATTAATTCAGCTTTAAGACAAACATCTGTATACCATTTTCCAAAATCAGATGAGCGAGCAGTAACTGTTTTAACTCGTTTCATTGTTTTCATTTTTGCATTACCTTTGTTTAGTTATAATATATTATAAATATTTTAATTAATGTGTTATTTGTGTTGGTTTCATGGAAAGAACAAACTATAATCAAAAATATTATAACATGAAAAAATAATAAAAAATAAATATTTAAAAGCATAATGATGACTTGTAAATGAAGGTTTTTTGAAAATATTTATTTTTTAAAGAATCTAACAATTCTTTTATTTCGATTTATAATAATGTGGTTATAGTTTGGAAATGACAAGAAATAATTGCAGTTGAGATGATAATTTGGTAATCCATAATAAAAAAAAGCGGGGGATAAAAGTTTTTTTATTGATTAAAAAAATACCAGATATTTATTAAAAAATAAAGGATAAAAAATAAATTCAAAATGGCGGAGCAGAAGGGATTCGAACCCTTGCACCGATTTCTCGGACTACGTCCTTAGCAGGGACGCCTCTTATAGCCACTTGAGTACTACTCCTAAATTATATTGTATAGATTTGCAAAATAAAAAAATAAATAGGTGAATGTAAGCAAATATAAAAAATAAAAATAAAAAAAGAGGGGATGAAAAAAATAGTAATTGAGATGTGTTAAAAAAATATCCCAAAAGTGGATTAAAAAAATAAAATAAATGGAGGCCCTGAACGGATTTGAACCGTTGATCAAGCTTTTGCAGAGCCATGCCTTACCACTTGGCTACAGGGCCAAACATCGCTTTAATGCGAGTTTTTTATAATTAAATTAATGAGTGACAAATGGTTTCATTAAAGCTTCAATGTCTTTGACTTCTTTAGGGATGTGTTTGGATAAATTAACAGCCCCTTCTTGAGTGATTAAAAGGTTGTCTTCAATTCTTACTCCAATCCCTAAATCTTTTAAATATAGACCTGGTTCGACAGTAATTACGCTGTTTGTTCCAATAACACCTGTATAATTGCAAACATCATGAATATCTAATCCTAAGTGATGTCCTAATCCGTGATAGCAATATTGATGGATTGTTTCGCCTTCTTTAAGTAAAGACATTTCTTTTAATCCTTGCAATAAAATATCTTTGCCATATTGGTTTAATTGCGTAAAGGTGTGATGCGGTTTTACCCAAGCAATGATTTCTTTGTTAGCTTTAAGAACTAAATTATAAATATCTTTTTGCAAAGAACTAAATTGTCCGCTTACAGGATAACAACGAGTAATATCAGAGGAATAATGATTATAAGTAACGCCAGCATCAAATAATAAAAGGTCGTTGGGTTTTAATTGGCAGTTAGGTTTGTTATAATGCAAAATTAAGGCATTTTTTCCTGAAGCAGCAATGGTTTCAAAGGATTTTTGAGTTTGGTTATTTTCCAAAAAATAATGAAAAAGAGCAGCTATTTGATATTCATACATTCCAGGTTTTAAGTTTTTTGATAAATAATTAAGGGCTTGATGATTGATATCTAGAGCTTTTTGGATTTGGGTTTGTTCGTAAACGCTTTTTGTTTGACGCAAAGAAAATAAAAAAGAAGAGCTATTATAAACTTGCAAAAAAGGATATAAAGAAGCCATTTTTTGACAATATTCTAAAGCCCAACTTGCTTTTTGGTCTAAGGTTTGCTTGGATAGGTCAAAATAAAAACCTTCTAAAGAATCCACAAAAGAACCTCTCAAAGGATTTATCATCTGAAATAAAAAAGTTTCAAAAGTTAATATGTTTTTGAGGTTTGATAAATTAATTTGAGATATCAAATAAGCATCAGAAAAACTCAAAATATCTCCATCCCACAAGGCTTTACTAGGGTTATTTTCTTCTAAAAATAAAAAAGTATGAGATAAATTAGGTGTTTTTACCAACAATAAAATAGTGTTTGGTTGGTTAATTCCTGTCAAATAATAAAAATTATGATCAACTTCAAAAGGAAAAGTTTGATCGCCACTCTTAGTAATTGCTTTTCCAGAATAAAAAAGAGCAGCGGTGTTTGGTTTCATTTTTTGGATGAAATTATTTCTATTGTGCAAAAACATAAAAACACGATTTTCCTTTTTTTAAGATAGAAATGAAAAAAAATATAAGTTCATAAAGCAAACGGAAAAATGTTTAATATTAAAAAATTGGAATAAAAAAGCAGGCAAAAAACTTGGCAAAATAATTTAACTTTTGATTTGAAAAAATTTGATTTTGGGAAGTAATTTAAACTTTTGTTTTGCGAATTTCTTGGAAAAATATTGAAAAAAATGTTTGGCTAAAGGTTTTGCTTTTCTAAATATTAAATATTTGTTTTGTTTTTTATTTTTTTTCTCTATGTAGAGTGTGAGTTCTAGAAAAAGGACAATATTTTTTTAATTCTAAACGTCCTGGGGTCTTTTTTTTATTTTTATCAGTATGATAATTTTCTCTTTTGCACTCTGTACAAACTAATTTTACTAAATCACGCATGTTAATTTTCTCCTAACTAATTAAGCAATATAGTACTATTATATCAAATTTTTTTTAATAAATAATAAAGAGTTTTTAAAATTATTATTTTTTAGTTTTTTTATAATGAGGAGTAGTTTTTTTATTAAGTAAACGTTTTTTAATCCATAAAAGAGTATAAGTCATAGAAACTGTAAAGACAAAAAGGCAAGAAAAGACCAAACAAACAAAGTCATAACATGAATAAACAAAACGATAACGTTTATGATGGCGATTTTCCTTATCTTCTAACTTTTGGGCATTTGCAGGATTATTTAATTTTTGTTTAAAAGGAGAAAAGAAAACATAAGGAAACATTTTAAAAGGATCTCTTTTAGCTGCTTGTTTTTCTGAAGTTATAATTGGTTTGTCTTTTTGCAGATCTTGAAAATAATCTTGCATAGATAAAAAGCCAAATAAACTAAAAAAGGTCATATAAAGCAAGGGATGAATAAAAGCTATCCACATTTTTTTATAAGGAATAGCATAAGAATTGACTTTAAAATAAAAATATAGATAACATAAAGGAGCTAAAGTGTGTTGGAGATGAGAAAGAAAAAAAGAAAGACTAAATTTAGGTTCGTAAAAATGTCTACCTTTATCAATTAAAGTGTGAAAAATTAAAGCTGTCATCAAAATGCTAACTAAACATGCAAAAACTACATAATGATACCAATTTTTTTGTCTTACTTTGGTAAAAAATAAAGCATAAACAATTAATACAAATAAATTACTTTGATGGGTAAAATACCAAACTGTTTTGATAAAAGTGTGGTGCCCAGGATAATAACCTTCTTCGTAATCTAAAATGTTGTCTTCTTTTCCTGTGGTGTCAAAATCAATTTCAGGCATAAAAGTAGGGGCTTTGTACTTATATTGCCAATAAATTTGTCCTTTGTTAACACATTCTTTAAAATCATGAAAAAAAACAAGCATTAAAGTACAAATAGACAACATTAAAAAAAGAAAAACAACATTGGGCTTTTTAAAATAATTTCTTAAAACAATTTTTTTAAATCTTAATTTTCTTTTCATATCGTTCCTTTTTGGTTTAACATTTAAATATTTACAAATGCAATTAAAATAATGGATAATGAAGATAAGTTATAAATTTGATTAATGATAAATTATTGCTGATGAGATTTATTTTTAGAAACAATAGGTTGAATAATGTTTTGTTCTAAGGCTTGGGGAAAAGGATATTTTTCTTCTCTCATTCTTTTAAATAACAAGTAAATAAAACCTCTTTGATAATCAATGCGAGTAATAACTGCTATTTGGGGTTCGTTTTGAACTTTGGCGCAAGTTCCTATTAAATAATTTTTAGCTGTGGGTTGCAAAAGCACTAACCTACTTCCTTATGGGTTCACTTTATCAAAAAGTGTAAATAAAAAAACAAACTAGTTAGTTTGTTTTTTTATTGTAAAATATTAAAAAACTTAATAGTAAAGATTTTAAGCAACGAAAAGATCTTTAAAACTTTTGCTGAATTTGAAAGTAGGAACCTTTTTAGCTGGAATGTCAATAGTTTTACCAGTTCTTGGATTTTTTCCTTCGCGAGCACTTCTGTGTTTTACTTCAAAGGTGCCAAAACCTGTTAAAGTAACTTTTTCATCTTCTTTGAATTCTTGAAGACTTTGAGAAATAACTTCAATAAAGTTATTAAGAAATTTATCAGCTTCTTTTTGACTAACGCCATTTTTTTCAGCTAATTTTCTTAAAAATTCTAATTTGTTCATTTTTTGCCTCCTTTTCTTTTTATTTACGTACTTATTATAACATCAAAAAAATAATTTAAAAGCGAAAACCAACAATTATTTGAAATTATTGGTAATTATTGGTAATTATTTGCATTTTATTCTTAATTGACTGCGGGGGTGTTTGCAAAATGAATTAAAAAATGGTGGGTGGGTCAAAAAATAATTTAGAATTCACTTTTGAAAGGTCTTTGCATTAAAGTTTCAAAAACAGTGTAAAAGGGTTTGGATTCAAAAATTAATCGATAAGAGGCTTGAATAATGGGCAGATCTAAATTATGTTTTAATTGCAATTGATAAAAAGCATTAAGAGTTTGGAATCCTTCGATGGTTTGCAAAGAAGAGTCAATAATTTGTTGGTAAGTAATGCCTGCAGCAATTTTAGCACCAGCATTAAAATTTCTGGAGTATTTGCTAAAAGCAGTCGCAATTAAATCACCTAATCCTGGAAGTCCTAAAACGGTTTGGGGATTTCCTTGATAAAAAGTAACTAACCGCGACATTTCTAAAATACCACGACTCATCAAAGCTGCTTGAGAATTAATTCCAAAGTTCTTGGCTACTAAAATACCATTAATAAGGGCTAAAACATTTTTAAAAGCACTGCAAATTTCATTTCCTACCAAATCAGAAGAAGTATATACTTTCAAATAATTAGGGCAAGAAAATAATTTTTGAATTTCCAAGGCAAAAGCGGGATTGGAAGAAGCTGCAGTTAACAGAGTTAATTTGCGTAAAATAACTTCTTCAGCATGCGATGGACCCATTAAGGAAGCAAAATTAGCTAAAAGAGGGGCAGGAATAACTTGTTTGACAATTTCAGAAACACGCAAAAAAGTTAAAGGTTCAATACCTTTAGAAACATTGACAAACGATTTGGGAGTATTTAACATAAGGGCAAATTGTTTGAGAAGATGACGCATAAATTTCATAGGAACTGCCAAAACTATCAAATCAGAATAATCAAGAGCTTGTTTAAGGCAAGAAACTGCTTTGACATTTACTAGTGGATCATTAAAAATGGGATGTTTCCCTTGATTTATTTTTTCCACATAAGAAAGGTTAGTGTCATAGAGTAAAACTTGATTGTTGTTATCAGTTAAAACTTGTGCCAAAGTAGAACCCCAAGCACCACTGCCAATAATAGTAATTTTCATAAAATATAGCTTCTTTCTTGTAATTAAAATAGCAAAAACGGTCATGAAAAAAGTTACAGCAAAAATAACAAAAGTTTTTTTGATAATTAAAAATAAGGTTGAATTTTTTTCAACCACTATAATTAAATCATAAAATAAGAACAAATAATAAAATACTTGCAAACAAAATGAAAAAAGAAGGGGAAGGAGAAAAAGGGGGATTCAAAATAGTTTTAAAAATTAGACTTTTTTTTATGAAAAATAATTTTGAGGGGTGTTCCTTCTAAATCAAGGCTTTTTCTAAATTGATTTTTTAAAAATCTTTCATAAGAAAAATGAATATGTTTAGGGTCATTAACAAAACAAAGAAATTCAGGAGCTTTGGTTTTAGTTTGAAAAATATATTGAAACTTAGCTTTTTTTTGATTAAAGAAAGTGGGGGGATTTATAAGAGTTGCTTCTTGTAAAATATCGTTTAAAAGACTAGTGCTAAACTGACTTTTATAATTGTTAAAAACTCGTTTTAAAATAGCAAAAATTTGAGTAAGACGACTTTTTTTCAAAGCTGATAAGAAAATAACAGGCGCATAAGATAAAAAAACAAACTCTTGACGAATTTTTTGCTCAAAGTTCTTTAGGGTATTGGTATCTTTTTCTAACAAATCCCATTTATTGACAATAATAATGCAAGCTTTATGATGTTCTAAAATAAACCCTGCAATATTTTTATCTTGTTCTAAAATACCTTCTTTAGCATCTAAAACTAAACAAGCAATATCTGCTTTTTCCAAAGCACCTAAAGCACGCAAAACGCTGTATTTGTCTTCTTTTTCATAAATTTTACCTCTTTTTTTAATACCTGCAGTGTCAATAATTTGGTATTTTTGCCCATCATTTTCAAAAAAAGTATCAACAGCATCGGTGGTAGTTCCTGCCATATCAGAGACAATCATTCTTTGGGATGATAAAAGAGAATTAGTAAGGGTTGATTTGCCAACGTTTGGACGTCCCACAACACAAAATTTAATAATGTTTTTGTCTTTTTCTTGGTTTTGGTTTTGTTCTGGTTCTAATAGTTGTTTTTGTGGGATTTCATAATTAAATTCGGAAGGGGGGGGTTGCAAAGGTGTATCTATTGGAAGGTCTTCTAAAAATGAAGAATCAGAAATCAAAGCAGCATCGCGCGTAAGAAAAACAATTTTATCTAACAAATCACCTATACCTATACCATGTTGAGTACTAATTGCAAAAGGAGTATCAAATCCCAGAGCATAAAATTCATAAGTGTTAGATAATAAATTGTGGTTGTCAATTTTATTAACTGCCAAAAGAACTGGTTTTTTAGTTTTATACAAAAGTTTAGCTAAATAAATGTCATTTTGAGTAAGTCCTGTTTGCCCATCAACTACAAAAACAATTACATCAGCTTCATCAACTGCAAGTTGAGCTTGTAATTTAATTTGTTCCAAAAAAGGAGTTGATTGAATTTCGATACCACCCGTATCAATAACTCCAAATGTTTTAGTAAGCCACTCGGCAGTAGCATAAATGCGGTCCCGAGTAATGCCTGCTTTTTGATGAGTAATAGCGTGTCTTTTCCCAATAATACGGTTAAACAAACTTGATTTGCCAACATTAGGACGACCCACAATAGCAATTTTAAAAGACATTTAAGTTCTCCTTTTTTTATCAATTAAGGCAATAATTTTGGCAATTACTTCATCAATTGATAATTCGGTAGTATCTAGTAAAATGGCATCTAAAGCTTTAGATAAGGGAGCAAGTTGGCGATGATAATCTTTATGATCGCGTTCCTTGAGTTGTTTCATAATTTGAGCAATGTCTGTGATTTTTCCTTTTTGGGCATCTTCTTGTTGTTTTCTCAAAGCTCTTTTAGTAATGTTGGCAGTAAGAAAAATTTTTAAATTAGCATCTGGCATTACAACTGTTCCAATATCTCTTCCATCCATAATTAAATTAGGAGTATTGGCACAAATTTCTTTTTGCAATTTCAATAATTTAGTTCTTACAGCAGGAATTAAAGCTACTGAAGAGACATGTTTTTCGACGTCCAAAGACTTAATTTTTAAAGAAACGTCTTCTTGATTAAGAAAAATTTTATTACAAGAATAAGAAAGATTGATTTTATCTAAAGCTTGATTAAGACTTTTTTCATGATTCCATGAAACTTCATTTTCTAACAAATATAAAGTTAATGCCCGAAACATTGCTCCAGTATCGATGTGATTCCAACCTAATTTTTGGGACAACTTTTTACTAATAGTGCTTTTGCCAGAACCTGCCGGACCATCAATGGCGATTTTAAAACTTTTCATATGCATATATAACTAACTCCTTATAGTGATCTTAAATTTACTAAATTAATGCGGTATTTGAGTAGTTAAGGTTTTTAATTTTTTAATTTCATGAATTTTTAAAGGTCGATAAGCACCTATTGTGAGATTTTCAATAGTTAAAAAAGAATAACGATAACGTTTTAGCTTTAAAACTTGATAGCCTAAAGCTTGCATCATTTTACGAACTTGCCTGTTTTTTCCTTCAGTTATTACTAGCTTTAACCAAGTAGAAGGTTTGGGTGTATAAGAACTTTTCAAAATATCAATTTCTTTACAAACAGCCAAATAATTTTTATCAATGATAATTCCTTTGCGGAATGTGGCAAGGTCTTTTTTTTGCAAACAAGCATTAATTTTAACATGATATTCTTTAGGAATACAAAAGGAAGGATGGGTTAATTTTTGAGTAAGATCGCCGTCATTAGTAATTAAAAGTAGTCCTGTAGTATTAAAATCAAGGCGTCCTATCGGATATAATCTTTGTATGCTTGCTTCTTCGATTAAATCCAAAACAGTAGGGCGTTTTTTATTGTCTTTGGCAGTGGAAAGAAATCCATTGGGCTTGTTGAGCAAAAAATAAGAATAAGTGGTTTTGGTGATCGGTTTGTCATCCAAAGTTATAATGTCGCTGGAAGATACTTTGGTTCCTAATTCAGAAATAATTTTGCCATTAACTTTAATGCGTTTTTTCAAAATTAAAATTTCTGCTTTTCTTCTAGATGCCACATTTGCATAAGCCAAAACTTTTTGTAATCTTTGCATTATTTTCCAATCCTTCCTTACTTGATTGTGTGGTTTGATGTTTAAAAACTTATTATTAAAATATTGTTCAAAAATGTCTTTTGTTTTTCTAATATTTAATAATTAAAAATATTGCAAATTAAAAAAAATAACGCGGATAGTATTTATTTTCATCCAAGGTATCATAATAAGCAACAAAATTTTTATTACTATCTTTAACTATAAAAGGTTTTTTAGTAGTTATTTGTCTTTGGTCTAAATGAGTGCCGTTTTTTACTAACTTAATTAAATAATCATTTAAAATAAGTTCATCGTAAGCAGCAAAAAAAGTACTATCCAAAATCAAATCATTGAGTTCTAAATTTTCAATATTTTTAGCGTTTTGTAATAAATGCGTGCCAATTGCAGTTCTTTGCAAACGAAGAAGAGCACCATAAGTATTTAATTGCAAAGCTAAATCGCGCGCAAGACTTCTAATATAAGTTCCTTTGGAAACATGTGCCAAAAAATCTACTTGGTCGCGACAAAGCAAAGATGTTTTTTCAAAATGATGAATAAAAACTTCTCTTGGAGGAATATCTACAACTTGATTTTTGCGTGCTAAACGATACATTTTTTTTCCTTTAATTTTAACTGCTGAAAACATAGGAGGCATTTGCAAATACTTTTTTTGATGAAAAGATGCAAAACTTTTTTGGATGGTACAATCAGTTAAAGGGGTGTTTTTGGTATCCAACAATTTACCTGTCACATCCAAAGTATCATAATGTTTATTAAAAAGAAAGGTTCCTTGATAAGTTTTTGGTAGTTTATCGAACAAAAAAGCCAGTTTAGTGGCTTTACCCACACAAATAATTAAAAGTCCTGAGGCTAAAGGATCAAGAGTTCCTGTGTGTCCTACTTTGTCAAAATGAAATTTTTTTTTAATTTGAAAAACTACATCATGTGATGTCATCTTTTCTGGTTTGTTGACTAAAAAAAATCCGTTCATAACGTTTGATTTTGCTTTCGGTTTGTGGTAAAATTATTTATAAGAATGTAAAAATTTAAGCAAATCTTCTTTATTTAGAAACCCACTATGTCTTGCTAATTCTTTTTTATCTTTGTATAAAATAAGTGTGGGGAAACCAGAAACGCCTTTTTCTAATGCTAATTGTCTAAAAAAATCAACGTCTACTTTGTAAAAAAGAATGTCTTTTTCTAAAAGGCAAACTTCATCCAAAACAGGCAATAATCTTTGACATGGAGGACACCATGTAGCAAAAAAATCAACAACTACCAATTGTTGTGTGGCAGTTATGGTTTTAAAATCTTGTCCTTGATAATTCATTAAATTACTCATTATATTTAAAACTCCTTTTGTTTTTTTGGGGTTTGGGTTTTGGCATACACCATTTATTATAATTTAAAAAATGTTAATTAATAAAGATATGTTTTAGTTATTTTAATTTTTAAAACAAAATGAAAAAATGCATTTTTATGAATCATATTTTTTTGGAAATTTGTTCATTTGAGAATTATTTTCTAATCCATTTAATGTTAAGGCAACAATAAAGCAAAAAAACAAATGAAGACAAAGAAAGGATTATTTTAATTAATAAGTTTACCCAATCAAAATATTTTTCTTCTTGGAAAATAAAATCTTTGTATTTAAGAGAAGCTATTTTTTGTTCCAAAATGTTTTGAGAAATAGGTTTTAGTTCGCAATAAAAAGGGACTCCGTTTTTATCAATTAATTTGATATAGTAATAAAAACCTTCCAGCCAACTATTTTTAGCAACATAAGTAATTTTTTTGTTTTTATAATTATCAATTTTATTCAATAAATCAGAAACAGTAATGTTGGAAGTGGCATTTATAAAAGGCAAATGATGATAGCAATCAAAAGAAAACAACAAAATAGAAAACATCAAACTTACCACAATTAAAAAAGGGGTGATAATTTTTTTCTTGAAAATAAAATAATTTTTAGGAATAGCAAACAACCAATAAATGGTTTTAAAAATTAAAATTGTTGATAATAAATAAAAGAAAAAGGACAAAAAATCAAAGTGAAAATAAAATGCCAAATAGTAGTTTTGTTAAAACCTTTTGCAGGTTGGAATGGTTGAATTTTAATTTCTTTCATATCTTTTATTTGTTTGTTTTGTAAAAATTCTTTAATTTGTGGCATTGGAGTGATATTTTGTTCTTGTAATTTTTGAGACAATTCTTTAATTAAAGGTTCATTTAATTTCACTAAAGCTTTGGCATAAGAAAAACATTTTTTTAAAATATCTCTTTGTAAATCTTCTTTATCTTTAACTGATATCGAATTATAACCAAAAAAGCGTGTTAGTTCTTGGGATTTGTGGAAAGCCTCAACAAAATCAGAACAAGCTTTATCAATAGTTTTTTCGCAAATCACTTCTTCAGCAACTTTTCCTGCTAAAAGAACGGTAATTTCTTGGATGAAAATTTCTTTTAATAAAATATTAGGGGTCTGTTCTTTAGCAAATAAAGTCAATATTTTATCCGAAGAGCGTGGAATTAAAGAAACCGAACTTAAAAAATGAGTGTTTTTGACTTGGCTGATAATTATTTTAGCAGCTGCATGAGTAGCAACAATTTCTTTTTCTTTGTGATTATATGTTTTGGAAGAATTTGTTATCCCTAATAAAACGTTTTCTTTAGCTTGAATAATTGTTTCAGAAGAAATTTTTTGCAATTCTTGTTCTTTGTTTTTTTCTGCTTGAAGCATTGAAGCCTCATTTAAAATGGCTTTGAGTTGAGCACCACTTAATCCTTGGGTTTCTAGGGATAATTGTTCTAAATTAATATCCTCATCAGCTATTTGTTTGCTTTTAGCACATAATTTTAAAATAGCTTTTCTTGCTTTAAGGTCAGGGAACAAAACATTAACTACATAAACAAAACGTCCTGGACGAAGCAAGGCAGAATCTAGAGATTCTACTCTGTTAGTAGCAGCTATCACAATGACATTATTTTCATTATCTTTGGATTTAATCCCATCCATTTGATTTAATAATTCTGTAGTTATTTCTTTTTCTTTTTGGCTATTGTTTCTAGCAATACCAAAAGAATCAATTTCATCAATAAAAATAATGCTTGTTTTATGGGTTTTTGTTTTTTCAAACAAATCTCTTACTTTTTTAGCACCATCACCATGAATTCTTTGCAAAAAATCAGTACCACTAAAAGCATAAAAGGATGCGTCTGATTCGCCTGCAAGAGCTTTTGCAAGTAAGGTTTTTCCTGTTCCTGGAGGTCCATAAAACAAAATTCCTTTAGGAATTTTGGCTCCTGCTTCATGATATTTTTTAGGTTCTTTTAAAAAATCAATAAAACGTTGGAGAAGTTGCTTTTCTTCTTCCATCCCTGCCACATCATTAAATTTAGTTTCACTTGAGATTGGCTCAAAATCCGTGTGATTGTGGTTGTTCGGATTCTTTTTCTGGATTAGTTTTTTTGGGTATTGTCCCTTTTACCATTAAATTTGCAAAAAGAAAATAATTCCAAAAAGATATTATAAAAAGGATCAGGCAACATCGCAAAAAGTTCTTTTTTAAAATTATAATCATTGGAGCCATACCCATTCTTCGAGAAATTAAAATTAATTATGAATTAATTATTTTAAATGTGAACATATAAATGTAATAATATAAAGAAGTTTTAAAAAAGTGCAAACTCATTAAAATAAATAAAATTATTGTGTGTTAATAATTTAATTATCTAGGTAAAACTTCATCAATTTCCAAACGATTAAATAAAATATGATAATTATCTAATTTTTGACTTGAAAGAAGCCCGAAAGTATCTAAACTTTCAAAAGTAATATCTGAGTTTTTGAGTTGAGTTAAAATTTTATGAGCAGTTTGAGGTAAAAAAGGTTGCAATAAAACTCCTAAAAACCTTAAAGTTTCTACCAAAGAATATAGTGTGTGGTCTAATAGTTGTTGTTTTTCAGGATTTTTAAATAAATTCCAAGGTTCTACAAAATCAATGTATTTATTAGCAAAACGAGCCAAATTCATAATTTCTTTCAAGGCATCTCCTACTTTACAATCTTGCATTTTGAGACGAACCAAAGGAAGAGTTGCTAAAGCTTGTTTGGATAAATCAAATTTGGGATCTAAATTAGTTGTAATTAAAGTTTTGGATAAATTATTTTGGCGATAACTTTTTACCATCCCAAAAACTCTATGAACTAAATTTCCCAAAACATTAGCTAGGTCACTATTGTGCCTTTCTACTAACAATTCATAAGTGATATTACCATCTTGAGCATAAGGAATTTCTGATAGAACAAAATAACGAATGGAATCCATCGGAAAATATTTTAATAAATCATCAACGTACAAAACGTTACCTTTAGATTTAGACATTTTATTTTTATCAAACAAAATCCATGGATGGGTTAAAAACTGTTTGGGTAGTGAAATTTCAAGTGCCATCAATAAAATAGGCCAGTAGATAAGGTGAAACCTTAAAATATCTTTACCAATAACATGCATATCACAGGGCCAATATCGATTAAACTGACTATTTTTGGATGTAGGATTGTAGTCTAGTCCGGTTAGATAATTGCTTAGAGCATCAATCCAAACATAAATAACGTGTTTGGGATCAAAAGGAACGGGAATTCCCCACTTGAAAGAAGTTCTAGAAACAGACAAATCTGCTAATGGTTCTTTTAATAAATTTAACAGCTCTTTTCTTTGGGCATCAGGTTTAATTAAGGAGGGATTGTTTTCTAAATATTGCAATAACTGGGCTTGATATTTGGAAAGCTTAAAAAAATAAGTTTCTTCGCTGATTAAAATAGGAGTTTCACCATTAAAAGTTTTTCCATCAATTAAATCTTTGGCAGACACATAAGATTCTTCAGCAACTGAATAAAGCCCTTGATATTTTCCTAAATAAATATCTCCTTGTTGCCATAACTTGTAAAAGATGGCTTGAACTGTTTGTTTGTGGTGGGGATTGGTAGTTTTTACAAATTTATCGTAACTTACTTGCATTAAATCATAAATTCTTTTAATTTCCAAAGATATTTGGTCTACGTATTCTTGGGGATTTTTGCCTTGTTGCAAAGCTTTGGCAGCAATTTTTTGTCCGTGTTCATCGGTTCCTGTTTGAAACAAAACATCAAATCCTTCTAGGCGTTTGAAACGAGCAATGGCATCAGCTAAAATAGATTCGTAAACGTTTCCAATGTGCGGAATGCCAGAAGCATAGGCAATTGCTGTGGAAAGAAAAAATTTAGGTTTTTGGTTGGGGGTTGTTTTCATAAAACTCCTTAAATAAATGGTGACAAAAATATTTTTTAATTGTGGTTTGTTGGGAAAAATCTGCATGTGGTTTGGGAAATCAAATCAAGATTGGGGGTTTTTGATTTTGTATTGGTGATAAATTTCTTTTTTGGTAATGTTTCTTTCTTGAGCAACTTTGCTAAAAGCCTCTTTTTCGTTAAAGCCTAATTTAAGGTAAAAAAGAACGTGATCGTTTATGCTTAGAGCAAGCAAATGTTCGTTGGGGTTGGGGTTGCCTGCAACAACAATGACATATTCGCCCTTATTAATTAAATCAAATTCTAAAATAGAATCAAGATTGCCATTGATAATGGTTTCGAATTTTTTAGTCAATTCGCGCGCTAAAGAAATTTTTCTATTACCATATAATTTATGTATTAAAAGTAAAGTCTTTTTAATTCTATGAGGAGATTCGTAAATAACAAGGCTTTCTGAGGCGTTTTTATATTGGAGTAAATATTTTTCCAAAGCTTGAGACAAACGGGGTAAAAAAGCCAAAAAGATAAAAGGTGAGGGGATGGCAGAAGTCATAAAAGCAGTTAAAAAAGCAGATACTCCTGGAATCGCTACCACATTAAAACCATGTTTTTGCACTTCACAAACCAAAGAAAACCCAGGATCGCTAATAAGAGGAGTGCCTGCATCACTAATTAAGGCAATATTTTTTCCTTGTGATAAAAGTTCTAAAATTTGAGGTAGCCTTCTTGTTTGATTGTGTTCATAATAAGAAAGTAAAGGTGTTTGGATTTGATAAGTGTGTAAAAGTTTTTTGGCTCTTCTAGTATCTTCTGCTAAAATTAAAAAAACTTCTTTTAAAGTGGCAAGTGCTCTTAAGGTGATGTCTTCTAAATTGCCTATGGGAGTTGCTACCAAATATAAAGTAGGTTTGGCATTGCAAAAACTTTGTTGTTGAAATAACATATTTTTTACCTTATTTGTTTGGTTTGGGTGTGTGCAAATTTTTAAAGATTTAAAATGAAAGTCTTTGGGCTTCTAATTGAATTAACAAAGCCATGAAAAGATTTTCTTGATTAGATAATATATATTTTTTTTTGTAAATTTGGTGAATAATTTTTAAAATATTAAAAGTGGTTGGAAGGGGTAGGGTTTGATAGTATTTTTGATATTCTGGATTTGTTAAAATTTGTGTTTTGGAAAAATAAATGGGTGTTTTGGAGTTAGGTGTTTTTTCATATAAAATATCAGAAAAAAAACGTAATAACACTGATAAAAAATCATTTAAAAAATGAGGATAAGAGATAAGTTTTGCAAGAAGAGGAGAGGCAAAAACTGCTAATTTTAATGAAATTGTTTTTGGGAATTGAATAAGAAAATCCAAAAAAAATTGTTTAAAATTTTGATAATAATCGCTGGCAATAAATAAATCCATTTGATCGGAATTTTTATTTATTAAATTACTTAAGGAAAAATCAAAAGCATCTATTTGGGATTTGGTTTTAGAGTCTAAATTTTTTGATTTTGCATCCACAGTATCAGAGATATTAATAATTTGACAACGAGAAACTATGGTTGGTAAAACTTGTTCTAAATTATTTGTTAATAAAAAACCTATAGTATTGTTGTTGGAAGGATTTTCAAAAAAATGCAATAAACTGTTGGAAGTTTGGGTAGTTATCTTTTCTATTTCTTCAATTACATAAATTCTTTGGGTTCCGAATAAAGAAGTTTGCAAAAAGTTTTTTTGAAATTGCAAAATTTGTTCTTTGGTAAAAAGATGGTTTTGTTTGGTTAAATAATAAAAATTGGGGTATTGCGAATTAAGTAAGGTATCTTTTGTCAAAAGATGAAGGTCATGAGGTTTGAAAATACGATAGGCAAGTTCTAAAACAAATAATTTTTGTTGGGAAAGAGTGGAGCCAACAACTAAATAAAGATGAGCGAGTTTATTATTTTGGATAATTTGGTTAAATTTGGCTAACAAAGATTGGGTTTTGTTCATAATTCTATTTGAAAGACTTCTTTGAGTTTTTGTTCAATGATGTTATAAATGTTTTCCAAGGGCTTGCTTGCATCAATTAAAAAAATTCTTTTTTGTTGGTCTTTTTGACAAAGGTCAAGGTAGCCTTTGCGTACTTTTTTATGAAAAGACAGTTTTTGCAAATCAAACGAATTAATTTCTTTAGGTCTAAATTGTTTGACTCTTTGAATGCCTATTTTAGGGTCTAAATCTAGATAAAAAGTAATGTTAGGCATGTAATTTAGAGCAAAATTATTAATATTTAAAACAAAATCTTGACTTAAACCGCGAGCATAAACTTGATAAGCTATAGTCGAATCTAAATAACGATCACAAATAACTATTTTGTTTTGTTGTAAAGCAGGAATAATTAATTTGCTTAAATGTTCTGCTCTATCTGCTGCAAATAACAAAGCCTCAGTGTGGAAATCTATTTGTTTGTTAGAAGAATGCAACAAAATATTTCTAATTACTTCATTAAATAAACCGCCACCAGGTTCTTTGGTTAAAACACACGAATATTTTTTACTTAATTTTTCAAATAAATAACGCGAATGGGTGGTTTTTCCGGTGCCTTCACAACCTTCAAAAGAAATAAACATTTAGTATAAATTCTCCTTTTTGTGTATTTTTATTTATTGTCACAAAATCAATAAAAAATTTTTTTTAAAACTAAGGCTTTAGCAGGAGCCAAAAGGGTGGCTTTTTTAGTTGTGTTGCCTAATAACATCGCTTGAAATTGTTCCAAAGAAAATTTATTTTTACCAATTTCAATTAAAATTCCTACCAAAAAACGAATCATATATTTTAAAAAACCGTTTCCATGAAAAACTAAAATATATTTGTGTAAAGTTTCTTTGAGAAAGGCTTGAAAAATGGTTTTAGAAAAATTTTTAGGTTGGGTCTCACTAGTAAAAGCAAAAAAATTATGGGTGCCTTCAATAAATTTTAGGGCTTTGGTGATTTTATCAAAATCAAGTTTGTCAGCAAAAATTTGAAAATGATGGTTAAAAGCGTTGAGAGGTTTTTTGGAAAAAACATATTGATAAATTTTTGATTTCGCTGAATAACGAGCATGAAAATTAGGAGTGGCAAAATTCATTTGTCTAACTCTAATATCAGGAGGCAAAAAATAATTAAGAGTTTTTTGGAAATGTGTGGGTTTTAGAAAAAAAGTGGTTTGGAAATGGAGGGTTTGCCCTTGGGAATGGACTCCTTTATCGGTTCTACTAGCTGCAAAAGTAGGGATGTTTTGATGGGTCATTTTTTTTAAAGCTTTTTCAAAAGTTTGTTGCACGGTTATTTTTTGAGGTTGTTTTTGATATCCATAATAACAAGTGCCATCATAGCTTAAAATTAATTTATAAAAAAAGTGTTGCAAAAATGCCTCCTTGTGTAACTACAAAATATTTATTAAAAATTTAAAATGAGAAATAAGGAGTGAAGAAAAAAAGGGGTTAATATTAAAAAACCTCCTTAATCCTTAAGATAAGAAGGTTTTGATAATTTAAGTTTTTGAGCAAGAACCTAAAAATTCTCGGTTAATTGTTATTAAACAAAAGCAATAATTGCCATTGGAGCACCATCACCACGACGAGGAACAGTTTTAATAACTCTAGTATATCCACCTTGACGATCAAGATATTTAGAGGAGATATCTTTAAATAGTTTTTGCAAAACTGTAGTATCATCGTTGATTTTTTCATCAAAAAGATGTCTTTTGGCTTGGCGTCTAGTATGCAAAGTATTTTTTTTAGATAAAGTAACCATTTTATCAGCTAATTTTTGTAATTCTTTAGCTTTGGATTCAGTTATCATAATTTTTTCTTGCACAATTAAATCAGTCATTAAAGTTCTTAACAAAGCTCTTCTTTGAGATTTATTGCGTCCTAATTTGCTAAAAGGCATAAAATTTATCTGTCCTTTCTATTTTCTAATGTGTTTTTTAGTTTTAATGTTTGTCTTTGTCTTCTTCAACGCTGTGATGCAAAGCTTCTTTAAGATAATCATTGAATTCTAAACCGTATTCTAAAAATTTATCTTTTAATTCTTGGAAAGATTTTCGTCCTAAGCTTTTAAGTTTGACAACTTCTTTTTCACTTAATTTTACTAAAGCAGCAACTGTGTCAATCCCTGCTCTTTTAAGACTGTTAAAAAGCCTTACAGATAAATCTAGTTGTTCAATTTCTAAATCTAGTACGTAATTGTGAGCTTCTTTTTTAGATTCAGAAACAAATTCTACATGAGCAGGTTTTTGGCTTAATTCTACTAAAACATTAAAATGATCTACTAAAATGCTAGCTGCAGTTGCTAAAGCTTCTTTAGCTAAAAGAGCGCCGTTAGTGGTAATTTCAATAGTTAATTCGTCTTTGTTGCCTAATTTTTTTTCTACTTGATAAGAAACATTGACAACAGGAGTAAATAAAGAATCAATTGCAATAACGCCTACTTGATTTTCGCCGTGAACTTTGTTGTCTTTGGCGCCAACATAACCAATGCCTTTTTTAATGGTAACTGTCATATGAAAGCAAACATCATCAGAAAGGGTGGTAATGTAATGATCGGGGTTGATGATTTTAACTCCTGCAGGCAGTTCGAAAGAAGAAGCAGTTAGGTGTTGTGGTCCTTTGGCAATTAGTTCTAGTTTTTCTTCAAAATCATCTGATTCGTCGTCTACGGCAAAAACAATTTTTTTTAAATTTAAAATAATTGTCATGACATCTTCATAAACGCCAGGAATAGTGGTAAATTCTTGTTCTACTCCTTGAATTTTAACATTTACAATAGCAGTACCAGGCAAAGAAGATAACAAAACTCTTCTTAGAGCGTTTCCTACAGTAATGCCGTATCCTCTTTCTAAAGGTTTAATGGTGAATTTCCCAGAAATGGGATTTTCATCAATTTCTTCAACAAAAAAAGGTTTAATAAATTTAATATTTTTCATAATTACTCCTTGAAATGTCGAACAAGATTATTATCCTCTAGGAGGTTTTGGCGGTCGACAACCATTATGTGGTACTGCAGTAACATCTTTAATAGCAGTAATTTCTAATCCTGCTGCTTGCAAAGAACGGATAGCTGATTCTCTTCCGGGACCTGGTCCTGTAATGAAAGTTTCTACTTTAACCATTCCGTGTTCCATCGCTGCTTTGGCAACTGCTTCAGCGGCTAATTGTGCTGCAAAGGGAGTTGATTTACGACTTCCTTTAAAACCCAAAGCACCTGCACTACTCCAAGTAACAGCATTACCGTTAAGATCAGTGATAGTAACGATAGTGTTGTTAAAAGTGGTATGAATATGTGCAATTCCTAAAGGAACATTTTTTTTAACTTTGCGTTTGGTAGTTTTTTTTCTTGCCAATGCCTTTCTCCTTTATTATTTTTATTATTTAGTTAATTTTATTATTTTTTCTTACCAGCAATTGCTTTAGGTTTACCTTTAACAGTGTGAGCATTGTTTCTGGTTTTTTGTCCTCTTACAGGCAATCCTTTACGGTGGCGTAGCCCTCTGTAAGCTCCAATTTCCATTAAACGCTTAATATTTAAAGTAACTTCACGTCTTAGGTCGCCTTCTACGTTGTATTTAGTAATTTCACTACGTAAAGATGATAATTGCTGTTCGGTTAAATTTTTAACTCTAATATTTTGGTCAATGTTTAACTCGTTTAAAATTTTATGAGATAATTTATTGCCTAAACCATAAATATAAGTTAGTGCAATTACTACTCTTTTGTCGCTTGGAATATCTATTCCTGCAATTCGCGCCATAAATATCTCCTTTTATCCTTGTCTTTGATTGTGTCTACGATTTTTTTTATTGATAACATAAATGCGTCCTTTACGACGAACAATAATATCATCTTCACTGCGTTTTTTAACTGAAGCTCTAACTTTCATAATCTTTTCTCCTTACTTAAAACGATAAGTGATTCGTGCTTGTGTAGGGTCGTATGGTGATAATTCAATTCTTACTTTATCACCAGGTAAAATGCGTATGTTGTTGATACGTATTTTACCAGAAACATAAGCGATAATCGTTTTTTTATTTGGAAGCTCTACTTTAAATTTATCATTTGATAATAATTCAACAACTTTAGCTTCGATTTCAATTTTGGATTCAGTTTCGTTTAAATTGTTTTTTGACATTCAAAGTGATTCCTTTAATTTTGATTTCTGGGTTTGGGGGTGGTTGTGATGTAATTTGGTAAAATGAAAAACATATTATGCAAGTATTTCGTATCCTGTAGGAGTTACTAAAACTGTGTGTTCAAAATGAGCACTTAGGCTTTTGTCTGTGGTAACTACAGTCCAATTATCTTGCAAAATAGCAATTTCGGGATTTCCTAAAGTAAGCATGGGTTCTACACAAAAAGTCATTCCTGGTTGTAGGATTGCGCCTTCGTGGGGTTTGCCAAAATTAGGAATATAGGGTTCTTCGTGCAAAGATGTACCAATACCATGTCCGGTAAATTCTTCTACGATGCCTAAATTATTGTTTTTGGCAAAAAGTTCAATGGCATGAGAAATGTCAGAAAAATGATTTTGGGGTTTAATTTGCAAAAGACCTTGAAATAAGGCTTTTTGAGTAAGTGCAAGCAAGTTGTGAGTAGTTTGGCAAACAGTTCCTACAGCATAAGAATAAGCACAATCAACATAATAACCTTGATAGTTAATTCCTAAATCTAAGGTAATGATATCACCTTGTTTAAGGATGGTTTTTTTGGAAGGAATGCCGTGAACTACCACTTCATTAACTGAGGCACAAATATATTTGGGAAATCCGTTGTAACCTTTAAAAGCAGAAATAACATCTTTTTTTTGATAAAAATTCTTAGCTAATAAATCTAGATCAAAAGTTGACATTCCTGGAATAACAAAGGAAGCAAGCAATCTGTGGGCTTCGTTAATGATTTTTCCTGCTTGTTTCATGATAGCAATTTCATGAGGAGTTTTGATGGAAATCATTTGCGGTCTGTTTCTAAAACTTCTAAAATAATTTTAGTAACTTGGTCGATGTTTTGCATACCATCTACTTCAAAAAGTTGATTTTGTTCGCGATAATATTGCACTAATGGCAATGTTTCTTGATTAAACACTTTGAGGCGTTTAAGGAAGGTTTCTGGTTTGTCATCTTCTCTTTGAATTAAGGTTTTTTGGTCTTTGTCACAAATACCTGGGGTTTTGGGAGGAATGTTTTCGATGTGATAAACCTTACCACATTCGGGACAAATTCTGCGTCCTACAATTCTTTTCATTAAATCTTGGGTACCAGCGTTAAAATAGATGACTTTAGTTAAAAATAAACGAGAGTTTTTGAAAAAATCATCCAAAAAACGAGCTTGCAAAACATTGCGGGGAAAACCGTCTAATAAAAAATCTTTAGTAGCGATGTCCTTAGACAAGTAATCAGCTATCATTTGGTTAGTAATGTCGTCAGGAACTAAAAGTCCTTGAGCAATAAATTTTTTACTTAAAATGCCTAATTCAGTATTTTCTTTAAAATTTTTACGAAAAATATCGCCTGTTGCAATGTGGTTAATTTTTAAAATATCTGATAAAACAGAAGCTTGAGTCCCTTTACCAATTCCGGGCGGTCCTAATAATATTAGTATCATATTGTCTTGTTTGCTTAATTAAAATAATTTTTGATATTCTTTTTTGTTGGCAGTAGCTTTGATGCGTTGGATAGTTTCAAGGGCTACACTAACAATAATAAGCAAACTGGTTCCTCCTAATTTCATATCTTTCAAACCTAAAAAATGTTCCATAAGAATAGGTGTTACAACAAGAGCAGCAATAAAAACAGTTCCTAAAACGGTGATTTTAAATAAGGTATTAGCTAAATAACGAGTAGTTTGTTCACCTGGTCTTAAACCTGCAATATAGGCATCTTGTTTGGATAAATGTTCTGAAATATCTTCAGGATTGACATTCATAAAAGCAGAAAAGAAAGAAAAAACAATTACTAACAAGACTAAAAAGCCTATGGCAAAAAAGTTAATTTGGTTTCCAGGAAAGTTAGTTTTGGCAAAAAAATCTACTACTTCTGTAAATTTTGTATTCCCAATAACTCCTGATAACATCTGGAAAGGTTGCAATAAAGCAGATGCCAAAATAACTGGCATAACTCCTGCACTATTAATTTTTAATGGAATGTAGCTTTTTCCTTGCACTTGATTGCGCGCATAATTGATAGGTATTTTTAAAGATGTTATTTGCACAACTACAGTAAAAATTAAAAATAAGAGAAGTAAAAGAACAATACATGCAAAATTAAAAGTTTTCAAAGTTAAAAAATTTTTTTGAGATAAATATGATTCGTTCAGATTTACAAATAGATTAATTAGACTGTGGCTCATCGAAACAACAATTAAAATAGAAGTCCCGTTTCCAATACCTTTGGAATTGATAAGGTCAGCAAACCAAATTAAAATAGCAACTCCTGCAGTAGCAATTAAAGCTAACAAAAACAGTTGGCTTGTACTTATTGATGTGACAAAAAGTTTTGAATAACTGTTCAAAAAAGCAAAAGATTGCCCAAAAGCAAACAATAAGGCAAGACTACGTGTTAAAAGATTAAGTTTGCGTTTGCCCATTTGTCCTTGGTCTTTCCATTCGCGACAAATAGGAAGAAGTTTTTGCAAAAATTGCACTACAATGGAAGCAGTGATGTAAGGAGTGATTCCCAATCCAAAAAGAGTACCAGCATTTATGGAAAAAACCCCAAAAAGTTTGGACAAATCAAGGGATTTAGTATTAATAAAAGGAAGAGGCCAAGAAGTTCCTAAACAAACAATAGAAATAATAAATAAAGTAAAAAAGATTTGAAACATTAATTTACGATTGCCTAAAACTAATTTTAATTGACGTTTCATCTTTAAATTACCTCTATATTTCCACCAACTGCTAAAATGGCTGCTTGAGCTTGTTTGGAGAATTTTGAAGCTTTTACGACTAATTTTTTAGTGAGAGTTCCTTGCGCCAAAACTTTAATACCACATAATTGGTCTTTAATTATTTTTTTTTCTAACAATAATTGAGGAGTGACAACGGTATCTTGAGGAAAGGTTTCTAGAGTTTTAAGGTTAAGAAGGGCGTATCTTTTTTGGGCAAAGTTGTGAAATCCTCTTTTAGGAATTCTTTGAAAAAAAGGGATTTGTCCGCCTTCAAAGCCGGGACGCAAAGTTTTTCCTGAACGTGCTAATTGTCCTTTGTGTCCTTTACCAGAAGTTTTACCAGTACCACTACCAGGTCCACGTCCTAAACGTTTAGTGGATTTACGAGCATTAGTGACTGGTTTTAGTGTGTGTAACATTATTTTTGCTCCTTTGTATCAGAAACTTTTTCAACTACAACAAGATGACTGATGGTTTTAATCATTCCATGGATGGCTGGAGTGTCATCTTTAATAACTTGATTGTTAATTTTTTTCAAACCTAAACAGTGAGCGGTTTTAATTTGATTAACACGACAAGCAATAAGGCTTTTGGTAAGAGTAATTTTTAATTTCATTGTTCTTTTTTCGCTAAAGTGATGCCTCTTAATTTAGCTACTTCTTCTTTAGTGCGTAAACTTTGTAATCCATCCATTACTGCTCTTATTACGTTAATAGAGGTGCGTGAACCAAAAGTTTTAGTAAGAACATCATTAATGCCTACTAATTCTAAAATAGTTCTAGCAGCTTTTCCTCCAGCAACAATTCCAGTTCCTTTGGAAGCTGGTTTTAGAAAAAACTTAGACGCTCCAAAACGTCCAATAGTGTCATGAGGAATAGTAGTTCCTGTAATAGGAATGCGAACTAATTGTTTTTTGGCTTTTTCTAAAGCTTTTTTAATGGCTTCTACAATTTCTTTAGCTTTAGCGGTGGCGAAACCAATTTGCCCTTTTTTATCGCCAACAACTACCAAAGCAGAAAAACGAAAACGAGCACCGCCTTTAACTACTTTAGTAATACGATTGATTTTAACAACTTTTTCTTCTAAAAGAGGGGCTTTTTTGTTAAATTCTTTCTTTATTGCTTTCATTTTGCTTTTCTCCTTTAAAACTGTAAGCCTGATTTACGACAAGCATCAGCTAAGGCTTTGATTTTGCCGTGATACAAATACCCTGATCTATCAAAAACAACATTTTTAATGCCTTGGGCTAAGGCTTTTTTAGCGATAAGAGCGCCTACTGCTTCAGCGGCTTTGATGTTGGATCCCAAAACATTGGCTTCTTTGCTATTAGCGCTGCATAGAGTTGTTTGTTGGGTGTCATCAATTATTTGCACATAAAGAAATTTATTAGATCTAAAAACATTTAAACGTGGCCTTTGTGATGTGCCTGAAACAATTTTTCTAAGGCGAAGATGACGTTTTTTACGAAGCACGTTAGAGGATTGTTTGGTTATCATAACTTATTTTTAGTCCTTTCTTGTTTTTTTAGCGCTTTTCCCAGCTTTTTGTCTAACGTATTGTCCTACGTAGCGGATTCCTTTACCTTTGTAAGGTTCTGGTTTACGTAGTTTTACATTTTTGGCAGCAAATTCACCGACAAGTTGTTTGTCAATTCCTTTGATAACAATTTCTGTGTTTTGGTTAACTACCACTTCTAGATTATCAGGAATGGCAACGATTACAGGATGAGAAAAACCCAAAGATAAAATTAGTTGTTTATCTTTAATTTGAGCACGATAAGCTAACCCTACAATTTTTAAGGTTTTTTGAAAGCCTTTGCTTACGCCTTCTACCATATTGGAAAGTAAGGCTCTAGTGGTGCCGTGAATTTTTTTCATAAAAATTTCATCATTAGGGCGTTTTACTGTGATGACTTTGTTTTCATTAGTGATTGTTAATCTGTGATTGAATTGATATTCTAATTTGCCTTTAGGGCCTTCAACTGAGATAAAATTTCTATCTTTGATATCAACTTTAACCGCATTAGGGACTTCAATTGCTTTGTTTCCTACGCGTGACATAATTTTCTCCTTTATCTCCTTTAACTACTTTAACTACTTTTGATTTGGCAATTAATTACCAAATATAAGCTAAAACTTCGCCACCAACTTGAGAAAGGCGAGCTTGAGCGTCTGTTAGAATTCCTTTAGAAGTAGAAACTAAAGCAACTCCTAAACCGTTGAGCACTTTAGGAATTTGTTCTGCTGATGCATAAACTCTAAGTCCTGGTTTGGAAACTCTTTTTAAGCCTTTAATAACTCTTTCTTTGTTGGGAGCATATTTCAAACTAATAATTATTTCGCGAGATGACTGAGGTAGATAAAAATCTTTAATAAAACCTTCTTTTTTTAAAACTGCTAAAATTTCTAATTTTAACTTAGAAGCAGGTACTAGCACTTTTAAATGTGACATTTGATTGGCATTACGAATGCGTGTCAGCATATCTGCAATAGGGTCTGTCATAACCATGTTTGAGCCTCCTTTTTACCTTTACCAACTAGTTTTTCTGACTCCAGGTAATTTACCTTGATGAGCTAAATGCCTAAAATTAATGCGGGAAATGCCGAATTTACGAATGTATCCGCGTGGTCTTCCATCAATAGAATCTCTGTTTTTTAAACGTACAGGTGATGCTTTGGCAGGAATTTGAGACAACCCAGCATAGTCAGCTTTTTTTTTAAGTTCTAAGCGTAGTTTGGCATATTTTAAAACTAGCTCTCTTTGTTTTTGATCTTTTACGATTTTGGATTTTTTAGCCATAAGTAATAGTTCCTTTAATTTTTAAACGGCATACCATAAAGCTCTAAAAGCTTTTTGGCTTGAGTGTTATTTTTGGCAGTAGTTACAATGATGATATCCATGCCACGAATTTTTTTAACTTTGTCGATATTAATTTCTGGAAAAACGATTTGTTCTTTTAATCCTAGAGCGTAATTACCTCTGCCGTCAAAAGATTTACCAGAAATGCCTCTAAAATCTCTTACGCGGGGGAAAACTAAACGAGTTAGTTTGTATAAAAACGCCTCTTTGCGGGTTCCTCTTAAAGTCACTTTAGCTCCAATTGGCATGCCTTCACGTAATTTGAAATTAGAAATAGCTTTTTTGGCTTTAGTGATAACAGGGCTTTGTCCACTTAATAATTTTAATTCTTCTACTACATCATCCAAAACTTTAACATTAAAAATAGCATCGCCTACGCCCATATTGATGACAACTTTTTCTACTTTTGGGACTTGCATAACGGATTTATAATTAAAAGTTTCCATTAAGGTGGCAGTGATTTTGGAATAGTCTAGAGTATTTTCTTTTTTCATTGACATTGATGCAAAGCCTCCTTAATTTTTTTCGTCTAATGTTTGATTTGATTTTTTAGCATAACGAACTTTTTTACCTGATTGTATGCGAATTCCTACTTTAGTGGGAGTTTGTGTTTGGGGGCAAACTAAAGCTACATTAGAAACATGAATGGGAGCTTCTTGTTTAACGATGGTGCCATTTTCTTCGTTTTGGGAAGGGGGTTGGTGTTTGGTTTTGATGTTGACACCTTCAACAATAATTTTTTGAGTTTTGGCAAAAACTTTTAATACTTTGCCTGTTTTAGTCATTTTTTTACCTGATTCGTCTGTTACAAAACGATCTTTGCCAGCTAAAATAGCTACTGTTTCTCCTACTTTAATACGCATTGAGTTGTCTCTCCTTACAAAACTAATTGGGCTAAAGAAACTATTTTGGAAAATTTCTTATCACTCAATTCTCTAACTACTGGACCAAAAATACGGGTGCCAATAATATTTAAATCTTCTTTTAAAAGCACTACAGCATTGTCGTCAAATTTAATGTAAGAGCCATTTTTACGTCTTAGACCTTTTTTGGTGCGTACAATGACAGCTTTTAGAACGTCATGTTTTTTAACTGTACCAGAACCTGATTTAACAGTTACTAATACAATATCTCCGATATTTACATGACTACGACGAGTGCCTCCTAAAATACCAATAACTAAAACTTCTTTAGCACCGCTGTTGTCAACTACAACTAAACGACTTTCTCGTTGAATCATATCAAAATCTCCTTACTTTACGCTCTTTGCATGGGAAAGAATTTTGAATAATCGAAATCTTTTAGTTTTAGAAAGAGGTCTTGTTTCCATAAAATTAACTAAAACGCCTGGTTTGGCTTCTTGATTTTCATCATGGACGTGGAATTTTTTCGATTGTTTCACTCTTTTGCCATATAAAGGGTCTTTTTTGTAAATATCAACAATAACAGTAATGGTTTTATCCATTTTATCTGAAACTACTTTACCTACGAAAGTTTTTCTAAAATTGCGTTGCATTATTGTTGTTCCTCCTTGATAGTTTCTACAGTGTCATCTAAATCAGGGGAAGTTGGTTGTGGAGTTGGGCTTTGATTTGCTAAAACAGGTTTGGCAGTGGAAGTGACAAAAGTTGGAGTAGTGGCTGTTTGTTGATTGCTTTTTTGGGTTAGGATTGTTTTGATGCGAGCAATGGTTTTTTTAAGCTTTTTGATTTTGGCAGTGTTAGTTAGTTTGCCTAAAGCTAATTGAAAACGCAAATCAAACAGTTCTTGTTTTAACTTGTCTACTTTGTTTTCTAATTCTTCTGGATTTAATTTTAAAATTTCTTGAGTTTTCATACTTCAGCACCTTTTTTAACGATTTTAGTTTTAATCGGTAGTTTGTGAGACGCAAGTCTTAAAGCTTCCATTTCTACTTTGGAAGAATTAGTAGTGTCTTTAACTTCGAACAAAACTTTACCTGTTTTTACTACAGCTACCCATTCTTCAGGAGAACCTTTACCAGAACCCATTCTTACTTCTAAAGGTTTTTTAGTTAAGGATAGATGTGGGAAAATGTTGATCCACACTTTTCCTGTTCTTTTCATGTAACGTGTTATTGCAATACGAGCGGCTTCAATTTGTTTGTTAGTGATAAAAGCACCTTCTTTGGCAACCAAAGCGTGGTTTCCGTTGGCAATAACGTTTTTACCTTTGGATTTGCCTTCAAAACTAACGCGGTGAGGACGACGATATTTAGTTCTTTTTGGCATTAACATGATTATTGTTGCCTCCTTTGAAATTGCGAGGGCGTCTGTTAGGAGTGTTAGAAGATTGCGAAGTAAACGGTTTTCTAGTGTCTAGAATGGTTTGTCCTGGTAAAACTTCACCGTGGAAAATCCATACTTTAATTCCTAAAACTCCATAAGTAGTGTGAGCTTCAAGAGCAGCGTAATCGATGTCTGCTCTTAGAGTGTGTAGAGGAACTCTGCCTTCGGCATGTCCTTCGCTACGAGCTATTTCAGCACCGCCCAAACGACCAGAAATTAAAGTTTTTACTCCTTTGGCACCAGCTTTTAGGGCTTTTTGGATTGCCATTTTTTGAACACGGCGGAAAAACATACGATTTTCTAGTTGTTCAGCCATATTTTGAGCAATTAATAAAGCAATTTTATCAGAGTTTTTAACTTCTAACACGTTAAGATTAACGTCTTTTTGGGTAAGTTCTTTGAGTTTGTCAACTAATTTGTTGCGTGTATCGCCATCTTTTCCAATAATAACGCCTGGTTTAGCGGTGTGGACAGAAATAGTGATACGGTTTTTATTTTTTTCTTTTAGGCGTTCAATGTCAATTTGACTGATAGCACTTTTTTTAGTAAAATTATTGATTAGTTTACGAATTAAAAAATCTTCTTTAATTAAATTAGGAATTTCTTTATCATTAACACACCATTGAGATTCCCAAGTTCTAATAATGCCTAATCTTAAGCCGTTAGGATTAGTTTTTTGACCCACTTTGTTCTTCCTCCTTTGATGTTTGCAAGTTTGTGCTAGAAGTTATTACTAAAGTAATGTGGCTGGTTCTTTTTTTAATCATATCACCAGAACCTTTAGCTCTTGGAAACATACGTTTTAAACGCAAACCTTCGTTGACAAAAACTTCTTTAACATAAAGTTGTTCGCGGTTTAATTTTAAATTATTAACAGCATTGGAAACAGCACTGTTTAAAAGTTTTAAAATAACGGGAGCAGCTACTTTAGGGGTAAAAGTTAAAATGGCTTGAGCTTGTGCAATATTTTTTCCTCGAATTAAATCAACAACTAAACGTGCTTTTCGAGGGGCGATTGAAACTTTTCTAGCAATCGCTTTGGCGTTTTTGGTTTCCATAGTTATTCCTTCCCATTATTTTATTTTTTTTGCATTTTTTTGTCTTTTTTGTTGTGTCCGCGGTAAGTACGTGTAGGGGAAAATTCACCTAACTTATGTCCTACCATGTTTTCTGTAATGTAGACTGGAATGTGTTCGCGTCCGTTATAAACAGCGATTTTGTGTCCTACAAAAATAGGTGTGATTGTAGAACTGCGTGACCAAGTTTGGATCACTTTTTTGTTTTTTAAGTTTTTTTGTTTTTCTATTTTTGCTAATAGATGGCTAGCAACAATAGGTCCTTTTTTAACTGAACGTGGCATATTAATAACTCCTTATTTTGTACGACGTCTAATAATTAAAGCATTAGATGCTTTTTTACGGTCACGAGTTTTGACCCCACGAGCTTTTTTGCCCCAAGGTGTCATTGGTGATTTGCGTCCAATAGGAGCTCTACCTTCACCACCACCATGAGGGTGATCGTTCGGGTTCATCGCAGAACCTCTTACTGTTGGTCTTATTCCTAAGAAACGTTTTTTGCCTGCTTTACCGTAATTAATTAGTTTATAAGATTCGTTGCCGATCTCTCCAATAGTAGCACGACAAGTTCCAAGAACTTTGCGAACTTCGCCTGATTGAAGACGTAATAGCACGTATTTGTCTTCTCTACTAATAATTTGACAAAAAGAACCAGCACTACGAGCAATTTGTCCGCCTTTACCTGGTTTTAATTCAATGTTATGAACGGTGGTTCCTACTGGAATATTCATTAAAGGAAGACAATTGGCAACTTTGATATCTGCTTCTTTACCAGAGACAATTTGCATCCCTACTGTAAGTCCTTTAGGAGCAAGAATGTATCTTTTTTCGCCGTCTACATAGTGAATTAAAGCGATGTTAGCACTGCGGTTTGGATCGTATTCAATGGTAGCTACTTTGCCAACAATGTTATCTTTGTTTCTTTTAAAATCAATTAAACGGTATTTCCTTTTAACGCCGCCGCCACGATGTCTTACTGTAATTTTACCTTGGTTGTTGCGTCCGGCTTGGTCTTTATGAGATACCAATAATCTTTTTTCAGGAGTTTGAGTGGTGATTTCTGAAAAAGCAGAAACACTCATATTACGACATCCATTTGTAGTAGGCTTATATTTTTTAATTGCCATAATTTATACCTGCCTTGTATTTTTTTAATCGTTAATCGTTGTTTTGGTTGGGTTTGAGTTTATTAGTTAGCAAGGATTTCGATTTTTTGTCCTGGAGTTACTTTACAAATAGCTTTTTTATAACCAGAAGTATAGCCTTCGAATTTACCTTTTCTTTTGAATTGTGGTAAAACGTTGCGAGTGTTAACTGATAAAACTTTTACTTTAAAAATGCTTTCTAAAGCTTTTTTAATTTCTACTTTATTAGCTGTTTTGGCAACTTTAAAAGTGTATTTATTTTGTCTTTCGATCAATTTATTAGTTAATTCAGTAATGATTAGTGCTTTAACTAAATCATAGTATTTATTCATTATTTTAAAACCTCTTCAAAATAGTTAACAGCATCAGCAGTTAGGACTAATTGTTTGCAATTAAGGATTTGATAAACACTTGCATGAGAAGCTGTTTCTAAAGTAATATAAGATAGATTGCGAGAAGCCAAAGCTAATTGTTCTGTCATTTGAGTAACTACAATTAGGGATTTGGAAGTGATGTTTAATTTTTGTAACATTTGTTGGAAATCTTTAGTTTTATGAGTTGCTAAATTAATTTTGTCTACAACTACTAATTGATTATTTTTAGCTTGGAGTGATAAAGCTGATTTTAGAGCCAGACTACGTACTTTTTGGTTTACTTTAACAGAATAATCTCTTGGGGATGGTCCAAAAGTAACTCCACCACCACGCCATAAAGGAGAACGAATAGAGCCATGACGAGCACGACCAGTTCCTTTTTGTCTCCATGGTTTTTTACCTCCACCAGCAACTAAAGCGCGAGTTTTGGTAGCATGTGTGCCTTGACGCATTGCAGCTCTTTGAGCATTTACAACGTCGTATAAAACTTGTTGATTAGGTTTAATGTCAAAAACAGTAGTTGCTAAAACCTTTTCAGAAACGAAGTCGCCTTTTTGATTAAGAATATTAATTTTTGGCATGCGTTTGCTCCTTTGTCAATTTTTTTACAGCAGATTTGATAATTACAAAACCTTTATTAGGTCCTGGGACATTGCCTTTTATTAAGAATAAGTTTTTTTCAGTATCAACCGAAAGAATAGCTAAATTTTGGATAGTAACAGTTTCGTGTCCCATGTGTCCTGGTAGTTTTTTACCTTTTAATTTACCTTTAATAGGGCCCATTGAACCTGGACGACGGTGATAACGAGACCCGTGACTTTCAGGACCTCTGCTTTGATTGTGTCTCTTAATAGAACCAGCAAAACCTTTACCTTTGGAAGTTCCTGTTACATCAACTAAATCACCTACTTGAAATAAATCGTTTGTGATTAGGGCGCCTACTGCTAAATTAGCTAGGTTTGAATTGACATCCGAACTAAAATTAATTTCTTTAATGAAGCGCTTAGGGGCAGTAGTTGCTTTTTTAAAATGTCCTAACATAGGTTTAGAAGTGTTTTTTTCTCTTTTGTCGAAAAAACCTATTTGAGTAGCTTGATAGCCGTCTTGGTCAACGTTTTTTTGTTGTAAAACAACGTTAGGTGCAACATCTACTATTGTTACTGGAACTAATTCTCCTTGTTCGTTAAAAACTTGAGTCATTCCTATTTTTTTACCTAAGATTCCTTGAGCCATGTTCTTCCTCTTTCTTTTTTTAATTTTGCTTTAAAGTTTGTAAAAAGTTTTTTAAAGTGATTTTCAAAAGTTGATTGAAATTGTAATTGCAATCGTGATTGTGATTTAACCAAATGAAATGATTTAAATGAAATGGTTATAAAAAAGTAAATATTTATTCATATTAAAATGAATAGTGCCTAAATTTTGCTTTTGCTATTGGTTTTTTTTTAACAAAATATCAATTGCAGGTGGCAAACTAATGTGCATTAAAGATTCAATTGTTTTTTTATTAGGATTGATAATTTGAATTAAACGTTTGTGAGTGCGTCGTTCAAATTGTTCTCTTGAATCTTTGTTAACGAAAGGAGAACGCAAAACAGTAAATACTTCTTTTCTGGTAGGAAGAGGTATTGGACCTTCAATATTTACTCCTGTTTTAGTGACAATATCAATAATTTTTTTAGCTGCTTGATCAATTAAATGATGGTCGTAGGCTCTTAGAATTATTTTGATAATTTCTTTTTCTTTTTTGTTCACTTATATTCTCCTTTTTTAGAAATGTTTGAAAATATTGCCTATTAGACAAATATTTTGCTTAAATAATTTTTTTCTTAGACAACTGACATTGGTGTTTTGTTTTTTGGATTAAAAGAAAAAATATTTAAAGCAAGCTTTTTTATTATACCTTAAAAAAGATTTTATTGCAAGTCATTTTAATTACAAAAGTTAAAAAAGTAATTAATAATGTTTTTTAAAATAAAAAAAGCTGTTTCAAATAAGTAAAATGGTGAAAAGATTTATTTATTTTGGATTTTGTTTGTTAAAAAATACAATAAGTTAATTCAAATATCTTTATATTAAAAGATAAAATTATTTAATGAAAAGGTCCATTTTTATATTTATATTTATTGATAACTTTTTTAACAAATTTAAAAAACTGTTTAAAAGGGTTAATTTTGGCAAAACACATATAACCATTAAATATTATAATTAAAACCCAAATAATAACTAATATAACAACTCTTAAATAACTTGTATACATTTGTTTTTTAGTAAGTTGTAATAATAAATTATAATTTGATAGTATATTTGTATTAGATTGTAATGAATCTAGATATTGTTGTAAAACTTTTTGAGTATTTAGATTTTCAAAAAACGCATATATCAAAAAAGTAACAATCATTCCAAATACACTTAATAATAAAAAATTGATGTTTTTAATAAAGAAGATATGTTTTGTTTAATATCAGACATATTTTTACTTATAATTATTTAAATGATTTAGCTTTAGAATAACAGAAATAACCATTAAATCCTACTAACGCCAATACAAAGAAAAACTCTACAAAAAGGAAAACGTATTTTTTAGTTACTTCTTGTTTTTCTTTGAGGGCTTTTTGATCTTCGTTATGTTTTTCTAATTTGGCATCATAAGATTTTTTAGCTTCTTCATTAACCAAAGAAGCTGAATATGAATTCTCCTTGTAAAATTTCGTTGAATTATCATTATAAGTTTTAGAAAATGATGCCGTATCTGCTTCTTGATATTTTTTTGATGCTTCTAAAACAATATAAGACCCAAACACACTTAAAAATAAAATAATTCTTTTAAAATAAATTAAATAGTAACTATCAAAAAATAAATAAATCCAAAAAATATTAAAACTATAAATTAAAATAATATCAAATAAAAAAAACAATATCGTCATCTAAGAAAAAAAATTATTTAAACAAAATAATTTGTCTAATAATGATAAATTAATTGTCAGTTGTTTTTTTGAGATTTAGAAGGTTTGTTTTCCAAAATAAGTTTTCCTTTGTAATAACCACTATTTTTAGTAACTCTGTGAGACAAAGTAAAAGTATTAGTTTCTTTGCAAAGTACTAAAGCAGGATTGCTTAACTTATAATGAGTACGTCTTTTTCTTTTTGCCGTTTTTCCGGTGCGTCTAAAAGGAACAGCCATTTTATCAAATCCTTTCTTTATAATTTTTTGTTTTTAGCATTTATTATAAATAATAATAAAACTTTTAACAAATAAAAGGTTAATCAAAACCTAATTAATAACTGCCAAAAATTATTATTAGCACTTTAATCAAGCTTAAAAAATTAATAATCATGCCAAAGCGTGCAAAATTAATTTTAAACCTAAGTTTATTTTATCTTAAAAAAGCTGTTTTGTCAATCTATTTTGAGCTTTTTTTACTTTTTTCTTATTTATTTGCTACTTTAATTATTATTTTGTCAAATTACAACAATATAACTAAAATAATTTGAGTTTTTTTAATAAATTAATTTTGTTGAAGTACCATTTTTATGTTTCACCTCCGTAAAAGGTTTTGAAAACAAAGAAACTACTAAAAAATGGTTCTTAAAAGTATTTTTACCAACATTCAAAGTTAACGACTTAGACAAAACTGACAAATTTAGAGTTGGAGTAAAAGTTAAAACACAAGATAACAATGATTTTGAAGTATATACCAAAGACTACAAATTTGCTCTTACCAAAGATAACAAATTTGTTTCAGAAGAAGTTCATTAGAAGTAGAATTATTAACTCTTGATGGTTTAGTTGAAAATAACACCGATACTGCTGATTTTGAATTAACTATGCAATATTAAGTAGTAGTGGATGAAAATGGTAATGTAATTGCAGAAAATAACAAACTAACAGAAGCTCAATCAGCTAAATCCAAAATAAATTACACTAACACATACTAAAAAACACTTTCCATTAACAAACATGTATAAATTGAATAAATTACTCTTTAATAACATTATTTTATAATCTTTCATTAACTTAAATAAATATCAAATAATCAATTCAAAGGCTATTAATTATTTAATAGTCTTTGATGTCTTAAACTCTTTATCTTTTTTGATGGTTTAACTAACTAAAAACCTAATGAATACTTTATAATTAACTTAAATAATTAAAAAACCGTAAATTTTAGAAAGAAAGAAGGGGATATTTTTCCAAAAATTTATCAATTTTCTAAAAAAAGGCATTAACCAAAATGTTTTTATCCAATACTTATAACAAAAAAACACTTTTATTTTTAATTATTATAATATTTACTTTATTTATTATTTATTATTATCCCTCATTTTACCAAAACTCAATCAAATCTTAAATTAAGATATGATTATAAAACAAGTATAAAATAAGTTTGAGAAAAAAAGAAAGACAAGCACAAACAACAACAACACAAGTACAAGAAGAGTCAACATAAGAACAACAAGGACCAAAATTACACCTTGTAGAAATTGAAGGGGATTGGGATTCCCACCTGGACAAAGTAATAAAACATATTAAAGAAAAGATTAATCCTAATTTTAATGGAACATTAACCAAAAGAAAAACAATAAATAGAATAAAAGATGGGAATATATCGTTCGAAATTGCTACAGGAACATGCGAGCCAAGTACAATTTGTTTATATCCTGATGGAGAAATTCGAGGTGACCTAGATAAAAAATATACTTATCAAGGGGGGGATAGGTGATAATTTCTGATAATAACTAAGAAAATAAAGGATTAAAATTATTTGAATTGAAATTTACTTTTTTCTTAGAAATATCTAATTTTTATTATTTATATTATTATAACATATTTTTATATTTATAAAACGTAAAAAAATAAAAATCTACAAGAAAAACCCTTATCAAAAAAGGGTAAAAGTTAAAAAAGATTTAATTGAAAAATACAAATTTAAATGAGTTTTTTTAATTTTAAAAACAAAATTAAAATTAAAATATACCTTTATCTTTCTTTTTTTTAATAACATAAATTGGATTAAACAGAATAAATGTTATATTTTATTATTAAGGATAAGATAAATAAGGATTAATATATTGATTAAAACAAGTAAAAGTTCTTTGATTTTCTAAATAATTATTTAAAGGTTTTAAAACTGATAATTTAGACAAATTAAATAATTTATTTAATTTATTACATAAATTAATATATGTATTACTAGTTAAAAAATTTTTAAATAAAGTTTTTGCATAAAAAATAGTACCATAAAAACATGATAATTTACCTTTATTTGAATTATATTCAAACATATATTTATCTTGGTTTTTATCAAAATCTAACGCTTCAAAAGTAATATTTTTATCCTCAGGAAAATCTTTTCCTGGAACTTTTACTGCTTTTTTATTAAGTGTTTTTAAAACATTATTTCTTAATAAATCATACAAAATATGATTTTTACCAAATTTTAAAATATTTGATAAGTAAAATCCAGTTATTTTATAATCATCATAATGAAGATCAAATGGAAAATATTTGATATTTTTAGTAATAGATAATTTTTGACAATTATAAGAAAATTGAAATAACTTTTTCCCAGTTAAATAATTTTTCTTTAATGCAATGGTTTTTTTAATTTCTCGTTCACTCAAACCAGCATCATATTTACTAACATATTCAGAAGTAATTTCAGCAACATTTTTATTAATGATGGTTGCTAATTGTTTACATTCCTTAATTTCAATTTTTTTAGTATTATTTAATTTACATTTATAAAATATCTGTAAATTTTGAGAACGAGGATTTAATAATTTTAAATTAGGTAAATTATCACGTACAATATCAGCCCATAATTTAAAAACATTAGGAATAATTAAATTTTTATTTTCTTTTTCAAACCAACCATTATTAGAATTATATTTAGCTTTATTTTCAACGTAATATTCTTGTGATTCTAAAAATTCTGAATTATTTATTATTCCTTTTCTTTGACACATCATTTTATTAGTGTATCCGAAAATACTTAATAAATCAATATTAAACATAATATGAAAATGCCAAACACCTTTAAATTGTAATTGAGAAGCAAAAAAATATTTAAATTTAGTTAAATATTTATTAACAATATGTTTCTTTAGTTTTTGTTTAATTAAATATTTTTTATATTGATAACGTAATTTTGAAATAAATTTGACAACTAATTTTTTAGCTTTATCTAAATCTTTAACATCATTAGAAATAGTACCATCATTATTATGATGAGCCAAAGTAAGTGTTAGCCAACTAATTTCTTTTTCAGAAGCAAAATTATAAATAGCTTTATAACGAGCATTATTTTTACTTTGACGAATATTTTTTATAATATCTTTAACTTTACTTTCAATATCAATTGATGTTAATTCATTTTTATTTTCAGTACACATTAAACAAATAAATTGATAAAGTTTTTTAACTTTCTTAGGATTATTTCTTAAATATGAATAATATTTATCAGGCATAGGTCTCATATGTAATCTAATAAATTCTATCTTTTCTTGAATTTCTTTTTCTTCATAAATAATATTAGCCAATTTATAAAAATAATCAAAATTAGTTAAAATATATTGATTATCAAAAAAATAATTCCAATCATTAGATTCATTTAAATCTTGTAATTCTTGTTGAATAAAAGCTATTTTTTGGTTGATAAGTTTTTTTAAACGAGATTCTTGCATATAATTTATAAGACGATATAAATGCAAAGACATAAACTTAGAAAAACAACCTTGACCGAAATCAGTAGTCTTAACAAAAAATAAATTATTCTCAAAAGCTTTAATTTGTTCTTTATTAAAAATACCTCTTTTAATTGAATTAAATGTTTTAAGAGCATGAAAAGATAAACTAACATCTTCTTTATTCATAGTTAAATCATTTAAATGTAGCATTTGTTTGTTCTCCTTTCTATTTAAAGCATTTAAAAATGGACTCTCCAACCTGCTCCTTTACGTTGTCACGCAAAGGCGGTTGGTTAGTTTTTTAAACCCCCTAAATCCCCAAAGGGGACTTTATAGGAGGAGGGTAAGAGTTAATTTGGATGTACTTCGGCTGGACGCCTAGTTCGCTCTGCTCGTCTTTGAATACTTTTAGACTTAATTTATTTTCTTATTCATAATTAAAGATTTTTTTCTTCTTTAATTGTGCCATTTGGGTTGAATTAGGTTTCTTTTTTTATTCCACCTTCGAAGTTGAATTCCCTAATAGAGGAAATAGTTTTGCCATCTTCATAGTAATTAGTTCTTTTGATTAGTTTTTCTTCGGGGTTGTATTCCTCAATAGAGAAAATTGTTTTGCCATCTAAGTTGTAAAATGTTTTTTTGATTAGTTTTTCTTCGGGGTTGTATTCTTTAATAGAGGAAATTGTTATTCCATCTGGACGATAAAATGTTTTTTTGATTAATTTGCCTTCGGGGTTGTATTCCCCAATAAGATCAATTGTTTTACTATCAAATGTATAATAAGTTGATTTCATTAATTTACCTGTATCTGGATAATATAAATTAATATATTTAATTGTACCATCATATCGATAATTTGTTTTTGGAGGATATTGATAAAGTTTTGTTTTAAAAAATTTAACATTATTGTCTTTATCTATTTCTTTATATTTCTCTTCATTATCATCAAATTCTTCAATAAAACCATCAATATTTTTACGTTTCACTATTTTTTCATTAACAGGATTATATTCAATCCAAACACCATCTCTTAAAATTTCTTTAATTCTTTTGCCATTAGAATCATATTCAGTAATTTTATGGTATTTGTCAGTTGTTTTTAATAACATCCCATTATTAGGTTGATATTCCCAAATTGTATCATCTTTATCAATTTTTTTAACTAATTTACCAGTAATTAAATTATAATACTCTTTATCTCCATTATCTCTTATCAATTCATAAGGAACACTTTTTAATTTTTCGTTTTCATTTTTTAATTTTTGGTTTTCTTCATGTATTTGATTATTTAAATCTTTTGCTTTTTCAGAAACATCTTTTTGAAATAATACTCGTCTTTCTTCGGTTTCTAAATGATATTTATAAGCAGCATTAACTATTAACAAAAAACAAAATAATAAAATACCAACAGTAATTAAAAAAGGAATTAAATGATATTGCCTATTATTAAATTTAATTATTTTCATATTTTTTTATATTCCTTTCTAATTTATAATTTTGTTTCTTTTTCACAATGAAAAAAAAGAAAAATATTGTAAAAAGAAAAACCAAAACTTAATATTGTAAGACTTGTTACAGAACTTTTAATATAACCTATAATACTATCAAAAACATCAATAAAAATTTTTAATATTTGCATTAAAAAATTAAACAATGAACTAAATAATTTTAAAGGATAAATTAAAATTATTAATTGTTCCCATATAAAAACAATTGATGTTTTTATCGTATTAAAAATAATTAAAAATTATTATTCCAACCAACATCAAAATCAAACAAAAAAGATGATTTAGTAAAAAACACACTATAAAAAAAATTATAAAAAAATGAAAAAAAATATTTAAAAGATATAAAGTCAAAAGAAATCGAATATTTTAAAAAATTAAGATTAAAAAACATTTTCATTATCATCAATAGATTCTACAATTAAATTTCTCTTTTGATTCATTAATTGTTTTTTTAATTCTAAATTTTCTTTTAATAATTTATCCAAATCATTATTATTTGATTCATCTTTATTATTTTCTTTATCACATTCTTTTTCATCAAAAATACCTTCCGAAAAATTAAAACCACCATTTTCTCCAAATTCTTTAATCATTCTTTGAACATGTTCTTTATATATACCTAAATAATTACCCATTTGTGCTACTATCCTAATTAAAGCTCCAAATTCTCGTACAGTAATTTGTCCGGTTTTAAGATATTTATTTACTATATCACGTAATTCATCACTAAAATCAAACTTTTCATGTAATTCTTTAATATATAAATAAAACTTAAATAAACAAACACCAAAACATAAAGAAATTAAAGATATAAATAGTTTAGATTCAACAATATTAATAATTGTTTGTTGTATATCCATCAATCATTCCTTTCTATAAAATTATTTAAAATAATTTCAATATCTTTTTTATATACATAATCTTGTTTATTACAACTTATAAGATTATTTTTTTATTTTCTTTATTAAATCTAATTTTTGAGAAACAGTTAAATCAATATATTTTATATTATTTGATGGTGTTTCTATTTCTATTTGTTTAATTTCATTTTGAAAAAAATTAATATATAAAAATATACCAATAATTGCACCCATCAATAAACAAATAAAATTATCAAATAAATTATATTTTTTCATCTAATTATCCTTTATTAATAATTTTTCTTTATTATTTTTATCTTTTTTTTATAATCTACTTTTTCAAAAAGTAATTCAGGCTTAAATTGGCCTATTAAAAAAAATAAAAGATAATTACTGACAAAAATAAAACCCAACATTAATGAAAATCCTTCATTAAAAAAATTAATGTGAAAAAACTTTAAAAAAATAACTAAAGGAAAATATAATAATGAAATTCCACAACTAAAAAATATAATAGAACAAATTATAAAACAAAATAAATTCAAATCATTATCACTCATATTTATTCCCAAATAACTTCCACAATATTGACAATTTTCGTGATATCCTTTTTTAAATTTTTGTTGTTTATCCATTTTTAAAAAACTCCTTTGAATTATAATTTATTAATTCCCATTTCTTGTAAAAATGAAACAGGTTTTAATTTTTGATAACCACCAAAAACATATCTTTCAGCAACACTTGTAATATATAATTGTTCTTTAACTCTTGTAATAGCTATATAAGCAAGTCGCCTTTCTTCTTTAATATTAAATTTATGACAAAAATCATCCATAAAAGTTTCTTTTTCAAATCCCATTAAAAAAACAATTTTAAACTCTAATCCTTTTATTTGGTGAATAGTAGAAAATAAAACTCTATTTTGAGATTGTAATTTCATTTTTTCATATTCTTTTTGCAAAGATTGTTTAATCCAATTTAACTTTTCATTATTATCAAAAATTAAATTAAGTTTCTTTTTGGGATTAGTAAAATTGGAAATAGTTTCTTTAGTTCCTTTAAAAAAATAAGGAATATGATTAACATCAAAAACATCTTTTAAATTATCAGATAAATAACTTTTTCTATATAAAACAACAATATCACTATATTTATTATTTTTTACCAATTCTTTAATTTTGGATACAATAAAAGTTCTATATAATCATTAATAAAATTATTATAAGAAATTTGAGCATTACAATCATCTTTAACAAAAGATGTTATTTTATATTTATCTTTATCATAAGATTTAAAATTATAATTAATTAAATTATTAGCTAATTTAACAATTTTATTAGGAATTCTATAATTAATATTTAAATAAAAAGTAGGAATATTAAAATTAAGTAATAATAAATCAATATAAATAATTTTAGAACCACGAAAACTATAAATACTTTGGTTTAAATCACCTATAATAAAAAGAATAGTTTTCTTAAATAAAAGATTAATTAATTGATATTGATAAAAATCAATATCTTGTATTTCATCAATTAAAATATAACGATATTTAATTTGATAAGCAGTTAATAAAAAATTATTATTTGATAATATTTGATAAGCATATTTATTTAAATCATCAAAATCAATTAAATTATGTTTATATAAATAATTTTGATATTTATTATAAAAATTATTATTTTTTAAATTAATAGTATTATTTTTAATTTTAGAAATAAAAACTTTAGCATCTGAAAAACCATAAGCAGTAGAAGTTTTACGAGCAGTTTTTAAAAGATATTTAACAATATCTTCTTTTTTTAAATCATCTATAATTTCAAAATTATCATTATATTCATTATTCAATAAACTAATATTTTTCTTTAAAATGCTATTACTTAAACCATGAAAAGTCATAACCTTAATATCTTCTATTAAAAGACGTTTTTCAATCTCTTGAACCGAACTTTTGGTAAAAGATAAAATTAAAATATCTTTTGGTGAAATATTTAATTGATTAACTAAATATTTAACACGCTCAATTAAAACTGTTGTCTTACCAGTTCCTGGACCAGCAGAAACATTTAAAGAACCTTTATTATAATAAATTGCTTTTAATTGATTTTGATTTAATTTATACACATATAACCTCTTTTTATAAAGGTGAGAGTTATTAAAATAACTCTCTCTCTTTATTATTTAATCCATGTTATTTTAGTTGTATCAGGAACAATAAAACCAAATTTATATAAAACAAAAACAAATATACCGGTAAGGGCAATAAGTGTTAAAATTTGTCTTAAAGTCATTATTTTAAATATCCTTTTAATTATTTAGCTATTGATAAATAACCTTTTGAAGCAAAATAAACAACAAAAGGAATAACAATACCTAATGTAGGTAAAATCCAATATTGAAAAAACCACCCAAAGTTAATCTTTTTCTAATTTTAGAATAACTTCTAAAATAAAAACGTATATATTTTTTAGCCATATCAAAAATTCTCCTTTTATTTTATTTATAAATAATAAAAAATAACATATTGTTTACGGAGTTATCACCTATTCTTTTCAAGAACTAACAAAAATGACAGGCAAATATACAAATTTGTATATTTTTTACCATGACATAGAAAATACCAAAAAAAATAGATGGAGCTAAAACCCACTTCTAGATGGATTTCAGGAATGGTAAGGCGTCTGAGAGATTGGGCAAACACTCAACAATAAACAAAAATAAACAACAATAAACAAAAATAAATCTTTTCTTTTATCTTTTTAATTATATATATTAATTTATATTATCTTTTTGGTAGCTTAATAATTTATACTTATAATTAATATTAACTACCTTTTTTAAAAGAAAGGAGTCTGTTTTTTACATTAACAAAATTAACAAAACTTCTAAAAAAAGACCAAATATAAACTTTAATTCCTTTTTAATGCTTATAATTATAAATATATTAATACTATTACTTAACATTAATTCTTATTTTATTAAAGCACATTCAACATTTAAATTAAACTATCAAATCAAAAGTACTTTTAAAATAAAAGTAAAAAAAGAGAATCTAAATAATACAATTCATAACATTAAAGTAAAAAGCACTAATAAAGCTCTTATCTTTATACATAAATATTGATCCTAATTATTACAAAAAAGTCTCATTTCACAAAACAATTAATCAAAACAAGAGCGAATTAATGTCTAAGTCAATTCTTAATTGTCCCCAAAATATTATATTTATCTATCATGATGGAAAAATGCCATTTATTAAGGATAAAACACATACCTTAGAAGCAATCATAAACATGAAAAAATAAATACAATAGTTTATATATTTTTTACTATGAACCAACTTTAATCCAAAAATATCTCTATCCTAAAAAAACAACTTGGTATAAAACTTATCGTAAGAAATAATTATTTCCATATTTAAAATAAATTAATAAACTATTTAAAAAATAAAATAATATAAATAATGAAAGAAACTATCCTTCAGGATAGTTTTTTTGTTTTTAAGATCTAAATATAAAAGCTAAGTATTCTTTTTTACATCCCAAATTAATTTGGTTTATGTTATGATAAAGGTAAATGATAAAATAATTTAGAACTTATTTCTTTGAAAAACCAAAATAATATAATATTACAAACAAAAAAAATTAATAATAAACTACAATTAAGTGTTTTTATATTGTTTAATCAATATTTAGATTGAAGGAAAAATTTTATGTCATCATATTATAATAGATTTTTGGCTTTATTCTTAAAACGCAATAAAACATTATCAAACGATTTTTTCTCTCCTTTTTTATCCCAATTAACAAATAATATCACAAACCTAAAAAACATCCAAGAAAAAAACACAACCCCAAACATTATTACAAACAACCAAAACAAACAATTAAATCAAAGACTACAAACCCTAAATAACAAGCACAATACCCAAACAAAACAATTACAAGAAAAATACCATCACATATTATTAAACATTTACGCACAAATAGAAAAACTCCAAACCCATAAAAAAAAAATCCTCCAAAAATACAACTCACAACAACAAAAAACCCAAACTCTTTTAACCCAAGAACTTATTTATCAAAAAAACAAAAACAACGATAAAAACCTCCAATTAAAAGAAATCTTACAAAAAGAACTTAAGGAAATTACTAAAAAAAACAATCACAAAGAAACTACTCTTATAACTAATCTCAACAACAAAAATAACAACATTAATAATTTATTAATTCAAATTGAAAAAGACAAACAAAAATTAGAACTCAAAAACCAAAAACAAAACCAAGAATCCAAACAAAACTTTTATACTACTGATTTTAACCTCAATCAAAAAAATACCAATTTATTAAAACAACTAGAAACAACTCTTAATTTACAAGAAAAAGACAAAGGCAAATCAATTTGCATCTTAGAACAAATAAAGACTACAAAAGAACAAACTTATCAAAAAACCATTACCAAAACTCACAAACTATACCAAAATAAACTAAGTATAAACGACAAAAAACTAGACACCATCAAAGATGCTTACCAACAAGAAAAAACTATCATCCAAGCACAAATACAAACTTTTTTTCTTCAAATAAGACCTTTTCCTTTTATAAATATACCAATTCTTTCCAATTACCAAATTGAAACATCCAAAAAAGCTCTTTTTTACAAACAACAAAAAAACTGCCTTTCTTACCAAAACCAAAAATCTTTATGGAGCCAACAATATCACCTCATCAATCTTTTACACCAACAAGCAATTAATATGTGGCATTTAGAACACCACAAACAAAACAAATACAAACACATCTACCAACAAACCTTAGAAAAAATTTATCATCTCATCCACCAAAAAACAAATTATTTATTCTCCCAAAAAATAAACGGTATCAAAGAACAAATAAAAACAGTCCTTAACTTACATCTCCAAGAAACAGCTATCTTTGATAATCAAAAAGACTATCAAGAAACTTTCTTTGCTTATCAAAAAACTCTTTTAGCCTTACAACGTAAACAAAACAATTACCAAATAGATTATCATTATCATTTCTTTGCAAAAAAACAAGAATTTGACCTTAAAACTAAAAGTATTGCCCTACAACTAAAATTAGAAAAAACCAAAATCCAACATTATTATTTAGAACAAATAACTACTTTAAAAAAAGAAATTAACAACTTCCAAACCCAATTAACACTTAATAAAATATTTCAAAAAGATGATTTTATAACCTTCAAACTTACCCAAGAAAAAGAAAAACATCTCTTTTTACAAGACATCACCTTAATGCAAAAAGACATCTATTTATTATTACAAACCCAAAATATAGAACTTTTACAAACTTTAAATAATTTACTCAACACTTATCCATCTTGGCAAAAAGAAAGCACATTATTAGAACAAACTTTACAACAAATCCAATTACAAATTAATACTTTTACAAGTAATTATCAAACTAAAACTTGTCTTATCGAACAAATAATCTTAGACCAAATAAAAACTATAATTGAAACTAACTTATTTCCTATCATTCAAAAACAATTTAATCAAACAATTAATCTTTTACAAAAAAAACACCAATTAAACCAAACTACCCTACAAAATGAAATTAATCTTAACGAACAAATAATAGCTTTTTATGACAAACAATTAACCTTTCTTAATCAAAAAATACACACTGACAAAAAGAAAGGAATACAAGGGTTTTTTCACAAATACAAACAAAAAGGAACTGAACTATATCCCCTTTTATACCAAATCAAAACTCACAAAGAACTTTATGAAAAAATTATCAAAAACCTCACCACAAAAAAAGATAAAGCAACCAAAAAACACCAACATATTTTAGAAAAAACAACTAACAAACACCAAAAAAAAATCAACAAAATCAAACTTAAAATAACCAAACTTTTAACTTTATGGCACTATTTAAAACCTGCCTCCAAAAACATTGCTCTTACTCCTTTAATCAATTTCAAAATATCAAACAAATCTTTTTTCAATGCTTGCCAAAAAACAATCACAAATGTTATCCAAGATATTTTATTCTATAATAATTATCAAAAAAACATTTATCAATGTTTAAATACTTTACTCCAAGAACAAATAAAAAAAGAACAAAAATTAATTCAAACAACTACAAATACCACTAACACAACTAAACACCTTAACAAATTTTTTTACAACCAAAATGAATTAATAAAAAATGTTATTAATGTTTCTTTGGAAAAAACATTTAAACAAAATCAAATATCTTTATTACAAGAAATTACTAAAACAGTTAAATCCAAAGAAAAAAGTTTAACCCAAACAACTAATTTAATGAAAGAAAAATTAGGATTATTAAACGAAAATCTAAGTGATGCTCTTATCAATCTTAATTTATCATGGCAACAAACACAAAAAGAATTACGCCAAAAACTATCAAACCTCAAAAAAGAAGCTCTCCTCAATTTTGAAAAAAAAGACAAATTATTTTTCGAACATAAAAAAATAGCCATCAAACAAAAAAACAACCAAATCTTTAAACATTTCACCAAACAAAAAGAAAAAATATCCCAATCATTTACTCACAAACAAAAAACTAATCACAAAAAAATAACCAAAATAGAAAAACAAATCAAAAAAACCAAAAAAAACTTACTTACTAAAATCAAACTAACTAATTTCGAAACCAAACTCAAAACTATCTTTTTAAAATGGTCTTTTTTTTGGCAAAAACAAAAAGGAAAATTCAAAATAAAACATCACCAAAAACAAATTACCAAAAAAATCAAAAAAACTATTGCCCTTGATAAACAAATTTCTTAAAGCAAAAAAATATTGATATTATAAAATGAAATTATAATTTATAAATAAATGTAATAACAAATTTCTTAAAAAATATAGGAATAAAACAGTTTACCAAAACCACCCAAAAAAATCATTTATTACAACAATATTTAAAATCTATTTGCATTTTTATTTTTTTTAGTGTATAATTAAAGTAATTATTATTTTGTGATAAATATTAATTTCTTAAAAAAACATTTTAAATAATAATTTATCAAAACAATAATAATTAAGGATTAAGGCAAAAAGTAAATTTTTCACAAAATGAAGCAAAAAACTAAGAAAGGAGGCAAAAATGACATCCTCAAACCAAGTTTTAATTGAAATTAAAAACTTATCCAAAAACTTTTCTATCAAAAAAAACTTTTTAAAACCAGATACCTTACTAAAAGCCAACCAAAATATTAATTTATCCATTTTCAAAGGCGAAACATTAGCCGTAGTTGGAGGCTCTGGTTCAGGAAAATCAACTTTAGGACAAGTTCTTCTACAACTTGTAAAACCTACTTCAGGCAATGTTTTTTATAACAAAGAAACAATCCCCAAAACTAAGGAAACACAGACAAAAGACATTGAAGAAATTGATTTAACTACTTTAAGTAATAAAGAAAAGCGCTTTTTAAGAAAAGATTTACAAATTATTTTCCAAGATCCTTTTTCTTCTCTTAACACTCATCTCAAAATATCAGATATCATTGGCGAAGGACTTTTAATCCACAAAATGACAAAAGGCAAAAAAGACCCCAAATATCAAACAATGATTCTAGCTATCATGAAAAAATGTGGCATTGATACTTCTCTTTATGACCTTTATCCTCATCAACTTTCAGGGGGACAAAGACAAAGAATTGCAATTGCAAGAGCTTTAATTATTAAACCTAAATTTGTTGTTTGCGATGAAATAGTATCAGCATTAGATGTATCAATTCAAGCCCAAATTTTAAACCTTTTAAATGATTTAAAAAAAGATTACCAACTAACTTTCTTGTTTATTACTCATGATTTAGGAGTTGCTCGTTTTTTAAGTGACCGCATTTGTGTAATGCATTTAGGAAAAGTAATTGAAATAGCACCTTCAGAAAGCCTTTTTAAAAAACCTTATCATCCCTACACCAAACAACTTCTAAATGCTATCCCTAAATTAAAAACTCAAAATAAAGCTTTAGAAGAAATGCCAATCACCTACGAAACTAACAAATTTAGATTTTTATTTCACACTCAAAAACAAGACCTAGATTGGTATCAAGTAGCCCCTAATCATTTTATTTCTTGCACTTTAAAAAATAAAGTTACTAAAATATAAAGGAGTAAAATATGAGTTTATTAAAAGTTAGCAATCTACATACTTATTTTGAAACCCAAAAAGGTCTAATCAAAGCAGTTCGTGGTGTTTCTTTTGAAGTCCAAAAAGGCAAAACTTTAGGAATAGTTGGAGAATCTGGTAGCGGCAAAAGCCAAACTGCAATTTCTATTCTCAAATTATTTGAAAAAAATCAAAAAATTTACCAAGGCGAAATTATTTTTGAAAATCGTATTATTTCTCAATTTAGTGAAAAAGAGATGCAAAAAATCAGAGGAAACGAAATTGCTATGATTTTCCAAGATGCCATTTCTAGCCTTAACCCTGTTTTTAAAATCAAAAATCAAATTATAGAAGTTCTAATGCTCCATCAAAAACTTGATTACACCCAAGCTTATCAAAAAACTCTTGATATTTTGGAAAAAGTCCAAATTCCTAACGCTCAAAGAATAATGAATTCATATCCTCATCAACTTTCAGGCGGAATGTGTCAAAGAATAATGATTGCTATGGCATTAGTTTGTAAACCTAAACTTTTAATTGCTGACGAAGCAACTACTGCCCTAGATGTAATTGTCCAAAAAGAAATTCTTAATTTAATTGCTTGTCTACAACAAGAACAAAACACTGCTGTTTTATTTATCACCCATGATTTAGGAGTAGTTTCTCAAGTAGCCGATGATATTATTGTCATGTATCAAGGACAAATTGTAGAAAGTGCTAAAACATCCCAAATATTAAAAAATCCAAAACACCCCTACACTAAAAGTTTACTTAATAATTTTTTAAAAACTGGGCTTGGTTATCATAATGTTTAGTTTGTTAAAAAAATAGTGAATCAACAATAATATCTCCTAAATATTTATTAATATTATTTGTTAATAAATATTATTTTTATTTCCCCACACTTCATCCATATTTTGAATTCTTATTTCTTTTACAATAATAAAAAAATACTTATTTTACCGCAAAAATTAAATAATTGCAATATAAAAAAATCAAAAAGAAGAATATAGGAGCAAAATGTGCATTAGACAACTATTACAAAAATATAAAAAATATTTAATTATTAGTGGAACATTTTTTTTACTTAGTATAATAAGTTTTGCAATCTACAAAATATTTTTTCAAAAACAACCACCAAGAAATGATTTTATAGTTATAATTCCTAATTATGTTAACGGATTTGATCCAGGACAAAAAGCACACACTTCCAACGCACAAGGAAACAGATTATTTTGTTGTATTCACTCTGCTTTAATTTCTACAAATGAAAATGGCGATGTTTTGCCTCAAGTAGCTACATCATGGGATAAAGTGGAAAATGAAGATGCCATTATTTTTACTCTAAGAGATGATGTTTTATTTCATAACGGCAAAAAATTAACTGCACAAGATGTCAAATTTTCTTTTGAACGAGCCAAAGAAAAAGGAAATGACGAATATGCTATTATTAAATCAATCGAAACGCTAGAAAATGATACAAAGGTAAAACTTAAGTTGCAAGCTTTACCTATTTTTGTCTATGAACTTATTGCTAAATACAAAATACTTAGTAAAGAATCAATAGAAAAAGACCAAACACACAATCAATTAGAAGGACTAAAAATTGGTTCAGGTCCTTATCAATTAATTTATGAAGATTCTTCTAACAAAATAATAAAATTAGGACTTTTTGACAAATACTTTAATAAAGACAAAATAAAAAACAGCCAAAAAGAAATCCTTTTTAAAGTTAACTCTAACTACGATACTTCTTTATTGCAATTAGAAGAAGGAACTGTGGATGCTATCTTAGATTTTCCAATAAACAAAATAACTAATGCAAGCAACAAAAAAAATATTGAAGTCGTCCAAAATAAAGGTGCCAAATGTAGTGTTTTATTTATCAACAACAACAAAGTTAAAAAGGGAAAAAGAGAATTAATCGCCCAAACTCTAAATATCGAAAAGATAATTGCTGATCTAAATTTACCCGTTAATCCTTTAAAAACTTTTGTTCCTCAAGGAGAAATAGGACATAACGAAAATATTCAATACGCTTATGATTCAAACCAAAACGAAGTTAAAAACAAAGTTAGTCTTTTAAGCGAAAAAGACAAGGAAATTAAATTAGGAGCTTCTTTTAAAGAAATAAAAGAAGTAGTACACAAAATAAAAGAACAATTACAAGAGGTAGGTTTTGAAGTTATAGTAAACATACCAGAATCGCTTACTTTTTTTACAAATTCCAAAAATGGCAAATATGACATATCTTTTATGAGTAATATGAATGAAATGCCATACGGTCATAAAGTTTTAATAGATTATATGAACCCAATATTCGAAAAAGAAGGAAAACAAACTCCCAAAAGCCATTCTCACATTCAAGGAGACACAACACTAAAAAAACTTTTAGATGAAACCCAAACAATCACTGATAAAAACATTTACGAACAAACAGTAAAAGATATTCAAACTCATTTATACACAAATAAATATGTTATTCCTTTTTATCAACAAGACATATATTTTTTAACGAGTAAAAAGGTCCAAGGTCTTACATGTGATCCTTTTACAAGAACTGATTTTACCCAAGTTAAAGTAAGTAAATAAAATTTTATTCATAATAAAAATAATTTTATTTTCAAAACACAAACAAAAAAGGAAATAAAAAAATGGATTTTAAACAATTATTACAAAAATATAAAAAACAATTAGTTATAGGAACAGCAGTTATTTTATTTGTTGTAATGGGTTTTGTAGTCTACAAAAAGCTTTTTAAAACAACTCCCCCAAGAAATAATTTTGTAGTAGCAATGCCAAATGATATTGTAGGTTATGACCCAGGAAATAAAGATCACACTCAAAGTGCACAAGGAGATAGATTGTTTTACTGCATCCACTCTACTTTAGTTTCTACAAATGAAAATGGCGATGTTTTACCTCAAGTAGCTAAATCATGGTTTAAAGTGGAAAATGAAGATGCAGTTGTTTTTACTCTCAGAGATGATGTTTTATTTCACAACGGTAAAAAATTAACTGCAAAAGATGTCAAATTTTCTTTTGAAAGAGCAAAAGGAAAACAACACGATGAATATGAAAATATTGAATCAGTTGAAGAATTAGAAGGCGGCACAAAAGTAAAACTAAATCTTAAAGCATTCCCTGCTTTTGCCTATGAAAGCATCGCTAAGCAAAGAATAATAAGCCAAGAAGCAGTTAAACAAGACCAAACAAAAGATCAATTAGAAGGACTTAAGGTTGGTTCAGGTCCTTATCAATTAGTTTCATGGGATTCTTCTGAAAAAGTAATAAATTTAAAACTTTTTGATAAATATTTTGACAAAGAAAAAATAAAAAACAGCCAAAAAGAAATCGTTTTTAAAACCATTTCTAATCAGGATACAGCTTTATTACAGTTAAGCGCAGGGACTGTGGATGCTGTCTTAGACTTTCCAGTAAATAAAGTAGCCGATGCAAAAAAACAAAAAGATATTACAGTTGTTGAAAATGCCGCTGTTAAATGTAGTTATTTAATGATGAATAATCAAAAAGTTGAACTTGAAAAAAGAAAATTAATTGCTCAAGCTTTAGATATTAAAAAAATAATTACTCAACTGGAATTACCAGTTAAACCTTTAAAAACTTTTATCCCCGAAGGAGAAAAAGGTCATAATACAAATATTTCATATGCTTATAATACAAACACACAAGAAGTTAAAAACCAAGTTAGCCAACTTCCAAATAAACAAATTAAATTCGGGTTTTCTGCTAAGGAAACTCCAGAAGTAGCAAACAAAATAAAAGAACAACTACAAGAAGTAGGTTTTGAAGTAACATTAGACATACCAGAATTTAATACATTCAAAACAAATTTAAAAAAAGGAGATTATGACATTTTTTTTATGAGTGATATGCATGAAATGGCATACGGTCATAAAGTTTTAACAGATTATATGACACCAAAAAACGAGGGGGATTCTACCCAAGGAACTTGGGCTCATATTTCAGGAGACCAAACACTAAAAGATCTTTTAGAACAATCTCAAACAAATATAGATTTAGGTACTTACGTACAAAAAATTCAACAAATTCAAACTCATTTAGACCAAAAGAAATATGTTGTTCCTTTTTATCAACAAAACATATATTTCTTAACAAGCAAAAAAGTCCAAGGTCTTAAATGTGATCTTTTCACAAGAACTGATTTTACAAAAGTTCAATTAATTAAATAAAAAAAATATTCAATAAATAATAAATAGATTTATAATTAAATAATTAGGAAAGTAAAAACAAAGCAAAATGAATGAAAAAAAATAAAAATATATATATAAGTGTTGGAGCTTTAACAGTTATAATTTTAATCATTTTGTGGTGGCAGTTATTCCCAAGCAAAAAACATGAAGACGATAAGGACACAATTAAAATAGCTGTTATATCAGATATCCAAGGATTTGATATTACTTCTCCAGAAAACACTTTTTCTACTTATTCTAATAGATATTTACGTTTAGTTCATGACACTTTATTAGAAGAAAAAGAAGGTAAAATCATAAGTAAATTAGCTAAATTAGTTGAAAGTGATGCAAATCAAAACCAAGACAAAACTTTATTAAAGTTTAAACTTAGAGATGATATTTTATTTCACAATGGCGAAAATATAACAACTGATGATGTTATATTTACAATCGAAAGAGGACACAAAAATAAACATCCTCAGTTTGAAGAAATCAAAGCAATCAAAAGAATAAACAACATAGAATTTGAAATCGAATTAAAAGAAAAAACACCTTATTGGCACTTTACTTTTTGTAATTTTATCAGAATCCTAAATAAAAAAGCTGTAGAAGAAAACGAAGAAAAAGGATTACAAATTGGCACTGGACCTTATAAATTGGTTGAATATAAATCAAATGATGAAATCAAAATGGAAAAATTTAATAATTATTACAATAAAGACACAATTAAATACAGTCCTAAAACAATCATTTTCAAAATTAATAAAAATAATGATACTAATTTACAACAAGTAGAAAATGGTTCTTTAGACGCTTGTCTGGATTATCCATCTCATAAAATTCAAATTATAAAAGATAAATTAAGCCATAGTGTTGAAGTAGTTGAAAATAAAGATGTTTCAGCTAGATATTTATACATTAATAAAGCTAAAACCTCTCTAGAAACAAGAGAAGCTATTTCTTGGTCGTTAGATATTGAAAAAATAATATCTGATTTGGAAATCCCTGCTCAAAAATTAAAAACTTTTTTGCCAGAAAACTTGAAAGGATTCGATAACGAATTAGATGCTTATCCAACAAACTTTTTACAAGCTAAAAAATATGTCCAAAAACTAGATAAAACTGCTAAAAAACTTAAAATAGGATGCAGTACAAAATCTGAGTATCTTTTTGAACATAAAATAATAGAACAACTAAGAAAAGTTGGTTTTATAATAGAATTTGCTCCTATGGATTTTAAAACTTTATTAACAGAAGCCAAAAAAGATAACTCTTCTTACAATATGATTTTTTTAGGTGAAAACTATGAATCAAAATGGGGGCATAAAGTTTTACGTGATTATTTTTTAACTAACAACAATCCCAATAATTTTTGTCATATTGATAATGATGATAAAAGCGATATAGAAAATAAATTATTACAAGTTGAAAAAGAAACAAGTGAAGAAAAATATACTAATTTATTAAAAGAAATAAGCCAATATATACATAAAAAAATTTATGTTATTCCTTTATATAGTTATCCTAATTATGTAATTACTTCCAAAAATATCAAACAAGGCTTTAAATCAGATCTTTTCTCACATTTTGATTTTACAAAAATCATAAAAAAATAATGGGTTTTGATTAATACATTTATAAAAAAAATTTAATATTAAAAAAATGGTTAATTTCGTTATAGAAAACAAATATGTTTTTTAATACATCAATTAAAATTAACCTATAATTTTTTATATTATTTAAATCACCCAATAAAAATTCATAAATGAAATATTCTAAATTTTTGAGGTAAATTTCGTTGATAAAATATATTTTTAAAAAAAGTTTATACACTATAACATTATTTATAACAGTCATATTTATCAGTTTTTTTACTATGAAAATGATACCAGGTGATCCTGTTGATGCTATGTTTGAAAAAGGACTTACTCCTGAACTAAGAAAATTAAAGGAAAAAGAATTAGGATTAGATAAACCTTTAAAAACTCAATTTATAAATTATTTCAAAAATATTTTTATAGGAGATTTTGGAAAATCTTATTATGGCACAAAAGAGCCAGTTTTCAACCTTTTTACAAAAGCTTTTACTAATACCTTTAAATTGGCTTTTTTAAGTTGTTTTTTTGGTTCTTTATTAGGGATTTTTTTAGGAGCATTATCCGCTTTTTATGAAGGGTCCAAAAAAAGCTTTATACTAGATTTTTATTCTATTATCATCATTTCTTCTCCTAGTTTTATCATTGGCATCTTATTGCAACTTACATTAGGTCATTATTTAAGATTATTCCCAGTAGCTGATTTTGATACTCCTAAACATGTGGTTTTGCCTATTTTAACTCTTTCTTTATTAATATCGGGTTCTGTTTTTAAAACTACTAAAACAAGCATGGAAGAATGTTTGTCACAACCATATATCAAAACGGCCTATTCTAAAGGATTGTCTAAAAAAAATATTATTTTTAAGCACGCTTTAAAAAATGCTTTAATTCCTGTTGTAGCACACATCGGTTTACTTCTAAGTTTTTTAATCGGTGGTTCTATTATTACAGAAAATATTTTCGAAATAAAAGGGGTAGGTTTTTTAATAAAAAATGCATTTGATAATAGAAATTATCCTGTTATTCAATGTTGTATTATTTTACTCGCTTTATTTATAGCTATTTGGAATTTATTTCTAGACTTAGTGTATGCTTGGTTAGATCCCAAAATTAAACAAAAGGGATAAATATGCAAAAAGGATACAATCATTTATTATGAAAAAAAACTTTAAACCATTTCTTTTTTTCCAAAAAAAATTAAAATATTGGGCAAAAAATAAAAATATTTTATTTGGTTCTTTATTTTTAACTATTTTATTTTTAGCTGTTTATTTAATTCCTTTTACTCCTTTATATAAAAATCCTGATGCATCATCTCATTATAAACGTTTACAAAGCATTAGTTTAAAACATCTCATGGGAACAGATTCTACTGGACATGATTTATTTAATAGAATGTTAGAAGGAACTAAAAAATCTTTAACTATAGGTTTTTGTTCTATTATGATGGCTAGTATAATAGGAACGTTATTAGGAATTATTTCAGGTTATTTCAAAAATATTTTTGATAATATCATTAATTTTATATGTGATATTTTAGTAGTTTTTCCCGATGTTATTTTAGCTATTTTAATTATGTTTTTTTTGAAAGACAATAAAAAATTATCATTAATAATTGCTCTAAGTATTTCTAATGCTCCTACTTTTATTCGAATCATAAGAGCAAATACCATGAAAATTAGGCAAAAAGGTTTTATCAAAGCTTCTAAAGCTTTAGGATCAAATGAATTTTGTATAATTTTCAAACATGTTTTGCCTCATCTATGGTCTATTATTATCACAAGAATAACAATAGGTATGGCAACAGTTATTTTAACAATATCGGGGTTAAGTTTTGTTGGATTAGATCTCGATCCTACAATTCCTGAATGGGGCAATATTTTAAATGCTAGTAGAAGTGATATTAGATTCTATCCTCATTTATTTTTTGGACCTTTTATCATTATTTTATTAACTAGTTTATCTTTTAATTTAATAGGTAAAGGTTTGATCCAAATTTTTAATCCAAAAGATGCAAATTAGAAAATAAAATATTTGCAAACTTACACACCATTAAAATCGCAATAAACAAAATAATAATTTATTAAAAATTAAAGTTTGATTTATACTTAAATCAAACTATTTTTTTCAACTTTAATAAAAAAAACAAATCTTTTTTCAAAAATTAACCTCTCATGAACCCATCGCAAAAAACATTTATTTACAAATAATATAAATAACTAAGGAATCCTTATATGTCAATTAATTATCAAAAATTAGAACAAAGATTTGAAAAAATTGGTCGTTTAGAAAATATTATCAATATATTAAACTGGGATATGGCTTGCAACATTAAAAAGGGCTCCCAAGAAAGCCGCACTTTAGAAATCATCGATTTAACCCAAATTATAAAAAAACTATTAACTTCACAAGAAACCAAAAATTTGCTTTTACAAGCACAACAAGAACAAGAAACTCTCAATTCTTGGCAACAAGCTAATCTACGAGAAATAACATCCAAAATGCAATCCGAAGAAATAATCCCTGAAGAACTACAAAATAATTTAATTTTAGCAACTACCAAATCAGAGATAATGTGGAGACAAGCCAAAAAAAATAACGATTATAACAGCTTCAAACCTTATTTTCAAAAAGTACTCAATTACACCAAAGAAGTAGCAAATCTCAGATCCCAAAAATTAGGCATATCTTTGTATGATGCTCTAATCGATCAATATGACCCTGGAATGACTGCTACCAAAATCAAACAAATATTTAACTTCATCAAAGAAAAATTACCACCTTTAATGAAAACTATTTTGCAAAAACAAGAACAAGAAAAATACCTTTACAAAGATATTGCAATGACTTTAGAAAACCAAAAAAAATTAAATCAAATCATTATGCCAAAAATAGGATTTGATTGCAATTATGGTCGCCTAGATGAATCCATCCACCCTTTTTGTGGAGGCACTCCTTATGATGTTCGCCTTACTTCCAATTATAATACAAACAATTTTTTAGATAGTTTTTTAGCCACTATACACGAAGTAGGACACGGTTTATACGCCCAAAATTTACCCCAACAATACAAAAATCAACCAGTAGGCACTCCACGAAGCTTTTCTTTTGATGAAAGCCAATCTTTATTAATGGAAAAACAAGTTGCTAAATCTCAAGAATTTTTAACTTACTTAGTAGATATTTTAAAAACAGAATTAAATTTTTACAATCCTTCATTAACTCCACAAAATTTATTTAAACAAGCCAACCAAGTAAAACCTGATTTTGTTCGCATTTATGCTGATGAAGTAACTTATCCTTTCCATGTTATTTTGCGTTTTGAAATTGAAGAATTATTAATTTCTGATCAGTTGTCTTTGGATGATTTACCTCACTTTTGGAATTGCAAAATGAAAGAATATCTAGGAATTACCCCACCCAACGTAGGTCTTGGATGCTTGCAAGATATTCACTGGCCTCAAGGAAGTTTTGGTTATTTCCCTAGCTATTTAAATGGAGCTATTTTAGCATCCATGATAATGAAAAACGTTCAAAAAGCAAATCCTAATATTAAAGAGGGCTTTAAAACAGGCAAATTTGAAACTTTAAATCAATATTTAGATCAAAAAATAAGAAACTGGGGTTCTTTTTATACCAACCAAGAATTTGTGTTCAAAGCAACAGGCACGCCCCAAATTAACCCTGAAACTTTTTTACAATATTTAGAAAATAAATATTTGAATAATTAATTTAAGAATATAAAAAAAAGACTCTTTCAAGAAGAGTCTTTTTTGTTTTTTAATATCATCTACATTTATGGCATTTACAATGACAAAATCTTTTTTTAATTTCTACAAACAACAAAGGCAACAAAGATAGTAATAAAATGATTACAAAATCTTTTGTTGTTAAAGAAATTAATTGAAATAAATCTCTTAAAAAAGGGACAAAAATTATGATTAATTGCAAAAATACACTAATGGCAAACGCTTTAATCAAAAATGAATTTATTTTTAACTTAAAAACAGAAGTGAAAAAACTTCGCAAATTCCATACATGAATCAATTGTGAAAACGCCAAAACCATAAAAGCAAAAGTTTGAGCATATCTTATTTTATCACTATCATGATTATAATATCCTATTAAAGAAGCCACAAAAGCCAAAAGACCAATTAAAAATCCTTCCAAAATAATTTTTTGATAAGTTTTTTTATTTAGCAAACTTCCTTTAGGATTATAAGTTTTGGGCGACATAGAATTTGTTTCTTGTGGTTCGATTCCCAAAGCCATTGCTGGCAATGAATCAGTAACTAAATTAATCCAAAGAATTTGTAAAGCAGTCAAAATTTTAAAATCACACCCAAAAAAGAAAATTCCTAAAAAATTACCAAGCAAAATCAAAATAATTTCACCAACATTACAACTCAAAAGAAAAACTAAACTTTTTTTAATATTATTAAAAATATTTCGCCCTTCTTCTAAAGCATTCGTAATAGTAGCAAAATTATCATCTGTTAAAATCATATCTGATGCCATTTTACAAACATCAGTACCTGCAATTCCCATAGCAATTCCCACATTGGCTTGTTTAATGCTTAAAGAATCATTTATGCCATCTCCTGTCATTGCCACCACAAAACCTTTTTTTTGCCAAGCTTTCACAATTTTTAATTTATGATGAGGATTAGTTCTTGCATAAACTTTAATTTGCAATAATTTTTCCAAAAATTCTTCCTCTGGCATTTGAGCTAATTCATCTCCTGTAATGGCTAAATCTTGAGGTTGGGATAAAATATTTAATTTTTTGGCAATCACAAAAGCAGTTTTTAAATGATCCCCTGTAATCATAATCGGAGTGACGCGTGCTTGATTGCATTTAAAAATGGCTTGCATAACTTCTTTTCGAATGGGATCTTCCATCGCCACTGCCCCTAAAAAAATAAGATCTTGTTCAAAAATATCAGGATTGTTTTTAAGATTCGTCTCTAAATCAAGAGAAAATACACGATAAGCAACTCCTAAAACTCGCAAAGATTGCTCACTTAATTGACTAATTTGTTTTTCTAATATTTTTATTATTTTAGTATCTTTTGCAATGGTTTGTTCTTGATATTGAACTTGACTACATTTTTGCAACAAAACTTCTGGAGCACCTTTAGTAATGGCATAAATAAATCCGTCTTTATGATGAAAAGTAGTCATCAATTTCCTTTGGGAATCAAAGGCAATTTCTGCAAATCGAGGATATTGCTTTTGGAGTAAAAACGCATCATATTGATAAAACAAAGCTAAATTAATAAAGGCTTTTTCAGTAGGATCAGCAATAATTTCTAAGTTGTTTGAAGTTTTATCGTTGGTTGTTTTTGCAACACTAATCAAAGCATCATTACATAAAATACCAAATAAAAGCAACTTTTCTAAATTAAAGGGTTTGGGTTCATTAATATTTTCCACACAAAAGGGACTTATTTTTTCCAAAGAATTACAAACTATAATTTTTTTAACAGTCATGTTATTTTGGGTTAAAGTTCCTGTTTTATCAGTACAAATAACATTAACAGCCCCCAAAGTTTCTAAGGTTTTTAAATTTTTGACAATAGCTTTTTTAAGAGCAAGTTTTTTCATTCCCAAAGCCAAAATTAAAGTCATAATAATTAATAAACTTTCAGGAATAGCAGCAACTGCAAGAGCAATGGCATCCAAAAAAGTATGTTTCAAAATGTGAGAGCTAAAAGTTGAGCTGTAAATGTTTTTAAAAATCGTCCACAAGCCATTAAGGAAAATAATAATACCAATTATCAAAGTTAACTTTTTAGTTAATTTGGCAATATTTTGTTCTAATGGTGTTTTTTCTTGTTGGGGTTGAGAAATAAACTGGGTAATTTTTCCAATTTCAGTTTGCATTCCTGAAGCAAAAACCACTCCTTTAGCTCTTCCTTTTAAAATAACAGTATTCATAAAAGCCATGTTTTGATTAGTAAGAGCTGAATTTTGGACACAAACGCAAGCACTTTTTAAAACAGCTTGCGATTCTCCTGTAAATAAAGATTCATCTACATATAAATTAAATGTTTCTAAAAGTATCATATCAGCTGGAATAATATCACCAGTTTCTAAAATGACAATATCTCCTATCACTAAATTTTGCATAGGAATTAAAAGCGGTTTGCTATCTCTTATTACTTTGGCATTAAGGGAAGCTTTTTTTGATACATTAGCTAAAACTTTTTGGGTTTTAGTTTCGTAATAAATACTTAAAAAGGCGTTAAGAAGGACAATAATCAAAATAAAACAGCCTTCCAAAAGTTCTTCTTTTTTTCCTTGTAAAATACCAATCACGAAATTAATTGTAGCTGCTAATAGAAGGACAATAACTAAAAAATCTTTAAATTGTTGTTGGAATTGATGCCAAAAAGTGGGTTTGGTAAGGGATTGAATTTGATTTTTACCGTTAATTTGAAGTCTTTGCAAGGCTTCTTGGGAAGTAAGCCCTTTTGTGATTTTGGTTTGTAACAATGCTTGCGATTGTTCAGGGTTTTTTTGACTAAATGAATGTTTCATTAAAATTCCTTTAATTTAATATAAATACAAAAAAATATTTTGTGCAAAGCAAAAAGTAAAAATTTCAATTTGTTTTGCATGTATTATGAAATTGAGTTTTACAACTAATAAAAATAAGTGAAGCGTGCAAATAAAATAAAAAAACTAAACTGTTTTAGCAGTTTAGTTTCGTTTCTTTTTGGGGAACAGAAGTTATCAATCCCATAAATAAGGCAGATAATTTAATACGTAAAACAGTATAAAAAAGTGATAAAGATATTTGTGTAGTAAGTTCTTTTAGACCTGTTTCTTTATAAAAATATTCAATAATAAAAACACCCACAGCACCAAAAATCATAAGAGTATAGCCAAACATTTCTACTACAAAAGAGATATCTTTTTTCTTATAAATAGATAAATATTTAGCAACAATATCAAGTCCTCCAGTAGAAGCACCAATTCTTAAAGGAATACCATTAAAAATACCTATTAAAATACCTGCAAAAAAAACTCTGGTAAGATCGCTTAAAAAATCACTTTCAGTTTTGAATATTCCAAAAAATCGTTCAGTATGATATAAAAAACCTTGTTTAACTTGGTTTTCAATAAAAAACACTGAAACAAAAAGAAGGACAGTTGCAAATGCAGTAGTAATGGTAAAATATTTACCCAAATAACGACGAGAGATAAAAAACAATAAGAAAACATTAACAACAAAGTAAAAAGTACCAGCAATAACTATAATATTATTGGTTTCAATCTTTCCTGCTTTATGTAATAATTTACCTATTACATTGCCTAAACCAATAACCCCAGTAGGAAAAAGATCAGTTTTATATCCGCCATCTCGGGTGCAATCAAAAGCCCAAACAGAAACTAAAACATATACTATTAAGGATAAGGATAAAATTAATATTTTTTTAAATTCTTGAACATATTGAATTTTTTTCTTTATTGGAGGAAATTTTTCAATATTTTCCATACCATTTTTCATAATAAACCTATTTCTTTTATTTTAATATATTTTGGCAACGCGTGCACAAAGGAGTAAAGGGTTTGGTGATTACTACATTCCAACATCTTTGACAAGCATACCCAGAAGCTTTGGCAACTTTAACATCAAAAGTATCTTTTAATTGAAGTGTTACTTTAGAGACTATAAAAAGTTGATGCAATTGATCTTTAATTTGTAAAACATCCAAAGCATGCATTTCTTCTTGGGTTAATGATAACGTAATATGGGCTTGCAAAGAAGAATTAATAAGCCCACTTTGTCTTGCTTTTTCCAAATATTGTAAAACGTTTTTTCTTAATGTTAAAAATTTATGATATTCTAATAAAAGATGAGAAGTTGGACGTGCTTTGAGTTGTGGCATTTTTTCTAAATAAATATCTTTTTCCACAGCAAAAGGAAAAAAGCCGTAAACTTCTGAAGTAGTGTGAGGAATAATTGGAGTTAAAACTTGTAAAAGCGATAATAACAAATCACAGATAGTTGATTGAATCATCTTTCTTTCTTTGTGATCTTCTTTTTCGATGTATAAAATATCTTTGGCAAAATCGAGATAAAAAGCACTGATTTTATTAGTAATGAAGGGGAATAGATGCCTTAAAACACCTTCAAAATTATAAGTATCATAAGAATGTAGTACGTTTTTTAACACTTCTTCAAAATCTAGCATCATTGCTTGATGGATAAAAGTTCTTTGTTCAAAGACAATATAATTAGTATCTTTTTTAAAATTATCTAAATTACCTAACATAAAACGGAAGGTGTTTCTAATTTTGCGATAAAGATCTTCTACTTGTTTTAAAATGGAAGGATTAATGCGCACATCAAGATTATAATTAGTGTTTGCAACCCATAAACGAATAATATCTGCTCCTTTTTGTTCAGCAACAGTTAATGGATCGATGACATTGCCCAAAGATTTAGACATTTTTTTGCCTTCACCATCAAAAACAAAACCATGAGTAATAACAGTTTTATAAGGAGCTTGATTTTGAGTGGCTACAGAAGTAATTAAAGAAGAATTGAACCAACCACGATATTGATCAGAGCCTTCCAAATAAACATCACTTTGTAAAACTTGATTACGTTTTTTAAAAACACTATAAGAAGTTCCTGAGTCAAACCAAACATCCATAATATCTAGTTCTTTGGTAAACAAATTGTTAGGACTTTGGGGATGAGTGTAGTTTTCAGGAAGTAGTTTTTTAACATCCCATTCATACCAAATATCCATTCCATGATGTTCGAATAAATCAGCTACATGATTAATTAATTTTAAATCCAGAATGGGTTGATGGGTTTCGGTGTAAAAAATAGGAATGGGGACACCCCAAGTTCTTTGACGACTAATATTCCAATCCTCACGATTAGTAATCATATTAGTCATTTTTAATTCTCCCCAACGTGGAATCCACTTAACTTTTTGGGTTTCTTCTAGCAAAAGAGATTTAATTTTTTTAATAGAGACAAACCATTGAGGAAGTGCAAGAGAAATAACTGGTTTTTTAGTGCGCCAATCATGAGGATAGGAGTGCAAAATTACATCTGCTTTAAGCAAAGAATGGTCTTTTTCTAAATCAGAGATGATAGCTTCGTTGGCTTTGGTGTAAAATAGACCTTGATATTTGGAAACATCTGTCATCATACCTTTTTTATCAATACTACAAACAACATCTAAATTATATTTTTGACCTACTAAAAAATCGTCAAAACCGTGTCCTGGAGCGATGTGGACTAGTCCTGTTCCTTCTTCATCCAAAACGTGTTGTGATAAAATTATTTTTCCGAATTTGGAAACAAGGTGATTTTGGTAAGTTAAATGTTCTAAGGTTTTTCCTTCAAAAGTGGCAACAACTTTGATGTGTTCTTTGTTCCAAGCAAAAACTTTTTGAAGAAAAGGAATATTTTTAGTTCCTACCAAATAGCGTTTTTGTAAAACTTCAATTAATTGATATTCTTTTTCGGGATGCACCGCAATTGCTACATTGGCAGGCAAAGTCCAAGGAGTAGTTGTCCAAATTAACAAAGCCACATTGTCAAAAATATCTAGTTTTTTCATGCTAAAAGCAACATAAATAGAAGGAGATTGGTGATTTTGGTACTCTAATTCTGCTTCTGCTAAAGCAGATTCTAAAGTAGGTGACCAATGAATGGGTTTGAGTGCTTTAAAAATTAAGCCTTTGTCAACCATTTGTCCAAAAATTCTTACCTGATCAGCAACAAAAGTTTTATCCAACGTTAAATAAGGATTTTGCCAATCTCCTAAAATACCTAATCTTTGAAATTGCTGTTTTTGATTATTAACATTTTCCAAGGCAAATTCTTGACATTTATCTAGGAAAGACTTTCTGGTAAAAGCATTTTTAGAAGTTTTTTTAAGAACTGCTGCCTCAATTGGCAAACCATGAGTATCCCAACCAGGAATTAAAGGAGTGTAAAAACCTTGCATACTACGAAAACGAACAATAAAATCTTTTAAAATTTTGTTTAAGGCGTGTCCCATATGAATATTGCCGTTAGCATAAGGAGGTCCATCGTGCAAAATAAAAGGGTTGTTGTCTTGATTTTGTTGTAATTTTTTTTGATATAAGTCAAGTGTTTGCCAATGTTTTTGAATGTTAATTTCGTTTTTGCCTAAATTTCCTTTCATAGGAAAATCAGTTTTTGGCATCAAAAGAGTTGTTTTATAATTTGTTGTCATATCTTTTTTATCTCCTTATTTTTAGGTTGTTAAATTGATAATTTGTTATTTGGGGGGATTAAAGTTGAAAATAGAAAAAATCGAATTTCAAAATTAAAAGTTTGAATATTAAACTAAACATTAAATCTAAAAGTAATAATATCACCATCTTTAACTATGTATTCTTTGCCCTCAATGCGAACTTTGCCTTTTTCTTTGCTTTTTTGAAAAGTTTGGGCCTCTAATAAATCAAGGTAAGAAACAACTTCGGCTTTAATAAAACCTTTTTGTAAATCGGTGTGAATAATGCGGGCACATTCGGGAGCTTTAAGACCTTTTTTAAAAGACCAAGCGCGAACTTCTTTAGGTCCTGCAGTAAAATAAGTTTGGAGACCTAAAAGAGCATAACTTTCTTGAATTAATTTAGTAAGCCCTGATTCTACAAGACCATAGTCCTTTAAAAAAAGTTTCTTTTCTGCAAAGTCTAAAGACGATATTTCTTTTTCTAATTGCACACACAAAGGAATTACTTTTTTGGATTCTTTAGTAGCATACGCTAAAACTTGTTGATAAAAAACGTTGGAATCCAAAGATAATAAATCATGTTCTTTAATGTTGGCTAAATAAAGGGAAGGTTTTAAAAACAACAAATTAAAGGTTTTGACAAGCTTTAATTCTTCATCCGAAAAAACCAAATTTTTTAAATCTTGGGTAGTTAAATGGGTTTTAATTTTGGTTAATAACGCTTTTTCTTGCAATAATTCTTTGTCAAGTTTATTTTTTTGTTTACCCAGTTTAATTAAGCGTTTTTCAATTTGTTCTAAATCTGCTAAAACTAGTTCTGTTTGAATAATATCAATTTCTTCTACAGGATTATTCGTTTCTGTCACATGAGCAATATTGGGGTCTTCAAAACATTTAACCACATGACAAATAGCATCTACATTGCGAATATGACTTAAAAATTGATTGCCAAGCCCTTCGCCTTTGGAAGCTCCCGCTACTAAACCTGCAATATCTTTGAATTCTATCAAAGCAGAAATAGTTTTTTGAGATTGAAAAATTTGAGATAAAGTTTGGAGACGCGAATCTGACACTTCTACAATGCCAACATTAGGTTCGATAGTGGCAAAAGGATAATTAGCTTCTAAAACTTGCATTTTAGTTAAAGCATTAAATAAGGTAGATTTACCCACATTTGGCAAACCAATAATTCCGACTTTCATTTTTGAGTTTCCTTATGGTATTTTATTTTGTAAAAAATAATTAGTTGGTAAAAAAAGGGGGTGGTTTTTTGGTTGGGGGGTAAAATGCGATTTTACAATTGTGTAAAAAATAGATAAAATGCAATCTTGTAGCAATTCTTAAATTGAGTTCTAAAATGATGCTATAAAAAATGTGCAAAAAAATAAAAAATAACTAATATTTGAGTTGGTTTTTGATTTCTTCGTAAAAGCTCACATAATTTTGATATCGAGAGGGAAGTATTTTGCCGTTTTCTAAGGCTTTTTTAACGCCACATTTTTCTTCTTGCAAATGAAGACAACTTTCACCAAAAAAACAATCACAAACATGTTCTACAAAATCAGGATAAAAATTCTTTAAAGTCCTAGGGCAAAAAGTAGTTAAGTCTAGTTTGGAAAAACCAGGAGTATCAACAATAAATCCACCATTAAACTCGTATAATTGGGCGTTTTTGGTGGTATGTTTGCCTCTGCCAAGACTTTCAGAAATTTCTTGTGTTTTGAGTTTGGCATCTGGAATTAAGGCTTTGAGTAAGGTCGATTTTCCTACTCCGGTTTGTCCTGCCAAAACTGTAATTTGATTAGCAAAAATGTGTTTAAGGGCATCTATTCCTATTTTTTGCTTGGAGTTAATATAATAAAAGGGTTGAAATTTTTGGTAATAAGATAATTGTTGTTGCATTTTTGTAAAGTTTTCGGGTTCTAACAAATCTATTTTAGAAAAAACCAAAACTACATCTAATTTTTGTTGTTCTAAAATTAATAAAAACTTATCTAATAAAAGAAATTGAAAATTGGGCTTTACTAAGGAAAAAACTAGCAATACCTGGTCAATATTGGCAACATTAGGTCTTTTTAATTCATTTTTACGAGGCAAAATAGATTGAATTAAATAAGTATCACAAGAAAGTTCATAAAACACAATATCGCCTACTTTAATAATAAAGTCAGAGGCAGAACTATTTTCTTTTTGGGTAGTTTTGATATCAGGGTTTTTTAATTTGCCTCTTTTTTTAGCTTCCAAAATAATTTGAGTTTCTAAATCTTTAATATAATAAACTCCAGCCAAAAATCTTAATACTAAAGCTTTTTCCAAATAATAACTCCTTTTTATATTTTGAAATCTTTTTTAATTATTTTTTTCTTATTTTGTCTAAATTACTTTTTAAAAATTTTTAAATTGTCTGTGTGTGTGCGATAAAAAATGCTAGATACTAATTTATTCTAATTTGAGTAACTTTTTTATAATTAATTAAAAAAACCATTAATTATTTTTATTATAACATATAAAAAAACAATAATTACATATAAAGATAAATTGGGTTTAAATAAGCAAAAGCAGAGTTTATTTGCTAATGTTTTTATGGGTGTGACTTTGACAAATGGGATGTTTGTTGCAAAATAAAAAAGTTTTGGGGGGTGGCAAAAATTGTTACATAAAAAAGGAAGGACCCCTTAATAAAAAGGAGTCTTTTGTTAATGTTTTATTAATATTTTGTTAATGGCATTAGGCAAGAAAAAATGTAGAATTACAAAATAATTATTTTTATGTTTGAAAATAGGGATGTTGTTTTTTACTTATTAAATTTACTTAATAAAGCCAAAACTTGTTGTTTAATTTGGGCTAAATAAGATTCGTCGTCCAAGTGATTGATAGCTTTGTCCATCAAATCTGCAACTAAAATAAAATCATTTTCTCTAAAACCTACTGTTGTCATAGCAGGTGTTCCAATTCTAATACCGCTTGTCACAAAAGGTTTTTCTTGATCAAAAGGAATGGTATTTTTGTTGACAACAATATTTATTTTTTCTAACATGTTTGCAATTTTGGATCCTGTAAACTCAGAATTTTTATGTTTAACATCAATTAAAAATAAATGATTATCAGTGCCTCCACTTACAATGCGATAACCTTTTTGTTGGAAGGCTTTAGCAAAAGTGTTTGCATTTTTGATAACTTGCTTTTGATATTCTTTAAAGGAAGGCATCATCGCTTCTTGAAAAGCAACAGCTTTAGCTGCAATAGTATGAATACAAGGTCCTCCTTGAATACCTGGAAAAATACCACGATTTATTTTTTTAAATACTTCTTCTTTATTGGTTAAAATCAAACCTCCACGCGGTCCTCTCAGCGTTTTGTGCATAGTAGAAGTAACAACATCGGCGTTAGCTTCAAAGGGACAAGGATGAAGCCCACAAGCAACTAAACCTGCAATATGGGCAATATCTGCCATTAAATAGGCATTAACTTCATCAGCAATTTGACGAAACTTTTTAAAATTAATAGTTTTAGAATAAGCCGAATACCCTGCAATAATTAATTTAGGTTTAACTTTTAAGGCAACTTTACGAATTTCATCATAATCAAGCATTTCAGTTTGGGGATTGACATTATAAAAATGAGCTTCATAAAAACCACCAGAAAAACTTAATTTATGACCGTGAGTAAGATGTCCTCCATCCATTAAAGATAATCCTAAAATTTTGTCACCAGGTTTTAATAAGGCTTGAAATACTCCCATATTGGCTTGTGAACCTGAATGAGGTTGGACGTTTGCATATTTAGCACCAAACAGCTTGTTTGCTCTTTGAATGGCAATTTTTTCTATTTGATCTACATTTTTACAACCATTATAATATCTAGCTTGAGGATAACCTTCTGCATATTTGTTAGTCAAAATGCTTCCTTGGGCATCTAAAACTGCTTGAGAAACAAAATTTTCCGAAGCAATTAATAAGATATTTTCTTTTTGTCTAATTTTTTCTTGTTCAATAAGATCAAAGATTTCTTTATCTTGGTCTTTTAATCCTAACTTTTGATTCATTTGGGCACAACCTTTTTCTTTTTTTATTTTTGGGCATTCAATGTAATTATTGGAAAAACAAAATGTTTTATAAAAGCATTTACAAATACGAATTTATTTGATAAACAATAGAGCAAAAATGGTAGTTATGGTTATAAAATCAAGCATTTTCCAATGATAAGTAATCATTTTGGTGCGAGGAGCTCCCAAAACATAACCTCTTACTTCCATAGCATTAGAAATTACCAAAGACCTTTTAAAAACCAACACAAAAATAGGAACCAACAGGGCTAAAAGATGATTAATTCTTTTAAAAATATTTTTTTTGTGCAAATCCATGCCTCTTGCTGTCTGAGCTTTTAAAATTTTATTGGTTTCTTGCAATAAAAAAGAATTAGCCATAAAAATTAAAGAAAGCATTAAAGTAAAAGTTTCAGTAGCAATTTTGAGTTTTTTTAAAGGAGACAAAATAATATCTAGACCATCTTGAATTTCGATAAAAGAAGTTATTTTATTGAATAAAAAAAACAACATCACAATTAAAAACAATCTTGTCATAATAAAACAAATTCTTAGAAAAGAAGTCGTTTGCAATATATAATTTTTAGGTTTGCAACCCAAAATTTCTTGTATATTGGAAGGAAAATACGAAGGAATAACAAAGAAGAACAAAAGCAAAAATAACAAATAAGATAATTTAAAGGGAATATATTTTTTATTGAAATTATACAATAAAATACATATTAAAAACAACCAAAAAGAATGGATGGTATCATAACTTAAAATAGGAATTTGAGCTCGCATAAAAGCATTAAAAGAAGTATCTTCCGAAGGAACTAAATTTATTATCAAAGAAATAATAAAAACAAATCTTAAATGTTTAATTCTTTGCCAAAAATAACTCCAAGTTACTCCAAAAAAGAAACAAAGGCTCATTAAAGCTACCACACAAAAAAGATAAAATAAAGTGATGCGTTTGGGGTTTGCAAAAATAAAAACTTGATTTGGAGCAATATTTTCAACATTAATGGGCAGTTTTAAAATAAAAACTAACAGCAACACAAAAGAAAGAATTTTGATAGAAGGATGGAGTTGGTACAAAAAACAACGCGATAAAGAGGGGTGGGATAAATTATTATTTGTAAAATCATTATTTTTCATCAATAATACCTTTTAACAATAAAATTCTTTTAAATATTGGGCAAGGGTGCTAAAACAATAGTGTGCTTGAAAGGGGATTCCTAAAGTTTGATTTAAATGTTTTAAAATTTTAAAAGTATCAGGAATATCTAAGTTAAATTGCTCAAATCGGGGGTGTTCAAAAAAAGTTTCTTTTGTGCCATCAAAAAGCAATTTTCCTTGAGACAAAACCAAAACACGTTTTGCATATTGGGCAACCAAATTCATATCATGAGTAATAATGATAATAGTTTTGTGAAATGTTTGATGCAAAATTTGTAAAAAATCCATAATATCAGAGCTACTTTCCAAATCAAGACCACGTGTAGGTTCATCAAGGATTAAAATATCAGGCTGCATGGCTAAAATACCTGCAATAGCGACTTTTCTTTGCTGTCCGTCACTAATTTGAAAAGGAGATTTTTGATGTAAAGCGGGAGGAATGTTGATTTGTTCTAAAGTTTTGAAAGCTTGCTTTTGGGCTTGTTGTTTGTTATTTAAAAAAACTTCAGCACCAAACATTACATCTTTTAAAACAGTTATTTCAAATAATTGATATTCAGGGAATTGGAAAACTAAACCTACTTTTTGGCGCAAGGGCACTAAGAGTTCTTTTTTTGTTTTAGAAGTTATGGTAGTGCCACAAACTGTTACTTTTCCTATATTTGTTGTAAGCAAAGCATTCATTAATTGCACTAAGGTCGATTTGCCTGAACCGGTTTTCCCCACTAAAGCAATAAATTCATTTTGAGAATTGATTTTGAAATTAATGTCAGATAAAGTGGCATTAGTTTTTTTGGGGGGGTAGGGGGGGTTTTTATAATAAAAGTTTACTTTTTCAAATTGTATTGCCATAAAATATCCTTTAAATTTTCTAACATTTGATCATTTTTAATGTTTTTAGTGGTGCTGTCTTTTAAAATTTCATAGTAAAGCTCTAATGATAAAGGAGGTTTTAATTTATATTGTTGCAAAAATAAAGGGTCTTGAAAAAGGTTTTGGGGTGGGGTTTGGGTGATTAATTTTCCTTGATCAAGAACAATAATTTCATCACTTTTGGCAGCAAACTCTAAATCATGAGTAATGGTAATCAAAATTTTATTTTTAATGGTTTGAATAATTTTTTGCACTTCCAAAGCGCCTTGAGGATCTAAAAAAGAAGTTACTTCATCAAAGATAATAATTTCGGGCTCCATCGCTAAAATGGAGGCAATTGCTACACGTTGTTTTTGTCCCCCTGAAAGTTGATTCACGTTTGTGTCCAATAAATCATCTATTTTTACCATTTTGGCATATTGCCAAACTTTGGCTATAATTTCTTCTCTACAAACATTATAATTTTCCAATCCAAACGCAATATCTTCTCTTACAGTAAGTCCTGTAAACTGATAATCAGGATTTTGAAAAACCATACCTATTTTAGGTCGCAAAAGGGGCAAATTTTTTTCATTTAAAACGATATTGTCAATTAAAATTTGTCCTTTGGTACAAGAAAGCAGCCCTACTAAAATTTTGGCTAAAGTAGATTTTCCCGAGCCATTATGACCAACAATAGAAACCCAAGAATTATTTTGAATGGTTAAATTAAGGTCTTTGATAATAGGATTACAACCGTAATAAAAAGTTAAATTTTGAATAGATATCATAACTTTAAATTTTTCTTTCTTTATTTGTTTGTTTGGTAGTTTTGATGGGGCATTTTTGAGGTAGTTGATTTATTTTGAGGGGAGGTTAGTTTGAAAAAGGCAAAACCACTTTTGCAACGAATCGCAAATCGTAATATAAGATATAAAATAAGATTGAGTTTTTGTGGAAGGAGTGAAAAATTGTTATAAAATGGTGTAATTAAAATTTAGTATCATCAATTTTTTGCAAATAACAAGTTACAAAAGAAACAATGTTTTTTAAGTGATTAGGTTCAAAAGGATTAGTAAGTCCTGTAGTTTTTAAAAGGTTTAAAAAAGTTTGTGAACCGCCTAATTGACATAATTTTAAGTACTTTTGCCAAGTATTGGAATAATCTTGCTTGCTTAAAAGCCAAATTTCTAAAGCACAAACTTGGGCTAAAGTATAGTCAATGTAGTAAAAAGGAGTAGAAAAAATGTGGCTTTGACGGAACCAAAAAGTACCTTTTTCTAAAAAAGGATCGCCTTCATAAGTTTCTAACAACAAATATTTTTTTTCCAAATTACGCCAACACTCTTTTCTTTGAGCAGGAGTCATTTGAGGATTTTGATAAACTTCATGTTGAAAATGATCCACTAAAGCACCATAAAGTAAGAAATTAAGGGATTGGGATAAATGTAGAAATTGATATTTGTCTACATCTTGGGCAAAAAAATCTTTTACCCACGGATAAGCTAAAAATTCCATCCCCATAGAACTAATTTCAGCTGCTTCAAAAGTAGGCCAACGATACTCAGGAATTAAATGACGACTTTGATAAACTTGGAAGGCGTGTCCTATTTCGTGAGTCAAAACATCTACATCATGACTTGTGCCATTAAAATTAGCAAAAACAAAAGGAGCGCTATATTTAGGAAGGTAAGTACAGTATCCACCGCCTGTTTTGTTGGGTTTGCTATCTAGGTCTAATAGGTTTTTTTCTAAGAGAAAATCAAAAAATAATTTGGTTTGGAGAGACATTGCATGATACATTTTTTTTGCTTGGGTTAACTGAAAATCAACTCCTCTTTGAGGTTTGGGATTGCCACTTGAAAAATTAAAACTTTTGTCATAACTTTCCAATTTAGCAATACCTAAACGTTTGGATTTACGTTTTTGATTCATGGTATAAAACGGCAAAACATATTTTAAAATGTTGGTGCGATAATCTGCAATTTGGTTAGCATCGTAATCAGTGCGCCCTAAAAGATCATAACCTAAGGCAACGAAATTGGAATATCCCAATATTTGAGCCATCTTGGTTCGTGTTTGGACTAATTGGTCATAAATAAGGTCATATTCTTGCTCGTTTTTAGAAAAAAATTGCGAAACAGCTAATTGGGCATTTTTTCTAGTTTGCCTTTGGGACGATTCCAAAAAAGTAGCCATTTGACTTAAATTATAAAGTTTGCCTTCAAAAGCAACAGAAGGATCAGAAATTAATTTTTGATATTTGGTTGTTAAAGTATTTTCTTCTTGTAAATAAGGAATAATTTTAGGGTCAAATGTTTTTAAAAATAGTTTGGTTTTATCAAATAACAGGGGCCCAAATTCTTGTACTAAGGCGTCATAATGTTTACTTTTTACCATAGTTTGGCTAAATTGATGTTGTAATTCGGTTAGCAAAGGGGCATTTTGGTCACAAAAATGTTTTTCTTGTTGATAAAAAGTATCTTTTACATCTAGGCTATGCCTAATTTCTGCCAAAGTAAACATGGAATTAATTTCATCCATTAATGAATTAAGACGGTTAATAATTTTAATTTGTTCTGGTAAGGAAGCATCCAAAAAAGCCTCTATCATAGGCAAAATAGTTTGTTTGGTTTGAGCAATATCCACTCTTTGATATTCAAAATCTTGAAATTTCAATTTGGTTTAATCCTATCTTTTTAATTTTTATGAAAAATATCTAAATATCAACGGTGTGGCAAGTTTAATTTTATTTATGTTAGTTTGAAAAAATATTTTATTGTCGAATAACTACATTTTAATTATAAACTAATAAATTTGATTATTTCTTATAAAATTCGTAAGTATCTGCTAAAAATTGCAATCTTTTAAACAGCTCTTTTAAAAGGATAACTACAAAAAAGGAAGTCACAAAGACAAGGGGCAAAGCAATAAAGAGCCCTTTATTTACCATAGTTGTTGCAATTTGTTGGATGGTAATATCTTGGGAAAAAATATTTATTTCGGCTGTCCACCACCATTTTAACATTACATACCAATATAATGTTTGATATAAAGCTGATAACAGGACAACAACGAAATACATTTTTAAAAAATTATCTTGGGGTCTTAACAACAAACCAGGTAATAATCCAAACGATAAAACACAAGCTAAATTAGCAATCAGTTCAAACTGATAACCAAATTCATAACCATATCCTACAAAATATCCAATTGTTTCAGCCAAACAAGCACCCAGGCAAGAAAGATGCCAAGGAACATAAAAAGACATTACAATTAAAGGTAAAAAACGCACATAGACAAGAATATTTACATCTATATTAATAAAATGAAACCCTGGAAAAGATGTTGTTTTATCTGGGAATATAATTTGTAGTATTTTAGATAAAACAATAGATAAGGAAGTTAAAAAAGAAGTTAGGATAATTTGTCTTAAAAGTTTTTGATTGCGATTAAAATTATTATTCATAGTTTTTCTCTTTTCTTTGTGTATGTAATTTTATTATTTATATTGAATTAATAAAATGTTCTTTGACAACATTGAGGAAAAAAGAGGAGGGGGGCAAAAATTATCTATAATAGTTAAGGTAAGTTTTAATTCTAGGATTTAAGAAAAATAAAAAAATAAAAATAAAGATAAAAGTAGCAAAAACGGGGATTAAATTATAACAAAAACACCAAATAATAGGGTAGTTGATTAGGGGAGCTAAAAAGGGGAAATAATTTTGTTTATTTGCAATAAGGGGCAACCAAATAAAATAAGAAGCCAAACATTTAAAAGCAAAAACAGAGGTAGAAACTATTAATAAATTAAGTAAAATGCTTTTATAATTATCAAAATATTTTAAATTAGGGGTATAAAAAACAAAAGAAAGACTATAAGATAAATCAACTAAAAAATAATCCAAAAGTAAAACTGCAATTTGTTGTAAGGAGCGCATTTGTTGGGCTTGCATATAAGCTAAAATATTGGTGGATTCACTTAAAAAAATAGCTTTAAATAGATGAAATAAGGCATAAAAAGTACAAAAAAGAAAGCTATGTTTTTTGCCCAATAAAAAACCAATTAAAATTAAGGGAAGGATAGAAATTTTAATAAAAGAGCCAATATTTGCTCCCATTTTGGCAATCCCTAACTTATCATAAGCAAATTCTAACACAATTGTGAATCCTAACAAAGTAGAAGCAATAATGTGTTTTTGCAAGGGGGAGAAAAAAACTTTTGTTTCTTTGTTGTTGGTTTTTAGCATATGAGATTAATTTCTTTCTAAAGAAATATCAAAATTACTTTTCATCAGGCAAAGTAATAATTGGGGTAAAAAAATAAAATAAAGGTGAAGGGGGGTATTTTTAGCAAGGGAATAATTATTGGTTTTGATAATATTTTATAATAATATAATTTTGCAAATAAAAATATAAACTAAGGGGAAAAAGTGGAGAAAAAATAGTGGGATGATCGCCAATAGAAAATCATTAATAAAAGATATTGATAATAAATTTAATTAATAATAAGGTGATAACAATATTTTTGAAGGGTTGCAAAGGAGAGAAAAAAGAAAATAGACCACTTTCAAAAAATGGTCTAAGGGGTTTTATTTGTAATAAAGATAGATTAAAAAAGGATTAAACTAAAGTTGCTACTTTGTGAAGCAATCTTACTAATTGACTAACATAACTCATTTCATTGTCATACCAAGACATTAATTTAATAAATTTAGGTTTTTCTTTGAGGACTTGCAAAGTGTGAGAATCATATAAAGAACCATAACTTGTTCCAATAACATCTGAGGAAACAATAGGATCTGTAACGTAGGCTAGGGTTTCATTAGCAGCTTTTTTGAAAGCTTCATTGATGGCTTCTGGAGTAGCTTCTTGAGTCAGTTCTGCGGTAAGGTCAACTAAAGAGCCTGTAATTGTAGGAACTCTAATTGCTGTACCATCCAGTTTTCCTTTTAATTCAGGAATAACTAAACTAATAGCTTTGGCAGCTCCAGTAGAACTTGGCACCATATTAAAGGCTGCAGCTCTACCGCGACGTGTCCAAATGCCTTTGGGATGGTTTTGATCAATTAAACTTTGGTCACTGGTGTAACTATGAACGGTAGTCATAAAAGCTTGGTTGATGCCGAAGTTGTCATTTAAGACTTTAACAACGGGCGCCAAACAGTTAGTAGTGCAAGAAGCCCCACTTACAATAGCATCTTCTTTAGTAAGTATTTGGTCATTAACATTGTAAACAACTGTTTTTACATCCCCAGTAGCAGGAGCACTAATTAACACTTTTTTAGCTCCAGCTTCTAAATGAAGAGCTGCTTTTTCTTTGTTAGTAAAAAAACCTGTACATTCTAAAACAATATCTACTCCTAGTTTTTTCCAAGGTAAATCTTGAGGATTTTTTTCTTGAAAAATAGGAATTTTTTGTCCTTCAACTACTAAATGGTTGTCTTCAAAACTAACAGAGTCTAATTTGTAAGATTTTTGAATGCTGTCGTATTTTAATAAATAAGAAATAGTTTCTAAAGTTGCTAAATCATTGATAGCTACTACTTCAAATTTAGGATTTCCAAAAACAAGACGAAAGGCTAATTTACCGATACGCCCAAAACCATTAATTGCTACTTTAACTTTCATAATTAATTAAACCTCTTTTTCTTTTTTTATCCTTTTTTAATGTAAATGATGGATCTATTTGTTGGTTGTATGGATTGTTTTATTTTGTGATGTTTGTAATATTTGGTAATTTGAAGAATAATAATGATCAAAAAATAAAATAAAAATAGGGGAGTTGTGATTACAGTTTCTCCATACATGCAAGCCCTGGCATGGGTTTTCCTTCTAAAAATTCTAAAAAAGCACCTCCACCCGTAGAAATATGGCTGAAATTTTGATCTAGACCGAATTTAAAGACTGCAGCAGCGCTATCGCCACCACCAATAATGGTAGTTGTATTGGGCGAAAGATTGCTTATTGTTTGGGCTAAAGCTTTGGTTCCTTTAGAAAATTGTTCAAATTCAAACACTCCTACAGGACCATTCCAAACAACTGTTTGAGCCGTTTGTAAATGTGTTTTGAAAAGTTCAATTGTTTGAGGTCCGATATCAAGTCCCATTACATCATCAGAAATATTATCATAACTATAAACATCTGCTTGTGTTGTTGGCGAAAATTCTTTGCCACAAACAAAATCTTTAGGTAAAACGATTTTTTTGCCTTCTGGAGAAGCTAATAATTCTTTTACTAAAGGGATTTTGTCTGCTTCTAACAAGCTAGTTCCTATGTTAAAACATTTGGCTTTAAGACAAGTATAGCTCATTCCTCCACCTATCAAAAGAACATCAACTTTTTGCAAAAGACTACGAATAACTCCAATTTTGTCAGATACTTTGGAGCCACCCAAAACAGCAACCAAAGGTCTTTGAGGAGTTTGGACAATTTTTTTGAGAAAAGATATTTCTTTTTCGACCAAAAAACCAAAGCATTTTTCTTTGATATATGTTGCAATACCTACATTAGAAGCGTGGGTGCGATGGCATGTACCAAAAGCATCATTGACAAAAACATCACCTAAAGATGCCCAATATTTGCCTAATTCGGGGTCGTTTTTACTTTCTTTTTTGAAAGGAACATCTTCAAAACGAGTATTTTGGACTACTAAAACATCCCCTGGAAGCATCTGGCCAACAGCTTGATTTAAGGTGTTGCCTTGAGTTTCTGGAACAAACTTTACTTTTTGTTGCAAATAAAAAGCAATTTTTTCAGCTACCACTTGCAAGCTAAAATGGGCTTTATCAGCTTCAGTTTTAACGCGTCCCAAATGAGAAAAAATAATAACTTTAGCTTTTTGCTGAACTAAATATTTTAAAGTAGGTAAAATAGCCTTAATTCTGTTGTCATCTGTGATAACGCTGTTTTCTAAAGGAACATTTAGGTCTGCTCGCAATAAAACTTTTTTATTTGTAATATTCATATTAGTTAAGGATTTTGTCATGCATTTATTGCCTTTCAATTAGGAAATATTAATTATTTTTAAGTTATTTTTAATCTAAATTAGTAAATAGTTTGTTTGAATGGTTAATTTTATTTTTTGTTGTTTTATTTATTTTATCCATCGTTTAGAGGAATAATAATTTTTAAATATTGGTATTATTTTATCGTTTATGTTTTTTAATTTTTTCAATTGTTGATTCTGGCAATTCGTCTTTAATGGCATTTAGTTCTTCTAAGTATTGATCAAGTTCGCCTTCTATAAGGTTGTATTTGCGATTGGTAAAAGCTCCTATTACAAAAGTTAAAAACATTTCACCTCCCATTAACCATTGCTTTTCAAAATCATCAATTCTTTCCACAATAAATTGAATTTTTAAAGAAAACTTTTCTTTTAGTTTAAAATTATCGCATTCAGTTAACCTAATTTTAATATCTTTAATTAACCACTTAATAAAACAACGTTTAGTTTCAATTTTTTTCCTTTAAAATAACTGCGCAAGGCTAAAATACCCACAACAATAGGTACAAGTGTTTTAATTTGCTAATAACACAATAACTATGATATTGTTGGTGTTCATATTTGTATTAGAACTTGCCATATTTTGGACCTTTCTTCTCTAAAATGTAAAAAAGAAATTTTTTATAATTGTAGCTATATTTTCTTAAGGGAAATATTTAAAATTGGGAAATATTGATATTCAATAATTAAGCTTTGTTAATTGAACCAAAAAGAGCTAATTTATGTCTCATTAATTCTTTAATAGCTAAAAAGCCGGGATTTAATAACTTACGCGGATCAAAGCCTTTGTCTGTTAAATCTTTTTTTTCTTCAATGTATTGTCTAGTAGCTTGGGCAAAAACTAATTGAAATTCAGTATTGACGTTGATTTTTACTACTCCCAAAGAAATAGCTTTTTTAATCATGTCTTCAGGAATACCAGTGCCTCCGTGCAGTACTAGGGGCGTTTGTTTGTTGGTAAGTTCTCTAATTTTGGCAAAAACACTAAAATCAAGTCCTGTCCAATTATCAGGATATTTACCGTGCACATTACCAATTCCAGCAGCAAGCATATCAACACCTAAATCAGCAATTTGTTTGCATTCTTGAGGATCTGCAATTTCTCCTTGACCAATAATGCCGTCTTCTTCGCCGCCGATGCCCCCAACTTCTGCTTCTATTAAAAGTCCTTTTTGGTGACATATCTCGGTGATTTCTTTGGTTTTACTTAAATTTTGGGCAAAATCATAATGACTGCCATCAAACATAACAGAAGTGAATCCTGCATCCATTGCTTGTTTGGCACCTTCATAAGAACCGTGATCTAAATGCAAAATAACAGGGACAGAAACCTTATAAAAGGCGTCTAGTTCTCTTACCATTGCAACGACTGTTTTAAGCCCTCCCATATATTTCGCAGCTCCTTCGGATACTCCTAAAATAACAGGTGATTTTAGTTCTTCGGCAGTTTGTAAAGCAGCTTTGGTCCATTCTAAATTATTAATATTTACTTGAGCTATAGCGTATTCTTGTTGATGCGCTTTTAAAAGAACATTTTTATCGGAAGTTAACATTTAACTTAATCCTTTCTTTGGTTTTAGATTTGCATCTAAATTGTAATTAATAAGGTTTGTTAATTGGCTTTTGGACTAAAAAATAATTTAGGATTATGGGTAGTTTTGCAAGTATAAGTGCAAAAAACAAAATATATTATTGTTGGTCAAAAGGAATGCAAATTAACAGTTTTAAAATCACAAAACAGAGAAAAAAATATAAAAATTATAAAAGTAAGTAAAAATGCATGCTGTTTTAAAATCAAAATCCAAAAGAAAAAATTAAACTAAATGATGTAGTTTTAAAAAATCATAGAATTTATCATCGTCGATATGAGGAGCTAAAAGATTGCAATTATCTTTTATTTCTTGGCAATTGGTGTTTTCCAATCCGATGCCTACATCAGCTAATTTAAGCATTTCAACATCATTATAGCCATCCCCTACACAAACTAATTGATGATGGGGGTAAAGTTCTTTTAATTTTTTAATACCACAAGTTTTATTCACACTTTGAGGCACCAAATCAACACCACCATTAGTTCTCCAATAATACGCTTGCAAATCTTTCAAATCTTTAAGAAAATTTTGCAATTTTTCTTTGTTGGGTTCGAATAACCACACTTGATAAACATTGTTGTGCAGATGAAATTCAGGGTCCACTACAGATTTTTTATTAGTGCAGTAAAGTTCTCCTAATGAAGGCGGAATTAAGTCTTGTGGACTTGGTACAATTTCTTGTGTCATTCCTGTAAGACCTATGTGAATTTTGGCTTGATGGGCTTTTGCGATTAGTTCTTTGACTACTTCTTTTTTAAAAGGTCTATCATCAATTACTTTATCAAAATATTTAGTAAGACCGCCGTTAAAAAAGACAAAATGTTTGAAATAAGGTAGCAAATTGCCTAAAACATCTATTCTTTTAATGTTTCTTCCTGTGGCAACTGCTAAAACATTATCAGGGTTTTGGGCTAAAGTTTGGATGGCTTTGATTGTTTGGGGAAATATTTTTTTATATTTAGAACTTAAAAGGGTACCATCAATATCAAAAATAAATAAAGATTCTTTTTTTTGTTTCATTTGAAACTCCTATTATCCTATCGTATTTGAGAAACACAAAAAATGATGAAATGCAAAAATGAAAGAAAAAATGCAAAAATGAAATTAGAAAAAAGGGGGATGAATTAATTAATTTTAGCAAATTAAAATAAAAACTTTTGCTAAATTTTTGTCTTATTTTCCTAATTGTAAATTGGAATTAACAGCAAAAGGGACAATCATTTTTTTGAAAAATATCTTTAGTGGAAGCTAAGGTTTGTTTGCTTGCTATTTGAGCAAAAAATAAAAAATCCTCAGTTTGGAGGGAAGCTTTTCCTGCTAAAATGCCATCAATAGCGGGTTGTTCTAAAATGGTTTTAATGTTGGCAACAGACACCGAACCGCCGTAAATAATTCTCATGGCACAAGATGCTTGGGAAGAATAAAGTGCAGTGACTTTGTCTCTGATTTGTTCAATGACTTTGTTAGCATCTTGGGGAGTTGCACTTTTGCCTGTACCAATTGCCCAAACCGGTTCATAAGCGATGATTATGTTTTGTAATGCTTCTTCTGGAACACCTGAAAAAATGTTGGTTAATTGTTGGTCTAAAAACACTTGGGTTTGGTTATTTTCCTTGGTAAGAAGCGATTCGCCCACACAAACAGTAGGAACTAATTTGTGTTTGAGAGCTGATAAAAGTTTTAGATTAACTGTTTGATCGGTTTCTCCAAAAAGAGTTCTTCTTTCGCTGTGTCCTAATAAAACGTGCTTGACACCTAATGAAAGTAAATTTTGTGGTGAAACTTCGCCAGTAAAAGCGCCTTCGGATTCATAAAACACATTTTGGGCCCCTACTTGTAAATTAGTGCCTTGGAGTTGTGCTAAGGAATCCAATAAGGTAAATTGGGGGAAAATTAAAGTTTGGACTTGGGTTTGGTCAGGAACTTGCAAGCTTACTTTTTGGATGAATTCCAGGGCTTCGTCTTTGCATTTGTACATTTTCCAATTACCTGCAATCACTTTTGTTCTTGGTTTGTAATTCATAAATTACTCCTTTAATATTTTTTTACAAAAAATAGATGGTGGAAAAATTTGAACTAATTTTTTAATCAATATTTTTGAAATGGAAATTGTTAAAAAGTTTTAAAATATTGAATTTAAATTTTTGATAAAGAGAAAGGAAAAACGCGAAAAGAGTTATTATTTTATATTAACATTTACAAATAAAATTATATCATAACAAGGCAAGGGCAAAAAGATTAAATGTTGAAAAAATATAAATAAATATGGTAGTTTGGATTTGTTTAAAAAGGTAAATTAAAGAGTATGAGAGCAAAAAAAGAACTCAAAAGCCAAGAATCAAACCTATCTAAAAAACCACCATGACCTGGAAGGAAACTTCCAAAGTCTTTGATGCCATAATCTCTTTTAAATTTGGAAGCTAACAAATCGCTAATTTGAGAAATAATAGAAATTAAAAAAGCATAGATGGGGAAACTAATGCAAGAGTTGCAATCAATAAATAAAAAAACCATCAAAACTGTTATAGTAGAGCCAAAAGTACCTAAAATAGCACCTTTTTGAGTTTTTTTAGGACTTAGGTGAAAAGCTAGGGGTCTTGTTCCTAAAAAGGGGCAAAAACGCGGGAAACGTGCTAAAAAAGCAGAAGAATCAGTGAGCATAACTGCTAAAAAAAACAAAAGCAAATAATGCCAATGAAGGAAAAACAAAGAAAAAAGACAAGCCATCAAAAAACCAATATAAAAGGTGATAAGAAGGGTTTTACTTACATCTTTAGTTTGCAAAAAAGGTAAAAAAACTAGCATTATTAAAACTAACACAAAAGGCAAGAATAAAAGAAGGAAAAAATTTAGGTTCGAGGGAGTTGATTTTGTTAGGGATACAAATGTGTCTTTATTAAGGAATAAAAAGTTTAATTGTTTTCCGTCTTTTATTAAGTTTTGATTTTGACAAATATTTGGATACAAAACCAAACAAACAACTGTAAAAAATAATAAAGTAGAAGTGGCAACTAACCCAAATTTAATAAAGGTCTGTTTTTGGGTATCTTTGGGATGTTTGAGTATAAAAAACATTTCTTGCACTGCTTTTATTGCTAAAAAGGCAAAAACTACAAATTTGATTTCTAAAGGGGCATAATAATAAAAGAAAAAAGAAAATAAAACTAAGGTGGCCCCTGTTATTATTCTCTTTTTTATCATATAAACCTCCATTTTTTTAAAGCGAAAGGTAAAAATTGGGTAAAATTGTTGTATTTGGAAAACGAAATCATTTTAAGCTTTTAATAATTCAGTGTTTTTAGTGGTGGTGTGTTTTTCAATAAGTTTAATGTTTTTATCAGTTAATGTTTGAATTTGATTTAAATAAAAAGTTTCTAAATCTTTAGTAAGTTCCACTTTTTTGATTTTGTCATTGCCTTCGCGACGCACGTTTCTAATAGCTACTTTGGTCTTTTCTGCTAGTTGCTCTACTTCTTTCATTAAAGCTTTTCTTCTCTCTTCGGTTGGTTTGGGGAAAACAAGTCTTACAACTACACCATCAGTTTGAGGAGTGATTCCTAGATTAGATGCCAAAAGAACTTTTTGAATATTAGGAATTAAAGTGCTATCGTAAGGTTTGATGTTGAGTTGATTGCCTTCAGAAACGCTAATAGAGGCTAACATTTTTAAAAAAGTGGGTGCTCCATAATAATTAACAGTAATTTTATCTAAAATATTAGGATTAGCAGTTCCAGTGCGAATATCGCAAAAGTTTTTTAACATTACTTCTTGGGCTTGAGTCATTTTAGTTTCTAACGACACAAGAATATCTTTGGCAAGTTGTTGCATATTTATTCTCCTTTTGAACTAATAACAGTACCTATGTTGCCTTCTTTGAGTACAACTTTTTTGATATTACCTTTTTTTAACATATTAAAAACTAAAATATCGATGTTATTTTCTAAACAAAGAGAAGCGGCTGTAATATCCATAACTGCCAGTCTTTGAGATAAGATTTGTTGGTGTTTCATGTGTTTGATTAAAACGGCATCTTGATGTTTTTTGGGATCTTTATTGTAAACACCTTCAATATTATTTTTAGCCATTAAAATAACATCAATGTTTAGTTCAGCAGCTCTTAGGGCAGCAGCAGTGTCGGTGGAAAAGTAAGGAGAACCAGCCCCTGCACCTAAAATAACTACTCTATCTTTTTCCAAATGACGAATAGCTTTACGGCGAATATAGGGTTCGGCTACCGAAGAAACAGGAAAGGCAGTCATCACGCGTGTGATGGTATTTGTTTGTTCTAAGGCATCTTGCAAAGCTAAAGAATTCATGATAGTTCCAAGCATTCCCATATAATCTGCCTGAGAACGATCCATACCCAGTTCTTCACCAGTGCGTCCACGCCAAAGGTTACCTGCTCCTACAATGATGGCAATTTTGACTCCTAAATCTTTGATTTCTTTGATTTCCCAAGCAATTTTTTTAATGGTGCGAGGGTCAATTCCGTATGAAGATTCGCCTTTAAGGGATTCACCACTTAATTTTAAAAGAATTTTTTTATGCATCCACAAAACCTTTCTTCATAAACATCTGCAACATCTTTAAAAGAGTCTAAATTTGAGTTTGTTAAATAAAGTATGAAATAAAGATTTTTGAATTATTAGTTGCACATTTCCCAACGCACATAAGAAACTACATCAGTGTTGTTGGCTTTAAGATAATCTTTTACTTTTTGATCTGCATTTTTGACAAAAGGTTGTTCTGATAAACACATGTCTTTTAACATTTTGCCTAAACGATTTTCAACAATTTTTTCTATCATTTGTGCGGGTTTGTCGGATAATTCTTTGGCAGTTTGTTTATGTAAAATCTTTTTTTCTTCTGCTAAAAATGTAGGATCTACTTTGTCAGGAGTTAAAAATTGCGGTTTGGAAGCAGCTATATGCATCGCTATGTCTTCTGATACAGAAGGGCAGTCGTTTTTTAAAACTACCAAAACAGAAATACGTCCGCCTTGGTGTTTGTAAGTTCCAAAAGATTCTTGAGGCTTTTTAGTAACTTTTAAAACACGTTTAAGAGTAATGTTTTCGCCCAAAACTGAGGTTTTTTCTAACAATAATTCTTGAACGGTTTTATTTTGGTAATTAAAGGCTAAAAGGTCTTTGGCGTTAGATAATTGGTTTTTTAAAATAATTTCTCCAAGCACTTTTACTAATTGTTGAAAATGTTCGTTTTTGGAAACAAAATCCGTCTCAGAATTGATTTCATATAAAAAAGCGTTATTACCAGCAAAAACAATATTAGTGATGCCTTCAGAAGTTGCACGTCCTTGTTTTTGAGCTGCTTTAATGATGCCTTTTTCTCTTAAAAACACGATGGCTTTTTCGATGTTGCCTTCAGTTTGTTGTAAAGCTTTGTGACATTCATTCATTCCCGCATGCGTTTTTTGACGTAAATCCTTAATCATTTCGGCTGTAATTTTCATTTGTTGCTCCATTCTAAATTTTAATGATTTAATTACTTTTAATTATAAATTGTAAAAATAAAAATTGCATATTGGTTAGTTAAGGACCAAAAAAAGTTTAATTATCTTTGGTTTTGATTTTGATTTTGGTAATATGGTTTTCTTGGTGAATCTTGGTAAGGACGTTTGTTAGGGGTATTGTAATTTTGAGGTTTTAATGGGTTTTTAGCATCAAAAGTTTCTGCTTTTTCAGCAACTCCACCAGTGCCTTCAACACAAGCATTAGCCATTAACCAAATAATTAATTTCACTCCTCTAATAGCGTCGTCATTAGCAGGAATAATGTAGTCTACTAAATCAGGGTCGCAGTTAGTGTCTACAATTCCAAAAACTTTGATTCCTAATTTGCGCGCTTCGGCAACTGCGATGCTTTCTTTTTCTGGGTCAACAACAAAAATAGCTTGAGGCAAGTCTTTCATGTCTTTGATGCCGCCTAAGAATTTTTCTAATTTGTCTCTTTTACGCTTTAATTGCACTACTTCTTTTTTAGGAAGTTTTTTCCAAAGTCCTTCTTCTTCTTGTTTGTGGAGCAAATGAAGTAATTCGATTCTTTTTAAAATAGTTTTGAAATTAGTTAATGTGCCACCTAACCAACGATGATCCACGTAGTATTGTTGTGAACGTTGCGCTTCTTCTCTAATCGCTGATTGAATTTGTTTTTTAGTGCCTAAAAATAAAGCTTTGCCGCCTGAAGTAATGATGTTTAGCAATTCTTGATAAGCTTTTTCAATTTCTTCTGAGGTTTTTTTCAAGTTGATAATGTGAATGCCATTTCTAGAAGTAAAAATGTAGGGTTTCATTTTGGGATTCCATTTGCGAGTGGCATGACCAAAATATACTCCTGATTCTAATAATTGTTTTGTTGTAACTACTGCCATTGTTATTAAAAACTCCTTTTTATTTTAATTGATATTTTTTGAAATATTGTGTTAAATTATGATAAAAAATAAATAAATGATAATTTTGTTTGTGTTTGGGCTTTTGCATTTTAACTATTTAATACATTTTTTAATTGTGAATTGTGTATCAAAATTGATCCAAAATGATGATGCATCATCAAGTTTTTATTTCTATTTGCAAATATTGTGCCAAATTGCTAAATTGCTAAATTTTTTAATTGTGTCAAAAATGTTTGAGCAATGCATTTATACATCCCTTATAATTAAATAAAAGCTTTTTTGCAAGTTTGTTTGGGGAAGGAAAATGGCGTTTTAATAATTATTTGATAATTATAAATTTATAAATCACAAATATAACAATTAAAAAAATAATTAAATAATCAAAATTGACGGGCAAAATGGTTTGCCTAGTAGCAAAAACGGCAACAAACAAACAAATGCATTAAAAAACCAAGAACAAAGAACAAACAATAAAATGTTTTTGAAATAATAAAAATAAATAACTTTTTTCCTAACATATTTTACCATATTTAAAACCATTTAACAATGTTTTTATTGATTTGGATACAATTTTGTTACTTTGTGCTACCAAAACCGCCTTTTCTGGCAAAATTATTTTCTTTTTCTTGGGTAATTTGAAAAAAGGGTTGAAAAATTCCTTGTGCAATTCTTTCGCCTTTACAAACTTGAACTGGGTTTTTAGAAAAATTATACAAGGCAATAAAAATATGACCTTCATTTTGCAAATTATTATAATAATCACTATCGACTACTCCCACGCCGTTGGCAAGGGTTAGTTGTTTTTTCAAGGGTAAAGAAGACCTTACATAAATTAATAAAACTTCGTTCCAAGGAAAAGATGCTTTAATTCCTGTGGGAACCAAAATGACTGTTTGCGGTGGGATTTCCATGCTTTGGGCTGCTTCAAAATCATAACCAGCGCTGAATTTGGTTTGACGTTGGGGAAGGTTGATTCCTTGATTTTGATAACTGCTTACTTTTTCAAAAAAACGGTTTGTTTTATTCATAAAAATGAAACCTTGGCTTTCTTTTGGGGTAGTTAGTAATTTTACTTTTAAATTAATAAATGCAAATCACAAAATAAAAATAATACAAAACGAGAGACAAAAAATAATTAAAAAGGTGGCAAAAATAAAAATTTTCAACAAAATAGTTTTAAATATTATAAAATTAAAAATATTATAAAAAAGTTAAAGATTCCAATCAACAACTTTAATTCCACAAGTTTGTAAATAAGTATTAGCACGAGAAAAAGGTTTAGATCCAAAAAAGCCTCTATGAGCGAAAAAAGGGGAAGGATGGGGGCTTTTAATTATGCAATTTTGGGATTGACAAATATATTGTTCGTAGGTTTGAGCAAATTTTCCCCACAAAATATAGACTATATTTGTTTTAGCTTGCAAAGCTTGAAAAATAGTTTTGGTAAATTCTTGCCAACCAATTTGATGGTGACTTAAAGGTTTATCTTTTTCAACAGTCAAAATAGCATTAATCATCAAAACGCCTTCTAGCGCCCATTTAGTTAAATTATTGGTGCGAGCAGTAATTTGTAAATCATTTTGTAATTCTTTAAAAATATTGGATAAACTAGGTGGTTTTTGGAAGGTTTTTACACTAAAAGACAACCCGTGAGCTTGATTTTTGCCATGATAAGGATCTTGCCCCAAAATAACTACTTTCACTTTTTCAAAAGGAGTTAAATTAAAAGCTGCAAAAATATCTTCTTGATTGGGATAAATAATTTTGTGATTGGTTTTTTCTTCTTGCAAAAAAGTAAATATTTTTTTAAAATAAGGTTTAGTTTTTTGATTATTAATGATTTGTTGCCACATTAATTTTTTACCTTTTGGTTTGTTATTGTAAAATTGTTGTATTATTTTGTAATTTGGTGTTATTTGATTGCATTTTTGTAATTATTTGGCTGCTTTTAATTCTTTAATTAAGGAATATAAGAGATACGCCATAATCATTAAATAAATGATTATTAAAAACAAATATAAGGGATTTTCGAATACAAAAGCAAAGAAAGAACCAATATAAGCAAACAGATCAGAAAAGAAATTTTTGATGGATGGAAAAATATAACGGTCTTTACAAACATATTTGCCTACAATTTTGTGATAAGGAATTTTTTGTTCGTATTTGTGTTGGGTATCATTTGCATCACCCCAAGTGCCAATTAATTCGTTTTTTGAATCATTATAAACGACTCTATGAATAATAAAACGATGTTTTTGGGCTGCTTGTCTTTCTTGTTCAGAAACATTAGGATTATTATAATTAGGGTTTTCAAAAATTACAACATCGCCGTTTTTTGGATGAGTTGTGCCTACTTTATAAGGTTTGGTTGTAGGATTTTTGGTGATTTGTTTCCCATCAAAAGCACCAACAGGCATAAGTTTGGAAGCGTCCCAAACACCTCTAATAAAAACTAAATCCCCTATTTGTCCTGAATCCTCATTTTTAGGACCATGTAAAAAAGGTTCCATACTACCAGAAGCCACAGGAAAAGCAGAAATGCCTAGATATTTGGCTGAATATTTAGGAAAAAAAGCATTACCCAAAGAAGCAATAAAAAGATAGATTAGAAAAAAATCTAAAATAATAATCATACTTTTTTTTAAAATTAAAAGGATAGATTGGTTTTTTTGACTTTGTGGCGGAGTTTTTGTTTTATTTTTGAACATAAATAATTACCATAATAATCATTGTTTCCTTTTTTATTTATTAACTATGAATTATTTTCAACTATACAAATTAATTATAGCATAGAACAAGATTTTTTTTTGATGAATCAATTATAAGTGCTAAAAAATATTATTATTATAAAATAAATGTTATAATATTATTGAAAATACAATATAATCCAAAGTATTATAAAAATGCTTAATCTCACAATAAATAAATTAAATGAAAGATAAATTAAATTAAATCTAAGAATTTTCCAATAATAAATTAAAAAATATGAAAATTACAAAATTAAGAACTAGGTTCGCAACTATTACAACTACTTTTACATTATTGTTGTTAGTGGTGCTAATTTTTAAATCTTTTGACAATATTGATAATATAAGCCTAACAAAAAACAAACCTAATCATAATGTGGATGTTATTCAAGAAAAAATCTATAATACGGATGGAACCATTGACTATATTTTAGATTATGATAGCAAAACAAATAAAAAAATTAAACTCACAGCGTTTAATGGTGATGAAAAGTGTGTTTGGTATATCATAGAATATGATTTGCAAACTGCCAATAAAATTAAACATACTGTCTTTCAAAATGACAGAAATATCTTAGATATTAAAGAATACGATCCGCATACGCAAAAATTAATTAAAGAAATAAGTTTTGCAGAAGACAAATCAAATATTTTATATATGTATGAATATGATGCTAAAAGCGGAAATGTTATAAAAGAAACTCACCATAATAGTAAAAATGGCAAAGTAGAATATGTTTTAGAATATGATCCTCAAACCCAAAATAAAATCAAACATACAAAGTATTTCCCTAATGGAAATATTGATTATATAAATAAATATGACCCCAAAACAGAAATAAGAATTTGGCGTGCAAAATACAAATATCAAAGCAAAAATGATGATAAAGAGGTTTATAATTATGATCCTAATAGTGGTGATGTCATAAAAAAATAATGGTAATTAGAATTGTTTGGAAAGATTTTGCAAGGAAAAATCAGGTAATCTGTTTACAGGCAAAATCAAAACTAGTTTAAAAAAGGTAGTTTTTTCGAAATGATAAAAAGAAAAAGCATGCAAAAAGGGGCTTTTACATACTTTCATCCTAATATTTTTATTTAATTTTTTAATTGTTTTTGTTTTTTATGTCCTAAAGCTTTATTGATGTGCAAAAAGTCTTCTGGATGAACGTACAAAACTCTATCATCAGAACTGTAATAAGTTTTTTTAGTGTAATCTTGTAAAATTTCGAACTGCATTTCTTCGATGTTATTTAATTTTTCTAAAACTTGTTTTAAAGTTTCTGGGATTTCATCCCAAAAATTCTTTTGTGAGTTAAAAGTTTGGGCATTATTAGGAATGGTATCAGCTTTGGATTGCTTTTGTTTTTCTTCTAATTCTTTAATTTTTTGTTTCATTTCTAATTCAAAGATCTTTTGATTAAAATAAGTTTCAAGCATTTTATGCTTTAATTCTAAAAGATCAGTTTGCGAAAGGTTGTTATCTTTTTTGTCCATCATCTCCATTAATTTTAAATTAATTAAACAATTAGAATCAAAGTCTTTGTTATTAATCAAAACATTGGGAATTTGAGGTTGTTCGTTTTTATTTTCGTTGTTTTTGCTCTCTTTAGACGGTTTGGAAGGACTAAAAAAAGCTGCAATACGAAAATTAACAACATAAATGAAAATTAGCGTTTTAATCACTAATTTTACTAAAAGAAATATCAATACAGGGAACAAAACAGCGCCAACAACCCAAATCCAAGGATTATTGGAAACCCAAGTTACCAATTCTTCAAATCTCAAAAAACCAACCTCCTAATAAAAGCGTTTGTAAAACTTTTATACTTTATTTGTTAGCTTTATAAAAAACTTAAATATAGCTTATATTTACTTTATCATAAAACTTTATATCTACACCTTTATTTAATCAAAAAAAGAAACAATTGTCAATTGATTTTGGTGGTTTTTTAAGATAAAGTTGTTTTTTTGAGTAGTTTGAAAAAGATAAATAAGGTTTTTTTAGATTTTAAGAGCAAAATGATTAAAAAATGTGTTTTAAAATATCTTAATAAAGCAAAAAAATGATTGTCAAAAAAATTAATTGTTTTTTTATTTTATTAAAATATTTTTATTGGGGTAATTTTTTTTGGCAGGGATATCAGGATTCGAACCCGAACGAGCGGTTTTGGAGACCGTTATGCTACCATTGACATCATATCCCTTCATTTACAAGTAGGTTGCATGGTACGGGTGACAGGATTTGAACCTGCACGCCTAAGCGCTAGATCCTAAGTCTAGTGCGTCTTCCATTCCGCCACACCCGCGTTTACCTTTGTTATTTTTGTTCGTTAATCACTCATAAACACTTATAAAATGGCAGACCCAGCTGGATTTGAACCAACGAATCACGGAGTCAAAGTCCGTTGCCTTACCACTTGGCTATGGGCCTCAATATAACTTTATAATCTGGATATTTTATTATTAAATAATGTTTGTAATAATTTTTGTATTTTTATATTTTGTGAAATATATTCTGGGGCGGCTAGTGGGAATCGAACCCACGCATATCGGCGCCACAAGCCGCCGCGTTAACCACTTCGCCATAACCGCCAAATAATTTTAATAATTAAAATTCAATAACATAGAATATTATACCTTGATTTTGTTAATTTGTAAAGTAAAAAATTTAGGTGGGTTGTTTTTTTAATGATAATTGAGTATTTTTTATAAGTTTTTTGCAGTCAATATTTTTGGTGGCGATGTTTAAAAAAGATTTGAGGGAATAAATTGAGATAAAAAATGTGCATTCCAAAAACTTCAAAAGAAAAAAAGATAAGTCTAAAAAGTTCCAAAAAAAAAATGCCAAAAAAACGCAAAAAACAAATTACCAAAACAATTCCCAATAACAAGCCCTTAAAAAACAAATTCTTAAAAAACAAGTTCTTAAAAAAATAATATAAGCGATGAAATTATGGAAATTATTTTTATCAAAATGAAACTGACTTTGCAAACTAACAAAAAATAGCTAATTTTAGTTGGCGGAGGAAGAGGGATTCGAACCCTCGCATCTTTTGGATCTACACGCTTTCCAAGCGTGCCTCTTCGTCCACTTGAGTATTCCTCCAAAAAGACCAAAAACTATAAAAGTGATTGGGTTTGTGATTTAATTATTAGCCGCAACAGCAAAAACATTCTTGCTGATCGTCTTTATCTTGATTAGTTTGATTTTGTTGTAAACGCAAAACATCTTGAGCAATAGCAAGTTCTTCATTGGTAGGAACAACAAAAGCTTTGATTGCAGAATCAAAAGTTGTAATAAGTTCTTGTTTGCCTTGAACTTTGTTTTTTTCTTCGTCTAACTTAATTCCTAAAACTGATAAACATTTAATAATTTCAGAACGGAAAAAAGAAGAATTTTCGCCAATACCAGCTGTAAATACTAAAGCATCAACGCCTTTTAATAATACGTAATAACTAGCAATATAATCAACTATACGCTTAACTTGGATGTCGTGTGACAAAATGGCTTGCTGGTTGCCTTCTTTAATGCTTGCCAAAATATCACGAGTGTCATTAGAAATACCTGATACTCCTAAATAACCTGATTTTTTATTCAAATCATCGATAACACAAGCAACAGTTTTGTTTTCTTTTTCAGCTATAAATTTCACTACTGCAGGATCAATATTGCCACTACGAGTCCCCATAGGAACCCCTTCTAACGGAGTAAAACCCATAGAAGTATCAACTGATTTACCAGAATCAACTGCACATAAAGAAACGCCGTTGCCAGCATGACAAATAATGATTTTGGCGTTTTTTTTACCCAAAATTTGTTGCATTTGCTCAGTTATATATTTATAAGATGTACCATGAGCTCCGTATTTTCTAATTTGGTATTTTTGGTACCAGTAATAAGGAGTGGCGTATAAAAAATTAACTGCGGGCATACTTTGATGAAAAGTAGTATCAAAAACAGCTACTTGAAAAACTTGGGGAAGTACTTTTTGAAAAGCTTTAATACTTATGATGTTTGCAGGATTGTGTAAGGGAGCTAGGTCGCATAAACTTTCAATTTGAGCAAGAGTTTTTTCAGTTAAAACAGCAGAATCGCTAAATATTTCTCCACCTTGAACTACGCGGTGCCCTACTCCTTCGATTTCTTCCAAAGTATTAATAACTTTTTTTTGAATCAAAGCATCTAGCAATAACTCTACTGCTGTTTGATGATTTAGCACTTCTAATACTTGTTTGTCTTTTTTGTCTTTGGTCTTCATTGTAAAAACAGCCTGATTGCTACCGATTCTTTCAACTAAACCTGAAACAATTACTTCTTGTTGTGGCATTTCTAATAATTGAAATTTTAAAGAAGAACTACCAGAATTTACCGACATAATTTTCATATATTTTTCTCCGTTTTTTGTTGTGTAATAATTTATTTGTTGTTTGTATATTAATTTTAATTGTTTTTTGACTTATTTTTTTTGGGTTGAGTTTGGGATTGGGATTTTAATTATTTGTTATTTGATTTATTTTTATTTTTAATTAATAATTTCTTTTAATGAGTGGAATTGTTTTTGGGTTTGTAATTATTTGTTTACAAGTTTGATTTCTTTTTATTGTTGGAAATTTTTCAATTTGTTATTAATTGTTGGGCAAAATTTCAAGCAAACGATATATGCCCCAAGCATGAAAACAAGTTCCTGCCATAACAAAAAGATGCCAAATAAAATGAAAATATTTTTTATTATCTTTAACATAAAAATAGATGCCTAAACTGTAAAAAACACCGCCCAGTAAAACAAAATGAAAAATATTGGCTTTCCACATTGCAGGCACTAACAAAAGCCCACTCCATCCAAGCAAAGCATAAAAGATTAAATGAATGATTTTTCCTTTATTCATCCAAAAAACTTTACATATAATACCTGAAAAAGCCAAAATACATTGGCAAACAAAAAAGCATTGTCCTTTGGAAATTGGCACATTTGATTGAGGAAATAAGGGTTTTTGCAATTCTGGCAAAAGTAACAAAATAGGGGCAAAAGTTCCCCAAATTAATAAATAAATACTAATGTGATCGGTCTTTTGAAAAAAATTATGAGCTTTGGTAAAGGATAAAGAATGATACAAAGTACTCATCAAATAAAGAATAATCATCGATATGCCAAAAACAAGTACAATATAACCGTTAGGATTTGACATTAAAGAGGCTTTAAGACAAAAACAAACAAGAATAAAAACTCCTAAAGGAATCATTAAACCATGGGAAATGGCATTGGCAATTTCTTCGCCCAAAGTTTGTTTATCACTTGGTTTAGTAGCCCATTTCACAATAAAACTCCCTTCTTGCTTGGAATATGTAGCAATTACTGAGATTATAAAAAGTTTAGAAATTAAATAAGTTATAAGGAAAATAAGGAAACATTTAAAAATAATAATTAACTTTATTAAATAATTTATAAATTAGATTAAGTTGTAATAAAAACTAATTCTTATATATTTTACCACATAAAAGTAGTTGCTAAACTAAATTTGTAAATTGACAAAAGATAAAATATGAATTTTTCAACATTTCCAAATATAATAATGTATAGTCAGTAAATAATAGTATAATATTTAAGGAAACTGGTTTTCCATAGAAAGGATTTTGTTATTTTTCATGAAATCTATTCAAACTAAATACTACAAGTATTTAATAATTATCACATTTATTATCGCACTAATAATTTTGTTATCTGCAATTATTTTTATTAAACAAAAAATAAATCTGTCCCTAATGCAAAATTAAGCCACATCCTTCCTGAAATCAAACCCGATACCAAGACAAACATTATTGAACATTATTTAGGTCTCAATCCTAATTTAGAAAATTTAAAAACCGAATTTAGAAAAATAAACCCCGATTGGAACCAAGAAGTTTTTGCTTATAATTATCATATACTTTCTAAAAGTAATTCAAATCAAAAAATTACTGATGCTATCCAACACAAAATTTTTGCTATTTTTTTAAACTTTAATGATGAAAAAAGAAATCATACCAAACCCAAAATAATCTTTTAGATGCCTTAAATCAAAATCAAAATAATAAAATGCATATTTTTTGGAAAAAAGAAAAACCAAATACCGAACTTATATTAGCTTTAAAAGACCAATTATTGCATAACACAAATAAATGGCAACAAACAGCAACAAATATTTTGGATAAAATACAAACCTATATTAATAATGATATAGATCAAATATTAAAAAATCAACTAAGCCTGCTTGAAAAAAATAAAATTATAATTGATATGAATGCAGGCAAACTCAAAATCACAGACATTAAAGATTTTATAAAACAAAATTTGATGGCTAATGCAAATGCCAAACTTGAATCTAATCCAGAACAAAATATTTTAATAAAACAATTAAGAAAACAATCTTTTAATTTAATGGAGTTAAGAAACAAATTCCAAACTCTCCAAAAAATAGATCAAAATGGTAATATAACTACCATATTTCAAAAAGATATGCAAGAATTAGAAACTCTTATAAAAACAACTATATTAGAAATTATAAATGAATCTGATAAATTAAATATATAATTTGGTAAATGACTAATTATTTTTCAAATCCATTTTTTTCCTCAATTCTTCCAAAACTTGATCTACAATAACTTTCACTTGAGGATTGACAAAAAGAATCTGATTTTTAACTTCAAAATGAGTTTTTTTACTACAATTTTTCAAAATCACAATTTTTAATTTATCAATATTAACTTTTTTCAACATTCTTCTAATTTTTTGTTCTTTAGCTTGTCTTTTAAGCATTAATATCGCCTTTTCGTTTTATTTTTATTAATAAATTATTTTTAGTTCATCAAATAAAATAATATAAGTTAGTTTTTTAATACCGTTTTTGCATTTCAGCTTTTATTTTAATCTTTTAGAAATAAATTTTGGCTTGATTTTATCTTTACCATATTTGGTTTGCTTTTTTACCTTTATAAAGATATTATACAACTTTTAAAATAACTTTTATATATTTTGTCATTATTGTCATTATTTTTTAATATATTTCATCATTTCATTATTCCTATCATTTAAATTATTCCCATTTTGAATATATTTAAATATTTTTAATCACAAGGGAGCCAAACTTCATTAATCATTTTCAAAATCAAAAAAAACTACTATTTTACCACAAAAACCCCCAATTCAAATTATTTTGTATTTTTTGCATTTCTATAACATCAATAACATTATTAATTGGGTTAGTTTATTTGCAATTTAGAAATCAAAGACTAAATCATAAAATTGCAAGCAAAAAAGTAGCTATTAGCACACCTCAAATCCAAACTCTCAAAAACCTATAAAAAAACTCACCCAAACAAAATCAAGGAAAAAGTGGGATAAAACTTTAAATAAGGAAATAGAATTTGTATCTATAATCCACAAACCTACTTTAATGACTCACAACAAATACATTTTTGATGGCATTAACGGATTTAGATATTATCAAAAGAATTATCACTTATGCAAAATATTTTAACCCAAGATCTCAAAAAACCAACTATTACAAATTTAGAATCTATTTCCGAATTAACTGATGCTCAAATATTAGAACAAATAATAAATCCCCAAAAAATTACTCAAATCCAAAAAAGAACTTGATTTGCTTCAACAAAGAAATAACCATTTTCAAGAACCTTTAGATTCGCACTGGATTAAATTATTGCAAAATCCTTTTAATAAATGGCAAAACCAAACTTTAAATAAGATAGATATTTTTGCTCAAAAACAAATAATACAAGATAACAATACTATTTTTAACCAAAATATGGCAATTACCTTAGATAAAATAAATAAGATTATAATTATGGAATATAACAGTCCTCAAAAAATTATTAATTCAAGACAAAGAGATTTTTTTAGGTAATTTAATATTAAACATTTGCCAAAACCAATTTAACTGCAAAGAAAGTTTAATTTATACTTTAATCCTGTAAGAAAAACTTTATCTATTTATAACAACAAATAAATTGCCATAATAAACGCCCATAATTGTTCTAAAACTTTCAAAAAATCAAATATTTGCTACATTAAATAAGATCAACTCTAAAAAGTTGATCTTTTTTTATATACAAAATTGCAAGGAAACCACTCATGATCTACAGATTAGTGAGCAAAAAAAGTTGTTTTTTTTGTGATAAAATGATGTTAATAGCAATATTTTATTTTTTTAAATTGCTGTTGTAAAATTTAAAAAGGGGAATAAAATGATGTAGAAAAAATGCATTCCAAATAACAATTATTTTTCATTTCAATATTTAACTTTTTTGTTTTTTTAAAATATATTTCTAAGATGCTTTAAAAATGATTCTTCTTTAAGAACTTTCGATAATCATTAGAATCATTAAATAGCATCATAACAAAATTAATTTTTACACATAAATCATTATTTTTATTTTTTTAAAAAAAGAAGAATTTTTAAATTTTAATTATTTTTTAAATCACAAAAATAATAACAATAGAAAGGCATATAGTACCCAAATGAATAATTTAGACAAAGACTTCGAGAACTATTTCAAATTATCTAAACTTTGTTTTTTAATTTTTTTAGGGTTTTTAGTTTTGGGATAAAATTATAATACAGCCAAAGCTGACAAAGAACAAAATAAAAGACAAGCAATTTTAGATGAATGGCAAGAAATCCACAACAATACAAATAATACTAAAACTATCACCAAAAAGCAAAACAACACTACTTTAAAAACTCAAAAGAAAGCTTTAATGGTTGGTAATAATAAAAAACTTGTTTCAAGGGTACTTAACGCAAATGGAACAGTTAATTGGAAACATGATAATACTTATGATAGAATTTATGATAATAAAGGTAACGAATTATCTCAAAGAAAGTTTTTCCAATGACATACAGAAACAAATCCCAAAATTAATTGGCTAAGTTCTTATGATACAATTTATGACGAAAGCGGACAAAATCCTACCAAACAAATATATTATGCAAAAGAGCACACAGAACAAGAACGAAAAATTGATTGGTTTAAATCTTGGACTGCCTCTGTTGAAACTGTTCCAGCAGAAAATAAAAAAATATTTTCACAAAGATTTTATAAACCAGAAAGTGCAGAGCAAAAACTTATAATTGATTGGTATGAATCTTGGGATAAAACTTTTTATGGTGATGACAGCAAAGCATCTAGAAGATGTTACAAAGCTGAAAGCACAGAGCAAAACCTTATAATTGATTGGGACAATAGAGATACTTATGATGAAACTTATGATGAAAATGGCAATAAAATATCCCAAAGACATTATTTGAAAGAAAGTACCGAAAAAAATAAAGTAGTTGATTGGAAACATGACAAAACTTGGGATGCTAAATATGATGAAAATAGTAATCAATTATCAAAAAGATATTATTTAAAAGACCATACAACAGAAAAACCTAAAATTTATTGGTCTGAATCTTGGGATGCAACTTATGATAATAAAGGAGAGCAAATATCTAAAATATATTATCAACCAGTAGATGACCCTAGCAAAGAAAAAATAATGGATCATTCTAAATCTGTTTTTGTTTCTTCTGGTGATAATGAACCTTATAATGCAAAAGATAATGAACAAGAACAAGAAAGTATATTTTCACAAGGCATAAAATGGTTAAAAAGAGGATTTGATTATTTAACATCAAACGAAGAACAACCCCAATAACAGACAACACCACAAGCATCACAACCCAATTCTGCTTCTGTTTCTACTTCTCCAAACACAATAACAGCTTCTAATTCTCCTCTTTCACAAGCACAACCACAAGACCAAAACACAAACACAAATCCTAATGACAAAACTAATACAAAAAGCAATTTATTTCCTCTCAAAAATGAAGTAAAATTTAGATCAAATATTAAAAGATCTAGATAGCCTTAATTTAAAATTATTAGATTTTAATAGACATTCTTATGATCTACAAAAACGCTTTGAACAAATTAGCGAACAATTTGACCTAAATGCTCAAAACAAAGATACTAATTTATCATTATATAACCAATACTCAAATTTAAAACAAGATAAAACTGTTTTTTTAGAACAAAATTTTTATCTTTTAGAAACTAAAATTACTAATCTAAATAAGGAAAAAATAGGATTATTAGATAAGTTAGTACAGCGCATATTTATAAAACAAGAAGAAATCCAAACTAATTATCAAAATAAATATTCTCAATTATCACAAGAAGATAAGAATAATTTACAAAACCGCTGGAATTTAGAAACAATTAATAAAGAACTTGATTTTAAAGCTTTATTAGAACATTTATTTAATTTGATACTAAAATACAAATTAAAAAAGATCACAACGAACAAATACAAACCACAAATACTAACTTATCTCAAAAAGGTAAAGATAAAATAGGATTGTTAAAACAAGTATTTCTACAAGATAATTTAGCTAAACTACACCAAGAAATGAAAAATTTAAATAACGGATTGAATTCCATTATCACAGATTCTATTCCACTTTATTTTAAAGATTTTATTTCTTTACAAGATGACACTAAAGAATTTTTATCCAATGTTAAAGGAGGTAAAGAAACTAAAAAAGAACTTAAAGAATTATTCCATTTTTAAAAACCCTAGACAATACCAAGATATGGGAATTAAAGTTCCTAAAGGTTATTTATTCTACGTTACCCCAGGAACTGGTAAAACTTTTTTAGCTAAAGAATTATCTAAAGAAGTAGGAGTAAAATTCTTATATAGGAGTGGTTCTGAATTCCAACAAGACAAATATATAGGAACAGGCGTAAATAAAGTAATGGAATTATTCAAAGAAGCAAAAGAATCTAACCAACCATGTATTATTTTTATTGATGAAATAGATGCAGTAGGTGCCAAAAGGTCAGATGACGGCAGTAAGGGAGGTTCTGGGGCTTATGATAAAACCCTTAATCAATTATTAACAGAACTAGATGGTTTTAATTCAAAAGATAGAGACCCTTCTAAACCAATTGTAGTTATTGGAGCAACTAACCGCCCTGATGTACTAGATAAAGATTTGTTAAGACCTGAAAGATTAGAAAGGAAACTTAAATTAGATTTGCCTAAACCCGAAGAGATAGAAGAATTTTTAGACTTTTTTGTCAAAGATCAAGAATTACACAATGATATAAAAGATCAAAATGGCAAACTAAAACGCCAAATTTTAAAAGATTTAAGTCAAAAATGTTATGATAATAAATTCAGCCCTGCTCAATTAAAAGCTTTAGTTTCTGAAAGTGCTTTAGCAGCTATGAGACCAAAATCATTCCTATTTAACTGCTGATAATCTAGAACAAGGTTTTCAAAGAGTTTTACAAGATGCCAATAAAAATCAACTTTTACCAACCAAAACTAATCCTGCATTTAATTTAAGTTTATTAATCAAAGTGTCATGTTCTTTGGTAGCATTTAAAATAGTTATGTTTGTTTTAATATATTATTTTAAAAAATACTTGAAAAACAAAAGATTACGAGGCTTTTTATGAATAAAATAATAAATAGAATCATTAAATGGAGTTGTATTACTGTCATTTTAGCATTAGTTTTATTTTTATCAATTAAAAAAATTAATCACCAATGGTTTAATAAAGACAATAAAAAGAATATATGCCATTTGTTTTAATTGACAAAGTGACTAAAGATAATTACGAAGATATCGAAAAAATTAAAATTATTAATTTAGGACATAGTTCCTTTAAACAAAGTACTATTCATAAAATAGAAGTCTATTATAAAAATGAAGATGTTGCTTATGCTTATATGGATGATATTATGTATCGCACTTTGCAAGATAAATTACTAGAAGAAAGTGAAAAAATCTATAAAGAAGACGGCGAAGAAGTTTTTGAAGATAAAAAACCTAAAAATCATTTAATGACTAATTCCAAGAATATTTAACCAATGGTTTATCTAATACTTTTGGTATTTTAATTATTTTTTCATCAGCTTTATGGATGTTTTATATTTTTAATAATTTCTTATTACAAAAAAGAGTTGGTTCTAAAAAAAACAAAACTTCCTCTATGAAACAAAAAAAGCAAATTAACTTTCCAAGACGTTGCAGGAAACCAAGAACCTAAATAAGAAATGAAAGAATTAGTTGATTTCTTAAAAAAATCCTAAAAAATATATCACTTTAGGAGCACGAATCACACGAGGAGTTTTATTAGAAGGTCCTCCGGGAACAGGTAAAACCTTACTTGCAAAAGCTCTTGCAGGAGAAGCAGGAGTGCCATTTTATTCAGCATCTGGCTCCGAATTTGTTGAAATGTATGTAGGAGTTGGAGCAGCACGCGTAAGAAAATTATTTAAAGAAGCACAAAATAATGCTCCTTGTATCGTTTTTATCGATGAAATAGATGCTTTAGGAGGAAAAAGAAGTAATTCAGGAGAAGGAGGAAATTCCGAAAAAGACCAAACACTTAACCAATTAATTACTGAAATGGACGGTTTTAACCAAAATAGAGGAGTAATTGTAGTAGCTGCAACTAATAGAGATGATACTCTAGATCCTGCTTTGCTTCGCCCTGGACGTTTTGATAGAACTATTCAAGTATATCTTCCTGATGTAAAAGCTAGAGAAGCAATCTTAAAAATTCATGCTAGTAACAAAAAAATAGACCCTTTAGTGGATTTTAGCCATTTAGCTAAAAGAACTCCAGGAATGAATGGAGCCCAACTTGCAGCTGTTCTTAATGAAGCCTCTCTTTTAGCAGCCAAAAAACAAAAAGCTTTTATTACTATGGATGAATTAGAAGAGTCAGTTGACAAAATTTATATGGGACCTGCCAAAAAATCTTTAGTTATTCATGAAATAGAAAGAAAAATGACAGCTTACCACGAAGCAGGACACGCCGTAATTGTAATGAAGCACCCTCATAGTTCTGAAAAAGTAAGAACCCTCACTATTACTCCAAGAGGAGGCGCTCTAGGTTATATGTGGCCTACATCTGATAAAGAATATTTTTGCAATACCGAAAAACAACTCACCTATAACATCGTTGTTGCCTTAGGTGGAGCAGCCGCTGAAGAACTCTTTTCTAAAGCTAGAACTAATGGAGTGTATTCCGATCTTAAACAAGCTACTCGCACTGCTTTTGGGATGGTGGCTTATTCAGGAATGAGTCCTTTAGGATATATTAACTTTGAAAAATGTTCCGAACAAACTTGTTATCAAGTAGATCAAGAAATTAAAAAAATAGTAGATGAATACTACAAACAAGATAAAAACATTTTAGGAAAAAATAAAGTATTAGTAGAAAAAATAACCCAAGCTTTATTAGATAAAGATACTTTAAGTCAAAAAGAAATTTATGCTTTAGATGAGACAAAACAACCAAAAGCACAAAAAGAAAATTCTGCAAAAACTAAAACTAAAGTAGGTAATAAACCTAACAAAAATAAATTAGCTACTGTAAAAAAATAAATTAAAATCGTTTACACACATTAATTACAATCAAACAAATCCCAAAGAGGCTTTTTAAAGTCTCTTTTTTTATTAATCCCAAATGATTTATAATTTTGTTATAATTGAAGTATCAAACCCTCAAAAACTAAATCAATAAAGAAAGCAAGGATAAAAAATTGATAGCTGAAGTAATTATAGATATAAAAACTACATATCAAGGAATTAACAAACCTTTTGATTATTTGGTACCACCCCATTTTGAAAAGATAATCAAAAAAACAATGAGAGTTGTAGTTCCTTTTGGTAATGCTAATTCGCAACGCTTAGGCTATATTATCAATTTAAAAGAAAATAGCAAGTTCAATAAGAACTTAAAAGAAATAATAACTATTTTAGATGAAACTCCTTATTTTGATCAAGAATTTTTTTTATTATCCCAAGAAATGTTAAAAACTCCTTTCATTATTAAAGCCTTAGTTTATGAAACTATTTTCCCCAAAGAATTTGTAAAATCTTTTTTAAAAGAAATTAAAATTATAAATAAGGAGTTATTTCCTGAAAATCTCAAAGGTTTTTTCGCAAACAAAAAGGAACTTTTTTTAAATCCCAAAAACAAATCCCAAGAAAAACTATTAGAACATTTTACAAAACTATCTAAGAAAAAAATTGTCATAATCAAAGATATTTTACAACTCAAAGAAAAAAACAATGAAAAAAAAATATGCATTTACCACCTTAATCCGCAATTAAGTGAAAAAAAAGATATAAAATTAACACCCAAGCAAAAAGATTTTATTGCAAAATTAAAAGAATTAAAACAATTAAAACCTTTAAAACCTTTAAAAATGTTAGATAAAACAAGCTCAAATGAAATCAAACATAGCAAACCAAAAATAAAAACTCAAGAAATCACAAGAAAAAAAGCCTTAGAATTGACTTCAAACAGCATTATTCAATCCTTAATCCGCAAAAAGATTCTTTTACAAACAGAACAAAAAATAAGTATAGTTCTAAATCACGACTTTGATTTACTTGCAGAAGACAAAAAAATAATTTTGAATGAAGAACAACAACAAATAGCACAAAAAATAAATCTTAACTACCACAAAACTTATCTTTTACACGGAAAAACAGGTTCAGGCAAAACTGAAATTTATCTCCATTTAATTACCAAAGTTCTCAATCAAAATAAACAAGTTTTATTATTGGTACCTGAAGTAATGTTAATAGCTCCTTTAATGCAACGCCTCCAAGCCAAATTCACAAACAAAAATATAGCTATTTTAAACAGTTATTTAAGCCCCAAAGAACATTTAGACCAATTTTTAAAAATCAAAGAACAACAAGCCTGCATTGTTTTAGGCACTCGTAGTGCTATTTTTGCTCCTTTAAATAATTTAGGAATTGTCATCATTGACGAAGAACACGACGAGGCTTTAATAGAAAAAGAGCGCGCCACTTATGATGCAAGAACCTTGGCACAAATAAGGGCTAAATACCACAAAATTCCTTTAATTTTAGGAAGCGCTACTCCTTCTTTGGAAAGTCATTATCAAGTTTTACAACAAAATTATCAACTTTTAAGCCTTACCAAAAGAGCTTTAATTGATGCTTTACCTCCCATCGAACTTGTAGACATGAAAGAAGAATTAAAAAAAGGCAATTTAGAACCTTTTTCCCAAAACCTCAAACATGCATTAAGGGAAGTTCTAGCCAAACAACAACAAGCCATTTTATTTATCAACACTAAAGGTTTTGCACCATTTGTTTTATGTCGTTTTTGCGGCTTTGTCCCCAAATGCCATAAATGCAACAATAGCCTTACTTTTTATCAAAAACAAGAACTATTAAAATGTAGTCATTGCAACTATAAAGAGCAATTTACACCAAAATGCATGCGCTGCTCCAAAGAACAAATAAAAGAAGTAGGCGTTGGTATCGAATACATCGAAGCTTATCTCCAAAAAGAATTTTTGCAAGCAAGACTTATCAAATTTGATTCAGATACTATCACAAAAATTAGTCAATACGAAAAATTATGGAACGATTTTAATCAAGAAAAAGCAGATATTTTGTTAGGAACTCAAATGATTGCCAAAGGACTTGACTTTCACAAAGTTACTTTAGTAGGTATTTTAATGGCAGATTCTTTACTCAAAATTCCTAGTTTTAAAGGCTCAGAAAAAACCTTTCAATTACTCATTCAAGCAGCAGGACGTTGTGGCAGAAAAGAACAAGGCAAAGTAATTGTGCAAAGCTATAATATAGACCATTTTGCAATTAATGCTGCAGTCAAATATGAAGAAAAGGAGTTTTTGAGACAACTTTTAGAAGAAAGAAAAATGTCACAAAACCCTCCATTTGGATACCTGAGCCAAATTTTAATCTCTCATAAAGATTTTAAAAAAACTTTTGATATTGCTTACCGCATCAAAGCAGCATTGTCCAATCGCTTTTCACACAAAATAACTGTTTTAGGTCCTGTTTTATCACTTATTCCTAAAAAAAATAACCGTTATCGCTGTTTATTGACACTAAAATATAGCATTTGGCCTTTGGATCTAGATTTTATTTTGGAAAACAACATTCACCAAGATGCTTTAATTATTTTTGATAGGTTTGCTAATTTATTGTAAACAAATTATAAAATCCAAAGATAAATTAAAATTGCATGGAGGCAAAAAAGAAACGCCAAACCAAAAGGCAACAATAATAGCAAACAGAAGTTTTTGAAAATAGTCATCAATTTTTTCAATTACCACAAATCACAAAAAAATCACAAAACCAAAAGAAACACCCAAATAAAATTACTATTCTTTTTTATTGCTTTTATTTTCCATTAACAAAAAAATATGTACCACAAAAAGCGATCAAAAACCAATGAAAAACCAGCAATTATTTTACTTTATAAATTGACATTTTTTATTATTTATGTTAAAATGAAATTAGTTAGTTATTAAAAATATAAGTTAAAAGTGAGGTGTTGTTTCAAAAAAATATGGACGATAGTGATAGTATAAAATTTAGCACAATAAAGATCTTTGAAAAAAAGACGTTTGTGGGTAAAAAATCAAATTTAGCAAATAAAAAAATGTGCATTAATGCCAAAAGGTATTTTTTCTTATGAATCCGATAGTCATATTGATTATTTTAATCGCATTAAATGCTTTTTTTGCAGCTTGCGAAATATCTTTTATTTCTACTAACGAAAGCAAAATTGAATTAGATATCAAAAAGGGCAATAAAAATGCTCTAAGAGTCAAAAAAATCAAAGCCAAACCAACCACTTTTTTATCAGTAATTCAAATTATGATTCACATCATTACTTTTTTTCAAGGAAATATTGTAACATCTTGTTGGCTAAGAGAAACAGAAGGGCATTTTTCATTACATAACATCGGAATTGAGGCTTTAATTATTACCCTTTCTATTATTTTTGGAGAATTAATTCCTAAACGCATAGCAATGCATGCACCTTCCAAAATTGCTTATCTTTTTTCTGGTTCTATTTCCTTAATTGCTTGGTTAATTACGCCTTTGGTTTGGATTTTGACTCAAGTAAGTAATCTTTTTCTTATTGTTTTCGGACTAAATCCTAACAAAAATAGCATACAAGTCTCAGAAGACGAACTACGCTTAATGTTAACTTCAAGTTATCAAAAAGGCATCATTGACAAAGATGAAAATAAAATGATTCAAAATATTTTTGAATTTGATCACACAAACATTTCTGAAGTAATGCGCCACCGCACCGAAGTAGTTGCAATTGATGTTGAAATTACCAAAAAAGAATTAATTAAAACTATCCAAAATGAAAAATACACACGTTTTCCAGTTTATGAAAATAGTATTGATAATATTATAGGCATTTTACATGTTAAAGATATTTTTAATTATTTAATGTCCTCAAACCCAAATAAAATTTTTGATTTGAAAAAATTCATTAGAAAACCTTATTTGGTCCCAGATACAAAAAATACTAATGAATTTTTCCGCGAAATGAAAAAAACCAAAACCCATATGGCAATAGTAATTGACGAATATGGTGGCACAGCTGGAATAATTACTTTTGAGGATTTAATTGAAGAGATCTTAGGTGAAATTTCGGATGAATACGACAACGAAGATCTAATGATTAAAGAAGTTGCCAAAAATGAATATATTGTTAATGGATTTGCTGATTTAGAAGAGGTCGCAGAAGCAATTAAATTAGAATTTAACACTGAAGATTATGATACTTTAAGTGGTTTTTTAATAGGACAATTGGGAAGATTCCCCAAACCAAATGACAAAAATACCGAAATCATTTACAAGAATTTTAAATTTACAATCTTAAAACACAATGATAAAGTAATTTCTCAAATCAAAATCACAAAAATAGATTTACAAGAAGAAATAAAATAAATAAAAAGAGTAAATATTTTCATATTTACTCTTTTTTTATACCTTTATAAATTTGTTCAATTAAGAAATCATTTATTTTCAAATAAATAATAATGGGTAATACAAAATCAAAGTTTAGAATTATACCCATTCATTAAAATATTAAAATCCACATCTTGGATAAAATTAAATATAATTTTATTAATAATATTAATGTTTTTTAAAATATTTTTTTGAATGCTTGCATTGACAGGCGTTAAAAGATATTGATCCAAAGGCATGCAAGAATCTAAACTTACTCCTATTTTTAACCTTTTAAATTGTTTAGTGCCTAAACGATCAATAATATTCCTTAATCCGTTATGCCCTCCATGACCACCTTGCATTTTTAACTTTAATTTGCCTTCATCCAAATAAATATCATCTACAATAACTAAAATATTTTCTATCTTAATGCGATATTTATTTATAATTTTTTTTACCACTTCACCTGATAAATTCATATACGTTTGTGGTTTAATCAATAATGATTGGTGGTGGTTAAAATTAATTTGATAAATGTGGGCGGTTTTGTCTTCCTTCAAGATTTGATATTTATTTTGACTTAAAAAAGAATCAACAACAGCAAAACCAACATTATGACGAGTGTTTAGAAATTTGGTACCTGGATTGCCCAAACCTACAATAAGTTTCATCGTTTTTCCTTTCTTTTTGTTGTGTTTTATTATTTCATTTTATTATTTATGATAAGCAAAAACAAAAAGCAAAACAAAAGCCGTTTACAAATTTATTTTTGCAATTATATATTTGAATTATTTTACTAATTACATTATTTTTTGGAATTGCACAAAGAAAAGTGATTTTAATTTTTGTATTTTGTGCGCAAATTATTTTTAATAACAAAGATAACAAAATACCAACACCAATAAAGAAAAAAGATGCCTTTATTAAAGCATCTCTTATATAAATTATTGAAACAAATAACAAAGAAAGAATTATTTATTAATATCTTTTAAAATATTTTCTATACGGCGTCCATAAGATAAAGATTTATCATATTTAAAAACTAAATCAGGTATTTTACGAAAATTTTTAATTTTTTTAGCTAATTCTAACCGAATAACAACTTTATTTTGTTCAATAGTTTCTTCTGTTAATTTCAAAACAGTTGGATCATCGCTTAAAATAGTGTAATAAATATTAGCAAAAGACAAGTCTTTTGTTACTTTAACATCGGTTAAATTAATATATCCTATTTGTTCGTCTTGAATAACATCATTAATTAATACCAATTCTTTTTGAATTAGACTAGACAGTCTTTCAGCTGTTGTTACCATTTTTTATTCCTCTACTTTGCTTAGTTTAGATGTTTCTATTATATCATTAATTTCAAAATCATTAAAACCATCAAGTAAAATGCCGCACTCATAACCTTGTTTGGCAGATTTAATGTTGTCTTTGAGATGTTTTAAGGATGCAATTTTACCTTTAAATAAAACTTCATCATTGCGCATTACTTTGGCAAAATCGCTATTATTGACAATACCTTGTGTCACATAACAACCAGCAATATTGCCAACTTTACTGATATTAAAAATTTTTCTTACTTCTACTTTACCAGTAACCACTTCTTCAAAAGTAGGCTTAATCATAGATTTTAATTTTTGTTCAATATCTTCAATAATGCGGTAAATAACATTATGAATAGTAATTTTTACTTCTTGTCTTTGAGCAGATTTGAGTGTGGAAGAAGCAGGTTTGATATTGAAGCCTATTAACAAACTGTCTGATGATTTGGCAAAAGCAATATCTGTTTCTGTAATGGTGCCAACAGCAGCGCGCAAAAGTTGCACTTTAAGATCAGATACTTTAATTTTGGCAATCATACCTTGAAGCGCTTCCAAACTTCCTTGAGTATCAGCTTTTAAAATGATATTTAGTTCTTGCGGTTTTTCGGTTTCTAAGTCTTGTAAAATATCTTCTAAATTAAGAGGTGAAGGGGTTTTGGCTAAAGTTTCTTTAGTTTGGGATTTTTTTTCGGCTACAATTTGGCGTGCTTGTTTTTCATTAGCAACGGCGTAAAAAATATCTCCTGCTTGAGGCACTTCTTTTAATCCTGCAACACGCACAGGTTGCGAAGGTAAGGCTTTGGTTAGTTTTTTTTTGTTTTCATCTTCCATGGAACGAATTTTTCCATAAGAAGCTCCAGCAACGACGATATCGCCTACTTTGAGGTTGCCATCACTTACAATAAAAGTAGCTACCAGTCCTAAAGATTTATCAAGGCTTGCCTCAATAACTGTTCCTTGAGCTTTTTGATCGGGATTAGCTTGTAAATTTTGGATTTCACTAACTAAAAGAATAATTTCTAATATTTTTTCCAAACCTTCTCTTTTTAAAGCAGAAATAGCAATATAAGGAGTAGTGCCGCCCCATTCTTCAGGCAACAAATCATAACTAGATAATTCTTGCATAATTTGTTGTGTGTTATTATTGGGTTTATCAATTTTATTTAAAGCAACAATAATAGGAATTTGGGCTTTTTGGGCGTGCTTCAAGGCTTCTAAGGTTTGTGGTTTGACACAATCATCAACTGCTACTACCAAAATACAAATATCAGTAATTTTAGCTCCTCTAGCCCTCATCTTATCAAAAGCTTCATGTCCTGGAGTATCAATAAAAGTTATTTTATTGCCTTGGTATTCAACTTGATAAGCTCCTATGTGTTGGGTAATGCCTCCAAATTCTTGATCAACTACACGAGTTTTTCGAATGGCATCTAATAGGGTAGTTTTGCCGTGGTCAACGTGTCCCATAATAGTTACAATGGGCGGTTTTTTTTGCAAATTAAGTTTTTGGTTGGGTTTGGTTTTAGTGAGGGAAGGCTTTTGCGGTTGAAGTTGTGGTGGGGTGTGTTTTTCTTGGGGTTCGCTTACTTGAATATTGTAATCTTTGGCTAAAAGTTCAACAATATCTTTTTCTAAGGTTTGATTAACATCTGCTTTAAGTCCTAATTGTAATAATTTTTTAATTAAAACAGCACTGGTAATACCAAAAACTTGAGCGATTTGAAAAACTTTGTCTTGGGGATTAAAAACATAGTTTTTACTAGCAAAATCGTTTCTCAAATCCGTTTCCTTGGATAATTTAGGGGTAGTTTTGGATGAATTTTTATTATTTGTTTTTTTGTTAAGGGTCATTTACATCCCTCCTTTAATTTTAATAATTTTTAATGCATGAAAATAAAAGATTGCAACATAAAAAATAAATTGGGCACAAAATAAAAAATGTGAAGTGTGAAGTGAACAAAAAATATTTCAAAGATGGAAAAATGCATAAATAAAATATAAAAATGTTTGCTAAGTTTGTAAAGCAATCAATTTTAAAAGAGTTTGATATATTTCTTCAGGAACTTTGGTTTTGAGTTTTTTATCTAAAAGTTTCTTTTTTTGCGACAAAATAACATATTCAAGTTTTAAAGTTAGATATGCTCCTCTTCCTTGAAGTGCTAAATTAAAATCAACAGCTACTTTTCCTTGTTTAGTGCTATTTATTCTAATCATTTTTTTGATATCTTGAATTTTTTTAGAAACTATACAAGTTCGCAAAACAGTCATTACAATTAAATTAATCCTTCTGTTTGGGCTTGATCTAAGGTTTTGATATCAATATTCCACTTAGTTACTTCCACTGCTAATTTAACATTTTTACCTAATTTACCAATCGCTAAAGAAAATTGGTCGTCAGGAACAATTGCAAGAGCGTATTTGTTAATGTCGTCTTTGATGACAACTTGAAGGCATGAAGCAGGTTTGAGGGCATTTGAAATAAGTTCTTGGGGATCGTCACTCCAAACAAATAAATCAACTTTTTCGTCTTTAAGGATTTTGATAACATTTTTAATACGGTTACTTCTTTCGCCAATACAAGAGCCAATGGCATCTACTTGAGCGTCGCAGGACAATAAACCAATTTTGGTACGTTCGCCAGAAATGCGGGCAATCCCTGCAATTTTAACGATGCCTTCTTGGATTTCAGGAATATTTTCTTCTAACACTTTAACTACAAGTCCCACATGATTACAACTGACAAAAATCTTAGGCCATTTAGTAGTTTTTCTTACTTCTGACAAAAAAACTTGAATTCTTTCGCCTACTTGCATTTCATTATTGGAAGCAATTTCTTTTTTAGGCAGCAAGGTAGTAATTTCTTTTTCTAATTCCAAATTATAAAATTTATCGTTTTCCGAAATAATTTTAGCGCTAATTAATTTGCCTTCTTGTTGTTTGAAAAAATTATAAATGTTTTCTCTTTTCTTTTTGGTAAGCTCTTCGTTGAATTGATTTTTAAGTTCTTTGACAGCGTATAGATTAAAATCTTTAGGATCAACTTTAATATCAATTACTTGACCTATTTTGGCATGAGGCTTAATTTGTTGGGCTTCTTCAAGAGTAATGGGAGTTGACTCTTTTAAATTAATAGTGCTCATAGTAGCTTCGTCGGCAACCAAAAATTGTTTATATAAAATAATTTCGCTTTTGTCTTCTTTTAACTGGATTTTACAGCTTTTAACTTTATGATTTTTTTTGCAACCAGAAATCAATCCTTTAGCAAAAGCATCAATAACTTGGTCTTTATCTAAATCTCTTTCTTGAGCGATTTTATCTAAAAGTTTAAAAAAATTCTTACTAATCAAACGATACCTCCTAGTAAATGCATCTTGTTAGATGTGGGCGAATTTAACATTAACAAACGCAACCAACTAAAACCAGATACAAAATAAAAAAAACAGTGATTTGTTACAAGCACCATTTTTATCTTTTGATGAAAAAAAATAACTCATAATATAATTATATCATTTCCCAAGGCAAATAACAATTTTTTATGCATCCTTAAGGAATTTTGTGAGTAAAAAGGAGATAAAAATAATAAATTTGACTATTGGACAATATCTTTAGGAGTTAAATATAAGAAATTAGGTTTTTGGGTTTGGCTGATAAGTCCTTTCAAAATTTCTACCATTACCCAAGTATCTTGTTTGCAATATTGTTCTAAGGCTTGAAATTGCGCTTGAAATTGCAAAGGAGACATTTTAGGCAGTTGAATGTAAGTTAAAAAAGCCTCAATACCATTTTGAATAACTAAATTTTTATAATTCAAATTGCAAAATAAAGGAGTAATTTTTTTGATAGAAAAAGAACCTTGCAAATGGGGATGATAAAAATTAATGCCTGCGGCTTGTTCAGAATCAAATCCTAGGTTTTGATAAAAAGTTTTGCTGCCTTTTAGAAGGTCTTTAAGGTCGAAAATACGCGTAATAATGTTTTGGATTTGCAAGGAATATTCAGGAAAAAGCAAAGATAATTCTTGAAGGCGTGTTTTTTCAAAAGCTTTATGATAAACAATAATGGAGCCTCCATCATCTAAAATGGCATTGGTTAGTTTTTCTAATAGGGTTTTTCTGTAATCGGCGTGATCGGGTGCCAAAAAAGAAACGTGATTTTTATCTTTGTTGCACAAACCAGGGGCTTTTTCGATGTGAAGTGAAAATTGAAATAAGGATTGGGTATAGGGTTTTTCGCCTTTAAATCTAGGAAAGGGACACGGAAAAGCCTCAAAATCTAAATAATAAAGAGGGTATTTTAGAATTTGCAACCCTGCTTTAATCTTATCAAAACAATAATAAGGAAGCTTTTTTTGGGTAACTTTGTGTTGCACTTTGTTATCAAAACGATTCAACCAAGCAAAAGGAATGTCAGAAACATGATAATATTGTTGCAAAATTAACTGTTGTGTTTCGTGTTTTTGTTTGTTTTGGGAGTCAAAAAAACCTAAATGATTATAAAAATAAGTAAAAATACTGTCTTTGGAAGGGATGTTTTCATAAAAATGAAGGATTTTTTCAGGCAACAAATAATAAGCAGAAGTGCCGTTTGGCTTGTTAGTTTTTGAAGACAAATAAGAAATTAAAAGATTGGCATCATTTTCTAATATTTGAGTTCCTTGTTGTGTAATCAAAGTCAAATCAATAAAAGTAAGCAAGTTAGGATCCAAAGCCGCATTACAACTTTTGCAATCATAAACATAATCCGAATTAAGAACTACCAAATAATACTCTATTTTTTTCTTTTTTTGTGCCTCAGTTAAATTGTTTTCAATTACCCATCTTTGATAAGTTAAATCATAGATGTATTTTCCTTCTTGTGATTTGGGATTAAAAAAAGTTTGCATTTTTTTTTGATAAGATGGGTTGTCTTGATTGGAGCCCTTGCAAAAAGGTGATAAGGTGTTAGGACTTGTATAATGGAAAAAGGGCATTTTTTCTTTGTTATCGTTTACAAATTGCAATTTTAAGAATTTTTTGCTAGTAGTAGTTTTAGTTTCAAAAATACGAATAGTAGTTTTGTCTTCTTGATATCCATCTAAAAAACAATAAAATTGATATCCTTGTTTATTCATTTGAAACTTTTTTTGTTGATAAGTTTCCAAAGAAAAAATAACTTCTCCTGGAAAATGTTTTTCCAAATAAGAACCTACCAAAAGCTCTAATTGTTTGTAATAAGGTTGCATAATGTTTAAATGTTTTTGGTTTAAAACAGCTTGATATTCGTCTTGCTCGCTTAGATTTTCTTGTAAAAAAGCAAGTTTTTTAGCATAAGTTTCTTCATTAATTAAATCTTTGAGTTCATTGGAAAAATCCAAAAGAAACTGAGATTTATTTTGATACAAAAACTTAAAATTCAAATATTTTAAAACTTTTAAAAACTTAATAAAACGAGTTTTAGAAATTTTCATTCATGTGTCCTTAATTATTGTCTAATTTGATATCTGCATAAAAGCAAAAAATACAAAATAATTGATTATTTTGTATCATTATTATCGCAAAAATTTAATTGTTATAAATTATTGTTAAACTACAAAAAAATACAAAATATTAAGCAATTTAAGTTGGGGATTTTTAAAATTGGTTTTTTATTCATTAAAAAATACAAGGGTTAATGTTTATTGTTTTTGATTAAAGTTTTTTAATGTTTTTTGAATACGCAATTTAGCATCAAAGTCTTTTAAAGCATTTCTTTTATCGTGTTGTTTCTTACCTTTAGCTAAGGCAATTTCTAATTTAACTAAATTTTTATTAAAATAAACTTTTAAAGGAATAACAGACAATTTTTCAGTTTTAATTTTGTTTTGAATTTGGATAATTTCATGTTTTTGCAACAAAAGCTTTTTAGTTCTATTTTCATCATATGCCAAACAACAACTAAAAGGATATTTTAAAATAGTCATATTCACTATAAAAGCTTCTTCATTTTTGATATGAATATAGGAGTTTAATAAATTAATTTTTCCTATTCTAATTGATTTTACTTCGCTTCCTAATAATTTGATTCCTGCTTGATATTTTTTCTTTTCTAAAGAATAATCATAAAATGCTTTTTTATTAGTGATAATTGTTTTCATAATTTAAACTTTTCCTTTGCAAAATGAAATAAATGCAATAATCAAAATTGAGTTAGTAAGTTTTTTTAAAAATAAGTTTGTTGTACAGTATATTTATCACCAATATTATTGTCAAATCTTTTCTTTTCAAACATTTTAATCAAATATTAATCAAATAATTTAATTACAATTGAGCCTTATTAAAACTGAAAAATGATATGGAGGCAAAACACAAATAAACTTTATTTGCAAAAATATAAGAAGGTTTTTATTGCTTTTTTTCTTTCTTTAAAGAAGGTTTAATAACTTTTTGATAAGTTAAAAGACTTGTTTCAATAGCACTAAATGCTGCTTGTTTATCTTGTATAGCTTCAATAACTACTTTTTTCTTTTCCAAAGCTTTGTAATTTTCAAAAAAATGCTTAATTTCTGCAATCATTGGCAAAGGCATATCTTTTAAATCTTGTAAATGAGAAAAATACTTATCAAAAACAGGAACTGCAATTACTTTTTCATCTAATTCATCATTATCAATCATTTTAATTACTCCCAAAGGACGACATTTTACCAAAGTCATAGGATCTAGGATTTCTTGAGATAACACCAAAACATCTAAAGGATCATTGTCTTCACAATGAGTTAAAGGAACAAATCCATAATTAATCGGATATCGAAAAGCAGTTGTCAAAAAACGATCAAGCAACAAAAGACCTGTTTCTTTGTCAATCTCATATTTTTTTTTACTTCCTTGAGAAATTTCAATAACTACTATAAACTCTTCTTTGGTAATTCTTTCAGGATTAATATCATGTAATATATTCATTTTTAAACCTCTTTATTATTTTATTTATTTTATAATTTGTTTTATGATATTTTATTGTTTTATTTTTTTTGCAATAAATTTTTATCTTTGGTAATTACAAAAGATACATTAAAATACTTCCTGCAACTGCAACATTTAGGCTTTCGACATTTTGAGTGCAAATATTTACAAAATAATCAGAAAGGGCTTCTGTTTCCAAAGAAATCCCTTGTCCTTCGTTTCCTAAAACTAATACTTTTTTAGGATATTTTTTAGCATCTTCCATAGTAATATTGGCTTTTTGGGGAAAAGCACTAAAAATAGAATAGTTTTTTTCTTTAATTTCTTCTAAAAAGGATTTGGTATTGCCTCTTTTTAAGGAAAGCGAAAATAAGGCACCTTGGCTTGATCTAATAGTTTTTTCATGATAAAAATCAGCGCTATGAAAACTGGCAAAAACTTGATTAAACCCAAAAGCACTAGCAGAACGCATTAAAGCTCCTAAATTAGCAGGGTCTTGAATATCATCCAAAACTAAAATTTTATCAGACAATAAATTATTCTCTGAGGTAGGTTTGCAAAGAGCCATTTGCTCAAAGACAGTTTTAGTTTGAGATAATTCTTTCATCAAAGAAGGCGCAATAAAAGTCCCTGGTTTTTCCTCATTAGAAGTAAAAATGGTAACAACAGCGTTGTTTTTTTGTGCTTGTTCAATTAGATGATCACCATATACTAAAAATTGTTGATATAAATCGCGATATTTTTTTAATTGTAATTTTTTTAATTTTTTAAAAGTAGGATTTTGTTTCGATGTAATCATAAATGTTCCTTTGAATGAAATTAGTAAAGCATAAAAATATAAAATTAATTTGCATTTTACGCTCTTTTTAAATATTATTTTATTGAATTGTTTTTTATTGAATTGTTTTTTATCTTTTGTATTTTAATATTGACTTACAATTGTTTGCTCTGGATTTTGTTCGCAAAAATGCTTAATTGATTCTTTTACATCAAAAAAACCATAATCACAGATATTAAATTGCAAATGTTGGTCTATATTTAGAGTAATTGTATTTTGAAAAGCATCATTTAATAAGGGGGAATAATCTATTTTTTGCTCTTCTCTTTTAGCTTTTAGAATAGTTGGTTTAGTGGCGGGATTTTGAGGCAAATAAAGAGTACAACAATCATGAAAAGCACGAATAGAAATATCAAAAGTATCAATTTGTTTAGCTATTTTAATTATTTCATTTTTATCCATAGTAACTAAAGGTCTTAAAATAGTCATACTCGTTACTTGAGTAGTTGTCTGCATACTTTCCAAAGTTTGACTTGCTACTTGTCCTACTGATTCACCGTTAATTAAACATAAATGATTTTTTTGAAAAGCAAATTGAGAAGCTAAACGATACATCATCCGACGCATAACATTAATGATATAAGAATCTAGAACTGTTTTAGTAATTGTTTCTTGCAAATATCTAAAAGGCACTAAATGCAATTTAATTTGATTACCAAAAGCATAACGACTCAAAACTTTAGCTAAATCAATTACTTTTTGGATTGATTCTAAAGGAGTTAAAGGGCTTGATTCAAAATGTAATAACTCTACTGTAATACCTTTTTTCATCGCCAAATAAGCAGCTACAGGAGAATCAATACCACCACTCATCAAAACAGTTCCTCTACTACCAGAAGAAACAGGAAACCCTCCTAAAGCTTGAGTTTCATCACTTTTTAAATAAAGATAAGTTTTTTCTTTTCTAATACTAACATGTAAAATAACTTGAGGATTTTTAACATCAACTATTAATTTACCTTCAAACTGCTTTAAAATTAAAGGAGCAATTTGTTGGGTAAGTTCCAAACTTTTTAAAGCAAAACTTTTATCTTTTCTAGTGGTTTCTATTTTAAAAGAAGTATTTTTTGTAATTTTTTCTTGCAACAATAAACAAGCTTTTTGAACAATATCATCTAATTGTCTACTTGCTTGACTTACTACAACAAAAGAAGAAATCCCTGATACATAAGATAATCTTTTAAGAATTTCTTTTTCTAAAATTGCATCATAAATATATTCTAGATAAGCATAATCGTGTTTAAAATACATTTGAACGTTGCAAAGGTCTTTAATTTTATTTTGTAATAATTGTCTTAATGTATTAATGAAAGTTTTTTTATTTTTTCCTTTTAAAAATAATTCTCCAAATCTAATTAAAATTTTTTTTTGATACATAAAGTTCCTCACATCAATATTTTGTGTATGAATATTTTTGAATAAATTATATTTAAATATCTTTATACACTTAAATATTAAAATATAATAACTTTTTACAGCTTAATTATAACATGAATATAACTATTTTTGTGATACAACTGCATATTGATAAGTTTTTGCCTTAAATACTGCAATTATAATTTATACATCCTCATTTATATAATATATCTTTTTCAACAAAAAAAGATTAACTTTTACAAAAGTTAATCTTTCCATATAACAAAATATTTAATTATAAAATAATCTAAAAATAAAAAGGACTCCCACCAATAAATTCTTTTAACAAAGACTCATGGAACACTAAATTAGAATCAAAAGATTTAAAAAAACTTAACAAATTTAAAAAATACTGAGCTTTATCAAAATACTTACTTGTTTCAGGAATTTGCAATAACAAAGGAATTAAATATGGTTTCAAAACATTAAATTCATAAATTAATTCAGAATTGAAAACAAAATCAGCTTCTTGTTGATTAGGATAAATCCATCTAAACTCCCCTTTTCGCACAGAATCCCAAAACTCAAAAGTCCTTAAAATAGTAGTATTCCTAGAAATATAATCTCTTATAGCTCTTCTTAAAAACCTCACATCGGTTAAATGTAAAGGATTGTGGAAATCTAGTGATAATTGATGTTGTGGGGCGATATAGATTTGAAATTTTTGTAATCTTGGAATAAAAGGAGTAAGTTTAGGGTTTATGGCATGTATTCCTTCTACCAAAATAATATGATTATGGGTTTGAATATCTTTTTGGGTATGACTACGAGTAACAAAATCAAATTGGGGAATAGTAGTCTTTTTGCAAGTCAGCAAATCATAGATATTTTGATTAAATAAAGGAATATTTAAGGCATCAATACTTTCAAAATCAAAGGAGATGCCATCTTTTTCTTTGGGAATATCTTTCAAAGGCAAATAATAATTATCCATAGCAATAATAAAAGTACAAATTCCAAACGCTTGTAATTGTAATTGTAATCTTTTAGCAAATGTAGTTTTTCCACTAGAAGAAGGACCCGAAATATTAATAATTTTAAGATTGGAGGCACGTTTAGCAATTTTAGCACTTAATTGTTGCAACTGATTTTGATGATTAATTTCTGCAAGATTAATTAAATTAAATTGACTTTGAGCAGTTTTGGCAAATTGATTAATTTGGGAAACATTTTGCATTTGAATAGTTTTTTTAAAAGCCAAACTTTGAGTAAGCATTTGTTCAAATAGAGGTTCTTGTTGAAAAGGAGGAATTTTTTCACCACTAAAAGGAGTTACAAATTGCATAACAAACCCATTTTGATGATAAAATAAATGATATTTATCTAAATAACTAGTGTTAGGAACTAAACCTTGATACATATAATTACAATAGTTTTGGCAAAAATAAAGGGTAGCAAAGGAAGGAGCTTTTTGTTTGAGGAGACTAATTTTATCCCCAAATCCCAAAGATTGATAAATTTGCAAGGCTTTTTCAAGGGGCAATTTCTTTTTGGTAATATCTAATTTTTGCGATACTAACAAATGCATTTCTTCTTTAATTTTTTGAAACATTTCTGGCAAAAAGGTAATTTCTTTGGGAAAAGATACCAAAATACTAGAAGAACTATAATAAGTAAAATGTAATGAAATATTTTCAAAAAGTTTATAAGATGCCATAGCAACTAAATATCTTAAACTAGCTTCATAAATATTTACAGCCGCAGCGTTCCAAGCGCCTAAAAAAGTAATTTGATTGATGGGGGCATGCAATTTAAAGGTAAGTTCTTTTAATTTATTGTTTACTTTAGCAGCATAAACATTTTTAAGGTTTAATTGATTTTTTAAAGTCTCTAAACTAGTGTTTAAAGGAACATTTAGGATGTTTTGATTATAATAAACTTTTAGCACGATTCCCTCTGATACTGATAATATATTAAAAACCTCAATTAAGAGGTCTTTTTCTAAATAAATAAAATTATTGTAATGTTTGTGAATTGCAATAAATAATATTGAAAAATAAAAAAAGGTAAAAAAAATAATTAAAATGTGGAGGCAAATTATTGGAGCGTTTCAAAGTTTTTAAATAAAGCCTTTATCTAATAATTGCTTTCTTAAAATATCTGCTTGGGCAAAATCTCTACATTTTCTTGCATCTTGCCACAAAAAATATGTTTTTAAGTCTGTTTTTGTTGGTTTGTTAAATGGAATTGCAATTCCTAAAATATTTAAAATTAATAATAAAGAGTTTTGAAATTGGGATAACTTATCCAAAATTTGGGTTTGATGGGTTTGTTTAATTGTTTGTTCCATTAAATCAATTACTTTATGAGTAGCCAAATCATCTTGCATTAATTGATGAAATAACTGCATTATATCTTGGTCTAAGGCTTGGCAAGAAAATTGATTAACTTTTAAATAAAAATTATTTTTAGTTAAAAAATCAGTTATTTTTTGGTATTTTTGTTGGGCTTGTTCCATCAAATCATAACTAAAATTGATTGGCTTGCGGTAATGAGTACTCAAAATTAAAAGCTTTATTATGCAAGGATTGTATTGTTTTAATAAATCTTTACACCAAATAATATTTCCTAAAGATTTAGACATTTTTTGATTTTGATAATCTAATCTTTCTACATGCATAAAAAAATTAGCTAATTTTTGGTGGCTATGGGAGTGTGTTTGGGCAATTTCATTTTCATGATGAGGAAATTTTAAATCTGTACCTCCTCCATGAATATCCAAAGGCAATTTAAAAAGTTGCTCGATCATAGTTGCACATTCAGTATGCCAACCAGGACGCCCTGCAAACCAAGGACTTGGGTATGCAATACCTTGCGAAGTTTTTTTCCATAAAATAAAATCTCCTGGAAATTCTTTTTGGGGGTCTAATTGTTTACGTGCATTTTGTTTAAGTTGGGATAAATCTTGTTTTTTGAGTTTACCATAATCATCAATTTTAGATACACGAAAATATATTCCTTGATCGGTAAAATAAGCAAATCCTTGGTCTAAAAGAGTTTGGATGTAGACAATCATAGAATTGATATATTGAGTAGCTTGAGGTTTAAAATTAATGGTTTGAATGTTTAGAGTTTTGAGGAGATTGTTGAAAGATTTAATATATTTATTGGCTAAATCTTGTTCCAAAACTTGGTTTTTAAGGGCATTTTCAATAATTTTATCATCAATATCAGTAATATTTACTACATAATATACCCTAAAATTAAGCATTTCTAAATATCTTTTCACTGTATCAAAAAAAATTAACGGTCTGGTGTTTCCTAAATGCAGGTGATTATAGACAGTAGGTCCACAAACATACATGTTAATTTGGGGCGGATGGGCAGGGTTAAAAAATTCTTTTTTGCGAGTTAAAGAGTTATAAATTTTTAGCATTAAAGAAATCCTTTTTGTTTGGAAAATGGCATAAAGAAAAATGAGGGTGGCAAATAAAAGAAAAAAATAAGGGTTAAATTGCGATGGGATGAATTATATAAAATAAAATGATAAGTAAATTAAATTAAATATGAAATATATAAATATTATTTTTCAAATGGAATTAATTAAAATTTTTGGGCTTGTTCTAAAACATAAGATAGATTTTTAAGTACTTGTTTTTTTCCTAACAATTCTAATAAAAGGGCGATACTGGGACCATGCATTTTGCAAGTAGTTCCGATACGCAAAGCCATAAAAAGTGTTTTTTTAGCAAAATCATTTTGGTTAGTAACTTGTTTAATGGAATTAGCAATAACATCTTTTTCAAATACAATAACATCAAAAACATTATAAAAAGTTTTTAAAATAAGGGTTGTTTGGGGATTGGTTTGTAAAAAATGTGTAGCTTCTTTCGATAAAAAAGGTGTGGATTGAAAAAAAAGTTGATAAAAATCTGTGATTTGTTGCATATAATTCATTCTATCTTGAAACAAAGCCACAAATTTAGTCATCCACTCTTTGTCATTTGTAGGAGCGTTTGTAAGAGCTAAATATTTTTTTTGCAAAATAAATGATGCAATTACTTCTGGAAGCAACTTTCTTAAATGTTGATTATTCAAATAATCTAGTTTAGTTTTATCAAACATAGCAGGAGCTTTGTTTAGGCGTGCCACATCAAATAAATTAATTAATTCTTGGGGACTTAATATTTCGGTTTGGCTTAAAGGACTAAATCCTAACAAAGATAAGAAATTAAATAATGCTTGTGGCAAGTATCCTAATTTTTCATATTGTTCAATAAATTGCATAATATTAGCATCTCTTTTGCTTAATTTTTTTTTGTTGTCGTTAAGAATTAAAGTCATGTGAGCAAATTGAGGAAGATGCCATTGGAAAGCTTGATAAATCATAATTTGTTTAGGAGTGTTAGTGATGTGTTCTTCTCCTCGAAAAATATGAGAAATCTGCATTAAGTTATCATCAATGACAACTGCAAAATTATAAGAAGGATAGCCGTTTGATTTGAGGATAATAAAGTCTTCGATTTCTTGACTTTGAAAAGTAAGTTTGCCCCTAATTAAATCATCAAAGGCAAAAGTTTGATTGGTAGGAACGCGAAATCTTATGGCAAAAGTGGTGTGTCCTTCTTGAAATTCTTTGTAAGCGAGATCTTGATCAAGTAGTTTTTGGGCGTATTTTTGGTAAATGGCAAGTCTTTCTGATTGGCGATAAGGTCCAAAAGGTCCTTGGATATCGGGCCCTTCGCTCCAATCAATTCCTAACCAACGTAAATTTTTTAATTGAGAAGCCTCGCCGCCTTCAACATTGCGTGAAAAATCGGTGTCTTCGATGCGGATGATAAACTCTCCTTGATTGTGTTTGGCAAACAAATAATTGAATAAAGCAGTGCGGGCATTTCCTATATGCAAAAAACCAGTAGGGCTTGGAGCATAACGAACTTTAATTTTTTTCATAGTTACAGTAATGGTTTTCCTTTTAATTTAAAATCGATAGAGGAGGTGTTGGTGGAAAATTTAAAAAAAAGGAACTTTTTGACAAAGTTCTTTTTTGGATTAACGTTTGGAAAATTGTGGTGCTCGACGAGCTTTTTTTAAACCGTATTTTTTGCGTTCAACACAACGAGCATCGCGAGTTAATAAACCAGCTTTTTTTAAAATGGCTCTTAATTCGGGGACACTTTCAATTAAAGCGCGTGCAATTCCTAAACGAATAGCGCCTGCTTGAGCTGAAAGCCCTCCGCCGTTTACATTCACACTTACATCAAAAGCTTCTCTTTTTTCAGTTAATTCTAAAGGTTGAATCATTTCTAGGCGTGTTGCAGGTAATGGTAAATATTTTTCAAAATCTCTAGTATTGATTGTAATTTTGCCAGTACCATTAGTTAAAATAACTCTTGCCACAGCACTTTTACGACGACCAGTACCAAAATAATTTACTTTTTTCATCTAATTAAACCTCTAAACTTTCTGGTTGTTGCGCTTGGTGATTGTGGGTTTGTTCGGCATAAACAAATAATTTTTTACCAATTTGTGAACCTAATTTAGTATGAGGAACCATTCCTAAAATTGCTTTTTCAACCATTCTTGTAGGAAATTTACGCATCATTTCTGAAGCTACAACTTTAGTTAAACCACCTGGATAACCTGAATGTTTGTAGTAAGTTTTTTGTTGCCACTTTTTGCCAGTTAAATGAATATAGGCAGCATTTACAACAATAACATAATCACCATTGTCTATGTGTGGCGTGTAATGTGTTTTGTGTTTTCCTTTTAAAATGGAAGCCACTTTGGTAGCTAATCTGCCTAGGGTTTTGCCCTTAGCATCTACTAGATGCCATTTAGGTTTTACTGTTGTTTTATTAGCCATTAAAGTTTTTTGATTGTTTTTTGGTTGCAATTGTTCTGTCATGGAATTTTCTCCTTATTATTAATGAAAAAATAGTGATTAATTTTATGTGTGTATTTGTATTTTGTTTGAAAGCGACAAAAACAAAAGAGTTATGAAATCTTTTGTAATTTAGATATGAAATAGTCTTAATTATTATGAAATAGTAATTTTTTATTTTCAACATTCTCTTAATATTTTACTAAAATAATGTCATTAAGTCAAGTAAAAAATCATTTTGTCAAATTTTTTTAAAAAAGAATGCATAAATTGTGTAAAAAAAATGAAAAAAGAGGATAATGGTTGGATGGTTATCAGATAATTTTGATATTTTTTATATACAAATAAAAAGTCCCAAATTTACTAAACATTAAGGGAATTTTTAAAAGCAAAAGCAAAAGCTTTGCCTTTCAGCACTTCTACTAAAGCAAAAACAAAGTCAAAGACGGTTATAGGAGAACGCGAAGTTACAAATTTATCACTAATAACAGCTTTTTGGTCTGGCAAATAAGTGCCTTCAATAAAATGATTACAAGAAGGAAAGCAAGTAAAAGGGTGATTTTTTAATAAATCTAGTTTGCCTAGAAACATGGGAGCGGCACAAATAGCTCCAATAACTTTATTAGCATCAACAAATTTTTGAATTAATTTTAATAAAAAAGTTTCTTTTTCAATAATTTGCGCTACGTAAGGTCCTCCAGGAATAACTAAAAAATCGTATTCTAAAGGATTAATAGTAGCTAAATTGGCATCTGCTTTTACACAAAGCCCGCTAGAAGACATAACTTCTAATTGGGGATTTAGAGTTGCAGTTGTTAAAGGAAGGGCTACGCGATTTAATAAAGCTCTTGTGACTAAAGCCTCACAATCCTCAAATCCGTCATATAAAACTAATAAACCTTTCATATTGTTCCTTGTTGTCTCCTTTTTAACTTTGTTATGCGTTTAGTTGCGTGTGTGTGTGTGTAAGTAATTTTTGGGGGGGTTGGGGTTGGTTTTGAGTAAATTAAATGCAAGGAAAATAAAAATAAAAAAATACCACAAAAGCTGTGATATTTTAATTATTAATTTTGGTTTGCTAAATATTTTACTAAATTACGTCTTTTGCTGTTTTTCATAAACAAACCTCTTTTAGAGTGAAAATCATGAGGGTGTTTTTTTAAATGTTCACTTAATTGTTTGATTTCTGCTGATAAAATAGCAATTTGAACTTCAGATGAACCTGTGTCTTTTGCAAAACGTGAATTTTGTTTAATGATTTCTTGTTTTTGTTCTTTGATTAATGCCACGTAAAAACTCCTTTTTTAATTTAAATTTGGTTGAATTTGATAGGTTTTAGGTTTGATAAAATTATTAATTAATGTTAAACTTTTAAAAACTGGTCCACATCAAGAACAAAAATCGTTGCTCCGCCCACAGAAACTTCGGTAGGAAAAGAATTATAAGCACTAAACTCATTGATGATATTGTTTGGAATCATTTGAGTTTTTTTATGAGAATGGGCTTTTATAATTTCTAAAGCTTTGGGTACTTGTTCTTCTTTGACTCCTAAAATAAAAGTTGCATTAGCTTCTTTTAAAAAACCTCCTTTAGTAGCTAATCTAGTTGTAAAAAAACTATTTTCTATTAAAGATTGTTGTACTTTGTTAGCATCGTGACTAGAAACGATAGCTATAATTAATTTCATATTATCCACAACAGTATTATACATTATTTTACTTTATTTGATGAAAAAAAAGACTAAATTGCGGAAAAAAATGATAAAAAAGTTGGTGAGAGGAAAAAAATTGGTAAAAAATGGATGTAATTAGCGTTTATCAAGGGCAAAAGCAATGCGATTTCCTAAAAAATAAACTGTTTGAGTTAAAATAAAGGTAAGCAAAGCAGATACTATAATTAAATCAAAGCGAGTAAAAAAGGGATCAAAATCATAATGTCCGTTATAGCCATTATCAATTGCCACTGCTGCAATACCTTGATGCCCTACAATTTGCAAAACAGAAGAATAAGCAAGGGAAGTGATAAAAAGAGAAGCTAGTTTGAAAATGATATCAGAACGGGTTTCTGTTAACAAAAATTTAGTCACAAATTGAAATTTAGTTGCTCCAAGACTAAATGATGTTTGGTATAATTCTGGATTAGTAGTTAAAAAAACTTGTTCACAATGACGAGCAAAAAGAGGAGCAATAGCTAAGACTAAGAAAAAAAGGGCAGTACCAAAGCCATAACCCATGCGAAAATAAGGGATTAAAATTAATTTTAGTAATAAAACAATTAAGATTAAAAAAGGAGTAGAAATGAAAAAATTCATCAAACTATTTAAAATCCAATATCTTTTATAATGTTTTTGTATTTTGAATAAATATAATAAAACTCCTAAAATAAGCCCTAGAAAAAAAGCAATAAAACAACCTATTAAAGTAATTTTAAGAGTTTCTTTAAAACCATTCCATACCAATTGATTTTTAGCTAAAACATTCCACAAACGAATAAAAATATTATTTTCCATTGAGTTTTTCCATTAATTAGAAGCAGGAGCGGCGCCTGTTTTGCCTAAATATTTATCTTTAATGTTTTTACTTATTTGTTTAACTTCTTGTCTTGGAATCATATAAAAATTGGTTGCAAATTGGCTTTTTTCCATATATTCAATAGCTTCTTCTTCTTTTAAAATATCTTGTAAAATTTTAATTTTCCAGTTATTTTTATTATTGTTAGTAGTCACTAAAGAAATGGTATAAGAATAAATAATATCATCTAAATTAGTGGGCTTTTGCATTATTCCTAGTGATATAAAATTATTTATTCCCAATCCCATAAGAGTAGGATAATTAAGACATAAATCAAAATCATTAGGAGCAAGAAATCTAGATGTAATTGTCATTAAATTCGATTCAGTAGTGTATTCTATGTCAGGATATAAATTAGTAGATTTAAAATCTGTAGTTTTTAAATTAAATTGTTCTTCAGTGCTAAGAGTGCGTTTTGGGTTTATTTCTTCAATAATTTTTAATTCTTGCAACACGCGCAAAGCTAAAGAACGTTGAAAATTGTCTTGTGGCATCAAAATTTTAAGGTTGTTAGGATGATTGTTTTTTTGAATTCCTTCTAAATTATTAAAAGTATTAGGTTTAGCAAAAAGCCCAAATTTAGCTAAATAAACTACTTGGCTAAACGTTAATTTATCCTGATCTGGAATATTTGGATTTTCTTTATTAAAAATATTTAAATCATGTACATGAGCGTCTAATTTAGCATCAACTTTTTTGTTTAAAAGTAATTCATTGGTTTGTTTAAATCCAGAACTTATATATTGAACATCTAAATCAATATTGTATTCTTTTAAACGGTCTTTGGCATATTCTTCTAAAAAATATTTAATAGTTGGCAGAGCAGTTGCTACTGTTAATTTATGGTTTTTTTGGTTGGAAGGTGTATGAGCTAAAGATTTTTTAGCATCCCAAAGAAAATAACCCAAAAGCAAATTACACAAAAGAGAAATAGTTAATAAGGCAAATAATAGATTTTTTTTAGTTTTGGAAGATAAAGAAGATAGTTTAAACATGTAATGTGTCTCTTTTCTAAATAATTTTATTTATTAATATTTTGTTGGACAAAAACATTTGTATGATAAAAAAGGATAAGAAAAAGGATAAAATTTAGATAAAAATGTTTTGATAAGAAGTAGCTTCAAATTTACAAGAAGGATTAAGGGTAGCAATTTTAGCTAATTTTCCTTGCTCCAAAATAGCTACACGATGGCACAAACTTTTAATTACTGCAACATTATGAGAAACCAAAACAATGGTAGTTTTTAGTTTTTGATTGGTTGTTTGCAATAACTTCAAAATCTCTTGACTTGTCATTTCATCCAGGGCAAAAGTAGGCTCGTCACAAAAAATAATTTTAGGCTCGTAAACTAAGGCACGTGCAATGGCTACACGTTGTTTTTGTCCGCCCGAAAGCGTTTTAGGATAGGCATTTGCAAATTGGCGAAGTCCTACAAAATCTAGCATTTTATTTACTTTAGTAGTAATTTGTTCTTCTGGAGTGCTTCTTATTTCTAAAGGAAGAGCCACATTTGCAAAAAGATTTAAATTACTCAAAAGATTAAAATTTTGAAAAATCATAGCACTTTCTAGATGACTAAAAGCTTTTTGCATGGAAGAATTAGCATTTTTATCAGGCAACATAAATCCATTCATAATTTTTAATAAAGTAGTTTTGCCAGAACCCGAAGTTCCTACTAACCCAAAGATTTCGCCTTTCAAAACTGCAAGTGAAATGTTTTGTAAAACTGGAAGTTTTTCTTTTTTAAGGAAAAAAGTTTTCGAAAGATTATTAATTTTAATCATAAATAATTCCTTGTTTGTTGTTTTTTTTAATTTAAATGATTGAAAAGTTGGAAAGTGGGTGAAAAAAATAAAAAGTTTAAAACACAAATGATAAAGTAAAGATAAAAAAGTTTAAAGCATTAATTGGAGTTGTTAAGAGATTGTAAAAGCTTTTCAAAATTAGTAGGTAAGGGTGCTTCTAAAATAAGATTTTGATTGGTGATAGGGTGGTTGAATTTTAACATTTTGGCATGCAAAAATTGACCTAAAGGAGTAATATGGTGTGATGAACCATAAAGTAGATCTCCTATAATAGGACGTTTGAGGAAGGAAAAATGTGCTCTTAGTTGATGAGTTCTTCCTGTTTCCAAATTAAATTCCATCAAAGAAAAGTGAGAAAAACGTTGCAAAGTTTTAAAATGAGTAACAGCAGTTTTACCGTCTGGAATAACTTGCATTTTTAATCGATTATGAGGATTTCTTCCAATAGGCAGTTTGATAGTGCCTTTATCTTCTAAAAAACCTTCAATTAAAGCCCAATAGATTTTGGTAATTTTTCTTTGTTGGAACGCAATTTGTAGTTTGTCGCTTACATCATTATTTTTGGCAATAATTAATAAACCAGTAGTGTTTTTGTCAAGTCTATGCACGATACCAGGTCTTTGGGTATCTGCATGACTTAAAGTTGCAAATTGGTACAACAAGCCATTAACTAAGGTTGTTTCTTGAAAAATTAAAGAAGGGTGTGTTACCAAATTGGCAGGTTTATTAATAACTGCTAAATAGGGGTCTTCGTAAATGATGTCTAAATTAAGATTTTGAGGAGTTTGTAAATTAACAGATTCTTGAGTTTGAGGGATAATAACTGTAATGAGGTCTTGGGCTTTGAGCAAATAACTTTTTTTCGCAGGTTTGGAGTTGACCAAAACTTGTTGTGCCAAAATTAATTTTTGACATTGACTTTTATTTAAATTAATGTGAGTCAATAAAAAATGATCTAAACGTTGAAATGCCTCACTGGCAGAAATAAGAAACTCTTTTTTTTCATTCATGTAAAAGGCCTTGTTTTCTAAAAGTTAAAAAAATGTATTAAAAGAATTGGGTTTCAAAAATAAAGAAAAAATAATAAAAAGGTTAAAAAATCAAGAAAAAGCATTGGTGATAAATTTAAATTATCATAACGAACACCAACTCTAAGCAAGCTTAAAATTGGTGTTAATTGTAAAGATATTTTTGGTTTTTGCAAAAAACTATTTTTAGAAATGAAAAAATAGATTGGTTTTGGGTTTATTCGGAATCTGTTGACACAACTTCTGGAGAAGTTGTTTCCTTATTGTTTGGATTTGATTCGTTTGATTCTTGGTTGTCTAAATTGGTTGTTGTTTTCACAATTCATCATTTAAAGGAGTTGTATCAGTGCTAGTTGTTTCGTTGTTGGAAGGCATTTGAGAAGTTGGTTGGGTTGGTTTGTTAGCTTCTTCTTTTTCTTTTTCCCACCAAGCAATTTTTCCTGTAGCTACAATTTCATCAATATCTCTTTTATTAAGAGTTTCAATTTCAAGTAAATATTTAGCGATTGTGTCAAGCAAATCTTGGTTTTCTTGAATAATTTGTTTAGCTTGTTGATAACAATTAGCGATAATTTTTTGAATTTGTTGGTCAATTTCTAAACCTTTAGGATCAGAAAAATCATTTTGGAAAGTATTTCCTGAATATTGCACTGGTCCTAAATCACTCATGCCGTATTTAGTTACCATCAGTTTAGCTATTTGCGTAGCGTGTTTAAAATCGTTGTAAGCGCCGTTAGAAACGTCGTCAAACATTAATTCTTCGGCAACACGTCCGCCCAGAAAGGAAGTAATTTGGGCTAATAGGGTTTTTTTAGAAGAAAAGAAAGTTTCTTCTTGAGGAAGCATTAAGTTGTATCCGCCTGCGTTTCCGCGTGGAATAATGGTGATTTTTTGCACTATTTGGGCAAAAGGAATTTTAATTCCAATAACAGCATGCCCTGCTTCGTGATAAGCTACCATACGTTTTTCTTTGTCGTTGTATTTTTTAGATTTTTTAGCAGGTCCAATTAAAATACGGTCTAAAGCTTCGCTGATATCTTTTTTATTGATAAAAGTAGCATTTCTTCTAGCAGCTAATAAAGCAGCTTCGTTTAAGGTGCCTTCTAATTGAGCACCACTAAAACCTGGGGTTTGTTTAGCTAATTCTTCTAAACTAATTTCTTCTGAAAGTTTTTTATTACTTGCATGTAATTTTAAGATAGCTTCACGGTCTTTAACATTTGGTAAAGTAATATTAAAGTGACGATCAAAACGTCCAGGACGCAAAATAGCTGAGTCAAGAACTTCGGGTTGGTTAGTAGCTGCAATAACAATAACACCCATTTTTTGGTTAAAGCCGTCCATCTCTACTAAAAGTTGGTTTAAGGTTTGTTCAGAACCGTTACTCCCACCAATATTGGAGCCTCTTTTTCTAGCAACTGCCTCAATTTCATCGATAAAAACGATACAAGGAGCTGCCAGTTGAGCTTCTTTAAAAAGATCTCTGACACGTGAAGCACCAACACCTACATAAACTTCATCAAAATCAGAACCTGAAGCAGCAAAAAAAGGAACGCCTGCCTCACCTGCAACTGCTTTGGCAAGTAAAGTTTTTCCTGTACCTGGAGGTCCATACAACAAAACTCCTTTAGGAATTCTTGCTCCCATAGCAGCGTATTTGCGCGGGTTTTTTAAAAAGTCAATCAATTCTGACATTTCTTCTTTTTCTTCATCAGCTCCTGCTACATCTGAAAAAGTAAATCTTTTTTGATTGATAATAACTTTGCGACTTTTAGAACCTTTTTTACCAGGGGCTGATGCCAAAATTTCTTGTCCCATTTGTTTGATAGTATCGGCAAAAAAGAGAAAAAAACAGTAAAAAATTAACATTGTTAAACATTGTCTAAATACCCAAACAACAGGTTTATAACCATTCCAAGGTCTAGGATCTACAGAATCAATTTTATATTTGTATTTGCCGTTTGATTTTTTTTCAAATACTTTTTCACAAGGCATATTAAAAAAATCAATTACTTTGCCGTCTGTAGTAGTAACTACAACATTACAAAAATATGGATTAAAACGGTGAGGTTCATAAATAATTGTTTCAATTTTGTTATCTTTTGCAAGTTCATCAAATGTATTGTTATCTTTTTTTGCATTCTTAGTAAAATAACAATAAATAAAAGTGGCACCTATTAAAATTACAGCAAAATAAAGGACGCCCATATGGAATTTTTTAAAAATTTTATCAAAAAATGACATAAATTAACCTTTCTTGCAAGAAATTATCTTTGAGTTAAACATTGAAATCAAATATTTTAATGTTTGGAGTTTAATTTGGGATGGATGTAATTTCTGCATTTATTTTTTTGGATTCTCATTTTTAATTTGTTTGAGAAAAACAATTTGAAGAAGTAAAAAAGTTTTTAAAAGCTAAATAAATCTTGGATTGGTTTCCTAAAGTTAGGTTGATATATAAGTGAGGAATAAATAAAATATTATCTAGATTGTCTACTACTAACCATAAATTATTTCTTTTAGTAAGGGGCACTTTTTTTTCAATTAAAAATTTTTTCAATTTTTTAGTACCAAAACTAAATTTTAATGTGTCTTTTGGTTGGCGCAAACGCACTTTTAAAGGAAAACTAACTTTTTGAGGATTATAATTGAGGGATTGTAACGAAGGAGAAATGCAAGCAAGACAAAGATTACATGTAGAAACACACAACAAAGGTTTTGACAAAGCAAAGGAAAGTGGTGGTGCAGGCCTAATTAATGTAATGTGCTTGTAATCTTTAATTAAATGCCACTCAAAATTCAGATGCCAAGATAAATTAGGCTTATAAGGATTGTTAATGCCTTTGATGATATTTTGGATAAAAATAAAACTTTTAGTAATATTTTGTTGTTCTAATAATAATAAAATGATATCTTTTTGAATAACTAAATCAAGGTTTAAAAAAGGTGCAAGTGCAAAAGAGTTTGGTGGGTTACAACTATGATTTGTGTGTTTTGTAAGAAATAAAAGAGTTTGTTTGCGAATAAAATTATAGGCTTGCAAAAGAGTTTGTTGGTATTTTGGGATATTTTGCAAAAAACTAGTTTGGGTTTTTAAGTAAGGAATAACTTGGTGCCTGATTTGGTTTCTTTGATAAGTGAGGTTTTGATTGGTGTAATCTTCCAAAAAAGGGATTTGGTAAAAAGCAGCATAACTTATGATTTTGGCTTTGGGAACGTATAAAAAAGGTTTCAAAAAAATGAAATCTTGCCAAGAAGTTTGGATCTGCATGCCACTATAACCTAGCAAAGTGCTGCTTCTAGTTATTTTTTGTAAAATAGTTTCTGCCAAATCATCTAAATGATGGGCTGTTAAAATAAAAGGAGTTTGGTGCTTTGTAGCTATTTGCATTAATTTTTGTTGTCTTAATAAACGTGCTTGGGCTTGAAAGTTTTTTTGGAGGCAGTTAAGTTCAAAATAATGGAAACAAAGGGAGTTTTGCAGGCAATAACTTTGGACTAATTCTTTATCTTTCCAAGCATTAGGGCGTGCTAAATGGTTGAAATGCACAACTTGCAGTTTTATTTTTTGTGCCACCAAACAATGAAGTAAAGCCATTGAATCAACGCCGCCACTTACAGCTATAATATAGGTTTGATTGGCATCTAGACTACAAGCAAGTTTGATAGTTTTCATGAAACATCCTTAATTACAATTGCATTTGAATTTGAGTTTTAGGGTGTTGAGTTGTTCTTGGTCAACTGCGCTGGGAGCTTCTAACATCAAATCTTTGGCACTTTGGGTTTTAGGAAAAGCAATAACATCTTTGATATTGTTGGTTTTGGTAAACAACATCACAAGACGATCAAGACCTAGGGCAAGTCCTCCATGAGGTGGGGTGCCGTATTTAAGGGCTTCGACTAAAAAACCAAAACGAGTTTGCACTTCTTCTTGTGAAAATCCTAAAAGACTAAAAATTAATTCTTGCGTTTGGGGATTGTTAATTCTTAACGAACCACCACCCACTTCGTAGCCGTTCCAAACTAAATCATAGGTTTTGGCAAGAGCTTTTTGAGGATTGCTTTTCAAAATAGCAATATCACAAGGAGCAGTAAAAGGATGATGCAAAGAATAAAGACGGTTGGAAGTATTTGAGTTTTCCAAAGTAAGATCTGGTTGGGGCAAGTCTTCTTGAGTAGTTTCAAACAAAGGAAAATCAACAATCCATAATAACGCTTCTTGAGTTGTATCAACCAAAGATAAATCAAGGGCTAGTTTGGTGCGAAAAATACCTAAAGCTTTGTGCATAATGTCTTTTGTGCCAGAAACGACAAAACAAATTTCTTCATTTTTTAAAAAAGAATCATCTTTAATAAATTGAGATATTCCACCTATAATTTTATCATTTTTTTTAACAAAAGAAAACAATTTCAAGTTAAAATGTTTACTAAAAAACAATTGATACTCATCTAGTTTTCGGCGTGTCAAAACTGCTGTTTTAGAAACTTTAAAGCCTTTAATGTTGCATGAAAACATATTTTGGGGGCAAGTGGTAGTATCAAAAAAAGTAGTAAAATCGGTGATTTTAAGCGGATTTCTTAAATCTGGTTTATCAGAACCATAAAGTTCAAAGGCTTGTTGATAAGTTAATCTTAAAAAAGGTTGAGAAAGTGGTTTTTTCCAAATATTGGCAAATAAATCTACTATAATTTCTTCTGTTAAGGACATAATTTCATCTTGATTTAAAAAAGATGTTTCAATATCGATTTGACTAAATTCAGGTTGTCTATCAGATCTGAGGTCCTCATCGCGGAAACAACGTGCTACTTGAAAATACCTTTCAAATCCTGCAATCATGTATAATTGTTTAAAAAGTTGGGGAGATTGAGGAAGGGCATAAAAATTACCTGGATAAATTCTGGAAGGCACTAAATAATCTCTTGCTCCTTCAGGAGTTGATTTAGATAAAATGGGAGTTTCTAGTTCTAAAAAATCATTTTTCAAAAGAGTTTGACGAATACTTTGGGTAATGTGGTGTCTTTGAATCAAAAAATGTTTAACTTCAGGATTTCTTAAATCCAAATAACGATATTTAAGTCTGGTTTCTTCTAAACTTTCTTGACTGTGAAACACATTTAAAGGTAAGGTTTGAGCCTCACTTAAAATTTCAATATGAGATACTAAAATTTCAATATCACCAGTTGGCAAATCAGGATTTTTATTGATTCTTTCAATTACTTGACCTTTAATTTGCACGACTGTTTCTAATTTAATTAAAGCTATTTTGTCGTATTGTGGATTATTTTCTTTAACTAATAATTGAACGATACCAGAAACATCACGTAAGTCAAAAAAAAGAGTTTTTCCTAAGTTGCGTTTACGAAAAATAAAACCTTTTAGAAAAACTGTTTTTCCTTGATGGGCAAGTTGTAATTGATTGTTATAATGGCTATATTTAGTTTTCATGAATTAATTTAACTCCTTGTTGTTTTGAAAATAAGAAACAACATCTTTTTGCAATATGGTGGTTTGCTGTTGGGTTTCAGTATTTTTGATTGTAATTTGATTGTTGTCAAATTCTTTTGGTCCCAGAATTAAAAGATAAAGGGGTTGTTGTTTTAAGGCTTGTTTGAGACTTTTGGAAAAAGATAAAAACTGATAATTAAGATCGGCCGAAAAACCTTGATGGCGGAGAGTTGTTGCAAGTGCAAGTCCTTGATAAAAAAATTGCGGCACACTAACTAATATAAAGGCATCCAAAGAAGGTAAGATATTTTTATTGCAAAAGGAATGAGTGGCTAAAATCGACATTAAACGTTCCATGCCTAAGGCAAAACCAATACCAGGCGAAGGGTTCCCTCCAAATAAAGTAACTAAATTATCATAACAACCACCCCCACCTAAAACTGCTTGATGTCCTTGTTCGTTATTATAAACAATTTCAAAAACGCTATGAGTATAATAATCAAGTCCACGGACTAAATCATGACATAATTTAAAATTAACATTCATTTGTTTAAGCCCTTCTAAAACTTGTAAAAAACGAACTTTGTCGTCCTCAACAAGATGTTCAAAAATGCGTGGCGCTTGCTTTAAAAAAGGTTCGTTGTGACAATTTTTACAATCCCAAATACGCAAAATATTTTTTTCAAATCTTTCTTGACATAAAGGACATAATTGTTGATAGTGTGTTTGTAAATAGTTTTTAAAAACTTGTAAATAATTATTGTATGTAGTTTTACATCCCAAAGAATTAATCTTCACAGTAATATCACAAATCCCTAATGATTTGAGGGTTTCATAGGCAAGAGCAATTACTTCTACATCTAAAAAAGGGCTTGATTGTCCTAAAATTTCTACTCCTACTTGATGAAATTGACGATAGCGTCCTTTTTGAGGTCTTTCATAGCGAAAACAAGGTCCATAATAAAAAAACTTGTGTAATTGTGAGGTTTTATCTAATTTATTTTCCACATAACTACGAATAACACCAGCAGTTCCTTCGGGACGCAAAGTAATAAAACGTCCTTTTTTATCTGCAAAAGTATAAGTTTCTTTGGAAACCATTTCTGAATATTGAGCTGCTCTATCAAAAACACCACGATATTCAATTATAGGGGTTCTTATTTCTTGCAAATGATACTTGGCAAACAAAGTGCGAATGTGATTTTCTACTTTTTGCCAACAAACCATTTTATCTGACATCAAATCATAAGTACCTTTAATTTTAGAAAACATCTTTGGGCTCCTTTGCTTTTGGGGTTGGTTTGGGTTTTAATTTTGTGATGATTATTTTTTTGTTATTTTTTTGTTGTTTTGGGATAAAAGTTTTGATAAAGCTTTTTGGGTTTTTGTTGTTGGAGATTTTATATTTTTTAATTTTTAGTGCTAATAAAGCTTTAAAAAATACATGAAAATGATTTAAAAAATACACACAAACACACAATAAACAAAATAATTTTAATAAGGCATCATTAATATATGGAGTAAAATAAAATAAATGGGGAATAAATAATTGTCTGCATTATAAATAATAAATTATTTAATTATTGATTCTTTGAATTTGATAAATTTGCGAAATTTTATATAAATTAGTAATTAGATTATTTAATTCTTTAGTATTAGCTATTAAAATCCTAATCTTAATAATAGTTTCTAATTTTTGTTTATTAATAACATTAAATTCTAAAATACTTACATTAAAACTGTTAATTTTATTAATAATTTGTTGCACTAAAGTATCTTTGGTAGAAGCAATAATACTAATCCAAGCAGGATATTTAGCAATAGTGGGGTCTTGTTGCCATGAAGCAGTAATTAATCTTTTTTCATCACATTGAGCTAAATTATTACATTCCTTGCGATGCACAATAATACCTCTTCCTTTAGTGACAAATCCTAGGATTTCGTCGTTATAAACAGGGGTGCAACAACTTGCCAATTTTAATTTAGGATTTCTAAGGCCTTCAATAATAACGCCTGTCTCACTTTGATATTTGAGTTTTTTATGCGATTTTGCCATTTGTTTTTGCAAAATATTTTGACTTAAAGTTTCTTTGGCTAAAACAAGCAATTTATTAATTACTGACTTAGGATTTAATTGTTTTTTAGCAATTTCATAATAAAAATCATTAAGAGTTTGAATATTGTAACGCTCAAAATGTTTTTGGACAAAATTATTATCAATCAAGGAAAGTTCAATTTTATTGGCAGTTAATTCTTTTTCAATAATATCTTTTCCTTTTTGAATCTCTGCTAAATATTCGGTTTTATTTTCTTTGATATCTTTTTTTAAAAAACCTTTAATTTTTCTTTTGGCATGTGTTGTTTTTACCATGCGCAACCAGTCTTTATTAACTGATAAAATATTTTTATTGGTTTTAATCGAAATAATATCACCATTTTTGAGTTGATAATCAATTGGTACAATTTGCCCGTTAATGATGGCTGCTGTCATTTTGCTTCCTACTGCGGAATGAATACGAAAGGCAAAATCAATGGGGGTAGAACCTTTGGGAAGCTCAAATACTTCTTGAGTAGGAGTAAAAACATAGACATTATCACTTAAAATATCATTTTTAATAGAATCTACAAATTCTTTGGGTGTTTCTTCGGGATGATTTTTGGCATCCATAGTAATTTTAACTAATTCTTGATACCATCTTAATTTTTTGGCAAGTTCTAGTTGTTTAGCTTCTTGGGCATAAGTTTTATTTTCTTTATAAGCCCAGTGAGCAGCAATTCCTTTTTCAGCAATTTCATCCATTTCTTGAGTTCTTATTTGCATTTCAAACAAAGAGCCATCCTTAGTTAAAACAGTTGTATGCAAAGATTGATAAAGATTAGGTTTAGGAACTGCAATATAGTCTTTAAATCTTAGGGGAAGTGGCGAAAAATGACCGTGAATAATCCCTAAACATTGATAACACAAATCCACAGTAGGTACAATAATTCGAATAGCTAAAAGGTCAAAAATTTCTTCAAAACTAACTTTTCTTTTAACAATTTTTTTATAAATACTATAAATATTTTTGACACGCCCTTTAATAGTGTAATTTTTGAGTTGGTGGCTGTCTAAAAGAGATTTAATATTGGTGATAATTTTGGTGATTGATTCTTCACGTTGTTGTTTTTTTAACCGAATTAAATTAGAAACACGATAGTATTCTTGAGGAAAAGCATATCTTAGAGACAAATCTTCTAATTGTGATTTAATTTCAAAAAGCCCTAAACGATGTGTTAAAGGAGCGTGAATTTCTAAGGTTTCTTTGGCAATACGTAATTGTTTTTCTGAAGGCATCGCATTTAAAGTTTGCATATTGTGCAAGCGGTCAGCAATCTTTACAATAACAACTCTAATATCTTTTGCCATTGCTAAAAACATTTTTTGTTGATTATCGGCATGTCCTTGATTTTTGTGAAAAGCAATTTTGGTAAGTTTAGTTGCCCGATAAACTAAATAAGCCACGTCTTCGCCAAACAAAGAAGTTAAATCTTGCATAGTAGCATTAGTGTCTTCCAAAACATCGTGGAGTAATCCTGCCATTAAAGTATTGGGTTCGCTGTTTAATTGTGCCAAAATTTTAGTCACTGCACAAGGATGAATAATATAGGGTTCTCCTGTAAAACGTGTTTGCCCGTGATGTTTTTCTTTGGCAAAAAGATAGGCTTGAGTAATTTTTTGCAAAATGGTGGCATCTTGAATATTTTTGGAAATCACAGCCATTAAATCTTGATATAATGTATCTTTTTCTAAAGTTAAATCGGAATCTAAAATCATCTTATCACCTTCTTTTTTAAGGATTTGCAAAAAAACGCAAAGAAAATAAAAGAAATCAAAAAATAAATTAAGTGTATAGTCTTTTTGTGCCTTGAAAATAAACTTCTTTAATAACGCCTGCCCCACAACAAATATTGTTATCATAAAAAGCACATATTTGCCCTGGAGTTACTGCTTTAATTGTTTGAGGATAATGAATTTCTAAGTTGTTTTGGTCTAGCCAAGTTAAAATAACGTCTTGATTGGGTTGGCGGTAGCGCATTTTGGCTTGTAGGTGCAAATTGGTTTTTTTGCCGCGCCAAACAATATCACCAATTAAGGCTTTGTCGCTGTATAAATAAGGATGTTTGCTACCTTGTTCTACGTATAAAGTGTTAGTTGGAAGGTGTTTGCCAACGACAAACCAAGGTTTTTGGCTGGGAACATCACCCAAACCTAAATTTTTACGTTGCCCTATGGTATAATACATTACTCCTTTATGATGTGCTAAAAAAGTCCCATCCAAAGTTTTAATATCACCTTTTTGAGCGGGTAAATAGTTGCTTAAAAATTGAAAAAAATTTCTTTCACCAATAAAACAAATCCCTGTGGAATCTTTTTTAGTGGCATTAATTAAATTATTTTCTAAAGCAATTTGGCGTACTTCTTGTTTTGTGAGATTGCCCAAAGGAAACAAAATATTTTGTAATTGTTTAGTTGTTAGTTGTGATAAAAAATAAGTTTGATCTTTGTTTTGGTCAACAGCACAAGCAAGTCGTGGAACTAATTTTTGGTCTGAAGAAGTTTCATATATAATGTTAGCATAATGTCCCATAGCAATATATTGAGGAGCAAGTTTTGTTGTTGCATAATCAATAAAAGCTCTAAATTTAATTTCATTATTACACAAAATATCAGGATTTGGAGTAAGATTATTTTCAAAGGCTTTGATAAAAGACATAAAGACTTTTTGCCAATATTCTTCAATAAAATCAACACGATGCAACTTAATTCCTAGTTGTTCAGACACTTTTAAGGCATCTTTATAATCTAGTTCTTGCGGGCATATGTCATTTAAAGTGGGATTACCTTGGATATCAAAATTAAGATTGCTATCCCAATTACGCATAAAAAATGCTTCTACCAAATAACCTTGTTTTTTTAAAAGAAAAGCAGCAACGGCACTATCAACTCCGCCTGATAAACCAACAACAACTTTTGTCATTTTTTGCTCCTTTTCTTTTTTTTTAATTTGTTATGTGTGTGTGTTTTGATTTGTTATTTTGATGATATTTATTGATGTTTTGAGATTTTATATTTTTAGAACTTTGATTTATTGCTTTTTATTCTTGTCTTTGTAGATAAATAGGAAGCAAAAATTCATTTCTGGGCGAAAGACTATTTTCTAAAACTTTAGGACCTGGTGCCATATTTTGTCTTTTAAATTGATTTTGATAAAAAGTTTTCAGATATGAAACAACTAATTGATTGCTTTTTTCTGGACTCAAATCAAAGGCAATTTGCAACAACCAAGCAATTTTGGTTTTGGTAAAACCTTTTTTAATGTGGCAACAAAGAATAAAATCTTCCATAATTAATTTTTGATTGATGTTTTCTTGCACTAATTTTTGATATAATTTTTTTAAGGCAGGTGTAATTTGTAAATAGTTTTTTTCTAAATGATAAAGTAATAATTCTTTGACTAAAACATTAGGAACGCCAGCATTGACATTATAAATGTGGTCGTAATGACTACGAGGATTGTTTTTTCCTAAAGCCATATCCGAAAAATTATTATTTTCTAACAACAAAAACTTTTGTGTTTGGGAAGCTAATTCCTTTAAAAAAACTTGATCTAGGTCTTTGGGACAAGAAGCAAGTTCGTTTGACAAAGTATAAATGTTGTTAATATCGTTGAATAAAGTAGCTGTTTCGTTTGCTTCATTTATTTCATTTGTTGCGCTTGTGTCATTTGTGGCATCAGTTAGATTAGTTGTGTTAGTGGTGGCATCATTTTTGTCAAGTCCCAAAAAGGCTAACAAATCTTTTTTCTTTAAAAAACTACTTTCACAAATGTGGCAAACTCCTTTGGTTTGTAAAAAATCTTTGAGGAGTTGATAATGAGTTTGGTTGGGAAAAAGAAGTGGATTTAGGATTACAATGAAATCTTCTAACGGTTTTTGCAACAAGGAAAAGCTTTGAAAAGCAACTACCAAAGTTAACAAATCATTAATATTTTCAGTAATTTCTACAATTATTTTGGCGTTTAAATTGTTAAGTTTAGTTTTGAGTGCTAATACTTGGATTTCATTTGCCAATTTTAAATGCGAAGCAACATTTGATTGAGGAATAAAAGGCGTTTGATTAATTGGTTTTTCAAAGTGATAATGGGGCGTTTCTTGGAGTTCAAAATAAGCTTTTAAAAAGGGATGTTGTTTTCCTATTCTTTGGTCACCATAAGTAGTATCAATTCTTCTTTGAAATTTAATTAAATCAACACAAACATCAACTACTAAACTTACATCTTGATTGAATAAATCTTTTTCGGCGACCATTTCGCCTAACAAAGCAGCCATTTTGTGATTAGAAAATAAATTATCAACAGTAGATTCAGTAATTCCGCTACTAGTGTAAAAATAGCCTCCAATTTGTTTGCGCGAATGATCAAGAACGGCATTTTTTCTTAAATCAAGTTTGCCTATGTGATCGGTTGAGGCAGAAGGATTAAAAATTAAATGAGCACCATTTAAGGAAAGTAGATCACCAGGAGAAAAGACAGTCCATAAATCTTGACAAATTTCTACTCCAAAAATAAGATCAAATTGGGAATTAATAAATAAAACATCTCCAAAAGGAACTGTTTGACCCAAAATTTGGATGTATTGGGATTCGCAGGTTTTGCCTGATTGAAACCATCTTTTTTCGCTAAATTCTTTATAATTGGGAATAGTTTTTTTAGGGGTTATTCCTAATATTTTATCTTTTTGAATGATAACTGCTACATTAAATAAAACTTCATGCAAAGCAAGAGGCATACCTAAAATATAGACTCCTTCAAAAGAATTATTTTTTAAAAGCCAATCTAGAGCTTGAAAATTTTGTTCTAAAAAAGTAGTTTCAAAAAAAAGATCTCCTGCTGTATAACTACTTAAACAAAGTTCGGGGAACAAAACAAAACTGGCTTTACTTTTGTTTAGAACATTTTGCATACTATAAGCATTTTTTAAGGGATTACCTACTGTTAAAGGAGGGCTTGCTAATTCAATTTTAATAGAACCGTTTTTGTACATTTTCTTTCATTTGCTTCCTTAGTTATTCATTATTTAATAATTAAAGATTAATATTTATGATAATTAATATTTTTTATTAAGATAATGAATAATAATAACTATAATTTTTATTGTTTATATTTAAATAATTTAATAATTTTTTATGATGTTAAATAAATTGATAAATATTTAATTTATGGTTTGGGATGATAAAAAAAAATAAAACCATTATATATATTATATAATTTTTTAATAATTTTCCCAAATAAAACCTTATAATTGATTCTTTTTTATTATTAATAATAATTTTTGATTATAATTGTATTTATAAAGATTATTTTATTGCTAAAAACTATTATTAATAATAAAGATAAATAAAAAAAACTAGGTTAAAAAAACCTAGCTTTTTAAATAATGATTAAATAAGATTATTTATTGTTTTTGTTTTTTTTAACAAATAAAAACACACCACCAGCAACGGCAGCAACAACTAAAACAGCTACTAATGTTAAGAACCACACTGTTTTGTACCAAGGTGTTTTAGCTACATTAAATTCAAAGACAACTTGTCCTGAAACAGTATCTTTACCATCTACAGCTTTAACAGTAACTTTATTAGCATCGTCGTCTTTACCAACTGTGAAAGTTACGTCGTCTTTGTTTACGGTTGCAGGAACTTTAGCTCCAGCTTCTTTTAAAGCTTTTAAACCAGCTTCTGCATCTACTTTGCCATTTTTAACTGTAAGTGTAAGTTTTTTGTCTTTGCCTAAAGTTAATTTATCTAATTCACATACGCCTACTAAATTTAATACTTTTGCGCCTGATAAAGTTTTTCCAGCATCACCATCTGCAGGTGAAACTGTTACTGTTTTACTATCAGTAGAAACCAATACTTTTACAGAATCTTTTGTTACTTTTGCATTCAATGAAGTGTTTTGAACTTTCCATTGTTTAACAACTTTTTCTGCATCAGCAGCATCAGTAGCAGTAAGTTCAAGAGCGTCTTTACATTCTAAAGTGCTTAAATCTAGTTTATCATCAGCAAAAACTTGAACGCCAACAAACATTAAAGCAACGGCAGCAAATAAAACTAAAACTTTAGCAACTAAAGATTTTTGAGTTTTTTGATTTTGCATTGTTTGTTCTCCTTTCTTGCGTTATATAATTATATGGTTTGAGTTGTTTTCTAACAAAGAGTTAAGAGACAATCAAAACCTACTATTATTTTAACATGAAAAAAGGAAAAATGGGAGATAATAATTAAAAAAATAAAGCTTTATTAGTTATAAAAAAATTATTCTTGTGTTCCTAAATCAAAGTTATTATCTTTATTTTCTTTCAAACTTACCACAGCAGCCTCAGTTGTAATCATCAAAGCAGAGATAGAAGCAGCATTAAGAACAGCTTGACGAGTTACTTTAGTAGGGTCAATTATACCTTCTTTTAAGAGACAAACATACTTACCTTCTTTAGCATTAAAACCAAAATTTAAGGGTTGTAAAAGTTGTTGTTTTACCACATCTTTACCTGAAAATCCTGCATTATAAGCAATTTGATAAGTAGGTACTAAAAGACTTTGTACTACTACATCAATTCCTTGTTGTACTTCTTTATTATCAGATACCAAAGTATCTTTTAATTCTTGATAAACCTCAACTAAAGCTTTTCCACCACCAACTACAATTCCTTCAGTAATAGCAGCTTTAGTAGCATTAAGAGCATCTTCAATACGTAATTTTTTATCTTTTAATTCAGTATCAGTTGCAGCCCCAACTTTAATTAAGGCAACTCCTCCTGATAATTTAGCTAATCTTTCTTGCAAATTTTTAGTTTCATAATCAGAAGTAGCATTTTTAATTTGAGTTTTTAATACTTGAATACGTTTTTCTAATTCAGGACTTTTAGAATTACTTATCAAAGTAGTATTATCTTTTTTAATAATAGCTTTATTGATATTTCCTAAATCATCCATTTTTAAATCTGCTAATTTCATATTAAGTTCTTTAGAAACAAAATTAGCTTTTGTAAGTACTGCAATATCTTGTAACATTTCTTTTTGATTATCACCAAAACCAGGAGCATTAGTTACAACTACATTAAAAGTTCCTCTTAATTTATTAGCTACCAAAACCCCTAAAACTTCATTTTCCACAGCTTCAGCTACAATTAATAAAGGTCTAGATGCTTTTACTACTTCTTCCAAAATAGGTACAATTTCTTGCACAGTACTAATTTTATGATCAGTTACTAAAACTAACGCATTTTCTAACTGTACTGTCATACTTTCTCTATCAGAGACAAAATAAGGAGAAGCATATCCTTTATCGTACTGCAATCCTTCAACAACTTCTAATTCTGTTTCAAAACCTTTGGATTCATCAACATTAATAACTCCATCTTTTCCTACTTTTTGCATCGCTTGGGCAATGATTTTACCAATTTCTTGACTACCTGATGAAACAGCAGCCACATTTTGAATATCTTCTTGGGCGTCTACTTTTTTAGATTTAACTAAAAGTTTTTTGGCAACTGTTAATGCTGCTAACTCAATTCCTTCTTTTACTAAAACAGGATTAGCTCCTGCATCAATTGCATCAAACCCACGATGAATCATACTTTGTGCCAAAACAGTTGCTGTAGTTGTTCCATCTCCTGCTTTATCGTTAGTTTTGGAAGCTACTTCATATACTAACTTTGCTCCCATATTTTGATAAGGATTTTTTAATTCAATTTCTTTAGCAATAGAAACACCATCATTTACAATAGCAGGTGAATCATAGGCTTTTTCTAAAATAACATTACGTCCTTTAGGTCCTAAAGTCACTTTAACAGTATTTGCAATTTCATCTACTCCTTGTAATAAAGCTTTTCTTGCTTCTTTGCCATAAAGTATTTTTTTACTCATTTTATTACTCCTTAAATATTTTGATTATTGATTATTATATCTTATTATATCTTTATTTATTGATTTATTGATATTTAATTAATATTTATAATTTTATGATTTATAATTTTAAAAAAGTTTAAAATATTGTCTTTTTATTTATTAATACTTAGTTTATAATTATTTATCTTATCTATATTATCTTATTTAATTTGTGCCAAAATATCTTTTACAGCAACAATTAAATAATCTTTTTCTCCTAAAGTAACTTTGCTACCAGAATAGCTTTTATAAACTACTTCATCATCTTTTTTTAAACCTTCAACTTTGGAACCTACTCCAACAACAACCCCAACAGAGGATTTTTCTTTTTCTGATAAAGCCAAAATAATTCCGCTAGCTGTTTTAGTTTCTTCCATTTTCAATTTTAAAACAACATTGTCATGTAAAGGGATAATTGTTTTTTGTTTCATGATTAAACTCCTTTTAATTTAATAATTTATTATAGCAAATAAAATATTTTTGTAATGATTTAATTTTGGCACTAAATAATTTAAGTGCCAAAGCAATTTTATTATATCATAAGATTTAATAATTGGCAAGTATTAAAAAAAATAATTTGGTTTGGAGGATTCAAAAATTTATTTTATATTTTTGGTAAATATTATTAAATTTGTCTTATTGGGAATTGCAAAAAAAGTTTTTCATTTATGTTATTGTTTATTCATTTATGTTATTGTTTATTCATAAAAATAAGTTTGATAAATAATCTTTAATCTTGGATTAAGATAAATAACACAACCAAATAATAATAAATTACAAGTAATAACTGTTTCTAAATTAAGAACAAAAATAGTGATAAAGGAAGTTATTTCATTAGCAAAAAAGATATTATAATATGGATTATCTTTTAGAATATATTTAATACTTGGCAAATAACATAAATAACCATTTATAGCATAAAGACAAGCATGAATTAACATAATTATAATTAAAATACTTAATAAACGTATAATATTTTTTTTATTAATATTAAAATGACTTAAATCTTTACAATATAATAATCCTGTAAAAGAACAAGATAAAAGAGGTATTAAAGTTTTTAAAAGATAATTAAGTATAAAAAAAGCTACTTTATTAATATTTATTTTTTCAATCAAAAAAATATCATAATCAGCTAAAATCCAAAAATGTCCCAAAGTAGTTACAAATTCACAAAACAGATAAATAAGAAGCATTAAATAAGCTTTCTTAAATCCAAAGAAAAACCCTAAATAAAATAAAGGTACTAAAGCCAGATTAAAATAAGCTTTATAAGTTAAAGGAGACCTAAAATAATCATATAGCCCCATTTGTTTAGAAAGATGAAATAATATAAGAGCTAAAGCAAGTATATGAGCTGCTAGAATATATTTATGCAAAGTCTTTTTAGTCTTTTGAGTGATGTAAAAATACAAAATATTGCTCCTTTTAGTTTTCTAATATACTTGATAAATTATTTTTAAGGAATTATTATATCACTTTTATCACCTCAATTATAACATATATCAAAATAGAATAACATAATGTTAATATAAATAATTTATTCAATTTATCCAACAAAGATAAATAATTTCAATTAGGATAAATAAATAATGGATATAAAATATCCATTATTTATTTATAATTATTATTTAATTTTTGTGTTAATTCATCTAATCCGCCATACACTTCTTTAAAGACTTCATCTAAATCGTTTTGTTGTAATGTTTGTTTGGTTTCTAAAAACTTTCTTTTAGAAGCTTCTACAAAATAAGCAATTAATTTATCACATTGAGCTTCTTCCATTAATTGATTAATTTTAGGATTTAAGGTTTGGTTGAAATAATGCATTGCTTGTGTTAAATAAAGAACTTGTGTATTTCTTTTATTATAAACCTTAGCTAATTCTTGTAATTCATTACAACGTTCTTCTGGTGTATTAAGGATTTTCATACCATAAACTTGATAAAAAGCTGCTCTTAAATCAACTACTCTAACTTCTTTTTCTAAGTCCTTTTGTAATTGTTTAACTTTTGCTTTAAAAGGTTTTTTTCTTGGTCTAATTGTGCCAGTTTTTGTACTAATTTTGTTATGTCTTCTTCTAATTTTAATGGGTCTTCTTTTTGTAATAGTTCTTCTTTTTGTTTATCTTTTATTTGTTTTTTTAGTTTTTCAGCCTCTGGATTTGGTTGTGGAGGTTGTTGTTCACTGTTTGGAGGAGTTGGCGTTACATCTTGTGGCGGAGTTGAAGAAGCATTTGATTCAGATGTTTGTAGAGTTGATGAGGTAGGAGTTTGTAAGGGTTTTGGTTGGGATTGTTTCTCGTTTAATTTGTTTAATTCTTCTTGCAAAAACTCTATTTCAAAATTCAATTTAGCTATTTTTTCTTCTAATATAATTTGTTGGGCTTTCTTTTCGGCTGTTTCTTTTTCTATTTTTGTCTCTTGTTGTTTGATTTGTGCCATTTTGCTTTCATTTTCAACTATTTGTTCTAATTTAATTTTTCTATTATGCAATTGTGTTTTTAATTCTTGAATGTCTTTTTGGAGTTGGTCTTTTTCTTCTTGTGATAAAGATAAAGTATTTGCTTCTAATTGTAATTTTTTATTTTTATCATCGATTTATTTTTGTTTTGCAAGACTTTCAGCACTTAAACGATTATTCATATTAATAACAGATGATTCAATCATATTTTCTAAACGTCTATTAGAACGCGATTCTGCATCAAACTTATCAAGAAAAGGATTAACAGTTTTTAAAAGATATTCTAATGCTTCTTCGTGAAAAGGATTTTTTCTTAAAACATTAATCATTAAATCTAAGTATTTAGCTCTGGCTGTTGCATCACCAACTTTAATTTCAATATGATAAGTAAAACGTGATTTAATAGCTTCATCTATTTTATCAAAATAGTTAGTTGCTCCAATAATTAAAATAGGTTTTTTAGGATCATTTTTTGTTGAGGTTAATTCAGTTTTAAATTGGTTTACAACGTTAGGTAGATCTGAAGATGAATTTGCAGTTTTATTTAGATCTTTAAAAGCTTCTTCACATTCATCAATAAAGATAATAGAAGCTTTTACTCCTTCTTTTTTATTATGTAATCTTACATCTTCAAATAACTTTTTAACAAACCTAGGACCATCTCCTACAAGAGTTTGAGAAACAAATTCAGCAGCATTAATTTCATAAAAACCAACTTGTCTACCAGCTTCTTTAGCAAGTGCTCTAGTAAAGAATGTTTTACCTGTTCCGGGAACCCCATAAAATAAGACTCCTTGAGGTGGTTTAACTTTACCAACACCTACATAAGATAAAGGATCACTTAAATAATTAAGAAAACCTTGTAATTGGTCTATAACACTTTCCATCCCAATAGTTTTTTTAAACTAGGTAATCCTTTAAATTCATCTAAAGGCATAGGAAAATATCTAGTACCTTCAGGAAATTTATCTATGTGTTATAATTGTTTTTTAGATGGATCATTTTTATTAGCTAATGCATTTATACGGTCATTTAGAGTATGTAGATTATTTCCATGAATTATATCTTGCATCATTTGTTTTAATTCTTGAATAGTCATAAGATTTTCATCAGTTTGATTATTATTATTTTCATCAGTTTGATTATTATTTGTTTGGTTTTCTTTTAATTCTTTAACTTCTGTTGATAAACTTTCAACATCTGTTTTTGTTGTAGTAATTATTTCATTTGTTTTTTGAAAGTTTTTATCCATTGTATCATTTGTCATATAAGAAAAAACAATAGAACCACCTAATGCTGTAATACATATCAAAATAATAATTACAAAGAAAAACGTATTACTTTTAGATTCATTATTAGAAACTAGATTTAATGTTTCATCATATTCAAATTCATTTTCTTTTACTACTTTAAGTTTATTTTTATCATCTTTTGTTTTTTTAATTTGAATGTTAGTTGCTTTTTCATTAACTTCAACTTCTTTTAATACTTTATCCTTTTTAGGGTCATTTTTTTATATGCCATGTTATAATTAACCTTTATTTTCATTATTATATTATATATTAATTATTAATGTTATTGATTTGGTTGTTGATTATTTTGAGTTTCTTGTTGAATTACAATTTGCATATTTGCATTAGGAACTTGATAGATTGTAGGAGTATAATTTATTTGATAAGGTGAAGAATTTTGATTATAGTTATAATTATATTGACCTTTATTTTCTTGTTGCCATGCTCTATTAAATGCTGGGTCTCTAAGTTGATTATTTAAATTATGATACATATTTTTTCCTGTTTGATGTATTTCATTTGTTTGGCTAGGTTGAGGATGATGCTCCCATGCTTCATGAGTTCTTTGCATATAATCTAATCCTTTTAAATGAGTATCAGGTAATATATCTATCATAAAAGAACTATGATTAATAGAATATGTTTGTTCTTCTAAAAAATTATATATTGGTTTTTCAAAAAATAAAAAAATTTTTTTCTTTGTTGTGATGATTCATTATCATTTTGTTTTTTTAATTCTTGTTGAATTTCTCCTAAACAATCTTGAGGCGAAAGTCAAGCTCCAAATCCTGTTTTAAGTTGCTCACATGCTTTTAATTTATCTTTTTCATCTTGACAAGAATTAGATTGACATGTAGTACAATTCTTACATGTTTGTTCTTGTTTTTTTCATCTAGACAAAAAGGAGCAACAAAAGGACGAAATCTTAAAATAACACTCATATTATTATTAACTTGATTATCATTATTAACTAAATCATAATAAGCATAATCAACTTCTTTTAATTCATTTTCCTTTTTTTTGTTTTAAATGATAAAGTTAAATTAGAATCTATTGGAGGCAGTGTTGCTTTATATGTCATCTTTTCTAAATACTTTTCTAACTCTTTTAGACTATCATAATAAAGACTTCCAGAATACCATTTTATTTTTTTATTAGAAAGATTAAAAGTAAAATAAGGTGTATTAATACCAGTAGTAAATTTTTTAACAATGTTATTAATTTTATCTTTAATTTGTTTTTTTGGTATTCTAATATATTCTTGTAATGTTTGTTGCATTAATTCAAGTATTTTTTGTCCTAATATTAGTTTTATTTCTTCTTTAATGGATTCTTTTAATTCATTTAATTTTGTTCTTATTTATTTTATCTTGTCTTTTTTATTAGTGCCTGTTAAAGGTGGTAATTCAGTAGTTGTTTTTTTCTTTAATGCAGCTAAATTATCTCTTGTTTTATGAGTTTTATTAGGTTCTGATAATGTAATGTTATTTAATGCGTTTTCAAATTCTTGTATTTTTTTCTCCAAATCATCTAATATATTTTTTTATTGTTGTGTTAAATTTAGATATTTAGGGTTAGTTGTTTTGAATTCTTCTAATCTTTGGTTTTGTTCTGGTAAAAAAGAATTTGCTTGAATGTTGGGAGCAGATAAATTAGATACTAAAGAATTTCTTAATAATTCTATTATTTTCTTTCTTTCATGAAATATGTTTTTGAGCCTTTTGCACCTGTAAATTCTTCTATTAGATCTTTTATGTATTGTGCTTTTTCTTGTGGGGTCTTTGCTTCCATCATTTGTCTTCTTTTCTCTGTGTCATATACTGGCAAAGAAAGCAACAAATCTTTTATAGCTTTTTGTTTAGGTTTAACAATGTTGTTTATAAAATAATTAGATTCATTAAATTGTGCTTCTATTTTGTTTTGGTCTTCTGGTGATAAACAAGATATAATATCATTTTTTATTTCATACAAATCATCTATTGACACATGTAATTTATATCGTCATTTGATGCTGTGGAGGATTGTTCTTGGTTTGATTCTTCTATTTCTAAAGCATCTAATCTTTTTTTTATTTCTAATATATTTGCATTAGGCATCCTTAAAAAAGAATCTTTCAATAAAAAAGGTTTGATATCTAAATTAGGATATGTTTTTTATCTTTTTTATAATCTAGTTCTTGAGTTAGATAATAAGGTTGAGATGCAATAATATTATCAGAATTAACTAAATCAAAATGAATATCTAATTTAAAAGGATTTGATGGATGAATAGTTAATTTATTAAATGAATTAATTTCTTTAATGGAATCTTTGTCATCAGCATTAACTGAATAAAAATCAAAACTAGCAATAATAATATATTGTTCTTTATCATTAGTTTTTTCTAAGGGAAGTAAATTTTTATTTTGAATATGTGATAAAGGTAATATAGTATTGTAAATATCTCCAGCTTTATATTTTATTTCGTTGTTGTTTAAACTGTTTCTATCTTTTCTAATAACACTGGTTTTTTTAATAAATTAGGTGTATTTTTTTGTATTTGTGATAGCGGTGGGGAATCACTGAGAAAAACTATTTTTCACTTGTTGGTTTTGAGTTTGATTTTTGTAATCCTTTTTGGGGTTTGAGGGTTTATCATTGTTCTTCTTTTGCTTTTGTTGTTGTGTCCCTTTATTTGGGTTTGGGTTGTTCGGTCTTCCTTGCTTTCCTTTACCATGTGAAACATTCGCATTATTACTTGTACCTCTATTGACATCTAAAACTTGATTTTATTCTCCTTGTTTATTTGTCGTTAAATTTTCTTGAATGCCTTCATTACTTTGTATATTTCCTTCTTTATGGGATGAAACTGTTTTAATTCCTGCATCTTTTTGCTTTTCATGTTTTTTACTTTCAGCTACAAAACTACTCAAATTATAACAAGCAATATATAATGTAAAATCATGCCCATTTACGTGTTTTATTGGTACAACCCAAGAATTAGGATTTGATCCTTTACAATTATTAGGTTCTAATTTGTGTTTATCTTTAATCCATTTTTCAATAGTTTTTATTTGTCCTGCAAAATTAGAGTTTTTATTAAACAAAACAAAATTAGAGTTTTTATTAAACAAAAAAAATAGCACCTTCTTTATTTTGACCATTGGTATAATTCATTAATTGATCACAGGCATGATCAATATTTTCCATCTCTTTATTAAGAACTTTATCAAACATTTTACATTCAGCAATATAGACAAAATCATCAAAATCAACTTTAATATCAACTTTACCTCCACAATTCATCGCTTCTTTATTGATTTTTATTTGCTCAGGATAAATTAATTGCAAATACATAATAATAAGTTCTACAATAAAATTTTCTTTTTCCTTAACTGAATGTTCTTTAACAATTTTTTTATTTTCTAACGAACTACAAAATAAATGAATATCTTTATTAATACGATTAAAACGTTCTTTTGCATCAATTGTTAAAATATTAGATTTATTTTCTTCAGTTAAAAATTTAGATCCACAAAAGGCTTTAACTCTCCTTTTATTGCTTCTAATTGTTCTTTGGATAAAACTATTTTGCCATCCTTAATTTCTTTAATTTGGCTTTCTGTTAAAGTAGTCAATTGAAATTGTTCCTTTACTTGTTCAGCAACTCTTTGAGCTAATTGATTTGTCTTATTATCTCTTTGCTCTTGTATTTTAGGTGATTTTATGTCTTTGGATAAATTAGGTTCTTTAACATCTTTAAAACTCAAATATCCTAACTTACTTACAATAATTACAAAAACTAACAACGAAAATAACATTGCAATTAAGGAACACACAAAGACAATCAATAAATTTTTTTCGCAAACATAAATATCTCCTTAATAAAAATATGAATAATACAAATGTTAATAATGCAAATGAAATAGGAAAAAATAATTAGGAATGAAAATAATAAATAAAATAAATAACAACAAATATAATAAACCTTAAGCAAAAACAAAATATACTAAAAAAATAAAATATTCATTCTTTACTAGGGGCAAATTATTGGAATGTTTCATCTAAATATATATTATATTTTAATTGTAGCAAAAAATATAGCAAAAATCCAAGAAAAAACAAAGTGTTTATGTACAAACCAAATAAAGGCTTTAACTATTTTACTAAATTATCAAATAAATATACAAATATAATGGAGTTGATGGACAAAAAAGATAATAATCGTGCGCAAAATAAAATAAAAATAATCAAATCAAATAATGTTGCAATTAAAATAAATCCCTATCCTAAATATAAAATTATCCCAAACCAAACAACTAACAATAAATTTATTTTTAACAAAAAAACAAAAAAACATCACCCAAATAAACCCTTATTGTGATATAATAACTTATATATTGTAATTAAAAAAGGAGAAAAACAATGAGTAAATGTTATATCACTGGAAAAACCACCCTTTTTGGTAATCGTCGTAGCCACGCTATGAACGCAACTAAAAGAATTTGGAAAGCCAACTTACAAAACGTAAAAATTGTTGACGAAAACGGCAAGGTTCAAAAAGTAAAAATCTCTGCTAGGGCACTCAAAAAGCTCAAATTACAAAGAGCCTAAAAACTCTTTGCCTTCCCTTTCTTTCTTATTTTTTATATTTATATTTTATGATTTTTTCATAAAGATAAAGAAAGAAATAAGAAATCAAAAGTTCAAAAATCCCATCAAAAAGTTCAAATAATAAAAATCAAAAATTAAAAAATAATAAATAATAAAATACAAACACATCGCATAACAAAATAAAAATAAATAAAATCAAAAAAATAATAAGGAGTCCTAAACACATGAAAGCAAATATTCACCCTCAATTTGAAACAGTGGAAGTTTCTTGTGCAACTTGTGGCAAACAACACCCAATTGGCACCACAGTTACTAGCATCAAAATAGAAACTTGTTCTAATTGCCACCCTTTTTACACTGGTGCCCAAACTTTTGTAGTTAAAGCAGGGCCAATTGACAAATTTAACAAACGTTATGGTATTACCCAAGACCAAAAAGTTAAAACAGTTCTTTTAAATGCTGATAACCAAAAAGAAACCACCGAAGAATTGATTAAAAATAAATAATAAATACTTAAAAAATAAAATAGCAAATCACCCTCAAAGTTCTTTTGGACCAACTATCACACCACAAAAACCAAAAAAATTAATTCAAATTATCTTATTTATAAAGGAGTTCAAAAGAATGACCCAAAAAGAACAAGGGCAAGGGTTTATTGAAGTTGTTTGTGGACCAATGTTTGCAGGCAAAACAGAAGCATTAATTCAACGCAGTAATCAAGCATTACAACTCAACAAAAAAATTTTATCCTTTAAACCGCGAATAGATGACCGTTATTCTGTTAAAGAAGAAATAGTTTCTCACAATCAAAACACTATTCCTGCTATTTTAATTGACAAAAGCAAAGACATTCTCCCGTTTATTACTCCTGAAATTAATGTTGTCATAATAGATGAAGCCCAATTTTTAGATAACGACATTGTCGCTATTGTAGATTATTTAGCTAACTGCAATATTGAAGTCATTATATCAGGTTTAGAACTTGATTTTTGCGGAAAACCATTCGGACCAATGCCTTATTTATTAGCAATTGCAGACACCGTTACTAAATTAACTTCGATTTGTGCTATCAGTGGCAAAAAAGCCAACCGCACTCAAAGATTAATTGACGGCAAACCTGCTCAAAGCAATGAACCTATTGTTTTGGTAGGCGGAAAAGAATACCACGAACCTCGTTGTCGCAAACACCATTGTTTAGCAGATATTGACAAAACAAAAATTAACTGGCAAAACTTCACCAACCAATCTAAATAACTCCACTAAAATAATTCATCTCAATAATTCGTTTGGAATGTGGATTAATACTTAAAATATGGAAAATAACAACCAACAACATATTTTTTTTATGAAAGAAGCTTTAAAAGAAGCCCAAAAAGCCTACCTCAAAGAAGAAGTCCCCATCGGAGCTGTCGCTGTTTTAAACCAAAAAATAATTGCACGAGCTCACAATAACAGAAACACTAAAAAACTTTTTTTTGGACACGCTGAATTTTTAGCCCTCATGAAAGCAGGCAAAAAGATAAACAGCCGTTTTTTAAATGATGCATCTCTTTATGTCACTTTAGAACCTTGCTTAATGTGTACAGGAGCCATCATACAAGCAGGCATCAAAAACCTTTATTATGGCACAAGCATGGAAAAATCATATTCTTTTAATGATATGTCATCTATCCAAAATATGCCTTTTATGGATAAATTAAATATCCAATCAGGACTTTTAGCTCAAGAAAGCATGCAACTTTTACAAAAATTTTTTCAAGAAATAAGAATCAAAAAAAATAATTTACTATCCCGATAAAAACAACAAAAAAACAAAAAAATAATTTTAGCAACCCAATAAAAACTCTTATCACAACCAAATTAGACCATCACAACCGATGGTCTTTTATTTTCAAAAAAACTAATTTGCCAATAATAAAATGTTGTTATTTTAAATATTGACACATTCTAAATAATACACCCTACATTAAAATTACAAATAAATACTAATAAAAAATACTATATTGAACCACATTTACCAAAAAATAAATAATAAAACAAACTAAAAACAACCTTTAATATTTATATCTATTATCTATTTTACTTTTATTTTAACTATATTTATCATCAAAGGCAACCAACCAATCAAACACAACAAAATAAAAAAATTAGAAATATTACTAAAAGCCCAAAATATGAAACATTCCAATCAACTAAAAATAGCTCAAAAAATAATTACTATCTTAAAAACAAACGGATTCGAAGCCTTTATTGTGGGTGGCACTGTCAGAGATTATTTACTCCAAATAAATGCTAACGAAGATATCGACATCACTACTAACGCCGCCCCCCAACAAATAAAACTCCTTTTATGCCCAGAAAAAACAACCCAAATAAAAATTAATTATGGTAGCTTTAAAATAACTTTTGAAAATTATCTTTTCGAAATTACTACTTACAGAAAAGAAGGCACTTACAAAGACTATCGCCACCCTAGTGAAATTTTTTTCACCAAAAACGTCCATCAAGACCTTTTAAGACGTGATTTTACTATTAACGCTCTTTTAATGGATGAAACTGGTAAAATATTTGATTTCACACCTGAAAAACAAGGGAAAAAAGATTTAAAGCAAGGTTTGATCCGCACCATCAAAGACCCTTTTATTAGATTCCAAGAAGACCCTTTAAGAATTTTAAGAGCTTTTTATTTTCAATCTAAACTAGGATTTTGCATAGAAAAAACTACCCAAAAAGCTATCATCAACAAAAACCATTTATTAGCTAAAATTTCTTCTCAAAGAATATATGAACACATCGAAAAAATCATCACTCACAAAAACTGGCACCAAACTTTTAAAAATATGATAGAAACTAAAACCCATCTATTTTTACCCCAACTAAACCAAAGCATTCTTTGTTTAGCTTATCTACATGAAACTCAACTTAAATACATTCAAGCACACAACAAATTAAAAAGAAGAATTTTTTGGTCAATGTCGCTTTTACTCAACAACCAAATCCTTGCATCTTTTCCTTTTACCAAACAAAAGAAAAAAAGCTACCAAAACATTGCCTCTTTAAGTTTATATCTTTGGGAAAATATTACTTTTAATTTATTTAAACATGGATTAAAAAATTGTCTCCTAGCTAATCAAATTAATTATCTTTTGCAAAAAGAACCTTATGCAGCAGCCAAAATACAATATATTTATCAATATTTACCAATAAAAACAATTACTGAACTTAATTTTAGTTGGCAAGAAGTCTTAAAACAATTACCCCACAAACCCAAAGGAACATGGATTAAACATACACAAAAACAACTAATTACCAAAGTACTTAATAGAGAAATACCCAACATTAAAGAACAATTGATTAATTTTGTACTTAGCCAAAATCAAATCCTAGATAAACAATAAATAAAATAATGAATAAAAATAAAATGAACTAAATTATGTAATAACAAAATTATAAACATCAATTTATTTTTGTTTATAAATGTAATAATGCAAACTTACTATTTCCATTTACAAACACTTCCATCAACATATTTTTATCAATCCCAATCTAGACCAATAGGAAACAAACGTATGAAAAAAAACCAAACCAACATCTTACCCAAATATCAAAAAGGACAAATCAACTTTTTTACAGGCAAAGTAACAAGCATCAATCAAGGACTTCATTTTTATAATATCACCTTGCAATTACAAGACAAAAGCGACATAAACATCAAATTAGAACCTCAAACCACATCACCTATCCAAGGACAAATATATCATTTTAAAACTGTTTGTCTTCTCAAAAATGAAGAACTTATTTTGATGAATCAAACATACAATTTAGCTTATAATGTATTAGATATGCAAACTTTGTATGAAACTTATTTAGCCTTTTATGAATGTGCTCCTATTTCTTTTGCAATAGTAAAAGACGAATTAGAAAACTATTTACATAAAATAAAAAACAAAGTCTTAAAACAAATTACTTACAATTTATATTGCAAAAACAAAAATAAATTTTTAATTTCCAAAGCAGCGTTAAAAATTCATCATAATTATTATGGCGGACTTGGTTATCATACTTTAACTATGTTAAAAATGGCAGAATCTCTTTTAAAAATTTATCCTTTTCTCAATAGTGATTTACTATTTGCAGGTACTATTTTACATGACATGGAAAAAATTAAAGAACTAGATTTAGAACAAAAAAACTATACTCCCAAAGGTTTGCTATTAGGTCATTTAGTCATGGTTGCTTGTGAAGTAGAAAAAGAAGCACAATTATTGGGTTTTCAAGATAAAGAAGAAGTATTGTTATTAAAACATATGTTAATTTCTCATCATGGACTTTTAGAACATGGAGCTGCCAAAAGACCACAAATAGGAGAAGCTCTTTTACTTTGGTATTTAGATAATATTGATTGTAAATTAACGTCTTTACAAGAATTTTTACAAAAAACCACCACCCAAACATTTACAAATCCCATCCCTGTTTTAGAAAAAAAAGGGTTTTATAAATCATTAGATTTAGATCAAAATAATGATGATGAATAATTTTGTTTTCTTAATTGCAAAAAATAGTGAGTTTGAAAATGCATTTCATAATAAAAAAACCGTTTTTAACGGTCTTTTATGAAATATTAAAAGTTTTGTAATAAATTATCCAAGTAAGAATTCTTGCAAAGTTTGCCAAGGCAACAAAACACAATTAATTTTACCCGGCAATTGATAAACTATATCAAATGATTTTAGATCAGAATTAAGCAAAGTGCTGTCATAAGTTTGATTTTGTACCATAGCCATAAAATGATTAATTTTGTTTAAGGTTTGTGTTTTGGTTAAATGTTGCAAATAAACTGACATAACACTGGCAGAAGCAACACAAATAGAACAAACATTAGCTTCATATTTAATATCTATAATTTTATTGTTATCACACTTTAATTGAATAATAACTTTATCACCACAATAAGAAGTTTGCTTTTCAAACGGAATATAACCTGGAAGCCGAACATCGGTTTGATTTTGTGGATTGTGATAATGTTTCATAATTATTTCGTGTTTTTTAGCATCAAACATTTTATTTCTTTCTGGCACTTATAATAAAAAATATGTGAATAATTTGATTATAACCATTTTTGTTGAATTTGTTCTCTTAACTCATTCTGGTCTTTTACCATAATATAATCCTGAGTTGTGCCACCATGTAAAAATTGTACTTTTCTATAATGAGTTTCATTTAAAACTTGTTTAAGGATTGTAACTTTGGGAGTTGTCTCGGTTTCTGTTTTAACAGCTAAAATAACAGCATAAGATAAAAAAACATCTTCTTGAGGTTCAATATTTTCTTCTTTGCCTAAACCAATAGAACCGACTCTTACAAAATTACTATCTCTCATCATACCAGGACAATTAATTGCAAGATCATATTTTTGAGTATCTTGAAATTTTTGAGGAATTTCTAAAAGATGCGAAGTTTTAATAAATTCAAAATCATAAATGTTTTTGACATCCTTTAAGGATAGATTAAAACCTTTTTCTTTGATGGTCTTGTTCGCTTACTTCAACGAGTCCTAATTTTTTGAGCAAAATCACAAGGAGCTATGTGCAATTCATTAAAAAGGGCGTACAAAACACGTAAATGTTTGTGTTTTTTTAACATCTTCCAAATTAAAATATATTAGACCATCAGCTTTGCCAGAAGAAATTAAATCTGCTCCTTCTGTATAATAATTTACCTTAGGTAACTTGGAGGTCAATACCGTCTTTTTTTGACTAAATCACGAGCTTTATTGATGGTATTTACAACTGATTGCAAAGGGCTTGCAACTTTAATAATTTGGGGAGTTTGCATAAATTTAAAACCTTTCTCAAGCAAATAAATAATTTATTTAAATTTAAGGATTTGAATGCAACGAAGCTATTAGAAATATTTTAATGGGTAGTATAAATAAAAAATAAATTCATAATATTTTTAGTAATGGTTAAAGCGTTGCAAAACAATTAATTTAAATTTTTCATAAATTAAAAAGACCAACTTAAAGTTTATCTTAAATATTATATTCAAATTTGATTGTCTTAATGCTTAATAAATGAAATGGTTCAAAAAATTATGCTTTGGGAATAGTTGAAATAATAGTTAAAGGATTTTGTTTTAAGACTTTTTTTAATTGTTTTTTGATTGAAACATGATTTAAGAAAAAGGGATAAGCATAAACTAAAGCAAAAAATAAAACTATATTTACCAAAAATAAATAAAGAGGCACAAATTCTTTTAAAGATGAGTAAAGGGTGGGCGAATACTTTAAAAAGAATTCTAATTTGCCTTGCAAAGAAGCTGATATTGCCATGAATAAAACAAATATCAAAAAGAATAAAGGAATTCCCAAAAATTGAATAATAACTATTTTTATATTTAAATGATGAAATATTTTGTGAATATCTCGATCAGAAACCCCTAAAGATTTTAGAATGCCAATATCTTTGTTTTTTAAGGTGATAATATTTCTCATATGAATAATCATTTGATAAAAAGATATACCTAAAAAATATATGTGAAATGATAAAGGTGCTAATAACAACCAAAATGTCTTGTTTTTGGCTTGACTTTCTGGTATGACATAACCTAAATTACAAAGCCAAAGAAACATATTGAAAAATATTAAAAAAGAAAGAGTTAAGAATAAAGCACCATTACTAGATGTAGAAATGATTTTAAAAGCTAATTTCTTATTATTTTTTAAAATATTTTGAGTTACTAAAAGAGCTGTTTGTTTGGAAAGATGAGTTTGTACTAAAGGCAAATGCATTGCTTGATGTTGAGAACTATAATTTTCATTTGCCAAAGTGGGTGCAAAATCTAGTTCCATAGCATTATTTTTTTGTTTTAATAAATTAGCAACTTCTTCTTGGGTATAAGTTTTATTTTGTAATATTTGGGGTTTATCAGTGGAAGCTTTAGTTACTTTTTTAGTAAGGTCTTTTGCAATTTGACCATCAGCAAATTCAATAATGCGGTCTGCATATTTATAAGCACTTTGGGTATCATGAGAAACTATAACAACTAAGGTATCTTTTGATATTTGTTTTAAACATTCAAAGATTTTTTGTCCTGTTTTTTCATCTAAATTACCAGTAGGTTCGTCTGCCAAAATCATTTTAGGATTTTTAATTAAAGCACGAGCAACACTTACTCTTTGTTTTTGTCCTCCTGAAAGTTGATGAGGATAGCGAGTTTCTAGACCATCCAATTCTACTTGTTTTAATATTTGTTGCATTTTCCAATTATCTACTTGTTTTGATTGTAGTGCACAAGCTATTTGAATATTTTCAAAAACTGTTAAATTATCTAATAAATTATATTCTTGGAAAACAAATCCTAAAAAATAATTGCGATAAGCATCTAGTTCGAATGAAGCAAATTCATTAATGTTTCTTCCTAAAACTGTAATATTTCCCTTAGTGAGTTTGTCAAGCCCTCCTATGAGATTCAATAAAGTAGACTTACCAGAACCTGATTTACCAATAATAAAAACTAATCCTTTTTGAGGCAATTGAAAAGAAACATTTTCAAGGACTTCTGTATTTTGAAATTTTTTAAATAAATGGTTAATTTTTAACATAAAAAAATTAATCTCCTTTTTATTTCGTATAAAATTGAAATAAAAACACTAATAATGTAATATTTAAGAAATAATAATAACAAATGATGTAAAATAAGTTATTGTTTTTGCTTATTTATTATTTAAGAATAAAAAAGTTTATTTTGTTTTATTTAAGGTAACTTTTTTACTTATTTGTGGTTTTTTAATTTGATTTTTTTTAATTTTTTTAATTATAAACCAATAAAGAAATGTAATAACTAAAGCAGTAAAAGCAACAGCAGCGGTAATAACTTGAAATATATAGCCTTTAACTGCATCTGTAGCTTTTTGAGGAACATCTTTTTTAGCTTGTTCTACTTTATTTTGAAGTTTTTCCTCAGCTTTATTGCCTATATATTGAGCTAATCTGTTTGTTAAATTAGAAGCTATTGTTTTAACATCATTACTTTTTTCTCCTAAACACCAACCAAGCAATTTAGTTGCAAATTTATGATTATTTAGAAAATTTTTAATAGCAGGTATTTCTTCTTGTGAATTTAAATCAGAAGGTGTAGGAGTGACATCAGCATTAGCAGAAGGCCAAAAATTATTAATTTTATCTTTAATAGATGCCCAAAGAATTTTATATTCTTGTACATCATTTATATTTTGTAATTTATTCCAATCTTCTTTTACTTGTTGAACTTTTTGTAAATTATCCAACGCAGTTTTATAAGCTTCTTTTAAGGGTTGAGGAGTTTGATTATCCACAAAAGGAAAAAAACTTATAAAAGATTTCCACCAAGTTGGAGAAGGTTTTAATAAATTGGAAGCTTCTTGAAACTTATTTTCTTTTAAATTGTTTTCTACTTCTTTATATTGTTGTTCCGCTTTTTTATATGCTTCATCAGATTCTAACATATTTTTTAATGTTTCGTCTTGTTGGGTTAATTCTTTAATTTGTTCTTTTGTTTCTTCAATGGCAGTTATTTCTTCTTGTATTTGGTTTAATAATTGTGTGTCAATATTTTCAGGGGTTTTGGTTCCTGGCAATGTATTATAAATAGCTGTTCCAACTTCTTTGACTTTATTCCACAACCAAGAACCACACCCTTCTTTTTGTTCTTCTTGCTTTTCTTCTTTTGGTTTATTTAATTGATTATCTTTTGCATCATTTTGATCTTTATTATTCCCCTTATTTGCACTTTCTTCTTTCTGTGCATAAACAACATTATTATTAAAATAAGGATTTTTCTTCTTAAAAAAACTAAAACTACAAACATTAAAAACTATAAAAATAAAAAAATTAACTAAATTTAATATTAATGCTAAACATAATATTTTTTTACCTATAAATTTCATCGTTTTACTCCTTAGTTTTATAGGACATTTAAGTATTACATTAAATGTTATGATAAGATATTTTATTGTCATTATAATTTATTTTAGTTTTTTCTAAGTTAAACAAATAAATTAATTTTTTTGATAATTATGGTTTTGCGGTGCAAAGTTAAAAATAATTCATGATGTTTTTGGTGATAATAAAGTGTTGATATAAAATAGGAAAGTGTTATTTATAATTTCTATATACTTATAAATGGTACCATATTTATTATAACTTAATTTTATAAAACAAAAGCAAATTTGTGATGTTGGTAAGCTAAAAAAATACCTTAGCAAAGGGTTAATTTTTTTTATTTAAGTGTTTTAAAATTCTTTCAATATGATAAAACCCACTTTATTGAAGTTGTTTGTTGGGTGTAGGTTTTTATATCCAAAGAGCAATTTTTTCTTCTAAAATATAGTTTCCTGAATCATTTAGTATTACTTGATTTTGCTTTATTTGAATATAGCCTTTTTTTAAAGCATTATTAAGACATTTATTATAACGAGATAAAGACCATTTTAGATCTTTATAAATCTCTTGAAAATGATTTTTTTGTAATTGATCTTGATGATTTTTGAGATGCATTAGTAAAGAAATAATCATAAATTCTTTTTTTTGCAAATTATTTTTAATCATTTTGGCAACAATTCCAGTTTTAGGGGCTAAGAAAAAAAAGAGCAAAAAGTTCACTAAATTCATAAAAGCAATTAATCCTGATACTGGTAAATTAAGTCCAATTGCCAAATAATAACCAAGACTAGAATTCACAAATGCAAGCCATAAAGAAAGCAAAAAGCTATTATATAGATTCTTAGTAACTAAAAGAGATGTAGCAGCAGGTCCAATCATACAAGAAATTACCATAATAGAACCAACTACATCAAAAGAAATAACAGCTGTCATAGAAACTAAAAACATCAATAAATAATTAATTAAAGTAGTGGAAAAGCCGAGGATTACAGCAAGAGTAGGGTCGAAAATATAGATTTTTAATTCTTTATAAAAGAAAAGCACAAACAACAAATTAAGACATAAAAGAGGAATGATTTTTTTGAGTTGTTTAATGTGGGTAAGTTCAATATTGCCTAAAAAAACAGCATCAGTATCTAAATGTTCGTGTCTTGTATAAAGACTTATCAAAATAATTGCTACCGAAAAGAAAAAAGTAAACACAATCCCAATAGAAGCATCTTTGGTAACTTTAGAATGTTTGCCTAAAAGTTCTACCATATAAGCTGTAAGCACACCTACTAAAGCAGCTCCCATAATTAAAAGAGGGGAATTAAGATTTTTAACTACTAAAAAAGCTACAACTATTCCTAATAAAACACTATGACTCATAGCATCAACTACCATAGAAGACTTTTTCAATACTAAAAAAACTCCTAAACTAGCCAAAGTCAAAGAACAAAATAAAATAACTAAAAAAACATCTAGTTCAAAGCAACCAACAACATTATTTATAAAACTTATCATTAAACAATACCATCAATTAAATTTTCAACTAATTTAATTCCTTTAGGTGTTAATTGGGCTTTTTGATTTTGTAACATTAAATATTTTTCCTTCCATAAAAAACTTTCTATTTGAATTATTGGCAAACTCAAAGTATGAGTTTCTTCTTGTTCGTAATAAAGATGAATAAGTTGACGAAATTTTTTAATCTTTTTTTGATATTTAATTTTTTGCACATATCTACTAATAACTCCATATTTAGGAGAAAATAGAAAGGACAAAGCAATAAATAAAGTAGTAATAACAATAATCATTGGTCCTGTTGGCATATCTTGTACACTATTGCTTATAAAAACTCCAATTAAACTAGAAAAGAAAGTAACAATGGAAGCAACAATAACATTAGTAACAAATCTATCACTAAATTGACGAGCAATTACTCCTGGCATAATTAAAAAGGCACTTGTCAAAATAATACCAATAATTTTTAAACTAATAACTACTACTCCAATTAATAAGAAATTAAGAATAAAAGTCATAATTTTAGTGTTAAATCCTACACTTTGGGCAAACTTATCATCAAAAATATAAATTTTGAATTCTTTACACAAGCCAACTACCACAACTAAAGTAATTAAAGCCATAATGCCAGTAGAAATAATATCTAGTTCAGTTACTAAAGCAATTTGCCCTAAGATAAATTTTTCCAAAGTAGCTATTTTGTTATCCTCACCAGTATTTTGAGCAATGGCAATCAAAACGTTGCCAAGACCAAAAAAAGAAGCAAGCACTAACGATAAGACTGTATCTGATTTAATTTTGGAATATTTTTTAATAAGTTCCATCAAAAGCAAAGTAACAAACGAGGCAAGAATAGCACCCAGCCACAAAAACCAAATATCTGTACTACGAGCAAAAAGATAAACTAAGGCAATTCCTGGCAAAGCGGTATGAGAAAGAGCATCTCCAATTAAGGCTTGTTTTTTCAGGATAATAAAAACACCTAAAATACCTGATGTAAATCCTAAAAAACTAGCTGCTAAAAGCACTTTAACAACAGTATAATTAAATTCTAAAGCAAACATATTTCATCCTTTCTTATTTATTGGTTATTTTATTCTTTTTATTATATGATTATTTATTTTAATCATTTATATTTAATTTGATTATTTATTTTGGTTCTTTTTATTTAGTTGTTTTGGGGGGTTGCAAATTATGGATGTCTTTTTTTAATTGTTTATTTTGAAAAGTTTTAGTTAAATTAGTTTGGTTAAAAACTTCATCCTTAGTACCACTTGCAATTTTTTTTACGTTTACCAAAACTACATGATCAAAATATTGAGTCACTGTTTCTAAATCATGGTGCACTACAATAATGGTTTTATTTTCTTTTTGCAAATCTTTTAAAACTTGGATAATTTTTTTTTCTGTTTGGATATCAACTCCTTGAAAAGGCTCGTCCATAAAATAAATATCTCCTTGTTGAGCTAAGGCACGAGCTAAAAAAATTCTTTGTTGTTGTCCGCCTGAAAGTTCAGATATTTGACGGTCCTTAAGGTCTTGCATTCCTGTTTTTTCCAAAGATTGCATTACTATTTCTTTATCTTTAGCAGTTGGTTTTTTAAACCATCCTAAATGTCCGTAGCGGCCCATCAAAACAACATCAAACACAGTAGTTGGGAAATCCCAATCAACTGAATTTCTTTGTGGCACGTAGGAAATTTTTTTTCTTACTTGTCCATATTTTTGATTATAAAATAAAACTTCTCCAGAAACTTTGGGAATCAATTCTAAAATAGTTTTAATTAAAGTAGATTTTCCAGCACCATTAGGACCCAAAATAGCTGTCAAAGAGCTTTGATAAATATCTAAATCAATATCCCACAAAACTGGTTTTAGATGATAAGCTACAGTTAGATCTCTAATTTTAATGGCTATTTCTTTTTTCATTATAATCTCCTTATTTCTTTGTTATTGTTGTTATTGTTTTAATTCTTTTTCTATTGTATTAATGTTGTGTAATAAAGCTCCAATATAGGTGGAATGTTTGTATTTTGTTGGTTTGGAATTCCTGTCTTTATCTTTGTCGGCTTCAAATTCTATTGGCTCTTCACTTTCTGAACCCAAAGCATCAGCGTATAATTCTTCATCACTTTTTTTAATATTATGACCTTTACTTTTTACAGATTCTTTAAGAGAATCAAGCGTTCCTTCTGGAAAAGCACTTTCTACAAAAATAGCTTTTACTTGGTTTTCAACCAGTTTATTAGCTAATTCTTCAATATCGCTGATACTGGCTTCTGTTTGGGTAGAAATTCCTTGAATTGGACTTAATTCAAAATCATATTTTCTAGCTAAATAAGAAAAAGCATCATGGGCAGTAACTAAAATAAATGTTTTGCCTTGAGAAGAAAATTGTCCTTTTAATTCGTTAAATTTCTTGCCTACATATGTATCTAATAATTTTAATTTTCGTGCATATGTGTCGCAATTGTTTTTTAAATTAGCAATATCCTTTTGGCTAAAACGTAGGTCTTTTTTTAATACTGTTTTTAATTTGTATTTTAATTGTTTTAAAACTTTAATCCAAAGATCTATATCAAACCAAATATGAGGATCTGGTCCATGAGTATCTTCATCTCGCTTAATATTTTCTTCTTTAATGTGTTCCTCCTCTTTACCTTCTTGATTTATAACTTTGGTATGCGTTTCATCTAACTGCACTACGGTAAAGGAATTATTCGTTAAAAGCGGGAAGGCTTCTTCCATTTTAGCTTCCAAATGCAGTCCATTAATCACAACTAAATCAGCTTCTTTAATTTTTTTGCGATCTGATAATTTGGTTTTGTAATTGTGCGAATCAATTCCTACTCCCATCAAAGAATCAACTTGAATACCTTCAATTTTTTGATATTCGTTTTTTTCTTCTTCTGCCACATCACCAACTAAATGCTTGACTAAATCTTTTAACATGGTAGTAGTCGTTACTATTTTTAAATCTTTTGAAGCAGTTTTGGCATTATTGGCTTTTGTCAAAGATAAAAAAGGAATAGACAAAATCAGCGTTGTTATTGTTGCCAAAAGAAAAATGATTATTTTTTGTTTGTGTTTAATAAAAAAATCCATAATTATGGTCTCCTTTTGCCTTTCTGAATTGATTTAAAATGATCTAAAATGGAACTATTTTGTGAGGTAAAAACGATGTTATAAAAATATCTAATGATATGCAATTATAAATTAGTGGTTTTGGGATTTCTTTGTAAAATCCATCATTAAAAATTTCAATTTTGATACAGTTATGGCTATACATTTATAATAAAGTAGCAAAAATATTTAATTATAATGAGGGCTAATTTGTTATTTGGGGGGGTTGGTTTGTGTTAATTTTAGTAATAAAATGTTTTTATTTTATATTTTAAAATAAGTTTATTACTTATAATTTCATTTTTTAAAATGTGTTTCATATTTACATTATGAAAAAACTAAAACTTTAAAGATATTTATTATATCTTAATATAAATTAATGGAAAATATTATGCAAATGTTTTTGAAATGGTTTTGTAATACCTCGTATAAATGACCCTGAATAAATATAAAAAAGGGGGTATAAAAACTAAATTAATGTGTTAAGGGAAATGTTGCAAATATAATAATTTAGTGCCAAAGTTATTAAAAAAAGATACAAATATGGATTTAGGGTGCAAAATTGATAAAACTTACAATAATTAACAAAATCTAAATTACAATTAACGTTAATTTGTTGTTGGTGGTGTTTATTGCGAAAAATGATAAAATTATGGCTAAGAATTAAATAAAAGAGGTTATTAATACAATAATAAACTTAGAAAATATGTTTATTATTTTCCAAAACATTGCAAACATATTATAAAAATAATTTAATTAATGATTAAATATATTGGGGATTGTATAAATTATTATACAAATAAGATTTTATTTTGTGAAAATCAATTGCAAAAAAATAATTTTTGGGTTTGAGTTTGAAAGCAATTGCAAAATAGAAATATATCCATTATGTAAATTTTATATAATTAAAAATAAAGAATAAATATAGTTAATTTATTATCTTATTTGTTTTGCTAATGTGTGATTTGTGAAAAATTAATAAAATTAGAAATAAATAATTTATAAAGTTAGTAGTTGCTTTTGAATATTTTAAATCTAAGATAAGTAAAAGTTTAGAGTTAAGACTCAAAATATTTAAATAATTATATTTATATTATAATATAAAATTGTTAAAATTAAACATAAAAAAACAAAAAAATAACTTTTGGCACAATATTTTAATTCAAATTTTTTTATTTGGGGGGTAAAATAAAATTAAAGGATGCAAAGTTGTTGAAAAAGGCACAATAATAAAATGTGATAAATACAAATGTTGCACAAAAAATATAATTATACTGTAATATTTTAATGGGGTTATTTTTGAAACCCTTTAATATTTATAGAAAAGTAAAATATTTTTAATATGAAAATCCAAAGCAAAGCAATTATGCGTTTGTTTCCCAAATACTTTACTTTAATTTTATTCATGATTTTATTGGGCATACATTTTTGCAATCAAATTAGTATTTATGCTGGAAAACAACAACAACTAGAAAACATCCAAGAAAAGGAAAATGGAGTAGGGGTTGAAAAAAATGCAAATAACACACAACAAAAACCCCAAATAATAAATGATCTGCCTTTAAAAAATTTAAAGAATCCCAAAAATTTCGAACAATTATTTCCCCTAGAAAAAAGAACAATCAATGATTTTAGTTATTATAAACAAAATAATCAATTAACCAAAGAAGATATTATAATTGCTTTAAATGACATACTTAAAGAAATAAATAAAGAATCAAACATCCAAATACAAAGCGATGATTTTGAAATAGCAAGCGAACAATTAGAAGAAAAATATGAATCGGAAGAAATGCAATGGAAAGGCAGTTTTCAAATTGAAGATATATTGGGCAATAAAATAGAATTTAATTTTACTAAAAAAACGATAAACTTGGAGGAAATTATTATAAATGCCCATTTAGGAACAATACAAATAACACCTAATATTACTGATGAACAAAGAAAGCAATTAATATGTGAAGCTATTTGGCAAAAAAATCCTCAACTTCAAAATAAATTTTTACCTAAAGATTTTCAATTTAGCAAAAACAAAGATGGCAGTAATAATTTTTGTAAAATAGAATACGATTTAGCAAAAGAAGACCAATATCACGAATATGAAAGCGAAATGGAACTAGAAATTAACTATCAACAAGAAACAAATGCAGCTTCAACAACTAAAACTACTACAACAAATTCAATAATTTTTTATACAATTATAATAATTATAACTGGTCTAATAGTTGCTTTTTTACTCATTTTAATTTATAAAATCAAACATCAAAAATAAATAAATTACTATCTTTACTTATTTAATATCTTTTAAGAAATATCACAATATAAAGGCATAAAGACAATGAAAGCCAAACTGTAAAGTTTGGCTTTTTTGTTTATAAAGGGGGAGCAAATAATTTTTAATTACTTAAAAGCAAATAAAATACAATAATTATAAATGAATAATATAAATAACATTAATTATAATTCTTGCCAAAATATAGATATACCAAATAATAAATATAATAGCAAGCAAATAATCTTTATTGATTTTTAAATAATTTAATAAAAAAGGTCAATGTGCATAAGCCATGTTCTGTTCTTGTTAAACAAGTGTGACTATTTATCTTCTACTAATAAGTAGTGCAAAACTGATTTCATTTAATCGCTTTGCATGCCCCTACCATTATTTTGGGTTGTTAGCTTGAGGGGTTTATCGCGTTTCACTTAATTATTTCTAATTAACTCGTCTCTGTGACACTTTCAGTTTTTATCTCATAGATTAAAATAATGTAATTATTACAATCCTTAGAGCTAAAAAACGCCGTTACTTTTTACAGTACTCTAAGTTATTAATTCCTTAGACACAAACACTACATGCAATCGCAGCATGTGCTAACATGGACTTTCCTAAGCTTAAAATACTTATTTTAAACCTCAGCCACTTCCATTGACCTCTTTTATTGTATCAAACATTAAAGTAAAATGCAATCTTTAAATTATGTTTGTAGATATTTTATTAATTTTATTTAACAATTCACAATATTTTACATCCTTTGTAAACAAGTAGGATAATATTTAGGAAAAACATACCAATTACTAGAATCTTTAAAATAATGATATATTGCCTCATCAGGAATATAACAGGCTTTGGGAAAATGATACATTGGAGTTTCTTCAAAATAATTATCAAAGGAAACTTCTCTCATGGATTGCCTCATCAAAGATCATGAATCTACCCATCCATATTTGGAAATAATGAAATCCGTTACTTGTTTTCTTTCCCAATTTAATTTACTTTCACAAGTTTGAGAAACAGGCTCTTTAATAATTTCGTCTTTGTGATAATGTTTAAGTTTTTGATATAATCTTTTAAAAATAGGTCCTTTTTTGCCATGCTTCTACTAGATTAACAGCCAAAGATTCTTTATATTTAACTAAATAAGCAGCATAAGAATAGTAAAGTAGCTTTTGGAGTTTCATATGATTAACATCAATTCTTGACTGGGGAAATTAAAATTTGGGTTTTTTAAGGGGGGTTATGTTGTTTTGTTTGCTTCGTATATTGTTTTTGTTGGTTTTGGGTAATAAAAAAGATCTTATATTAAGATCTTGCATTTGTTTATTTAGTTTTGGGGGCAAAAAAGATTTATAATGGGAGGTTATGAAGTGTAAGAAAAATATTTTTAAATAATAAGGGGAGTGATTCATCATTTTTTTATGGAGCAAAAATATAATTTCTTTATGTTATAATTACCAAATTATAAAAAATCAAACAAACGATCACAAATTTTAACTTGATCTCCTGGTTTGGCTCCTTGTTTTTGTAATTGTTCTTCCATTCCTATTTTTTTCAATATTCTATTAAATCTTTTTACAGCTTCTTCGTTGTTAAAATCAGTACGATGAAAAAAAGTTTCTACTTGCTTACCAGACACAACAAAAACAGAATCACTTTCTTTAATAACAGAAATAGTATTTTGATTATCAGGAAGGGTGTATAATTTAAATTCGTTGTTTTTGTTTTGAGTAACTTCTAAGGGAGTATTTTGCAAAAGGGAGCTCATTTCATATTTTAAGGTCTCTAAATTATCAAAAGAAACTAAAGAAAGAGGGATAATTGGTTGGTCTTTGATTTGTTGTTTTAAAAGAGTAAGTTTTTGCAAAGCATCAGGTAAATCCATTTTATTGGTAACAATAATTTGTTTTTTAAGTAATAATTGGGGATTGTATTGATTTAATTCTTGATTTAAAGTTTGGAAATCTTGGTAAGGATTGGCACTTTCCATACTTAAAATATGAACTAAAACACGACATCTTTCAATATGTTTTAAAAATTGAATTCCCATACCACAACCTAAATGAGCATTGGCAATTAGTCCTGGTAGGTCAGCAACTACAAAACTAAAACCATCTACTTCAACAACTCCTAAATGAGGTTTAATTGTGGTAAAAGGATAGGAAGCAACTTTGGGTTGGGCTTTGGAAATAGCAGAAATAAGAGAGGATTTACCAACACTTGGAAAACCTAATAAACCAATATCAGCTAAAACTTTAAGTTCTGTTTTGATTTTAAAACTTTCACCTAAATCACCTTTTTCAGCATAACTTGGAGCTTGATTTTTAAAAGTAGCTAATGCTTTATTACCTTTGCCGCCTTTGCCGCCTTTAGCAATAACTAAGGTTTGTTGATCGTATAAAATCTCTCCTAAAAACTTGTTATCAGCAGTATAAAAAACTGTCCCCAAAGGAACTTTAACATAAAGATGAGGGGCGTTGGCTCCATTTTGACCTTTATTTTTGCCATTTATTCCATGTGGTGCTTTAAGATGTTTTTGATATTTTAATTTTAATAAGGTAGTCTCGTCTTTGTCGCCTACAAAAATAACAGACCCGCCATTGCCACCATTGCCACCAGCAGGTCCTCCAAAAGCTACATATTTTTCTCTTCTAAAAGCAACGATGCCATGACCACCATTGCCAGCAAAAACTTCATTAAAGGCTTCGTCAACAAAATTCAAACTAAATACCTGCTTTCATTAAATGCATAAAAAATTATTGCAGATAAACAGAAACTTTTTTACGACCATGCTTTTTTTCAAATTTAATAATGCCACTTATTTTAGCAAATAAAGTGTCATCTCCACCTCTACCAACATTAAAACCAGGGTGAATTTTGGTTCCTCTTTGACGATAAATAATAGCGCCTGCTTTGGCAAATTGACCGTCAGAAAGTTTAGCACCTAATCTTTTGGAATGAGAATCTCTACCGTTTCGAGTAGAACCTGCTCCTTTTTTAGAAGCAAATAACTGGATTTGTAATTGCAATAACATGTTATAACCTCTTTCTTGTTTGAATTTGAGATATTTTTTTAAAATTATTGGGATATTGTTTGGCTAAATTGCAGATAGTGTATTCTAAATTATCTAGCAAAGTAAAAAGAACAGTATTTTGGGTGGTTTTCACTTCTAATTCAAACAACTTATCTTGTAGATTATAGGTAATATCTGTTTGGAATTGAAGTTTTTCTAAAGCATTTAAAGTTACAATAATAGCAGTAGAAGCTGAAGCACACACAATATCAAAACCTTTAGGAGCATATAAAGCGTGCCCCCAAACTTGAATACTAGTAATTTTTTTTTGTTCTTTGTAAAAACAATAGCGAATCATAGTTTTTAAACAGTGATTTTAGTAATCAAAAGTTTAGTATAGGATTGTCTGTGTCCTTGTTTACAACGATATTTTTTACGTTTTTTATACTTAAACACAATAATTTTTTTAGCGCGGTTGTGCTTGATTACTTGAGCTGTTACTTTAGCGTCTTTAACAAAAGGGGTGCCTAAAACAGGATTGGAGCCACCAACAGCTAAAACTTCTTGAAATTGATAAGTTGTTTCTGGCTCAACATTTAGTTTTTCAACATAAATTTCTTGTCCTTCAGAAACACGGAATTGTTTTCCACCAGTTTTGATGATTGCAAACATTTTCTTTCCTCCTTGCAAAAATTGCAAATTATCTTGGATAATTTATTGGATCTGATAATAATTAATTGTTTAAAAACAATGGTTTTTATATTTTTTTAATTGGGTATTGCAGCCAAACCAAAAAAATACAATAATCATACATTATTATAACATATCTTATTAAAATATGAGTGTTTTTTTGTTATGAGTTTGGATTATTGTGCTTTTTGAGATATCTATTTTGCGGATGATTGCTACATTTATCACTGCAAGCTCCTAAATATTTGTGTTCGTTATGTTCGTGGCACAAAATTTGTTTGTTGCATTGAGGATTAGAGCAATTAATATAGCGTTCACAAGGAGTGCCATCAAAATAGTCTTTACCAACGATAACATGTTCTTTTTGATTAACAGGAACTGCTATTCTTTGATCAAAGACATACATTTGACCATCCCACAAAGCACCTTGAGTTTCGGGGTGTTTGCCATAAGAAATAATGCCTCCTTCTAATTGATAGACATCATCGAAACCTTCTTTTTTTAAGAAAGTGCTAAATTTTTCACAACGCACACCACCAGTACAATAAGTTACGATTTTTTTATCTTTTAATAAATGTGTGTTTTGTTTGACCCAATTTGGCAAATCACGAAAATGTCTAATATTGGGATTAACTGCATTTCTGAAGTGTCCTAAATCATATTCATAGTCATTACGAGCATCAAGAATTAAAGTATCTTTTTCTTGCAAGGCTTGCAAAAATTCTTGAGGAGCTAAATAAGCACCTTTGTCCTTAGTAAGATCAACGTTTTCTTGAAGACTCAAATTAACCAATTCGGGCTTAACTTTAATAGAAAGACGCGGGAAAACGTGTGCTTCTACAATTTCCATTTTAAAAACGGTGTTGCAAAAATGAGGATCTTGTTTTAGTTGATCCATGTATTTATGTATTTGTTCTTCTGGACCTGACAAAGTACCGTTTATACCTTCTTGGGCAACGATAATACGTCCTAAAAGTCCTAGAGATTCACAATATTTAAAATGTTGGTCTCTAAAAGTTTGAGGGTCTTTTATTGGAGCATATTGATAATATAAAATAACTAAGTATTGGGAGTTAGAAGTTTGTGTCATAAAATAATTATGCCTCTTTTCAATTGAGATTGCATGCAAAATCTGATTAATTTGGACTTTATTTTATTATTAAAATAAATTGTTAGGAATTTGAAACAATGAATGATTAATGTTTTTGGCTTCATTTATAATTTTTTATTTAATATTTTTATGGAGCAAATCTTAAACTCTAATAAATATTAAGGATTATAAAATAAATTTTAGGGGTGCTTTTTCCAAAAAATATACATATTTTGAGCACCATTTAACATTTGTTTTAAATCATCTAAACTATATTTTATTTCGCCTTTGAAACTTGCAGTCCTTGTACCACCATCAAAAAAGACTCCTAATAAATCCGAAGAAGCGTCTTTAATACGGCACAAAAGACAAGGATAAGTTTGGATAGTCTCAGAATTGTAACAAGGATAATTAGATACAAAACCCCAAAAAGATGGATTAATATTGGTTTTGATATAGGTTTTTATTTGTTGAGGAAAAGTTTGAGAATTGTGGGGTCGTAAATAAATGTTTTTAATTTGCATATTGATATTACCTCACAATTATTTTTGAAGATGAAAGTAATGAATTTTTGAGTTTGCCTTTGAAAATGGTGAAAAAAATAGTAAAGGTTTTGTTAGTGGCTTTTGTTTTACCAATAAAAAACGCCGAATCACTTTATTTTTCATAAAAGATTCGACTCTATATTATAAATTATTCTTGTTAAAAACATTCCAATTACTTGATAATATCGGTTCCTAAATAAGGCTGTAAAATTTCAGGAACTGTAATAGTACCATCTTGGTTTTGATAATTTTCCAAAATAGCAATGACAGTTCTTCCAACAGCCAAACCTGAACCGTTTAGAATATGAACGTATTCATTTTTATTATTTGTAGGATTTTTCATTTTAATATTGGCGCGTCTTGCTTGGAAATCGCAAGAATTACTGATAGAACCAATTTCACGATAACAATTATAACTGGGTAAAAAAACTTCTAAATCATAAGTTTTTGCCATACTAAAACCCAAATCCCCAGTAGAAAGTAAAACAACACGATAAGGAAGTTTGAGCAGTTTTAGCACTTCTTCGGAATCTTTTAACATTTGGTCTAGACATTCATAAGAATTTTGGGGATGGCAAAACTGGATTAATTCTACTTTATTAAATTGATGTTGTCTAAAAATTCCTCTAGTATCTTTGCCAGCTGAGCCTGCTTCTTGGCGAAAAGCAGTAGTGTAGGCAACGTATTTAATGGGAAGTGTGTCTGGTTTAAAAATTTCTTCACGATGCAAATTAATAGTAGGAACTTCTGCTGTAGGATTTAGATACCAATTATTTTTGGAGTTGTAAAGCTTGTAGACTTCATCTTCAAACTTGGGTAATTGACCTGTTGAAAACATGGATTTTTCATTGATAATATAAGGAGGAATAATTTCTTGATAACCTTTTTTACTATGAAGATCCATCATAAATTGAATTAAGGCTCTTTCGAGGCGTGCTCCTAGCCCTTTGCAAACAACAAATCCACTACCAGAAATTTTAGAAGCTTTTTTAAAGTCGAGAATATCTAATTTTTCAGCTAAATAAACATGGTCTTTGGGCGTAAATGCAAAAGTTCTTATTTGTCCTTCGCAATACAATTCCTTATTGTCCTTATCGTTTGTGCCAATTGGTAAAGAATCATGTGGTAAATTGGGGGTAATGCTTAAAATATCAAAAATTTCTTGTTCTTTTAGTTTTAACTTTTGTTCTAGTTTTTGTAAATCATAACGCAAAAAATTAGTGTCTTGCAAAACAAGAGTAATATCTTCTTTGGCGTTAGCTTTTTGGGCGACTTTTTTAGCTGATTGATTTTTTTGACTTCTTAAATCCTGTATTTCCAAAAGTAAAGATTTTCTTTGTTGTGCTAAAAGAGGCAATTTATTTAAATAAGCAAAATTTTGTTGCCTTTTTTCTAATTTTGCAATAACAGATGGCAGATTTTGGACTACAAAATTCAGATCTAACATAAAAAAATACCTCTTTAGTTTGGGAAAAATTAATTTAATGGTGGCAAAAATAATAAGTTTTAATTGGAAAAATATAAATGTAGTAAGAATATAAATTTTGTTAGTTAATGGGGTTTGAAAAATTTTTACTTATTTTTATTATTCAAATCATTTATAAATTCAAACCACCAATGTAGAAATTCTTCACTAGAAGAAGGGTTTCCTGTAGGAGATTTAAATTCGGTACCTAAAATTTTATTAACTTCATTTACACCTTTTTTTACTGTGGTTTGTGCAAAATATTTAGGTTCATTTAATGACGATCTAAAATATAGACTTGCCCCTAAAACTGATCCTACAATAAATCCTGAAGTTACATAAATTACTTTATTTACCCAAAAAAACATAAATTTATCAACCTTTTCCACTCAAATATATTTAAATAAAATAATTACAATTAAAATATTAATGTTATGTTTGTTGGTCCAATATTATGATAAGTTTTGATGTTTGTTTTAATTAATGTGATTTTTGTGAGTTTTGTAAAGAAAAATTAAAGGGTATTTACTAATTTTTGTAAATCAGATTTGTTTCTAGCAGAAAAGTTAGCGTGATAAACTCTTTTAGAAACCCCTTTATCAAATTTTTTATAAGCTACACTTAATAAAGCTAAGGCTTTTTGTTTATCAGCGTTTGAAACTGCAGTTTTTACTTGTTTTACCACTGTTTTTACAGATGATTTAAAAGAAACATTTTGCAAACGACGTTTTTCATTAGTTTTATTACGTTTTTTTTGTTGTTTAATATTAGCCATGATTATAATCTCCTTTTTTTAGTTACTTAATTATCAATTTATTATTAATAACTCTATTGGGAATTATACCAAAATTTAGATAAAAAAACAATAAAATAGTGTAATTATAGTATTTTTTATATCTTTTGCATTGCATAATAAATTATGTAATATTTGTAAAAATAAAATTATGGAAACTCGTTTATGGAGATTTTTTTATAACTCGAAACAATACCCAAAATTACTTTCAAATACTTATTCATTTAACTTTTTAAAATATTTTTTTCAAATGCATCAGGAGTAGTATAATTAAGTGATGAATGCATTCTTTCTAAATTATAATATGACATATATTTACAAATAGCTTCAATCATAACTTTTTTACTAATAGTTCTAGGGTTTGGAATGCCATAATAAATACATTCACATTTAAAAGAAGAAAAGAAAGAAGTTAAATAAGTACAAGGGGAAGATTTTCCTTTTTGAATCCCTTGTCTATCTTCAAAACTCTGAATTAAATTTTTGGTTTCTAAAATTTCTTCAACATCCAATTTATAATATGGAAATTTAAGATAAGAATGAAAAATGCAATCATTTTCAAATACATTTAATTTATCAATAGTATCTATAATTAAAGGTGCGCCTTCATAATCAGAAACATGATAAGCCAAAATTTTGCGACTATATGTATCTAGGACAACTTAAACATATAAAACTTTATCCTGGTAATAAACTTCAGTAATGCCACCACATAATATTTGATGAGGTCTTGTAGCTTTCATATTTTTAGCAAGATTTAAAAATTGACGATTTAATATCATTTCTTCAGTATAATATTGCATATTTATCTATCTCCATTTATTTATTATAATCATTCCTAAACATTTAAAACATTAAATAATTCTATCACTCTAAATTATAAACAATTACAACAATTTATCTACCCCAAAAGAAAGGAAAACCCAAACTGTAATTGCAGTTTGGGTTATTTTAATAAATAATGATATATTTATAAGGAATCAAAAATCTTCAAAAAAAGCCTTAGATTTAGGAAACTTATCAGTTTCAAAAATTTCTTTCGGAGTGCCTTTTTCAAGAATTTTACCTTGTTCCATAAAATAAATAGTATCAGATACTCTTTGAGCAAATTTCATTTCATGAGTTACAATAATAAGATTTATTTTTTTCTCTGATAATTTTTGTAAAGTTTGTAATACTTGCAAAGTAGATTCAGGATCTAGGGCAGAAGTTGGTTCATCTAAAAGAATAACTTCAGGTTTCATACATAAAACTCTAGCAATAGCAACACGTTGTTTTTGTCCCCCTGAAAGAGTTTCTACTCTTTGATTAGCAAGAGCTTCTAAATCTAGTTCTTTTAACCGTTCTAAAGCATTTTCTTGAGCTTCTTGTTTAGATAATTTTAATACTTTCATCGGAGCTAAACAACAATTTTCTAATACTGTTTTTCCTTCAAATAAATTAAAACTTTGAAACACCATTCCTACTTTAGTTCTTAGATCAGATAATTTTACTCCTTTATCTAAGATATTTTTATTATCAATTAAAATTTGACCAGAATTAGGTTCTTCTAATAGATTAAAACATCTTAATAAAGTAGATTTCCCTGAACCCGAAAAACCAATAATAGTTACTATTTCTTGTTTTTTAATTTTTAAATTAATATTTTTTAAAATCTCTTTATCGCCAAACTTTTTACAAAGATCTTTAACTTCAATTAAATATTGCATTCTAAACTCCTTTTTTTTGTTTTTCTAAATATTTAACAAATAAATTAGCAATCGTAATTAACACTAAATAGATACAAGCAGTAATAGCATAAGGAATAGCAATGCTTCCTGTTTGAACAATTTGAGTTTTGGCTTTCCATGCTACATCTAACAGACCAACCAAACCACCAAAACAAGCACTATCTTTAATATTTACAATAAATTGTTGTACTACAAAAGGAAGTGATCTTTTAAGCGTTTGAGGGAAAATAACACAAAAAAATGTTTGTCTTTGAGTCATTCCTAAAGCTAGAGAAGCTTCTACTTGTCCTTTATCTAAAAACTTAATATTTTGTAATAAAATATTTGTAATACTAACTGCTGAATTTAATAATAACACTATAATACCTGAATACATCGGATTTAATTCAGGATTATAAGCTCTCCAACCAAAATGAACTATAATCATTTGGGCTGCTACTGGAATTGATTTAAAAATATAAAGTATTGCATCAAGCAAGTAAAGAAAACTTTGTATTAACCCTACAATAAAGGGATTTTGTGTTTGATAATTAGGTTTAATACTTTTAATCCCTGTTAAAACAATAGCTAAGATAAAACCTACAATAACTCCATCTAATGCAAGTAATAAAGTAGTTTTTAAAGGTGTGGCATAATCAGGTAAAACAAGAGATACTTTTTGATACCAATTTAATCCTTGTTTTTGACTTAACTCTTTTAAAGATTGTTCTAACCATTTATTAGTTATTTCTTTAAATTTAGATATTTTGTCTTCTAAAGTTTTTATTCTATTTGGGTCTTGTTTGTCAGTGGGTTTTGATTGTTCTTCTTTTAATTCTTTGGTTAACTCAATTATACCTTTAACATCTAAACCATAACCCTCTAGAACAAGTTCTTCTTTTTTTAAAATTTCTTTAAAAGCATTATTAATTGGAGTAATTAATTTTGTATTACCTTTTTTAACTACAATTCCTAAACCTGTAGGAGAAACAGTAAAACGAGCATCATCAGATATAATTGATATATGTTTTAATTCATCATTTTGCGAAGCATAATATTTAGTAATATAACTATCAGTTATAAAAATATCAGAAGCTTTATCTTTGACGCTTTGAGCACACATAACAGCATCATCAATAGGATTGGATTTAGTAATGTGTAATAAATTTCCTAAATCTGATCTAATATTTTCAATAACTTTATCAGCCACAGAACCAGTAAGAGTTAAAAATTTAATTGGGTCTTTGGAATCTTTTAATATACCTTTTATATCTTCATATTTTACTTCTTTTGGTAAATCTTTAAAACGCGCATCATCTTTTCTTACTAAAAACCCTGTATTATCCAAAGTATAGGCAATAGGAAAATCAAAGTTTTCTTTTCTTTTATCAGTAATACTAATAGAAGAAATAGCTAAATCAACTGAACCATTTTGAACAGCAGTAAACATCCCATCAAAATCAAAAAGACTAAATTTACAACCTTCATACTTTTCTTCTTGAGGTAATGATTTTACTATTTTATCAATTAAATCTATATCAAATCCTGAAATATATTCACCTTGAATAGTTCTATGAGCTTTACTTGTATCTTTATCAGATTTAATAGTCAAACTATTAGGAGCTGCATCAGCTACCACAGCTACTCTTAAATATTTCTTAGAATTATTAACTCTTTGAAATAACCCCACACTAAAATGAAGCCATACCCAAAAAATCATAAACATAAATAATAAAACATATTTAGTATATTTTAGATATTCAGTAATTTTGTATTTTTCTTTTTTCCTTTGAATCATAATATATAATTTTTACCTTCACTTTCAATTTTGGTGCTTGTAAAAACTATCTATTTGACAAATTTAATTTAAAATACCAAAAAACAAACATCATTGTTATAATAGATACAACAATTTTAATATACTTATGAATATGAAATCTATATTTGGGAGGCATCTTTTTAATTTTCATTTTTTAACCTTTTATTTATATATTATAAATATACATAAATTGTAATGTGCATCATTTATAAATATTTTTCAATTCTAAAACAATATCAAACTTTTAATAATAAGATATTTTTTAAAATAATACTTTATTATTTATGATAACATAAAAACAATTAAAATTAACATTTAATTAATATCAGTATAACTATTTTAATATAAAAGATTCAAAGGTAAGAAATAAATATTGGGTTGATAATTAAAATGTAGTGAGTTATGCATTAATTATCTTTATATTTTATATTAAGAATTAATATTTGTTTTATCTTAATATTTGTTTCTTATAATTCTTAAATTAATTTATTAAGCGCTAACTAAAGTTTTTAAAGCAGGATTTAATTTTTTTCTAAATATTTACTTAACATATTAATAAATTGAATTAAAACTAAGTAAACAAAGGAAAGTATTACAAATGGAGCAACTAAATCTCCTGTAACATTCATAGCATCATTTGTAACAAATGACATATCAATTAATGCAATTAATCCGAAGAAAGTACAAGCTTTAATATTAGTAACAAATTGTGCTACTACTAAAGGAACTGATTTTTTTAATGCTTGTGGGAAAGTAACATAATAGAAGGTTTGTTTTTTATTCAATCTTAAAGATTGACCCGCTTCTACTTTTCCTTTATCTACAAATTTAAGAGTTTGCATTAAAACAACAGCAATATTAGCAGCTGAATTTAATACAATGACAACTAATGCTGCATGAGCTTGATGCATTCTATTTATCAAAATATTCATTATTTAATATTATACAACAATTATTTTAATTTTGCAAATATTAAAAAAATAAAGATGAAAGGAAATATTAATTTTAAGTATATATAATAAATAAATTACATAAACAAAAGATAAAACAAACATCCTTAAAGACTAGACTAAAAACTAGTCTTTTTTTTTATTACCTTAAATTAACTTTATCCCTATAAAAATAACACTCAAACCCATCCAAACACCCTTAAAACCCCAAAAATGAGCATATTTTACCGTTTTTTTTGAGTTATAATATACTTTAATGGCAGTACTTTAATATACAAACTAGCTATTATATACAAAAAATGTAATAAGGAGTCTTTCAAAATGAAATATTAAACAAAAAAGATTAAAATATTATTCCAAATACAATTTAACAACATAATCAATAATATTTTCAATCAAACTTAATTTTAGTACTATTCAAACTTTATTAATTAAATATCTAAAATCATTTTAAATCAAAAACATTATGGGAGTTTAACTTATATGAATACTAAAAAATAATAAAAAATATTTAATTAAATGCATAATTTTATTAATTATAGCTTTTATTTGTCTTTTCCAAACTATCCTTATTAACACTTTAGAAGCACAACCTAACGAACAAAGACCCAACAACCAACATTATGCTTTTACTCAAAGTCCAGATTTAAAAAATAAACAAATTGAAAATAGAAATAAAAACTAAGTTTGTAACTTGATAAACTTATTGAACAATTACAAACATTTGTAACTGAATATGACGAATATGACGCATATTTATTTCATAATATAAAGGAATTAAAAAATGAAACTGTAAAAAATAGTGAATTTATAACATTAAAAAACATCCTAGACCAAGGCATACCACGATATAAAACTACATTAACCCAAAATGCCCATGCAGAAAAAACACTTTTATGACAAGCATCGCAAACAAAGAAACACTCAACACCGATGACATAAACACTCTAAAAGCAAAAATAAAGAATTGCTTTGATACTTTCAAACTTAAGAAATAAAATTTATGAGACAATAAAAAGCAAAGTGGAACCTTTTAAAAATATTTCTTCTATCAAAACCAAAATCGAAGATCTTGAATCTGATTTAACATCCAAAAAGGATCAAACCCAACCCAACAATTTCCAACCATCCCCAACTAATTTATGCGACCTTAATACAGATATCAACAATGAAATTGAAAAACTATCCCAAATACATAATAAATATTTTATTGCTAAAATACATAATATTTAATTAAACCCAGGTAACCAAAATCAAATCCAAGAACAAATTATTACTAAATTAAAAACATTAATCCCTCAAAATTCAAATACACAAAATGTAGAAACACAAGATACTATTAAAGATATATTTCAAATAAATACTCTACAAACACCTTCTTATAATTCTAATATTAACAATAAATATATTCTAGATACTAAAATTAAAGATGCAAATAACAATTTAGCAACTTGTATTTATTGACGTCCAAGACAAAGAAACAATTGAAATACCACAAGAAACATATACTTTAGAAAAATTATTACAAACTTGCACAACAGCTAAAAATATCTATATCTTTTGGAAATCTCCAAAACCACCAAAAGACATTACTCTTGATGATATAACAGATTTAAATATATCAGATTGTTAACAAAATGAAGATTACGAAGTGTAGGGTGGAGGTATAAAACCCAAAGGATCTTATAACAAATCTAATACTCGTGAAAATACTATAACTAGTGTAGGTAGTTGTGGTTATATTCATTTCCATACTAAAACTTTTTGGGCTGCTCAAAATTTACAAATTTTAAAATCTAAAGATGATTCTTTTAATGTTTTGTATTTCTATTTTTATTTAAAACAAGGACACATTCCCAATTTCACCCAAAAGCTAATAAAAAAAATAAAAATAACTCTTCCCCCATTAGAAACACAAAATGAAATAGCCACTTTTTTAAATAAAACCTTAAAATAAATAGAAGAAAAAACAAATTTACTCAATTCTTTAATGAAAGATTTATTAAATAAAACCGATGAACAAAAACAATATTTATTTAATAAATTATTATTTTAACTTACAAACCTTTTAATTAATACCTTTAACCCCCAGACTCTTTTTACAAAGGGTCTTTTTATTTGTCATTAAATAAATATAGCATAACAAAACAATAAAACAACAAAATAAACAAATTAACTTGAATATTTCTAATAATTCATGTTATAATAAAGTAAATTACTAAAAATTATATACTATTTATGCACAAAAATTTTTTACCAATTCTTCAATAAAAAAATCAAAATATGTAGAAAATAAGAGGCATTTTATAATAAAAATGTTATAATAAAGCTGTAAATGCAAACAATGGAGGCAAACATGTATCACATTCCAATAGGAATCTCAGGAAGACACACTCACCTATCACAAGAAACACTAGATATTTTATTCGGTCAAAAAAATTATCAACTCACTTTTTTCAAACCCCTCAAACAAACAGGACAATTTGCAGCACAAGAAAAAATTGATGTTATGAGTCCATCAGGAAAAATTCTTCCACAAGTTCGGATTTTAGGACCCACAAGACCTTTTGACCAAGTAGAAATTAGTCAAAGCGATGCTTTAAGACACGGATTTACAGCTCCTGTTAGGTCTTCAGGCGATATTAAAGGTTCAGGCAAAGCCACTTTAATAGGTCTCAAAGGTCAAGTAGACATTGAAGAAGGTGTTATTATTGCCAACAGACATATTCATTTATCTACCCAAGATGCAAAAAATTTTGGCATTACTGACAAACAAATGGTAAGTATTGAAATTGAAGGCACTAAACCTGGCATCTTAAAACAAGTTTTGTGCAGAGTACACCCCGATTTTAAACTTGAATGCCACTTAGATACCGATGACGGCAGTGCTTTTTTACTTAAAAATGGCGATACTGTTAAATTACTGAAATAAATCATTAAAAATAAAAAAATAAATTATTTTGTCAACTTAAATTCTTGCGTTATAAGGATCTTGCAACTCACCCCAAAGACCTTATAACCTATATTTATTTTCACCCCTTAGCAAAACTAACAATATAACTAACAATTATTTTATTTTTTTATTGAACGAAAGACATAAATTTCCTTTCATTTGTGTCTTTCGCTCAATAAAAACTCTTCTTAAAAACGCAAACAACAAGAAGGAGGTAAAACGGATAAGGATAAAAATTACAAAAACCCAATAAACTTAATTAAAAATTATCCTCAATAAAATAAATGCAAACAACCAATCCATCTTTTAAAAAGTTTCTCAGATCTGAAGTTTTTCGTGACCCTATCTACGGTTATATTTATCTGGAATACGAATTGATTGAAAAATTAATTGATACTTCCGTTTTCCAAAGATTAAGACGTATAAAACAATTAAGCGGCGCTAACATCGTCTTTCATGGAGCAGAACATTCTCGTTTTACACACAGTTTAGGTGTTTATGAACTTGCAAGACGGTTTTTAAAAATCACAAATATTAAAAAACACTTTTCTGAAACCCAAAAATTAATTTTACTAGTATCTTCTTTGTTACATGATATTGGACACGGTGCTTATTCTCATTCTTTTGAAACCTTATTTGACGTAAACCACGAAACACAAAGTGCACGCATCATCAAACATAACAAAGAAATTGGAGCTTTATTAGACCAAATAAGCCCTGATTTCAAAAACGATGTAGCTAGTGTGATTGAAAAAACAAAGAAATTTCCCTTAATAGAACAAATTTTAACTAGTCAAATTGATATTGACAGACTAGATTATTTAGAACGAGATTCTTATTTTACAGGTGCCACTTATGGGCATATCGATTTAGAACGTTTAATGCGTAGCATGATAATTGAGCCTCATCCTAGCAAAAATAACGAAAAATGTATTGCCTTTAGACAAAGTGGTGTTTTTGCTATTGAAAATTATTTAATTAACCGCTATCATATGTTCTGGCAAGTTTATTATCATCCCAAAGTAAGAGCTTATAGCACTATTTTAGAAAAAATTTGTAAACGTTTATGTGATTTATTACAAAATAACTATCCTGTAGACCCATACATCCAATCTTTTTACAATTTTGTAAACAATCAAACTGACCTAGACAAATACTTAGCAATTGATGATTATTATATGAACGGTTTAATCCTACATCTTAAAAATAGTAAGGATACCATTTTAAAAAATTTATGTAATGATTTTCTCAATAGACGTATTTGGCACATTTTAGATGATAACGATCAAACCCAAGAACAAATTGCACAAATTAAGCAACAATATCACAGCCAAAACCACACTTATATTAAATATTATACTTCAAGTAATGCTGCTTTTCAAAATGCTTATTCCGAAAGTAAGCCTAAATTTGAAACCAAAATTTTAATTAAATCTAAGGGAGGACTCAAAAGTCTGAAAGAAGAATCCCCCATTATTAAAAGTTTAATCAAAAGTAGTCCTAAACAAGATAATAAATTTTTTTATCGCCCTTTATAAATCCAAAACTCCTCCTATAAACCCCTCCCAAACAACTTCCCCAATTCTCAACTAACAACAAATCCCAAAAGCCAACATCCATATCAATTTTATTTAAGGAAATCAAATGCATCATACAACCAAAAAAAAATACGGTCAAAATTTTTTAACAGATGTTAATTTATTAAACAAAATTGTAACTAAGGCTTCCATCACAGACAAAAATGTTTTAGAAATTGGACCTGGCAAAGGTGCTTTAACCAAAATTATTGTCCCTCAAGCTAAACATGTTTTAGCCTATGAAATTGATGCTACTCTCAAACCTTTTTTAAATTTTGAAAATCATAACAATGTTAATATCATTTATGATGATTTTTTAAAAAGAGATTTATTAAAAGATTTTGATTATTATTTTAGTCCTAACTCTCAATTAAGTTTAATTGGTAACTTACCTTATTATATTACCTCACCTATTCTTTTTAAAATTATTGACACTCCCCAAATTAATGATGCTACTATTATGATTCAAAAAGAAGTAGGAATGCGTTTACTGGCTCAACCCAATAACAAAAATTATAACGCTTTATCTGTAATTATTCAATTTCTATTTAGTATTGAAAAAATCCAAGAAGTTAAAAGACATATGTTTTTTCCTGCACCCAAAGTAGACAGTATTGTTATTAAACTTACTAAAAATAACAACATTTGCCCTACTTTCTTACAACAATTTATCAAGTTTATAAAAGCTTCCTTTAAACAAAAAAGAAAAACTTTACTCAACAACTTATCTTGTCAATTTTTGTTATCCAAAGAAACCATTATTCCTTTTTTCTTACAACATCACATCCCTTTACAAATTAGAGCCGAACAGGTAACTTTAGAAACTTTTCAAAAATTAACTGTTAAATGGTTTATTTTTTTTAATATGTCATAAAATAATAAAACTTTTCATATTGAAAATAAATCACAAGGCTTATTAGGAAATGATTTTCCCTTTTTCCGATATTAAACATCAATATCAAAAAATTAAATATTAATCTTTTTTTAAATAAAAAAACCATTAAAATATTAACTGCATCCAATTATTATTTATATTTTATTTGTAATTTTTAATTTGTATCATTACACAAACCATAAATAATTAATAATAAATAACGAATAATAATTTAGCATTTAATATAAAATGAAGCAAAACTGGAGGCTTAAGAAATGAAAGTTACCGATGTAAAAATTAGAAAAATCAACGGTGAAAGTAGATTAAGAGGAGTTTCTTCAATCACTTTTGAAAACCAATTTGTAGTTAATGACATCAGAATTATAGAAGGAGAAAGAGGTATATTTATTGCTATGCCAAGTAGAAAAACTTCCAAAGGCAACTTTAGAGATATCGCTCATCCCATCAATTCAGAAACTCGTCAACTAATTGAAAATTGCATCAAAAACAAATACCAAGATTTGCTAGATAACCCTCCACAAGAAGAAGATTTTTCTCAAAATTCTGAAAATTAATAATTATTAACTTTAAAAAATTCCAGATTTTTTTGGAATTTTTTTTACATGTTTTGAATTCAAAACGCCATTTTATTAAAAAAATTTTGCAAATGCGAAACTAAAAATCCAAAACTAACAAACAACTCATCCATTAACACTTTTTCCAAACATACTTTACATTACTAAAATATTTACAATTATATTTATCCAAAAAAATTAAGCAAAGAGGTACAAAAATTTGTCTTGTTGCAGCAATTCTTCATCCATCCACAATCACGAACACAACGATAAAAAACCATTAATTTGTTTTGTTATAGGAACATTTTTATATAGTTTATTTGCTCTATATTTGCATTCTCACAATTGCACAAACACACTAGTATTAGTTCTTGTTTCTTTGGCACTTTTATTTTTAATCGGCTATCATGTTATTTTAAAAGGCTTTATAGAAACTTGGCAAGATACTTGCAAATTTAAAAAATTCACTCCCAACATTCATATTTTAATGACTTTAGCGGCTCTGGGAGCTTTATATTTAAAAAACTACAACGACGGTATTTTATTAATTGTCATATTTTCAGGAGCTTCTTTTTTAGAAGAATACATTGAGGCAAAAAGTCAAAAAGAAATCAAAAATCTCTTAAAGCTTCAAGTAGCAGAAGCAAGATTACAAAAAGAAGACGGCAGTACTGAAATTATTCCTTCCAAACTACTCAAAATCAATGATTTAGTCTTAATTTTACCAGGCGACCAAATCCCTACTGACGGCGTCATTGTTTCGGGCAATCCCAACATTAACGAAGCTAACATTACAGGCGAAGGCATTCCTTGTGACAAACAACCAGGCGATTTTGTCTACGGCAGCACCATTAACGGCAGCAACCATTTTGTTATGCGTGTCACAGCTACTAACGAACAGACTGTTTTTGCCCAAATTGTAAGATTAGTAAGCCAAACCCAAAACAATATTTCCAAAACTGCTACTTTAATTAAAAAAATAGAACCAATTTATGTAAAAACCATTATGGCAACAGTTGTTGTTGTCCTTGGTCTTGCAGGAATACTACATTTTACTGGACCAAGTAATCCCAATTTCGAATTTAGCACTTGGCTACACAAAACAATGATTTTTTTAACTGTATCATCTCCATGTGCCCTAGCTGCAGCTGACATTCCTTCCACTCTTGCAGCTATTTCTAACCTCACTAAAAAAGGGATTTTATTCAAAAACGGCAGATCTTTGGAAAAAATGGCAGATATCAAAGCTTTTGCATGCGACAAAACAGGCACCCTTACCGAAGGCAAACCTCAAGTAACTGATGTTTATGTAGCCCCCGAAATCTCTGAAGAAAAGTATCACAAATATTTAGATATATTATTAGGGATGGAACAAAAATCCAACCATCCTTTAGCACTAGCTATTAAAAACCATTTCCACCACAAATCTCACCTCCAAATGGAAATTACTAGCTCAGTTGGCATCGGCCTTGAAACTTTTTATCAAAACAATCATTATAAAATTGCCAAAGCTACTGCTTTTACCCAAACTCCAATCTGTGCATCTTTACAAGCCCAAACGCAAAAATTTTTATCCGAAGGCAAAACCATCGTTTATTTTAGTTGTAATAATCACATTGTTATGGTTTTAGCTCTTTTGGATAAATTACGTCCTCAAGCTTATCATTTAATGCAATACTTCAACCATAAAAACATCTATACTGCAGTAATTACAGGAGATACCCAACAAATCGCTTACATCTTACAAAAAAAACTTCATCTCAAAGCAGCTTGGGGAGATATTCTACCTGCCTATAAACTAGAAAAAGTTCAAGAACTACAAAAAGAAAAAGGCACTACAGTAATGGTAGGTGATGGTGTCAATGATGCTCCTGCCCTTACAGCTGCTGATGTAGGAATTGCGATGCAAAACGGTACTGATGTGGCAATGGATGTAGCAGATGCGGTTTTAATGCAAAATGATTTATCAAAAATTATCTATACTCACCAAGTAGCTGTCAAACTACGCAAAATCATTTGGCAAAATATTATTTTTGCCATGGTAGTAGTTTGTATCTTGAATCTTTGTAATCTTTTTGGAGACATGAATTTACCTTGGGCAGTCACTTGCCATGAAGGAAGCACACTTTTAGTTATTTTCAATGGATTAAGACTTTTACAAAGCCCCAAAAACCTCAAACTAAAATACAAAAAGAAAAACACAAAATCTTTTAATAAATAATTTACTTTATTAACCTCATTATAAAAGACAGCACAAAGACAAAAAAACCACCCTAAAAGGGTGGTTTTTTATTTACATATTAAGATTCAAAACATAATTTAAAAGAGTGTTAAATTTGGAAGTATTTTATTTGAGTATAATAAAATCTATTATTATTAAATAATTATCAATATAAAAGTTATTACAATATATAAAATATTTAATCTTGTTCAAATGTTTTATCACGTTTTAATTTAAGATAAAAAGTTGCAAAAATTAATAATGTAATGATAAAACAAATAAAATTACTAAGAAAAATACTCAAACCTACTCCCATTACACCTTGATTTAAAAAGTGTTTGGAAAAAAGAACAATAAAAAAGATACGAATTAAAGTTCTTAAAAAATTCAGATAAACCGAAGGTCCTACGCGTTTAAAAGCTAATAAAAAATTAAACATAATAATAGAACCACACGATAACCATAAGCTAGTAGTTTCAAAAAATAATAATGTACGGAAAGCATCTTGTTCCAAACTAGGAATCTTTTCCCAAGGACTATCATGAAATAATGGCAAAATTAACTTATAACCAAAAATATTAATCAAAGAACCTATTAAAGCCAAAACACACATACAAAAAATAATTTTTTTGAATGCTTCAAAGACTCTATTAAGATTGTTATGACCTAAATTTTGAGATATAATAGCATTTTGGGAATCAGAAAAAGAGTTAAGTGCATTATAAAAGACATTATTAATAGTTACTGCTAAGGCTAAATTAGCTCCAATTTGGGAACTACTAATTCCTTGAGGATCACCGTACCATTCTTTAACAATGATACTTACAATTAATTTGCCAACACTATAAATACTAATACTAGCACAAACAGGAATAGCTAATTTAGAAAGTTTTTTCAAAAATTCTTTATCAAAACTGATTTTGGATAAAATAATACGGAAGGGATTTTTGCTGTCAAAAAATAAAAACCACAAAGCAAATAAAGTAACAATTCCGTTAGAAATCAAAGTAGCCAAAGCCAAAGAAACCATGGAAGAATTCCAATAATGAAAAAGAGCAAAAGAAAAAATAATTTTAGCAGAAGCGTTTAAAATATTTAAAAAAAGAGCAATTTTGTTATTACCTTTGGCACGCTCCAAACTTAAAAAAACTGTATTTATAATGATACAAACAAGCGACAATATAATAAGATTATAATATTTAATACCTTCATTGTTTTCAATTGCATTTTGACTAATTTTTAAAATATTAGTTGCAATGAAACTTTTAAAAACAAAAATGCATAAAAAGACCAAAATAAAGCCAGTTAAAATGGAAAGAACAAACGTTTTTGCCAAATAAAGGTGCATTTTATTAATATTATTTTGTCCATAAGCACGCCCTACTAAAATAACTCCTCCTGTGGCAATAGAAATACCAAAAGGAACAAGAATACCTTTAAATATATGTACGCGACTTACAAAGGTAAGTTGATTATCTGAAATTTGATTTCTTTTTAAAATAAAAAGATCAATAGCATCTGATGCATTTTGAAAAATCCAATAAATAATGATAGGAAAGGTAAAATAAAAAATTACTTTCCATAAGTTTCCTTCTAATAAAAATTTTCTATTTCTTTTTTCATTAATTAAAATTTGTGTTGTTGCTTTTGTTTTAACCACAAAAAAACCTCCATCTAATGTTTTGGTTGGGTCAAACAACTTGAAAATATGTGTAAATAAAAGCTATAACACATATTATATTTTATCAAAATTAGAGGGGTTTTGGGAGGCAAAAGGTGATATTTAGAGGAGGTGCGCTAACTATTTCATTTATTTAGATAACTAACCATTTTTAACAGCTACCCTCAGTTTAGCAGAAATACTACGCGAATTATTTTGCATTTCTTCCTCACTTGGCAAAAAAGCTTTTTTAGTAATAATACTTAAAGGAGTTTGGGGCATAATTGTAATAGGCAATTTTTTAGGCAAAACAAAAGTACTATGTTTTTTAAAAAAATGTTTAACAATGCGGTCTTCTAACGAATGAAAACTAATAACTACTATCCTGGCATTGGGTTTTAACAAATCAAGACTTTGTTCCAAGGCTTGTTTTAAAGATTCTAATTCTTGGTTAACTTCGATACGCAATGCTTGAAATATTTTTTTAGCACTATGTCCTTTTTGGCGATTGCAAAATCGATCAGTGATGGCAACCAAATCATAAGATGTGCACAAAGGTCTTTGTTTAATAATTTCTGAGGCAACCAAAGCAGCATTTTTAACTTCACCATAAATCTTAAAAATATTTTTTAATTGTGCAAAGGAGTAATTATTTAAAATATATTGTGCAGTAATTGTTTGATTAACATTCATTCTCATATCTAAAGGAGTGTTGTGCAAATAACTAAATCCTCTTTGGGGATTGTCAATTTGACAAGAAGATAGCCCTAAATCAAATAAAATACCATCTAATTGAAAAACATTTCGTTGTGCTAATTGGGTTTTTAAATGCGAAAAGTTGCTATGAATTATTTCAATTGGCAAATGTGGGGGCAAGATTTTTTTAGCGTTTGTGCAAGCTTCTACATCTTGGTCAAAAGAATATAAAAACCCTTGTTGCAAAAGATTTGCAATTTCTATAGTATGCCCACATTGTCCTAAAGTGGCATCTACATAAATACCTTCGGGCTTTATCTTTAAAAAATCTATGGCTTCTTGTTTGAGAACTGAAATGTGGTTAAAATGTGTTTTATTCATGGATTTTACCTCGCTTGCAAAGTTAAAAAATGTGATTAAAAATAATAAATGGTGGAAAAATAAAAGGAAGGTGAGAGATGAATTGCAATTATAAAAAAATAGTTAAATTACACAATATTATTTGTAATTTAACTTATTTTATCAATTGTGAAATGGTACCTAAATATTAATTACTTAAAGACAAATTTAACTTTATCATTAATAATTTCTTCCAAAGCTTTACCAACTACTTTATTACACACAAGTTCAGGCAATTCTTTTTTTTGAGCTTCTATCACATGAGCAGTTTTGCTTGCAATATGAACTAATTTGTATTTGGAATTAATTTTATCCAACAATTTATCAATCGAAGGATAGATCAAACCTTCCTTATTGTATTTTTTTTTATTTGGTTTACTATTGTTCTGCATAACCATTATCCTCCAATATTTTTAAATAATTACGAATACTGCGTTTCGTTTTGGCATGTTCTGCTCTAATAATTGCAATAATACGGTCAGCAGCATTAGACACTTCATCATTTACTACAATATAATCGTATTTGTGAACTAAGTGAAACTCGTTATTGGCTTTGGCAATTCGTTTTGCAATATTTGCTTCTTGTTCAGTGCCACGTTTTTTTAAACGATCGTAGAGAGCTTTTTTTTCAGGCGGAACCAAAAAAATAAAAACTGTGTTTGGCATACGCTTTTTTCTTAAATGAGTGGCTCCTTCAACTTCAATTTCTAAAAAAACTTCTTTTCCTTGTTTTAAAAAATCTTGAATTTGCTTTTTAGGAGTTCCATAATAATGATCAATAAATTTAGCCCATTCTAAAAAACAATTATTTTCAATCCCTTTTTCAAATTCTTCTTTAGTTAGAAAATGGTAATCTTTACCGTCTTGTTCACCTGGTCGCGGTTTTCTGGTAGTAGCAGAAACAGAATATACAAAATTATGATTAGTCATTTCAAACAAAGCTTTTCTCACAGTGGCTTTGCCAACTCCTGAAGGTCCTGAAAGAACTATTAAAAGTCCTTTTTTATTTAATTTCATGTTAACTTACCTTTTTTATTAAATTTTGTGAAAGTGCTTAATAATATTAGTTGTGCTTAAATAATTTTAAAAATTGAAGATTAAAATTAAAAGTGGTTTTGATTAAAATACACAATTGCCACCAAAAATTAATATTGATGTTAATATTGATTAATTAACAATAATATTTAATAATTTATTGGGAATATAAATCATATTTTGAATGTTTTTATGGCATACAAACTTATTAACTTTTGCATCTTGCAAAGCTAGAGTTTTAATTTGTTCTGAAGACAAATCACAAGGAAGTTCCAAAACAGCTCTTAATTTACTATTTACTTGCACAATAATTTTTACTTGCAGTTGTTCTAAATGAGTTTTATCATGCAAAGGCCAAGTTAAAGCAACTAGTTGGTTGTTATTTTTCAAAATAGTTTGATTAATTTCTTCTGTCAAGTGAGGAGCAATCGGATTTAATAGTTGCAAAAAGGTCTGTGCTTGTTTTTTGCCTATTTTTTGATGTTTATAAACTTGATTGACAAAAATCATTAATTGACTAATAACTTTATTGAATTTCAATTTTTCATAATCTTGGGTTGTTTGAAAAATGGTTTGATGATAAATAGCGTTTAGAGAAGTTTCAAAATCATTTGGCATTGCAAAAGAAAACATTTGATAAACTCTATTTAAAAAACGTTGTATTCCTTTGAAACCTTTTTCACACCAACTTTTAATATCTTCTAACGGACCCATAAACATGATATAAATTCGCAGTACATCAGCACCGTAGCGTGCAAGCATTAAAGAAGAACTTACGCCGTTGCCTTTGGATTTAGACATTTTAGTGTGATCATTTCCCAAAATAATACCTTGATTAACTAATTTTTGAAAAGGTTCTTTGGTAGAAACTAAACCCAGATCGTATAAAAACTTATGCCAAAAACGTGCATAAAGTAAATGACCAACAGCGTGTTCTGTTCCTCCAATGTATAAGTCTACTGGCAAATAATAGTCAAGTAGTTCTTTTGCTTTTGTGGTATTTAATGGGATTAGACCCAAATAATTTTTCAAAATATAGCCAATATAGTACCAAGAACTACCTGCAAGTTGTGGCATAGTGTTAGAATCTCTGCGATATTTTTTGCCATCTTTTTCAAAATATAGCCAAAAATGGGCTTTGGAGAGAGGCGATTCGCCTGTGCCTGATGGTTTGATTTGTTCCAAAAAAGGAAGTTCTATGGGCAAGTTTTCGTCGCTATCAGTATAAATTTTATTGTTGGTGTCATCATAATAAATGGGGAAGGGTTCTGCCCAATATCGTTGGCGCGAAAAGACCCAATCACGCAATTTATAAGTATAATGAGAGTAACCGTGATTATTTTTTTCTAAAAATTGCAACATTTTAGTTTTGGCTTGTTCGTTATTAAGACCATTTAAAAAATCACTATTGATGTGGATGCCTTCTCCCGTATAAGCTTCAGTTAAGGGAGGGTTGGGTTGGTTGGCGGTAGGATTTTCCAAATCAGAAGACGGGGGAGTTATAACTTGAATCATTTTTAGACCATGTTTTTGAGCAAACTCAAAATCTCTTTGATCATGAAAAGGAACAGACATTAAAGCACCTGTGCCATAATGAGGAAGGACATAATCAGCAATCCAGATAGGAATTTTGGTGTTATTGCAAGGATTAATTGCAAAACTACCCGTAAAAACACCTGTTTTGTCTTTATTGATGTCTCTTTCTAAGTCTTTTTTTTGTTTGGTTAATTCCAAATAATTGTTAACTGCTTGTTGGTATTCGGGTTTGGTGAGTTGTAAGGCTAATTCGTGTTCGGGCGCTATTACTAAAAAAGTTACACCAAAAAGAGTATCAGGGCGAGTGGTGAAAGTTTTTAAAGTTATTTTTTGGTCAGAAACTGGAAAAGAGATGATTGCACCTTTATTTTTGCCAATCCAATTAGCTTGCATTTCTTTCACATTTAAAGGCCAATTAACTAAATTAAGGTCGTCTAAAAGTCTGTCTGCATATTGAGTTATTTTTAAAACCCATTGTTTCATCTTTTTTTTAACAACTGGATGATTGCCTCTTTCAGAAAACATCCCTTTTTCATTAGAAATTACTTCTTCATTAGCAAGCACTGTTCCTAAATTAGGGCAAAAATTTACTTCTGTATTTTTGAGAACTGCTAGTCCTTTTTCGTAAAGTTTTTTAAAAATCCATTGAGTCCAGGCATAAAAATAAGGATCTGAGGTGGCAAGTTCTCTATCCCAATCAACACTTTTACCAATACTTTGAATTTGTTTTTTAAAATTATTGATGTTTTCATAAGTAAAAGTGCGGGGAGTTTTGCCTGTTTGCAAAGCATATTGTTCGGCAGGCAGCCCAAATGAATCCCAACCAAAAGGATGCAAAACATTAAAACCTTGCATGCGTTTGAACCTACTCATAATATCGCTTGCAGTATAACCTTCAATATGGCCTACATGAAGCCCTTCAGAAGAAGGATAAGGAAACATATCAAGACAATAAAATTTCTTTTGTGAAAAGTTATCTTGAGTTTTGAACACCTTATTTTGTTGCCAATAAAGTTGCCATTTATGTTCTATTTGTTTAAAATCATAAATTAATTTTGTCATACTCGAAAGCCTTCTATATTTGTTTTAACTTTTATAATGTGTTATAATGTGGTAATAAATTTAAATTAATTGTGAAAATGATTGAAAAAGAAAATGAGTTAGTTTAAGGGGTGTTTTTGGTGATGTAAAAAACGATATCTTGAACGGTTTTAAAATTTTGTAAAGTTGCATCACTAATGTTGATTTGAAATGTTCTTTCTACTTCCATAACTAGTTCTAAAGCGTCTAGCGAATCAAGTCCTAAATCTTCTTTAAAACGAGTGTCTAAAGTAATTGTAGAAGCGTCTAAAGATAATTGGGTGGCAATTAAAGCTTTAATTTTTTCAAAAACCATTTTTTTATTTCTCCTTCAAAAAAGCAATAATTGCTTAATAATATTATACTAAAAAAATCTTTTTTTAATTTTTGCATTTGCCAAAATAAAAACAAAAGTAAATTATTTACTTGTGGTTTGGTGTGTAAATTTGCAAAATAAGGTGGTCTGAAATGAAGTTATTTTGATTATAAGTTATAAAAAGGTGCCTATTTACAAGAAACAAACTAAAATATTTTATTCAAATAATTTAGTTTGCCAATGAGAAATTATTTAATTTTGGAAATGTTTTTATTGAAATAAAATTTCGTTAACTTTTTTTTCGTCTAATTGATTTACTAACAAAGTTAAAAGTTTAACAGTGTTTATGATGTCTTGTTTGTGAACTACAGAAGTGTGGGAATGAATGTAGCGTACAGGAACGCCAAAAGATAAGGAAGCGGCTCCTTCGCGCACTAAATGCATAGTTGCAGCATCGGTTCTACCACCACTGCCACTTATTTCTTGCACAGGGATATTGTTTTGGGCAGCGATTTTAAGGACAAAATTACGCAATCCTTTGTGAGCGACTAAGCCCCCATCATAAACTAAAACTTGAGGACCTTTTCCTAGAGTGTGCCCTTCTTTTTCACCCCCTGGAACATCATTTCCAATACCAGTATCAACAGCAATAGCAATTTGAGGGTGTACTTTGTGAGCACTGGTTTGAGCTCCGCGTAGTCCTACTTCTTCTTGGGTAGTAAAAACACCAAAAAATTGATTGGTAGTAGGATTGACATTTTGTAAAACTTGCATCACAATTGCAACTCCCACGCGATTATCTAAGGCTTTTGCAAGGAGATAATCAGAATTACCAAGCGTGCTGAATTCTATATAAGGAGTTACCATATCACCAACGCGAACGCCTAATTTTAAGGTTTCTTCTTTGTTGGCAACTCCAATATCTAAATACATAGAAGAAGTGTTGATAACTTGATTGCGCTCTTGAAAAGACATTACATGCGGAGGTTTGCAACCAGTAACTGCTTTAAGAATACCTTTATCGGTGTGAATTTGCCAAACTTGAGCAAGCATCACTTGATAAAACCAACCACCAAGAGTTTGGAATTTGATAAAACCTTCTGGAGTAATTTGCTTAACTATTAAGCCTATTTCATCCAAATGTCCTGCAAACATAATGCGAGGTCCTGTTTTTCCTTTACAAGCAATCACAGAGCCTAAATTATCATATTCGATGGAGTCTACTTGGTTTTTGATTTTGTCAACTACATAATTAGCAACTGCTTTTTCTTGACCTGGAATACCATTTAACATTGTTAAATCTTTTAATAAAGAAACTAAATCACTCATTTTCATTCTCCTTTTTGGGTGCGTGTAAACTAGCGGTTTGGAATTGTTTAATTCCTTTAAATGTAAGATAAATACTGTGCATTAAAGATAAAACAGCAAATGATTTTAAAATGATATCTTTTAAGTTTTCAAATAAATTGCTACCTAATCCGAAACAACCAAATCCAAACATTAAAAGATATAAAATGAAAAATGAAAAGTTTTGTTTCTTGAAATAATTAATATTTAAATTGATGAAGCTGTGAAGAACAAACATCAATGATAAACAATAGTTAAAAGTTAAAAGTTTGCCAACTAAAGGGTTTTTGGTTTTGAAATCATCAATATTTAACAAGCCTAATCCTGGTAACAAAAAGGCAGTAACAATGACAAAAACAAAGACAAAAGCTTCTAGGGCAAAGACAAAACGAAGCTTGGATAAAGTTTCTTTGTATTTTTTAAAAACTACTAAATAAGTAAATAGCGATAAAAGGATACCTAAGAAAAATAATCCTAGTTGGAATTTCAGACTTCCAAGTTGGAAAGTTTGGTCAAAAAAACAACATCCAGCTACCAAAAAGAAAAAAGTTGCCAATAATAAAGAGTAAAATCCTTGTAAACGTTTTTGTTTCATTTGATTCATTATATTATATAACTCCTATTTTATTTTTTCTAATTATTGTAAAATGAAAAATTAAAAAATAATTATTCATGAAAAAACATACAAATCAAGTTTAAAATTAAAAAATGAAAAATCATGAAAATACGTATTTTGAAATTTTTAAATTATTTTTTTAGCAAGAGCTTTTTTAAAGCTGTAACAATTTCGGCTTTTTTAAGTTTATGAAAATTAGGAACTTTGTGTTCTTTAGCTAATTTTTTTAACTCAAGAAGCAACATTTTAGATAAATCTAAAGAAGGTTTTTTTGCTTTAACTTGGGTAGTTTGTGGTTTTGTTTCCAAAGCATCATCGGATTTTTCCTCAGAAATTTCAGTAGATAAAACTTTTTCAGGTTGTAGAGAAGTTTTTTCTTCGGGTTGTGGTTGTGTTTCTTGTTGCAAAACTTCAACAGCTTTTACAGGTTCAACTGTTTTTTCTTGTAAAGAAGGTTTAGCTTCTAAATTTTGAGTTTGTTCAGTTTGTTCTTTAGTTGGTTCTGTTTTTTCTTGTTGTTCTTGTGTTTGTTCTTGCTCTTTTGTTTGAGTGGGTTCTTTTTGTTCTAATTTAGGAGCGTTTTCTTTTAATTCTTTTTTTTCTAATTTTGGCGAATTTGCTTCTTCTAATTTTTCTTGAGTGGTTTGTGGTTTTGGGGGTTTTTTAAGTTGAGATGGTTTTTCTTCTTTTTGTGCAAGTTGGTTTAATTGTTCTTCTTGTAATTTAGTTACTTGCGCTTCTTTTTGTTTTAATGTTTGTTGAAATTGCACTAAGGCTTCTTTTGCTAATTGAACATATTGTGCGAAAGTTTCTGGTTGTAAATGTGCTAAATCTGCTAATACTTTACGATTAACATCTACTTTTGCCAAAGCAAGTCCGTGCATTAAACGAGAATACTGCATGCCGCATAACATAGCACCAGCGTTAATACGGGAGATCCATAATTTACGAAAATCTCTTTTTCTTTGTTTGCGGTCTCTATAAGCGTATTGCAAAGAGCGCATTACTTGCTCGTGAGCTGTTTTGTAAAGAGTGCTTTTGGAACCAAAATATCCTTTTGCCATTTTTAAAACTTTTTTGCGACGACGGTGTCTTGCAGGAGTAAAACTAATTTTTGCCATATTCTTTTTCCTTTCTATAATCCTCTAATAAGAGTTTTGATTCTGTTGTAATCACAAAGTTTAACACAAGTAACTCCTCTTAGTTGGCGGTTTTGTTTAGTAGTTTTGGAAGCTGCAAGGTGATTTTTGTAGGCATGGCCTCTTAATAATTTTTTCTTTTTAGTAATTTTAATTCGTTTTTTAAGCCCGCTGTGGGATTTTTTCTTAATCACTTTAATCATCCTTTCTTATTTTATTTATTTTTAATTTTTAATTGGGTGCAAAAAAATATTTTTGGTTTGTAAATTGGTTGAGTCGCGTTTTGTTTTGGGTAATTTTTCAGCCATTCAAATACCATTCATAACCTTTAAGGGTTATTTTAAAGGGGACAGAACTGCTGTTAGTTGATTACCTTGTAATTTTAAAGGAGTCTCAATTTGAGATAGGTTTTTCAAATCTTGCATAACTTGTTTAAAAACTGTTTCTCCTAATTGAAAATTATTAATCATACGACCACGAAAACGCATACTAACTTTTACTTTATCGCCTTGTTTTAAAAATTTTTGAGCTTGTTTAATTTTAGTATTTAGATCATTTTTATCAATGGTAGGATTGAGGCGAATTTCTTTTAAAACAATAATTTGGGTTTTCTTTTTGGCTTCACGAAGTTTTTTTTGTTGGTTATAACGATGTTTTTGATAATTCATTAGTCGCGCTACCATCGGTGAGGCATCTGCGTTTACCACTACAATATCAATTTCTTTTTGTTCTGATAATTTTAAGGCTTCTTTTTGGTCAAAAACACCTAATTGTTCGCCTTTTTCATCAATAATGAGGTATTTCCCTTGTGGGATATTTTCATTATATAAATCGGAATTGGAACTTTTTTTAAATTTGTTGATTTTAATATTTAAAACCTCCTTTAGGTTTGGGGTTATTTTGTAAAAATGAAATGAAATGACATAACATGAAAATGAAACAAGGCAAAAAGAGAAAATAAAATAAAAAAAGAGAAACGCCCAATGAACATTTCTCTTCTCTAAAATAACTAACACTAAATGTTTTTTGCATTTTTTTTACAAAAAAATTAAATGTTTATGTGCCATTTGCCTAAAAACTAATTGTTAATCAGGCGAGAGAAAACTCTTCTTTTCACGTTAATATCATAAGATTATTACAAAATCTTTGATAATTTTTATAATTGTATTTTGAATATTATAAAATAAAACAATAACAATACTGTCCTAATTATATAATAAAAAGTGCGGTTTGTCAATAGTTTTTGGGGGATTTTGGCAATTAAGAGGTTATTTTTTTTGCAAAACTTGGTCTTTTAACAAAGAAACAAACTCATCAACTTTAATTGTGGTTTGTTGGTGAGAGCCATATTTTCTAAAAGTAATTAAATTGTTAATCATTTCGTTGTCGCCAATTACAACTTGATAAGGAATTTTTAATTTTTGTGCTTCTCTAATTTTATAACCCAAAGTAGTATCTTTGGAATTAATTTCTACTCTGAAATTTTGTAATTGTAACATTTCTTTAATTTTTTGGCTAAATTCCAAATGTAGAGGAGCAGACACAGGAATTAAAAGCACTTGTACAGGAGCAAGCCATAAAGGAAAAACACCCTTTGTTTCTTCTACTAAATGCGCTAAAAATCTTTCCATAGTAGAAACAACTGCGCGGTGAATGACAACAGGACGATGGTGTTTGTTGTCTTCTCCAATAAAAGTAAGATCAAATTTTTGAGGGAGCAAAAAATCAAGTTGTACTGTTGATAATGTTTCTTCGTTGCCTAGGGCAGTAAACACTTGCACATCTAATTTAGGACCATAAAAGGCAGCTTCTCCGATGGCTTCTTTAAAGGGTAGGCTCAATTCTTGAATAGTTTCTTTGAGGATTTTTTCAGCGTGATGCCACATTTGATCGTCATTAAAATATTTTTCTGTGTCATTAGGGTCACGATAACTTAGGCGCAACTCATAATTTTTAATATTAAAATCACGATAAACTTCTAAAATTAAATTAATAATTTTTTTCATTTCTTCTTTGATTTGGTCAGGACAGGCAAAAATATGAGCGTCATTAAGAGTCATTTCTCTTACTCTTTGTAAACCAGAAACAGCTCCTGATTTTTCAAACCGATGCATCATTCCTAATTCAGCAATACGCAAAGGCAATTCCTTATAACTATGAGGAGTTTTTTTATAAATCATCATGTGATGAGGGCAATTCATTGGTCTTAAAACTAGTTTTTCACCATTTTCCAAAGTCATGATGGGAAACATATTAGAATCATAATGGTCCAAATGTCCAGAAATACGGTAAAGTTCAGTATTTGCCATAATGGGCGTATAGACATGATGATAATCATAACTTAATTCTTTGTCAACAATATATCTTTCAACGATGCGCCTTACAGTAGCTCCTTTAGGAAGCCAAAAGGGAAGTCCCAAACCAACTTCTTTATGAAACATGAATAAATCTAGTTCTTTGTTAAGTTTTTTGTGGTCGCGCTCTTTTCTTTCTTCCAAAAGTTGCAAGTGGTCCGCAAGCGCTTGTTTTTTGAAAAAAGAAGTACCATAGATGCGAGTCAAAGTTTTGTTTTTGGCATCTCCTTGAAAATAAGCTCCTGATATTTTTAAAAGTTTAAAATGTTTAATAAGGCTTGTTTTGGTTACATGACCGCCGCGGCAAAGATCAAAAAATTCTCCTTGACGATAAATACTGATAGTCTGGTTGCGAAATTTTTCCAGCAAAACTTTTTTATAAGGGTTGCAAGCAAATAATTTTTGGGCTTGTTCGAAAGAAACTTCTTCTCTTGTAATGGGGTGGTTTTCCAAAGAAATTTGATGCATTACTTTTTCAATGGCAAGAAAACCTTTTTCCGAAATGGTGTGATTTTGAAAATCAATATCATAATAAAATCCTTCTTTAATGGCAGGTCCTACTGTAAAAAGGGCACCTGGATAAAGTCTTGCAACAGCTTGCGCCATAAGGTGAGCGGTGCTGTGATTAAGAACTTCCAAAGATTTAGGATCAGATTCGGTTAAAATTTCTAAATTGCCGTTTTCTTTCAAATGAAAATCAAGTTCGATTGGTTGGTCGTTGAAAAGGGCTGCAACTGGTTTTTTGAAATGTGTAGATAAGTGTTTTTTCCAAATTGCCAAAGGAGTTATACCTGAAATAAATTCTTGTATTTGGTTGTCAAAAAAGCTGATTTTAATCATAAAACCCTTTCTTTTGTGTAGTTTTTAGTTTTTTGATCTTTTAAAAAATTGGTGAAAAACAAAGATAATGGAGGAGAGAAAATAATAAAGGGCAAAAAATTTTATCTAAATAATAATGTGTGATATAATATTTATTTTATACTAAAAAATTAAATAACATATATCATAACTATAACACAAATCACAAGAAAAAGGGAGTCTTTTTTTAGTAATTAGTTGATTGGTGTTTATTATTTGGAATCTAAATTTTTAAGTGGTTTTGAAAAAGGGTGCAATTTCTTTTTTTATTGTAGCAACAAAAGGCAAAATTTCTTTTTCGGATGGCAAAAACATACTGCAAGCTCTTAGGTGACCTTTACAACCATATTTTTGAACAATATGATATATTTGCGGTCCGTTAGAACAAATACGCACTTGAATTTTAGAATCAGGACGTTCAAAAAAAAGAGCATAAAAGGGGAAATTTTTAATATTAGATAAAATATTAATCGACAAAAAAACATCTTCTAAAGTAATGTTGAATTGTTCAATGATTTGTTGATTCACATAAACATAGGCAAATCCGTCACAAGCAATAATATTTTGACATATATATCCTTGATATTTTAAAAAATTAAGTGTTACTTTATTGATATTTTGTTCCACCAAAGCAACATCAATACCATAATTAAGTAATTCTGAGGCAATTCTTAAAGTTTGGGCACTTACTCTATGATACCTAAAATTACCAGTATCTGTAATTAAACCAACATAAATAGCCAAAGCACCTTTAAAAGTTAGTTTTAAATTGAGTTTTTCTTTTAACAAGTAAATCATCTCGGAGCACGAACCAAAAGAATCATCAACCCATTGATAATTACCATAATTTTCGATTAAAATATGATGATCAATTCGAATAACAACTTTTCCCAATTTAAATCTTTGGTCACTGATGGCTTGAGTAGTACCGCAGTCAACTACAATTACTAAAGCATTTTGGTAAGTTTCATCTGGTATTTCATCCATTTGACCCAAAAAAGTTAAATGGTTTTTGGTTTGCCCCACCACATAAACATTTTTATGAGGAAAGGTATTTTGAATCATATTTTTTAAACCTATTTGAGAACCATAACAATCCCCATCAGGATTTTTATGTCCGTGAATAATGATAGTGTCAAAGTTTTTAATTTGGGTTTCAATAAATTTCATATTTGTTCCTTTCTTTGTATTTGTTAAAATATTAGTTTAGTTAAAATGATGTTGGTTGGGGGGTCTTGATATTTTCTTATTTTTTGGGTTTCTTTTATTTTCCTAAACAAAATTTAGAAAACAATTCTTTAATTAAACTATTTTCTTGATTATCACCTATAATTTGTCCTAACGCTTTATAAGCTTTAGTAAGATCAATAGAATAAATATCGATTGGCATTGATTGCAAAATGGCTTGTTGCAAATCTTGGAAAGATCGAAGAGCAATTTGGATTTGATTAATGTGTCTTGCATTAGAAAAATAATTAAAATCTTTGGGCTGGATATCATTTAATTGGAATTTTTTTAAAATTGTTTGTTGTAACTCTAAAAACCCTGTTTTATCCAAACTCGAAACTGAAATAATTTCTTGTGGGGCTAATTGGGAAGAGTTGTTGGAAAGAGAAGAAATTAATTTATCACTTTTCAAATCCGCTTTGTTTCCTATAATAATGCGCGGATGGTTTTTGGTTAATTGCAAAAGTTGGATATCTTCTTCTTGCAAATGATTGCTTTGATCTAAAACTAATAAAATTAATTCTGCTTGTAAAAGCATTTTTTCTGTTCTTAAAATTCCTATTTTTTCAATGGGATCATCAGTTTTACGAATGCCTGCAGTATCAATTAAATGAAGGGTGATACCTTGACAATTAAAATAAGCTTCAACAAAATCTCTGGTAGTGCCTGAAATATCAGAAACAATAGCTTTGGTTTCGTTTAAAAAAGCATTAAGAAGGCTTGATTTACCAACATTGGGACGTCCAACAATTAAAGTTTTTATTCCCTCTTTAAGATATCTATTTTTATGGGAGTGGTTCAAAATATTTTCTAATTGCTTGATTAAACTTTTAACTTCCAAAGCAATTTTTTGTTGGGTGATTTGAGGAATATCATCATATTCAGGATAATCAATATTAACTTCAATTTGAGCAATTAAATTAAGGATTTGGTCGCGCAAAGAAGTCACTAATTGAGAAGTGTATTTTTGCAAACCAGAATGAGCAATTTTAATGGCATTTTCATTAGTGGCATGAATTAGGTCCATAATGGATTCAGCTTGAATGAGGTCCATTTTTCCATTAAGATAGGCTCTTTGGCTAAATTCGCCTGGAAAAGCCAACCTAATATCTAATGACAAAACTCTTTCTAAAACCATTTGCGTAATTAAAATACCGCCATGAGCATTAATTTCTACAACATTTTCGCCAGTAAAAGAATTAGGAGTTTTAAAAATAGAAATCAAAACTTCATCCAAAATAGTTTGGTCTTTGTTGAGGATAAAACCGTGAGTAATGGTGTGTGTTTTGGTTTTGGTAAGGTCTTTGCCTTTAAAAATTTTATTTATTTCTGCAATAGAATTGTTGCCAGAAACCCTAATTACACTAACTCCTCCTGTTCCTAAAGGAGTTGAAATAGCAGCAATAGTATCAAAAAACATTTATTGGGGGCTCCTTTCTTTATGATTTTGTAATCTTTTCATTTATTGAATGTTGTTTTAAATTGATATTTATCATTTATAATATGAAAATAATTTACAACCGAAAAGAAAAGGAAAAAGAATTATCAAAATAAAAGTTTTATTTGGTTAATTTTATTATTGGTTATTGGAGATTTTTTTATATGTGTATTTATTGAATTTATTAATTTTATTGTTAATTAATTTTTAATTAGTTTTGGATTTTTGTCTTGGGATTTGGTTTCAAAAGCTTTAATTGAGTCTTTTATTTGAGCTATGAAAAAAGTCATTTCTTGATTGTTATTTAAAGTAGCACCACAAGCTCTAAGGTGACCTCCGCCTTTAAATTGTCTAGCAATGGAGTTAATTTCAGGACCACGAGAACGAATGCGAGCTCTAATTGTTAAATCTGGTTGTTCTAAGAAAAAAGCCCAAACTGGATGATTTTCTAAATGACCCAAAATATTAACCAAACTTGCAGCAACGTCAATATGTAAGTTAAATTTTTTCAATGTTTCTTGAGAAATAAAAACGTAAGCAAATCCTTGGGAAGTAACTACATTTTGATAAATATAGGCTTTATATTGAAACAAGGTAAGAGTTTCTTTGTTAAGATGAAAAAAAATTTGTGATACATCAAGGTCAAAAGCAAGTAAGGAAGAAGCAGCTTTAAGAGTGTTTTGGTCAACTCTATCAAAACAAAAATTACCAGTATCAGTTACCATACCTACATACATAGCCAAAGCACCTTTATGAGTTAATTTCATATTGCATTTTTCTTTAAATTCAAAAATCATTTGAGAACAAGAAGAATAATTAGCATCTACCCATTGATAATTGCAGTAATTATCCATTAATAAATGATGATCAATTCTAATTGTATCTTTAGCTAATTTAAATCTTTGGTCACTAATTTTGTTTTCTTGACCGCAATCAACAACAATAGCAAGAGCGCTTTGGTACAAAGAATCACAAACTTCATCCATCACACCTACAAAAGATAAAGAATGATTTTGTTGCCCTACTGCATAGACTTTTTTTTGGGGAAAAGTTGCTGTAATTGCATCTTTTAAACCTAGTTGAGCGCCATAACAATCACCATCTGGATTGATGTGTCCGTGAATAATAATTGTTTCAAAAGCTTTAATTTTATTGTAAATAATTTTCATAATGTTCCTTTAATTTGTTAATTTTAATAAGTTTTTAGGAGTTTGCTTTTTGTTGGGCTTCATTAAATAATGTATCGATGTTTTTGTCTAAGTCTTTATCTAAAAAACAATCTATTACTAATTTTTCTACAACTATACGCGACATCTGGGATTTTCTAAAAGTGGGAGAAAAGAAATAAATGGGGTTACCTGTTTGAGATGATTCTTCATCTTCTTTTCTTTCACGTTTCATAAAGTCAAAAATATCTTTATTTATTTCTGGATTTTTAGAATTTTTGGAAGGATTTTCAGAATTTGTTTGTTCTGGTTGGATGCTTTTATCATAACAAGGACGAGTAGGAAATTGACTAAGTTTTTGGATTAATTTTTCGTTTGTTTCTTTAGAAGTTAAATGTTTTAAAAACAACCAAGAAGCAAGCACTTCATCTTTATCTTTTTTATAAAATAAATTAATATTAGAACCTTGTTGTAAAACTTTTCTTTTGCCTGACTCAGGACCTTGTTTTCCTTTTTTCCAATAAGGAACCGAAGTTATCCCTACTTTAAATGGAGCTTTGGAAACATATTCAAATCCATTAGAAGAAGAAATATCCATTAAAATTTTTTGATCCATAAATAAATGAGTAGTATAACTTTCACCAGATAATTTACGAGTAATTAAATATTTTTTATCATAAAATTTTTTAAAATCTTTAATCATTTTTTTAGCATCTGGATTATTAAAACGTACTCCTACTTCACGACTTGATGGATCTTTTTTAATTGGTGAAGTTGTATATTCAATTCCTCTTTGTTCGGAAGATATAATAAATAAATTAGATTCAGAATCGTAAGAAATAGGGATTTTTTCAGAGTCAACTTGTTTAATTACTTTGCATAACTTTTCCATTTGTTCCCATGTAATACCATCTTTAAGTTTGCCTTCAAAATTAGAGTTATCATAATTGTCAAAACAAGATTCAAAATCGGAATCGATTCCGATTTTTTGTTTTTGAATTTTGCCTTTTAATTGTTTAAAATAATCTTGATTGTAATACATCAATTCAATAGATTTAGAAAATGGCAAGGAATACCATTTCCCTGGTTCTTTTTCATTACCCAAAGGCAATTGAGCCTCATTTTCAAAACTAGAATAAAAATATGTTTTTTCTGTTTGGGGATCTGTTGTACAAGGGTCTAATTTGATTTTTTCATTGGTGTGATCTTTAAATCCATCAAGGGGAACTAATTTACCTGATTCATAATAATTTACTAAATGATCAGCATAAGAAACAATTAAATGAGGTTCGTTGTTGGCTGGAAGAGCTACATTAATGTTTTTTACAATCCCACTCCAACTAGGTTTATATTCTGTTTTTACTTTGATTTTGGGATATTTTTTTCTAAATTCTTCAATAATTTCTTCTAAAGCAGTTTTTGGTTTTCCTTTTTCTTTTTCAGGATCTAAACGATGCCAAAAAACAATTTCGATGGGTTTTTCTAGAAATTTTTCCCATGCTTCGCTATCTTTATATTTGGTAAGCATTTCATTTAATTCTTGTTCATGGTTATTTCTTAAAGCATTAGAATCAATTTTAGGAAATAATACAATAAATGCTAAAATAACAAATAAGCAAGTAAAAAAATGAATGATTTTTGATTTATCCTTTGATACCACTGTTTAATTTTCCTTCTAAAACATATCTTTTACAAAAAATGAACAACAAAACTAAAGGTAATGTCATCAAAACAGTAGCTGCCATTTGTTGATTGACTAAATGTTGGTTTTTTTCAGAGTCAAAAATATTTCTAATCACATTAGTAAGCAATTTCCCGCCTACAAGTTCAGGCCACAAATAAGCATTCCAAGTAGCAACTGCTCTAAAAATAATGATATTAATGATGTTATCTCTTAAAAGCGGAGTTAAAATTTTGTATAAAAACTTCCAATCACTACTACTATCAACTTTGGCAGATAAATAGAGTTCTTTGGGAATTTTTTTGATATTTTGCATTAATAAAAAAATATGAAATACATTGATTAGAAAGGGAAGAATCATTGCTAAATAAATGCCACTAAAAACGCGCGTACCTTGACCAGAATCAACAAAACCTAGGCGTGCAACTGTTTGATAGTTAGTTAAAAACATACTTTCAGTAGTTATCATAGTGGTGATTAGAAAGACTCCTAATATAATTTTTTTAGTTCTAAATTCTAAAATACTAAGAGCAAAAGCAGTTATAATAGAGACAAAAATACCTAAAACAGTAGAGATAAAAACAACAGTAAGGGTTTTAAAAAAAGTCAAAAACAAGCTATAACGGGTAAATAGAAAAGAGAAGTTGTTCCACGTCAAATCTTTAGGAAAAAAACTAGGATAAGCAGGATTGTCTTGTAGAGCTAAATTTAGCATCCAATAAAAAGGGATAGCCAAAAAAAGAGCAAAAACAGACAAAAAAAAGTATTTGGTAAAAGTGGCACAAACTTTGGGTAAATGTTTTTTAAGTTTGGCAAAAATGAGTTTTGTTTTATTATTTGAATTTGACATAATTATCAAGGTTCGATCCTTATTTATTATTTATTTTATTCATTTAATTTCTTTTCAAAAAAGAAAAAATTAATGGCAGTAAAAAGAATAGAAATTAAAAGCAAAATAACAGTGGCTGCAGCGCCTCTGGAATAAGAATCCATTAAAGTTCCTTCTAATTGTTGATAAATATAGCCTACCACAGTATTTACCTTAGTAATATCGGAATTACCAAAAACTCCAATAACAGATTCATATTCTTTAAAAACTTGAATTATTGCAATAATAAGTTGATAAAAAATAGTAGGAGCAAGTAGAGGAAGAGTAATTTTTCTAAAAATAGTTATTTTAGAAGCGCCGTCAATTCTGGCAGCATCGTAATAATCTTTACTAATGTTTTTTAATCCCACACTAAAAATTAAAATTTGGAAGGGAAGGGATTTCCACACTACATAAAAAATTAAAACAAACATTTTATACGAATAAGGAGCTGCAATGTTAATCCAATCTTGTTGTAGCCCAAAAAAAGAATTAAAAAAACCTTCAGGGCGCGTTTGGATGCCAAAACTATTGTGATAAAAAAGGACTGCAAAAACCATTCCCATAATAACAGGATTTGTTAAATAAGGGAGGAAAAAAATGGTTTGAAAGATATTTTTTAAAAAACGATTATAAACACTGTTAAGTGCTAAGGCAATCATTAAAGACAAAAAAATAGAAATAGGAACAGCAACAAACACCAGTAAAAAAGTGTTAAAAAGTGCAGTTCTAAAATCAGGATCACAAAAAGTAGTAGTGTAATTGGAAAAATTAAACGAATAAGAAAATGTGTCTGCAAATTTATTATATCTACTATCCAAAGAAATAAAAAGTGTTTTTACCAAAGGATAAAAATTAAATAAAACCATAAGAATTAAGGCAGGCGCCAAATAATACCAATGATTATGTTTGGAATATTTAGTGGAATTGTGATGGAAAAGTTTTTTTAGCAATGACATTTAAAAAATCCTATTTTCGGTTTTTTTATCAAAAAGAAAACACTTATTTTCTTTAATTTGGAATCTAATTTTTTTCTTGGCAACAAATCCTTGGGGAAAAATAATATCTTTACTTTTTTCATCAAAGACAAGGTGGAAAGTGTTTTTAACAGCTTGCGGATGTCTTGCTAACATCATTAGGTTTCTTCCCATATTTTCTAAAAAGAGAGGTTCGATTTCAAAATTACCGTTTGTGTCAAACCAATAACCTTCGGGACGAATGGCTACATAGATTTCTTGATTTAGGTTTTTTAAAGTTTTGTTAGAAGAAAAATCAAAAAGAAGTGAATCTCCAATAGTTACTTTTCCAAAAGTAATTTTTCCTTCAAAAATAGAGATAAGCGGATTGCCTAAAAATTTGGCAACAAACAAGTTGTTAGGATTGGCATAAACTTCTTGAGGAGCGCCTTTTTGTTGGATTTGTCCTTTATTCATTAAGCAAATTTCATCACTAATAGACATTGCTTCTTCTTGGTCGTGTGTAACAAAAATAGCAGTGATTCCAGTTTTTCGTTGGATTCTTCTAATTTCTTCTCTAGTTTTGAGGCGTAACCCTGCATCTAAGTTGGATAAGGGCTCATCTAAAAGCAAAACTTGAGGTTCTTTTACTAAGGCTCTTGCAATTGCTACTCGTTGTTGTTGTCCGCCTGAAAGTTGCTGAGGTTTTTTGTCTAAATGATCGGCAATTCCCACTAAATTGGCAATTTCTTCTACTTTTTGCACAATAATGTCACGCGCAAATTTTAGATTTTCCAGTGGAAAGGAAATATTTTGTCTAACTGTCATATGAGGATATAGAGCGTAATTTTGGAAAACTAAACCAATACCTCTTTTTTCAATAGGCAGGTTAGTGACATCTTTGTCGCCAAAAAATATTTTTCCAGCCGAAATAGGATGAAGCCCTGCAATCATGTAAAGAGTAGTCGATTTGCCACAACCCGAAGGACCTAAAAGACTTACCAATTTTCCTTTAGGAATGTTGATGTCAATTTTTTTTACAGCATAAGTTTCTTTTTTAGTTTGTTTATCGATGAAAATTTTAGAAACTTGTTCTAATTTTATACCCATTTTTTGTATTCCTTATTTTTAGCTTTTTGGCTTTTAATTTTGTGTTTGTGTTTGTGATTTTGGTTTGGTTTGATTTGGTTTTGGTTTTGGTTTTATTATTTTGATTTTATTATTTTTAACTTTTTTTATTGTTTTTGATTTTTTTGATTTTTGGTTTTTATCTTTTAGATGAATTTAATCATTTTTTAATTATTGGTGATTTTTTTATTTTTGGACTTTTGTTTACTTTTTTAAATTTTATAAAATTTTATAAATGTTTAAAAAATATTGACAATTAATAGTTAAAAAATATTAAATATGATTTTGCAATTTTTTTGTTTTTTAAAAATAATTAAAAGCGAAATTCCCAACAAAAAATAAAAAAATGTTTTAGAAAAACATTTTAGAGTTAAAAAATATTTAAGAAAAGGTTAAAAAGTTTTAAAGTTCTTGTAAATTGATAAATAAAAAACGATACTATTAATTAAACTTAAAAAACTAAATTATGATAAGTTCTTGGAAAAGCAATTACATCACGAATATTATCTAATCCTGTTAAAAAAATTAGTAGTCTTTCAAATCCTAAGCCAAAACCTGAATGAATGCATCCCCCAAAACGGCGTAAATCTAAATACCATTCCAAATCTTTTTGAGGAATTTTCATTTGGTTCATTTTTTCAATTAAAACTGATAAATTTTCTTCTCTTTGCGATCCGCCAATTAATTCTCCGACACGAGGAACTAAAAGATCCATCGCAGCTACTGTTTTTTGATCGGGATTATTTTTCATATAAAAAGCTTTAATTTCTTTGGGCCAATCAACAATAAAAACTGGTTTTTTAAAATGTGTTTCGGTTAAATATTTTTCGTGTTCGGTTGCCAAATCAGCGCCATAAAAAAGGGGGTTTTCAAATTTGGTGTTGGTTTTTTGCAAAATTTCTAAAGCTTGTTCGTATTTTACTGTCAAAAATTCTTTTTCCTCAGCGATGTTTTTTAATTCTTCAATTAAACCGTTTTTTTCTGTCTTATCCAAAAATTCTATATCTTGATAATTTTGTTCTAAACATTTAGCAATAACAAATTGTAACATTTCTTGGGCGACTTTTAAATTTTGAGATAAATTGCAAAAAGCCATTTCAGGTTCTAACATCCAAAATTCAGCAGCATGTCTTGGAGTATTTGATTTTTCAGCTCTAAAAGTAGGACCAAAAGTATAGACTTTATTCAAACCCAAAGCCATCGCTTCTGCTTCTAGTTGACCTGTTACTGTTAAAAAAACTTTTTTGCCAAAAAAATCTTTTTGATAATCAATTTCATTTTTGCTGGTAGTCTCATCGGCAATTTTGGAAGCGTTTGGAATGTTTTTTGTTTGTGGCAAAGCTTCTAAATTAAGGGTTGTAAGTTGAAATAATTCACCCGCGCCTTCGCCATCATTAGCAGTGATAATGGGGGTGTTGATGTGAAAAAAACCTTTTTTTTGAAAAAAACTGTGCAGGGCAAAAAAAGCGGTATTTCTAATGCGAAAAACTGATCCAAAAAGTTTGGTGCGCACTCTTAGATGAGATATTTTTCTCAAAAAAACCTTAGAATGTTTTTTGGGTTGAAGCGGATAAGAAAAATCACTTGCGCCTAAAAGAGAAACATTTTGGGCACTAATTTCAAAAGGCGTTTGGGGATTGTTGGTTGCTTTTAGAATGCCTTCCACTTGCAAAGAAGCCCCAATTTGCAACATTTCTTTTAATTTTTCTAAATTAATGTTATTTGGAGATTTGTTGTTGGTGTTGACTTTTTGGTTTTCATTAAATTCGGTAATTTCGGCGGCGATTTCGATGTTTTTGGTTTTGGTTTCTTTACAAATAATTTGTAAATTCTCCAGAAAAGTACCATCATTTAAATCGATAAAAATTAATTTTTTTTGATAACGACAATTTCTAACCCAACCATTTAATACTATTTTTTTTTGATAAAATAACTCTGGTTTTTGGAAAATATCTTTGATAGAAATTTTCATTGTAATTTACTAATCCTTTGTTTTTATTTAATGTTGTAATATTTTGTTGTAAATAAAAAAGTGAAATGAAACGAATATGAATTAAAAAAAATGTAAATGGGAATAGAAAAAAGGGGGATTAAAATAAGAAGAAAAAGAAATTTAAAGAAAAAAAATCGGAGGAAAAAATAATAGCGAAGCAAAAAATAAAAAAAGAGAGGCAAAAAGTATTAGAATTAGTAATATGAAAAATAATTTTTTTGTTTATTTTTTTAATTAAAATAGCGATATATAATAAAAAATTGAAAATTTTAAAAGTTTTAGGAAATTAATAGATCTTAATTAAAAAAGTAAAAAAAGATTATAAAAATTGTCTAAAAACAATAAAAATTTTTTAAAAAAGACACTCAAAATAAAAATAACCCAAAAAGAATTGAAAGAATTAAAAACAATTACAAATTTATTTTATCATTTTTAAGTTATATTTTGATATTTTTTTAAAAAAAACGCAATAAATTAGAATAAAAAAACAATAACAAAGTAAAAATAAAATAAAAATAAAAGTTAGGAAAAAATAGATTTAAATGTTCCTAAGTTTTAAAAAATGTTCCTAAGTTTTAAAAAAAATTAATTTTTAATTGTAAAAAACTAACTTAGAAAAAGATTAAAATAAAAGTTAATTTTTTCTAAAATTGTTCCTTCTTTTTTAAAAAGAAAGGTTTTTCAAAGTTAGGAAAAAGTTATTTTTTTTGTTCCTAAAAACTGTGGCTTTTTATGTTATTATTTTATTGAATAATTTTATTTTTTCTAGAAAAAACGTGAAAGCAAAAAAGTTTTAAAAATAGTTGTTAAAAATAAAATGTTTCCAAACTGTTAAAAATAGTTCCTAAAATGTTAATAAATTTTTCCTTAATTTGAGGAAAAATAAAGTTAAAAGCTATTTTTTTTAGAATTAGGAACAAAAAATGTGCTTCATAATAATAATAATTTAATAAAAAATAATATAACAAATAAAAAACAATAATTAAAATAAAATACTAAAGGTAATATCAAA
>NZ_CP035950.1:0-3833 GCF_004214875.1 'Catharanthus roseus' aster yellows phytoplasma
AACTAGGCGGCCAGCCGAAGTACATCCAAATTAACTCTTACCCTCCTCCTATAAAGTCCCCTTTGGGGATTTAGGGGTTGGTTTTTTTATACCCAAATTCGCTAGTGTTTACGTTGGGGGGGGGGTAAACTTATTTTTGAAAACCAAATGTGTGTATTTTTTTTTATTTTATTAGTTATTTCCTAACTTTACACGCGCATGGGCGATAACATTGCCCCATGCGCTTCTTGATAATACCTAAGTTTTTATGTTACACAGATTTTACACACATTGCAATGTGTGTATCTTTTTTTATAATTTGTGTATCTTTTTTTATAATGTGTGTATCTTTTTTTATAATGTGTGTATCTTTTTATAAATTAATTAAAACGAACCAACCGCCTTTGCCGTGAGTATCGGTAAAGGAGTAGGTTGGAGAGTCAATATTTCAAAAGAAAAAACTATTTATTTTTCATTTTTTTATTTGTTATTTCTTAGGTTTTTTGTTATAATATAAGTGTATTGACAGCGAAATCAAAAATAAGAATTAGTTTTTAACACAAATAAATGTTAAAATAATTAATGACCTTATATATACGTTCTTCGCTGTCCGTATATGTAGGGTCATTTTTGTTATGTAAAGCTCACATTAAAAAAATATAAAAAAAAATAGTTATATAAATCTAATCTTTTCCCGGATACCGATTTATATAACTACCATATAGGAGGCTGCATTAAATGCAAACATCTATTTCAAACATAGACGTATTTATTTCAAAAATAAATGACTATGTTACTTATATTATAACATTTTTTAAGTACATTTTTAACAGTATTATTGCCATCAGAAACGTTGGGTTTTATTGGGGCAATTGGACAAATAGTTTTTCAATAATTTGTAATTTTGCTTTATCTATTTTTTATATTTTAACTTTTATTACTTTTTTAGTTTTCTTTGATTCTATTTTTCATATCGTTAAGCAAATAATAAAAATTATTATTTATTGGCCCATTAAACTTTTAATTTTAGGGATATATGTTTTTTTATTATTATTAAAATATTTATTTATTCCCAAATCAGAATTAAAACAACCAGTTCAAACTAATAATTCTAATCTAGATGAATTAAAACAATTAAATAAAAAAATATCAGATTTAGAATACAAACTTAATTTACAAAAAAAACAAAATTTAATTAAAAAAGTAGATTTTAGATATGAAAAAAAATAAGTCTAATAAAAAAAATATTATTTTAATCCTTTGGGGATTTTTATTTGTAATAGCTGTGATTGTTCTTTTATCAATGTTATTATTTTCTTTGCAATCAAAAACCTCTAAAGTTGAAACTAATAACCAACAAGAACAAGAAATATATAATGCTATTCTTAGAAAAATAGAATCTGAAGTTGATGAATTAACAAATATTAAAGAAATAGTTTATCGTCCAGATGGTAAAACTATAAAGCATATTAAAATATTAGATTCTCAAACTAAAAAAGAAATTAAAAGAATTGTTTATCATGATGATGGTAAAACTATACTTTGGATTAAAGAATTTGATCCTCAAACTAGTTTGCAAATAAAAAATACTATTCATAATGAACAAGGAAAAATTATACAAATTATTAAACATAATTCTTTAAGAGAATATGTTGTTGAACAATATAATCCTATAACAGGTACTAAAATTAAAACAATATATTACAATCCAGATGGAACTGTTAAAGAAGAAGAAATTTATTAATCATGAGTAAGAAAAGAAAAATAATATTAAAGCTTTGGATTATATTTATTTTAATTATTCTTCTAATTCTCTTATTTCTTTTAGGTTTAAGATTACCTAAATTATTTAAATCAATTAAAGATAAAAATAAATTTGAAACCCAATTTCAATATCAAACTCAATATATCCATGATACTAATAAAGTTCAAAATATAATTGGATTAATTAATTCTTTAAAACGTTTAAAAACTTTAAAGCAATTAAAACCTCAAACTGAAAAACAAACTGAAAAACAAGAACAAGAAGAAGAGCAATATCAATTTGATTGGAATTCAAATTATGATACCGATGATAATAAATTAATTAAAGATATCGCAGTCGTAACTTTAACCACAGGTGCAGTTGTTATTAGCTGTGTAGTCCTAACACCTATATTTGCATCTCTAGGTCCTATTGCTGCTCCTCTTGCTTTGTTAGCTTAATTTAAATAGAAAGGAGAAATAAAATGTTAAATAAAGTTCAATTAATAGGTAATATCACTCACGACCTAGAACCAAAAATTATTAATACTAATGATGGTGAAATATCTAAATTAGATTTTAGTATAGCTGTTAATATTAAAGATAAAGTTAATTTTATTCCATGTGTTATTTTTAGAAACCAAGCAGATAATATGTTTATGTATCTTCATAAAGGTTCAAGAGTATATGTAGAAGGATCTTTATCAGTGGAAAAATATACTAATAACGATGGTGAAAAAAAAACCTCAACTAAAGTTATTGTTCAAAAAGTTATCTTTTTAGATAGCAAAGATAAATAAAAAAATAGCCCCTAATCTAATAGGGGCTTTAACAAGAAAGAGATAAAAAATGAAAAAAACTAAATTTAGATTAAATACTAAAGATATCTTTTTAACCTATTCCAAATGTCCTTTAGGTAAAGATAAAATTCATAATCATATTAAAGAATTAATGGCTTCTAAAAAACAAGAAATATCATATATCATTTCTAATACCGAAAACCATCAAGACCATAAAGAAATCCATACTCATGTTTTGTTTCAATTAACAAAACGTTATCAAATTACAAATCAAAGATTCTTTGACATCGAAGGTTTTCATCCCAAAATTGAATCTGCCCGTGATATCGAAAAATCAATTAACTATATCAAAAAAGATGGTGACTTCATCGAAGAAGGTACTCCAAGACATAAAAAATACGTTCGTCAAAACCAAAAAGAAGAACGTAAACAATTAATCTATGATGAAATTGATAGATTAAAAGAACAATATTATTATGATGATAATTTAACTTTAACTCAAGTTAAAAAATCTCTTGATACTTTCATTAAAGATCTTGATCGTGATTTTTATTATGAACAAATAGATTTAATTGAAAAAATCCTAAAAAAAAAGTTCATCAAACAATCAGAAGATTTGCTTGAAGAACTTGAAAACGAAACTGAATCATTTTTTAGTTTTGATACTTTTAAAGATAACGACACTACCCAAGAAATTAAAATGGCTATAAAGGAAGAGATGATTTCTGAGCATCGTCCTAAATCCATTGTAATCGAGGGTGCTAGTAAACTTGGTAAAACCGAGTTTATAATTAGTTATCTAAATAATCAACGAGTACAATTTAATTATATCAGGGGCTCGTTAGATTTTAACAAAAATAGCTATAATGATAGGTTTAAAATCGATGTTTATGATGATATAAGTATAACTGATATTAGACGTGCTGGTTTATTAAAAAACATTATTGGAGGCCAAAGAGGATTTATAGTTGATGTTAAATATTCTCCCAAAAGAAAATTATCTGGTAATAAATTATCTATCTTTTTATGTAATGAAGATATTAGTTTTTCAGATTGGTGTGAAATAGAAGAATCTTCTGGTGGTAAAGAACATAAATATATTCAAAAGAATTGTATCTTTATAAATGTAGATGATAAATTATATCATGATCCTCAGGACAAAGCTTTAAAAGACATTCCTATTCAATTTTTTGGTGCAGATAAAGTTGAAATTGAAGATTAAAAGTTACCCCCAACGAGCAGAGCGAACTAGGCGGCCAGCCGAAGTACATCCAAATTAACTCTTACCCTCCTCCTATAAAGTCCCCTTTG